>CAYTGF010000008.1:0-65604 GCA_964437285.1 uncultured Gammaproteobacteria bacterium
GATACCTTGCGGTATGCTCGCTTTCCAAGCGAGTGCACTAGACCACTATGCGACCCCTCCAGGTCTCCCTGTGGACGGGGGAGAGCATAACGGAATCGTTCGGGTTTCGCAAGGACCCTAGAGAAGCGCTCCAAGAATCGCTCCTGCGACGACGAGCTCGATCAAACGATACGCAAGAGTAACGGAGGAGGCTTTGATGTTTTTTTGCTCGAAAAAGATCTCTTGGAGAATGGTTGGGACCAAAAAGAGTAACCACACCCCAGCCCCGAGGAGTATCCCTTGGAGTGCTCCCACGGGTGGAGCTGCGCAATCAATGCCGAGCATGAGTGGACAGGAGCGGGTCGGTTTTAGAAGCTCTATCGCTACAACGAGCCCAAACATGGTGAGAAAAGTTGCCAATATATTCCCGATGACGCCGCGCATCATGCGAGCCTTTTCCTCGGAGGTCTTGGGTTCCGAGAGTTTTAGGCCCGCGCGCCACGCATTTCCAAAGAGGAATGGAGCGTACCAAAGCGCACCGATAACCGTAGAGGCAAGGACGGCGAGAAGAATCGCCAAGAGTGGATGGATCATACCCGTGGAGTATAGGCGTTCGTTTTTTGTTCGACAAGTGGATTCGGATGCGCTAGGCTCGTGGTATATGCAAGACAAGATCGTGATTCGTGGCGCCCGCGAACATAATTTGAAGAATATCTCGCTTGAACTCCCTCGTAACAAGATGGTTGCCATCAGTGGTCTTTCTGGCTCTGGAAAGTCTTCGCTGGCATTCGATACGATTTTTGCTGAGGGTCAGCGTCGCTATGTCGAGTCTCTTTCTGCCTACGCGCGGCAGTTTTTGGGTCAGATGGACAAGCCGGACGTCGACGAAATCGAAGGGCTTTCACCGGCAATCTCGATTGACCAGAAAGCGCATTCCGCGAACCCTCGTTCGACCGTCGCCACGATCACAGAGATCTACGACTACCTTCGTGTCTTGTACGCCCGTGTTGGCGAGCCACATTGTCCTATCTGCCAAAAGAAAATCCAGCGTCTCACCGTGGACGAGATGGTCGATATTTTGTTGAAGCGTACGGAAGAAGCGCATGCAAAACCAAAAAAGAAGAGCGCGAGCAAGCACGGGATTCAGCCGGGTGAGGTGGTCATTATGGCGCCGCTCGTTCGTGGGCGGAAGGGGGAATATCATCAGCTCTTACAAGATTTGTACGCATCTGGATTTTTAGAAGTACGCGTAGACGGTGAATGGTATTCGTTGCGCGATGAAATTCCGCTCGAGCGCTATCAACAGCATTCGATTGATTTGGTGGTAGATCGCGTGCCGTTAGGGTGGCCGGTCAATGGCAATAAGCAGCTTCAGGCGCGTTTAGCCGAAGCCATTGAAGCGGCAATGGATCGTTCCGAGGGTTCGGTTCTTGGAGTTCTTGATGATGGATCGGAACACCTCATGTCTGCTCGGTTTTCGTGTCCGGATGATGGGTTTGCGTTTCCTGAAATCGAGCCACGGCTCTTCTCCTTCAACTCGCCGTATGGGGCGTGTCAGGGGTGTAATGGCCTTGGAACGAAAGATGTCTTTTCTGAAGAAATCTGCGAAGTGTGTCAGGGGGCGCGGTTGCGTCGCGAGTCGCTGCACGTGTTGATTAATGGCAAAAATATTGTAGATGCCACGAGTTTACCGATCTCGCAAGCGGCAGATTTTTTCGTGGGAGTCGATCTTTCCCCTACGCAAAAAGCGATCGCGGAACCGGTGCTTCGTGAAGTCCTGGGACGTATTTCGTTTTTGCTTGATGTTGGCCTTGAATATCTGACGCTGAATCGCAAGGCGGGCACACTTTCTGGGGGAGAGGCGCAGCGCATCAGACTTGCCTCGCAGATCGGTTCTCGGTTGGTGGGTGCTTTGTACGTGCTGGACGAGCCAACGATCGGCCTACATCAGCGGGATAACCAACGCTTAATCGATACGTTGCATAAGTTGCGTGATTTAGGGAACACGATTCTAGTCGTGGAGCATGATGAAGATACGATTCGGGCGGCGGACTATCTGGTGGAAATCGGCCCTGCAGCCGGTCGGCATGGCGGAGAGGTGATTGCCGCTGGTCCCATGCCACAGATTCTTGATGATTCAAAGAGTCTCACCTGCGCCTATCTTCGTGGCGAACGCGTCATTCCGTATCCGGCCAAGCGTCGACCAAAGCCGTCCGAATCGTTGAAAATTGTCCAAGCCACCGAAAATAATTTGAAGAATGTCACGGTGGAAATTCCTTTAAAGCGGTTTGTCTGTGTGACGGGCGTGTCTGGCTCGGGGAAGTCGACGCTCTTGATTGATGTGCTCTATCGTCAGCTCGCGCGTCAGCTCAACGGATCGACGTTTGAAGCGGGAAAACATAAAGAAATTCAGGGAATCGACTGGCTCGATAAGATTGTGGATGTAGACCAGAGCGCGATTGGCCGCACGCCACGATCAAACCCGGCAACTTACACGGGTATCTGGAATCATGTGCGTGACCTGTATGCACTCACGCCAGAAGCGCGTGTTCGTGGGTACAAGGTGGGTCGGTTTTCGTTTAACGTCCCTGGTGGCCGCTGTGAGAACTGTGAAGGCAACGGACAGATCGCTATCGAGATGCACTTTTTGCCGACCGTGTATGTTCCGTGTGATGTCTGCAAGGGGAAGCGCTTTACTCGCGAGACTCTTGAAGTGAAGTATCGTGACAAGTCGATCGCCGATATTCTCGCGATGACGATTGAAGAAGCCTCAGAGTTTTTTGTGGATGTGCCGCCCATTCATGATCGTACCAAGATTCTTGAAGAGGTTGGTTTGGGGTACCTGCAGCTGGGACAGGCGGCGACGACGCTCTCTGGCGGAGAAGCGCAGCGCGTGAAACTTGCCACGGAGCTTGCTCGTCGTGACACGGGGAGAACGTTCTATCTTCTGGATGAGCCAACCACGGGTCTGCATTTTGAAGATATTCGCAAACTCATGGAGGTGTTGCAGCGACTCGTGGCTCGTGGAAACACGGTCGTCGTCATCGAGCATAATCTGGACGTCATCAAAAACGCCGATTGGGTCATCGACCTCGGCCCAGAAGGAGGTGACAAGGGCGGAACGATCGTTGCACAGGGAACGCCCGAGGACATCGCCAAGCATCCGAAGAGTTTTACTGGGAAGTACTTGAAAGAGGTGCTCAAAAACAGAGGAGCAGCAGTGGCTCTGGATGAGATCGGGGGGACGGTGTCGAAACCGCGGAAGAAAAAATCATCCTAGCCTTTTTTCTGATTTTTTCGTAAGCTCCGTGCATTCCTATGTCTTCCGAAATGCCAAAGGCCTACCAGGCCGCCGACTACGAAGCGGAGATCTACCGCGCCTGGGAGGAAAGCGGAGCGTTTGCCCCGCGTGCCGACGGTGAGCCGTACTGTATCGTGTTGCCCCCGCCAAACCGGACGGGGACATTGCATATGGGGCACGCGACGATGCTCGCGGTTCAGGATACGCTCATCCGTTACCATCGGTTACGTGGGAAAAAAGCGCTCTGGATTCCTGGGACGGATCACGCTGCCATCGCGACACAGGTGAAGGTTGAGCAGATCCTTCGTTCAGAGGGGATGAAAGACCCACGCCGCGAACTTGGTCGCGAGGCGTTTTTGACCAAGGTCCATGCATTTGCGAACGGCTCTCGAGAGACAATCAATAAGCAGGTGCGAGCGATGGGGTCGTCCTGTGATTGGTCTCGCGAAAAATACACGTTTGATGAAGAGCGTAATCGCGCCGTGTTCGCGATGTTTAAGCGCATGTTTGATGATGGGATTATCGAGCGCGGCTATCGTCTCGTGAACTGGGATCCGCAATTTCAGACCACGCTCTCTGACGACGAAGTGCTCACCAAAGACGTTGTTGCGAAGTTGTATACGTTCAAATATTCTAAAGACTTCCCGATCGCGATCTCGACGACACGTCCGGAGACGAAGTTTGGTGATACAGCGGTTGCCGTGCACCCAACGGATGAACGCTACCAGCAGTATATTGGTCAGACGATCGAAACCTCGTTCTGTGGCAAGCTGCTTTCGATTAAGGTGATCGCGGATGAGGCAGTTGATCCGGCGTTCGGCACGGGTGCCCTTGGCGTCACGCCAGCCCACAGCCAAATCGACTGGGACATGATGGAAAAACAGGGTCTCAAGATGGAGGTTGTGATTGGTCGCGATGGTAAGCTGCTTCCTATTTGTGGTGAACCATTTGCCGGCAAAACGATCGATGAAGCCCGAGCGCTGATCGCTGAGCGCCTACAAGCAGACGGGGTTCTCGAAAAAGTAGAAGAGGTGCCTCAGGCCCTCCCAGTTGCTGAACGCGGTGGAGCGCCCGTTGAACAGCTCCCGATGGAACAATGGTTTGTGCGCGTGAATAAACCGTTCGCGCTTCGTCAGAACACGCTTGGCAAGTGGAAGAAGGGCGAGCAAGCAACGCTTAAAGAGCTGATGCTTGAAGCGGTACAATCCGGCGGGACCACGATCGTTCCGGATCGCTTTTCCAAAACCTATTTCCACTGGGTCAACAATCTTCGCGATTGGTGTATTTCGCGTCAGATTTGGTTTGGCCATCAGGTGCCTGCATGGTTTGATTTGTTTGATGTAAACAACCAGGGTGGTTATTTGCAGTTTTGTATTGGACAGGAGTTAGAAGTGTCCCGTGTAGTTCGAGATTCGTACAGACCTGCACACAACCAAAAATCATACTTGCTGCCTACCGGTGATCAGTCTGATGCATCTGAGCGGATCCGCTTAAAAATCGCAGATTTCGGCTTTTTGGCGCACCTCATCAGAAATGGAGAAATGAGTATTAACCAGCTCCATCAAATTATCAATTCTAAACGTCTCGAAAGAATTAGTCTGGGCGAGTGCAAGAATCTAAGAATTAGCCAGACATCTCCTGGCGAAGGGTGGGTTCAAGACCCAGACACGCTCGACACCTGGTTCTCGTCTGGCATGTGGACGTTCTCCGTGTTTGGCTGGCCGGATGGAGCGACGGTGGATGCGCAAGGGAACCTGGTAAAATCCGGAGATCTCGCCCTGTATCACCCAACAGCCGTACTCGAAACGGGCTATGACATTCTCTTCTTCTGGGTGGCGCGCATGATCCTCATGTCGACGTATGCCCTTGGGGAGGTGCCGTTTAAGGACGTCTATCTCCACGGCCTCGTGCGCGACGATCAGGGTCGCAAGATGTCAAAATCCCTCGGGAACATTCTCGATCCCCTCGATTTGATCCCAAAATACGGAACGGATGCGGTGCGCTTGTCCGTCTTGATTGGTTCGACGCCTGGTCAGGATTTGAAATTGTCTGAAGCGAAGATTGAAGGGTTGCGTAACTTTACGAACAAGCTTTGGAATATTTCGCGGTACATCTTAAGTACGACAACGGAGACTGACGGTGACGGAGCACAAATCCCCAAGGCAAACACGGATGCGGATCGCGATATTCTTGCTAAACTTGCCACTTTGGTTAAAAGTGTCGAAGTGAGTGCTGAAGCATATCAGCTTTCTATGGCTGGTGATGCAATTCGTTACTTTGTGTGGACGGAACTTGCGGATAAGTACATCGAGCGTACGAAGTGGGAGAAAGAGGATAAGGGACCGATCCTGCGTTATCTCCTGCGTACGGTTTTGGTGATAGCGCATCCATTCTTACCATTTGTGACTGAAGCGATTTGGAAACATGCGGGATGGTATGGAATGCTTATTGATGCATCGTGGCCAAAGGTCGTGTCCGCAAGTACAGGTGAAATAGTGGAATCCATCTATCACTTAGACGGGCTCGTCATCTTGATGCGAAATTTGAAGGCTGAAAAGAAAATGAGTACGCAACGCGATACGATCTTCGAAGTGCAGACGAACGACATAATGTGGAAGTATATCGAAGAGAACAGCGTCTGGCTCTTGCCATTCGTTGGTGCTTCGCGATTGAAACGCGTGGATGCCGTAAGCGAGGAATGTACGAAGTCGGTATACGCCGATACCGTGATCGGCTTGCCACAGATAGAGCTTACCGAGGATGATCGTGCCAAGCTCAAAACGGACTTAGCTGAAGCTGAGAAGTACGCTCAAGATTTAGAAAGTCGTTTGAGTAATCAGGAATTTGTAGCCAAGGCTCCAGAAAAGGTTGTGAACGATATTCGTGCAAAAATGGCTTATACTGCCGCAAAAATCCAACAGTTACGCGCTCAACTAGACTAGTAAACAAGAAAACCGACGATGAGTCGGTTTTCTTGCTCCCTGGCTGTTTTTTCGCTACGCTGCGCGCATATGTCGACCCCAAGCACAGATCTCGCCAAGATTGAGTGGTTCCTCGATCACGCGGTTGAACGCATCCTGCCCGATCGCGAAGCCTTGAAGCAGCTTCTTCTCTCCGGCAAGCGCATTCGCGTGTATGTTGGCGTTGATCCAACGGGTCCAAGTATTCACATTGGTCATGCAATCGCGATTCAGAAACTCGCGGAGCTTCAAGCGCTCGGCCATGAGATCGTGTTACTCATCGGGGATTTTACTGCCATGATCGGCGATCCAACGGATAAGTCTGCCGCTCGCACGCGCCTCACCCGTGAACAGGTCCAAGAAAATTTGAAAGGGTACAAGCAGCAGCTTTCCACGATCTTGAAATTCGATGGTCCAAATCCAGCGCAGATTCGTTTCAATAACGAATGGCTTGGCGCGATGTCGTTTGGGGATGTTGTTGAGCTCGCTTCGCACTTCACGGTCCAGCAAATGAGCGAACGCGACATGTTCGAAAAGCGCCTCGAAGAAGGGAAGCCCGTCTATCTCCACGAATTCTTGTATCCGCTCATGCAGGGATACGACTCTGTGGCGCTTGAGGTGGATTTGGAAATCGGCGGCAACGATCAAACATTCAACATGCTCGCAGGACGTACGCTCTTGCGCGAAATAAAGCACAAAGAAAAGTTCGCGCTCGCCGTAAAGCTCTTGGCGGATCCATCCGGAAAAAAGATGGGTAAAACCGAAGGAAACATGATCGCGCTTACAGACACTCCAGAAGACGCCTACGGCAAAATCATGAGCTGGACGGATAGCATGATTCTCCCTGGATACGAAATGCTTACGCAGGTATCGTCTGAAGAACAAGACACGATTCGCCAAAAGATCACGCAGGGCGAAAATCCCATGACCTTCAAAAAGCAGCTCGCGCATCGTGTGGTGACGTGGTGTTTTGGCGCGGAAGCGGCGGATCATGCGGCGACGCATTTCGAAACGGTTCATCAGCAAGGCGAACTTCCGGAAGAGATCATCGAGGTGATTCGTGCGGTGGGCGAAGTCGCGCTTGTGGACGTGCTCGTAGAAACAAATCTCGTTTCTTCCAAAACGGAAGCTCGTCGTCAGGTGGAACAGAACGCCGTCAAAGTGAATGGAGAAGTGGTCTCAGATGTGAAAGCGATGGTCGAGATCACGAAAGAGGGGGTGTTGCTGCAAAAAGGGAAGCGTTCTTTTGTGAGAGTCATTGGAAACTAAGTATGGAGCTTCTACACCCTTGGAATTCCTGGACAGAATCTCTCGCGAACGCTTTACAAGAAGCGGGGTTTTCGGTTGCTGCAGGAGAGTGTTCCGCGCCGCCAAAGCCTGAATTGGGCGACGTGTCCATCCCGTTTTTTCGTGTCGCGAAAGAGCGTTCACAATCACCGGCGGTCGTGGCAGAAGAGGCGGTGCGCGTATTACAAGGTCATCCATTCGTGCAAGAAGCCGTTGCCGCAGGGCCTTACATTAACGTACGGCTTTCTGGACAAGCGTTCGACGAAACGCTTGTCGCGATCGGCCGCGCCGGATCTTCCTACGGGCAAGTACGTTCGTCCGATCAGAGTCAGGTACTCTTTGAATACGCCAACCCAAACACCCACAAAGAAATACACATTGGTCATTTGCGCAATTTCATTACCGGCGTCGCGTATCACGGCCTCTGGAAAGCTGCGGGCGTAAACGTCGAAGCGGTGCAATTCGTGAACGACCAGGGCGTGAACGTCGCAAAAACCCTGTGGATGATGGTGATTTCGGCAACATTTTCTGTAAAAACACTCACAGAAAAAGACGTTGAAGCGCTTGTAGACGCATGGCCCGAAGATCAGCGCACCGGGAATGCTCTCGGAAAGCTCTACGTTGAATCAACGCTGGCGCTTGAAACGCGTCCGGAGATGATCGAAGACGTTTCATTTATCCAGGCGCGATTAGAAGCGCACGATCCTGCATGGGAGCGTCTGTGGCGCATCACGCGTGATTGGTGCGTGCGAGAGCTTCAGGATATTTGTGCAGAAATCGGCATCGTGTTTGATCGTGCGGAGCCGTATCTTGAATCGGATTTTTTGGATGAAGCTTCGGCGATTGTGGAGCGTCTCGAATCAACGAACATCGCAAAAAAGAGCGATGGAGCGTTGATTATCGATCTCGAAGAAGAAAAACTTGGGGTGTGCATGGTGCGAAAATCGGATGGCAACATGCTATATCTTTCAAAAGATTTGGCGTTGGCAGAACAGAAAAAGCGGGACTATCCCGGTGCGGCAAAAAGTTTTATTTTGACGGATAATCGCCAATCATTGCATTTTAAGCAGCTGAATTCCGTCTTGCAGAAGCTTAAGTATGGAATCCCGTATCTACATCTCGGCTATGGGCTTTTGACGCTGAAGGAAGGAACGATGTCGAGTCGTAAGGGGAATGTGGTCACCTATCAAGAGCTTCGAGATATGTTGCTTGCGTATGCTGCGTCGCAGACAAGTTCAAGGCATCCAGAGTGGCCAACAGAACAGGTCACAGCCACGGCACGCGCGATTGCGTTTGGCGGAATGAAGTTCGCGCTCCTCAAGCAGAGTCCGGGCTCGGTCTTTACGTTTGATCGTGAACAGGCGCTCTCGTTCGATGGAATGACGGGTCCGTACTGTCAGTACGCGGCGGTTCGTCTTGCATCGATTTTGAAAAAAGCAGGCGGCGTCCCTCATGATGAGTTTCTCGCGACAGATCTTGCTTGGGAGTCTGCGGAACGAGCGTTATTGGTCGCGATCGGGACGCTGCCTCGTGCGCTTGAGCGATCACTAGCTTGGAAGGATGGTGCACCAACCCTCGAAGAAACGGAGCCTGCGACGCTTGCGCAATGGTGTTTTTCTACCGCACAAGCGGTGAATACATTTTACCGTGATGTGCCAGTATTAGATGCGGAGCCCGCGTTGCGTGCACGCCGCTTACACCTGGCGAGCGCGGCAAAGCTTGCGCTCACCCATGGGCTACAGATGCTTACGATCGATGTACCCGCTTCGATGTAGAGAAGAATAAGGAATTCATTCTTTCCTTCTTGAAGCAAACGTCAGAAAAAGTCGCTCTAGAGCGACTTTTTCTGACGTTTGCTTCACATAAACATCAACAGGTCCTTATTCTTGCAGCGCGATAACTGTCAACTTGTCTAAGATAAGCGCTTTTCGTATGCTATGAGCGATACCGCTTGTTCTTCTTGCTCCTGCTTATGTTTCAACCATCGAAGACGGATTCGAAATTTCCTCTCCCAAACGCTCCTATGAACTTTGCTTCTACTCCCATCGCTTCTGCTCACACGATTATCGCTCGCGGTGTTCGTGTTGAAGGAGAGTTTCGTAGTCAGGGGAATGTGACGATTGAGGGAGAGTTAATCGGTTCACTCACCTGTGGAGGGCATTTGATCATTGGTCCCGAAGCGTCTATCCAGGCGTCCGTGCAAGCAGAAGAAGCTACGGTCTCGGGAACGATTCAGGGAAACGTCCAAGCCTCACGAAAACTCGAACTCAAATCAACCGCGCGTATAAAGGGCGATATTGTCGCAGAGCTGGTGGCGATTGAAGCGGGCGCGTGCCTCGAGGGCATGGTACGCATTGGGGGAGGGGGAACGAAGGCCGCGGAGAAGCGAGAGGCTCCAATCGTTCCAGCTACGCCCAAGAAACCTGGAGAAGTGGTGATTAATACCCCTACCGAGCCATCGGAGACCAACTAGACGTATGTCCCCGTCCTTTGCCTACGTGTACCATAGCGGCTACGGCCAGGGGATGGTTTCCAAGGAGACAGCTCGAATTGAAACGGAGCTTGGACGCCTGGGAATCCAGGGGCCCGTGTTCCGAGAAGGATTTCACGAAGTCCAACATCAGCTCGAAGAGGTGGTTCGGGAAGGAACAAAGAATATTGTGTTCATCGGTGATGACGCTTGGTTTTTGCAGTGGATTCCATGGGTAGCAAAGCATCCGGGGGTGAGTATCGGGTATATTCCGGCGCAACCAACGGCGCTCTCGCGGGCGATTGGTATGCCCTCTGGCGCCGCGAGCGTGGGGATTCTCGCCGCTCGAGTGATCAAGATCCTGGATCTTGGCGTGGTGAACGACCGGCCGTTTTTGACGGAGGCGGTGGCGCTTGAGACCTCTGCGAAGCTCACGCTTGAGGGGGCCTACGCCGTTCGGGCACGTACCCCGAGCCCGCTCGCCATTCAAAATTTTGCCCTTCAGCCAAAAACAGGGGAGGTGCTCTCGGTCCCGGGTGATGGGCAGCTAGAAGCGGTACTACAGACGACCGTTGAACGTACGGGTTGGTTGGGGGTGTGGAAAACCAAGGAGATTGAAGAAACACGTATTGCCTTTACAAAGGGGGTCGTGACCCAAGATTCTGGTGAATCCGTCCATTTTACGGTGGATGGCCAGCCTCTTACCTCCAAAGAAACGCGGTTTTCTCTCCTTCCAGGAGCGCTTTCCCTGATCGTTGGTCCAGATCGACTGTTCTCGTAAGAGCTAACTCTTGCATCTTTTCCTCGTTTTTGGTACCATAGCCCCGTTCGCTCATCTGGGGCGAATGCTCAATCCTTATGGCCTGAAGCGTCCTTTCTGGATGTTTCTGCCGACCTTTTCTCTCATATCTCGTATGGCGGACGCCTTTCAACGTTCAAAGCCCCACGTGAACATCGGTACCATTGGTCACGTTGACCACGGTAAGACGACCACGACGGCAGCAATTCTCACGGTTCTCTCGAAGCATGGCTTGAAGGCCATGGAAGCGAGCAAGGACAAGCTCGACAAAGCTCCGGAGTCCCGCTCCCGCGGTATTACGATTGCGACGGCACACGTCGAATACGAATCCGAGAAGCGCCACTACGCCCACGTCGACTGTCCAGGTCACGCGGACTACATTAAGAACATGATCACGGGTGCCGCTCAGATGGACGGTGCTATTCTCGTGGTATCTGCGACCGATGGTCCAATGCCTCAGACGCGTGAGCACATTCTTTTGGCTCGTCAGGTCGGCGTTCCATCGATTGTTGTGTTTTTGAACAAGTGTGACATGGTGGATGATCCAGACATGATCATGCTCGTCGAAGAAGAAATTCGTGAGCTCCTCAGCAAGTACCAGTTTGATGGCGCGAACACGCCAATCATCCGCGGTTCTGCCTTGAAGGCCCTCGAAAACCCAGGTGATGAAGCCGCTGGTAAGCCAATTATGGATCTTATCGCCGCTTGTGATGCGTTTATTCCAGAGCCAGTTCGCGAAACGGACAAGCCATTCTTGATGCCAGTGGAAGACGTGTTCTCCATTGAAGGTCGTGGAACGGTGGTCACGGGTCGTATCGAACGTGGTCAGATCAAGGTGAACGAAGATATCGAAATTGTCGGTCTTGGCGAAACCAAGAAGACGGTGGTCACGGGTATCGAAATGTTCAACAAGTCTCTCGACTCCGGTATGGCTGGTGACAACGCCGGTCTCCTCCTTCGCGGTATCAAGAAGGAAGACATCGAGCGTGGTATGGTGCTCGCCAAGGGCGGTTCCATCACCCCACACACAGAATTTGAAGGCGAAGTCTACGCCCTCACGAAGGAAGAAGGCGGACGCCACAAGCCTTTCGTGTCTGGCTACAAGCCACAGTTCTACATCCGCACGACAGACGTGACGGGTGAAGTCACGCTTCCAGCCGAAGTCGCCATGGTTCAGCCAGGTGACACGGTGAAGATGGTTGTGAAGCTCATCACGCCAGTCGCTATTGAAGATCGTATGCGCTTCGCCATTCGCGAAGGTGGCAAGACGGTCGGTGCTGGTGTCGTGACGAAAATCATCAAGTAAGAGTGAGAAGTAGGGGGTTTCATCCCTACTTCCCTCACAACGTATCGACATGCCGCAAGTGTGCTACGATGCGGGGTAAGGGAAGTAGGGAAAGCCCCTCTTCGCGTTCATACGCTCTCTTGTATCTTATGAAAGATGTCTCCTCCAGCCGCATTCGGATCAAGCTCCGCTCGCACGACCATCGTCTCGTTGACCAAGCGGTCAAGACGTTGATCGAAACAGCCGCGCGTACCGGTGCCAAGGTCGTCGGTCCCATTCCTCTTCCTACGAAAAATAAGAAGTGGACAGTGAACCGCTCAACCTTCGTGCACAAGAACGCTCGTGAGCAGTTCGAAATGCGTACGCACACCCGTTTGGTCGATATTTTGGACCTGAACCCAGCAGCGGTCGAAGCATTGAATGCTTTGAACCTGCCAGCCGGTGTCGATCCAGTCATCGAACAACGCTAAGCGTCAGAAGCCAGCGGCTTCTATTCTCGTGAGACCCTCTTTCACTCCACCAGCAGTCTGATGTAGTGCACACACGGCTACGCCGTGTGTGCACAAAATCAAAAACTTGGTGGAGTGCGAGAAACTCGCTTGAATCATTTACAACCCACGTTCTGTCGAAGAACGATTCCCAAGGAGAAAGTTGTCCGCATCGCAAGATGCAACGCCGCCCATAGGGAGTGCGCGTGACATAACCTCCCTGCAGTTGCTGGTTTTTTCCAGCGTCGTCCCTCTGGGACACGAATCGCGTCTCGGCTTCATGTCGTTTGGCTTTCCGTTTTGGAGGGGCCAGAGATTTGAAGACGAATAGCATCGTCTGCAGCTCTCTGGCTCCTTTTTATTTGTGACACTCATATTTGGCGAGCTCTGGGCGCTTCGGTCAAAAACATCCTCAACGTACTTACGTGTACGTCTCCGGTATTTTCGCCCTCCAGCATCCCAGATCTCACTCAAATCTGAGCGTCACGCTATGGAGACGTACAAACGCTTCCATAGGTAATGGGACAAAGCCTCATAAATACGCTCCGCAATCCGGGGTATAGGTGAGCGAAGCCTCATAATTACCTCTGCGTCAAAACGGGGTATGGGGCGAAGCCCCATGAAACTAACTAACGCGACCAATCCGAAATTCATTGTATGAAATTCATTTTGGGAAAAAAGCTCGAGATGTCGCAGGTGTACGGAGCCGATGGCTCTGTCATTCCGGTGACCCTCGTGAAAGTAGGTCCTTGCTACGTGACGAATGTCATGTCGCAGGAACGCAACGGCTACGAAGCGGTCCAGATCGGCTTCGAAGTCGTCAAGAAACTCAACAAGCCGGAGGAAGGCCATCTCAAGGACCTGCCAAAGCTTCGCCACATTGCGGAATTCCGTGTGGAGAAGCCAACCGTCCAGCGTGGTGACGTGATCGAAGCATCGTCGTTCGCGGCGGGGGACAAGGTTCAGGTGATGGGCATCTCGAAAGGAAAAGGATTCCAGGGTGTGGTGAAGCGCCATGGGTTCCATGGTCACCCAACGTCCCACGGTCACAAGGACCAGACGCGTATGCCTGGTTCGATCGGTGCGGGTGGTGTTCAGCACGTGCTCAAAGGTCGCCGCATGGCAGGCCGCATGGGTACGGATCAGGTGACGGTCAAGAATCTCCAGGTGGTCGAAGTTCGTGATGGCGGTATCCTCGCTATCAAGGGCGCGATCCCGGGCTCTCGTAATACCATTGTCCACATCATGTCTGTCTAATATGCCTAAGGTTCCCGTCTACGATTTCGACGGCAAGCTCGCTGGCGACATGGCCCTCGCGGACACGGTGTTCGCGGTAAAGCCTGAAGCTGGTCTCTTGCACGAAGTCATGGTTGGCCTCCGCGCCAACGCCCGCCGCTCGATCGCCAACACGAAAACGCGTGGCGAAGTCTCCGGTGGTGGAAAGAAGCCATGGAAGCAGAAAGGGACGGGTCGCGCTCGTCAGGGCTCGACACGGTCTCCACAGTGGGTCGGTGGTGGTATCACCTTCGGTCCATCGTCCGAGCGTAATTTCTCGGTCAAGATTAACAAGAAAGCAAAAAAGAAGGCGCTCTTCATGAGCCTTTCTGATAAGGTTGCGTCCAACAAACTCTTCATCCTCGAGTCCGTGAACACGGGCACGCCAAAGACGAAGATCATGGCCGACCTCGTGAAGAAGCTTCCCGTGGATCGCAACGCGCTCCTCGTGGTAGCGAAGTCCGAACCAACGCTCATGCGTATGGTTCGCAACCTTCAAAACATCAAGTTGACCACGGTTCAGTCCGTGAACATTCTCGATGTCCTTACGTACCGAACGATCATCTTCGCGAAAGATGCCGTTCCCGCCTTTGAACAGGTGGTTAAAGCCTCCTAAGTATGGCTATCAAAGATCTTCTCAAGAAAAAGAAGACCGACGAAGCTGTCGAAGTGACGGCTGATGCCCCAAAGAAGGCTGCAAAAAAGGCAGCCCCAAAAAAGGCAAAGAAGTCGGAGGAAGTCTCCGCTGCCCCGGCAGCGCAGGCAAATACGACGGTGAATCCATTCGCGTCGTCGTTCTTGGTTCGTCCACACGTCAGTGAAAAGGCCGCGGTTCTCATGGAAAAGCGCGCTCAGTACACGTTCGACGTGCCGGTCTCGGCGGAAAAAGTCGCCATCAAGAAAGCGGTTGAAGCGCTGTACGGCGTGAAAGTCACGGGCATCAGCACGGTTCGCCATGCTGGGAAGCCGGTCTATCGCGGCAAGCGTGCTTCTGCCCGCAATACGTGGAAGAAGGCCGTCGTCACCTTGGCGAAGGGCCAGAAAATTGATCTCTACCAAGGTGTCTAAGTATGCCTATTCGTGTCTATCGTCCCGTGACAAAGGCGCGTCGCTTGTCTTCGGTGCAGGACTTCTCTGACATCACCACAAATGAGCCGGAAAAGTCTCTCATCGTGATCCGCAAGGAACAAGCCGGTCGCACCAACGGAAAAATCACGGTCCGTCACCGTGGAGGTGGCGTGAAACGCTATATTCGTCTCGTGGATTTCAAGCGCGTGCGCTTCGATATCCCAGCAACTGTTACCACGGTTGAATACGACCCAAACCGCGGTGCTCGCATCGCGCTCATCACCTATAAAGATGGGGTGAAGAGCTACATCTTGCTCCCGGACGGTGTCAAAGTCGGTGAGGTCCTCATGTCCTCCCGCACCGAAGCGGAAATCAAGCCGGGTAACCGCTTGCCGCTCGAAAAAATTCCTGTGGGTACGTTCATTCACGCGGTCGAACTCTCGCCAATGCAAGGCGCGAAGCTCGGTCGTGGCGCGGGCACCTCGATCCAGTTCATGGCCATTGAAGGCGAATGGGCGACGATCAAGATCCCATCCGGCGAAGTGCGACGCGTTCCAAAGACGTGTCTCGCGACCATCGGTACGGTTTCCAACCCAGACTGGCACTTGGTGCGCTGGGGCAAGGCCGGTCGTATGCGTCTCCGCGGCATCAAGCCAACGGTTCGTGGGAAGGTGATGAACCCGGTCGACCACCCACACGGTGGTGGTGAAGGCAAACACCCAATCGGTATGAAGTATGCGAAGACGAAGTGGGGTAAGCACGCCCTTGGCGTGAAGACGCGCAAGCGCCACCTCTCCTCTAACCGACACATTGTGTCGCGTCGTCGCGGTAACCTCCTCTAATCTATGTCACGCAGTCTGAAAAAAGGACCTTTCGTCGACCAGAAATTGGCCGCAAAGGTGCAGAAACTTGGTTCGAACACCAAGCCCGTGATCAAAACGTGGTCTCGCTCGTCGACGATCACGCCAGAGATGGTGGGGTTCACCTTCGCTGTTCACACGGGAAACAAGTTCAAGAACGTGCTCGTTGTTGAAAATATGGTCGGGCACAAGCTCGGCGAATTCGCGCCAACGCGAACATTCTCGCGCCACGGTGGAAAACTCACCAAGGCCGTCGATGCTGCTAAAGCGACCGCCCAGGCCGCACAAACTAAGAAGTAATGCCTGATTCTTATGGACGTACATGCTTCCCTTCGCAACCTCCGCATGTCGCCTCGTAAAGTGCGCCTGGTGATTGACACGGTTCGTGGTCTCACGGTGAAAACCGCAGAAACACGCCTCTCTTTTCTCAAAAAAGGAGCGGCCGAACCGGTGCTCAAGCTCTTGCGCTCCGCGATGGCAAATGCAGAACACAACTTCCATCTTGCAAAAGATTCTCTCTACGTAAAACACATTGTGGCTGATGGTGGTCCTACGATTAAGCGCTTCCGCCCACGCGCCTTTGGTCGCGCGGCAGAAATTCGCAAGCGTACGACACACGTTACCCTCATCTTGGCTCCGAAAAGTGACAAAGCGGTAAACACCGCGGTTGCTCCGGTCGAATCGGTGCCTGCGGGAGCTTCTTCAAAGGCTCCAAAAGCCCCAAAAAAGGCTGCTCCAGCGAAAAAAGCCGCCACTAAGGCAGCGACCAAGTCTTCTTCTGAAGTCTAATCCCTATGGGTCATAAAGTTCATCCAGTCGTCTTCCGTCTCGGCACGACCACCACGTGGCCATCTCGTTGGTTCACGAGCAGGCATCAGTTCGCTGATCAGCTTCGCCAGGACCTCGAAATCCGTGAGCACCTCATGAAGGGTCTCAAGGATGCCGCTGTGAAGCGCATCGAAATCGAGCGTTCCCGGAATGTCATTCGTATCACGGTGCACTCCGCAAAGCCGGGTCTCGTGATCGGTCGTTCGGGTACGGGTATCGACGATCTCAAGAAGAAGCTCATGAAGAAGTTCTTCCCTACGCAGGCGAAGACCCTTCAGGTACATCTCAACGTTCAGGAGGTCATGAAACCGGCTCTCGAGGCCCCGATTGTGGCGCAGGGAGTAGTCGCAGACCTTGAACGCCGTATGCAGTTCCGCCGCGTCCTTAAATCCACGATTGAACGTGTGAAAAAGGGCGGGGCCCTCGGGGTGAAGATTGCCGTCTCCGGTCGTTTGAACGGAGCGGAAATCGCTCGCCGTGAATGGTTGGGCTGGGGGAAAATCCCGCTCACGAACTTGCGTGCCGACATTGATTATCATCAGACGTTTGCTCAAACGATGGCCGGTGCGATCGGTGTGAAGGTCTGGATTTACCGCGGTGACGTGTTCGGCAAGGACCGTCTCTCGCAGTACCAGCCAACTACGCCGGAACGCCGTGAACGTCGTGAAGGTGGTCGCGGAGATTTCCGCGGTCAACGTCGTGATGGTGGTCGCGGAGGATTTGGCGGTCGTCGCCCAATGGGCAACGGTCCTCGTCCTCAGCAGGCTCCCACTCAGTCCGCCTAAGCTTGAACGCGTATGTTGATTCCAAAAAAAGTCAAATACCGGAAGGCCCATAAAGGCGTCTTCCCATCGGGACACGACGCGACCGACAAGATCGAACTCGCCTTTGGTTCGTTCGGCATCAAGTCGCTCGGCTCGGCCTGGGTCTCAAGTCAACAGATCGAAGCGACTCGTCGTGTGCTTACACGCTACATCAAGCGTGGAGGTAAGATCTGGATTCGTATCTTCCCTGATCGTCCAATTACAAAAAAGGGCAATGAAGTGGGTATGGGTGCCGGAAAAGGCGGCGTTGATCACTTCGTCGCCGTTGTCCGCCCAGGAACCATCATGTTCGAAATGGATGGCATTTCTGCCGCCTCCGCCAAGGAAGCGCTTGAATCCGCCGCCTACAAGTTGCCTATCAAATGTAAGTTTGTAAGCCGCGCCTAATATGATCGCTAAAGATCTCTTGCAGAAGTCCGCAGAAGAGCTCAAGACGCTTGCGTCTGAACTCGAAGCAAAACTTCGCGATGCGCGCTTCAAACTCGCGACGCATCAGTTCAAAAACGTGTTCGAAGTCCGTCTCATGAAGCGCGACCTCGCACGTGTCAAAACGGTTCTTACTCAGCTTTTGTCACGCTAATATGTCGACATCAACCTCGGCCCGCCGCCGCCTTCAGGGCGTCGTCGTGTCCACGGCGATGAAAGACACAGCCGTTGTGCGTGTCGATCGCCGGGTAGCCGATGCGAAGTACGGAAAGTACTTCACGCTCTCCAAAAAATTCAAAGTGCATGACCCCGAACACACCGCGCATGTCGGTGACATGGTCGAGATCGAGGAATGCCGTCCGCTCAGCCGCGACAAACACTTCCGGCTGGTCGCGATGATCAAATCTGCGGCGCGTGCCGCGTAAGCCTCTATGGTACAACATCGTTCCATGTTGGCCGTCGCGGATAACTCAGGAGCAAAACTCTTGCAAGTTATTCATGTGAACGGCGGATTTAAAAAGCGGTATGGCGTGCTCGGTGACCTCCTCACCTGTGTGGTGAAGGAAGCGTCACCTCGTGGCGCCGTGAAGAAGTCGGATATTGTCTACGCGGTTTTGGTTCGTTCTCGTAAGGAGACGCGCCGCGTTGACGGATCCTATATTCGTTTTAGTCAGAACGCCGCAGTGATCATCGATAAGAAATCAAAGGAGCCAAAGGGAACGCGTATCTTTGGTCCTGTAGCGCGCGAATTGCGTAGCTGCGGGTACTCCAAGATCGTCTCTCTCGCTCCGGAGGTGCTCTAACCCTATGGCTACGATGAATCTCAAGACCGGTGACGAAGTGATCGTTATCACCGGAAAGCATAAGGGAACAAAGGGGAAGATCACACAAGTATTCCTCTCCCAAAATAAAGTGGCGGTAGAAGGAGTGAACCTCCGGACGCGTCACTTGAAGAGCCGTCGCCAGGGCGAAGTCGGGCAGAAAGTATCGTTCGCGATGCCTATTCACGCCTCGAACGTCCAACTCGTCGGTGCTGATGGTAAGGCTGTGCGCCACACCAAGCGCACCAAGTAATCTATGACGCTTAAAGAACAATACCACCAAGAAGTGGTGCCGATGCTCAAGAAAGAGCTCGGAATCAACAACCTCAACGCCGTCCCGAAAGTGACGAAGGTTGTGGTGTCCGTTGGGTTGTCGCAGGGCCTCAAAGATCCAAAGGTGCTCGAAACGGTGGAACAAACGCTGACACGCATTACCGGGCAAAAGCCGGTGAAGACGAAAGCGAAAAAGTCTATTTCGAACTTCAAGATTCGTGAAGGTATGGTGGTCGGCATGATGGTGACCCTTCGTGGTCAGCGCATGTGGGACTTCCTTACGCGCCTCACACAAACCACGTTCCCACGTATCCGCGACTTCCGCGGCGTGTCTGATCGTGTGATCGACGCACAAGGTAACGTCTCTTTCGGCTTCCGTGAACATATCTCCTTCCCAGAAATTCGCTCCGACGAAGTCGAGCGTCTCCACGGGCTCCAGGTGACGGTGGCCACGACAGCCGGATCTAAGAAGGTCGGCAAGCTGTTGCTCTCGAGCCTCGGCTTCCCATTCCACAACGCCTAATTCTCTCCCTATGGCAACGCAGAATCAAATCGCCAAATCCAACCGAGCGCCGAAATTTTCGACGCGTCAGGTGAATCGCTGCTGGCGCTGCGGTCGTAAGCACGGCTATATCCGCTTTTTCAAGCTCTGCCGCATCTGCTTCCGCGAACTCGCGAACCGGGGTGAGATCCCTGGCGTCACCAAGTCCAGCTGGTAATTCTCTCACGTATGTTCACAGATCCAATGGCGGATTTCTTGACCCGCATCCGGAACGGGGCGGCCGCTCATCACGAGACGGTCTCTGTTCCAGGGTCAAAGATGAAACGCGCGGTCGCGGACATCCTCGTGCGCGAGGGGTTCCTGGACCGTGTCGTAGAGCAGGCCGACGGCGCCAAAAAGACGCTGATCGTCACGCTCAAATATCAGGGGAAGGTGCCGATGATTCGTTCGATTCGTCGCATCTCTACCCCAGGACGTCGTGTGTATAGCAAGTCGTCCGACCTTGCACCGGTCCTTTCCGGTCAGGGCATCCTCATCGTTTCGACCTCGGTCGGATTGATGACTCATAAAGAAGCTCGCCGCCGTAAGCTCGGTGGTGAAGTGGTCGCCGAAATCTACTAATATGTCTCGTATTGGGAAAAAGCCTGTCCTGCTTCCTGCTGGCGTCGACGCCACGGTTGATCAAGGGCTTGTGACCGTCAAAGGTCCAAAGGGAACGCTCACCGTTCCGCTCGCGGCCGACGTCTCGGTCACGTCCGAGGCAGATCCACGCGCCCTCGTTGTCTCCGTCAAGCACGAAACCAACGTGAGCGAACGCGCGCTCTGGGGTCTCTTCCGTCAGCTTTTGCAGAACGCCGTTGAAGGCGTGCAGAAGCCATTCGAGAAGTCCCTCGAGTTCGTGGGAGTTGGATACAAGGTGGCGCTCGAAGGTCGCACCGTTATGATGGATCTTGGGTTCTCACACCGCGTGCCGTTTGCTCTCCCTGAGGGCATTGACGCGAAGGTCGAAAAGCAGATCCTCACGCTCACGGGTATCGACAAGTACCTTGTGGGAGAAACGGCGGCGCGCATTCGTCGCATCCGCCCACCTGAACCATATAAGGGCAAGGGTGTGAAATACACGGACGAAGTCATCCGCCGCAAGGCTGGTAAGACCGCCAAGTAATCGCTGATATGTCTACTTTCTCTCGCATGTCGAATGCGTTCCGTCGCGTCTTGCGCGTTCGCGCCAAGATCTCCGGAACGGCTGAACGCCCACGCCTCGCTGTGGTGCGCAGCTTGAAGCATATTTCGGTTCAGGTGATCGATGATACGTCTGGAAAAACGATCGTGTCCGCATCGGACAAAGATCTCAAGGGGACGAAGCTCGAAAAGGCTAACGCTGTCGGCAAGCTCATCGCTGAGCGTGCGAAGGCGAAGGGCGTTTCTGCGGTCGTCTTCGATCGTCGGGATAAGCAATATCATGGACGTGTTCGTGCCGTCGCCGAAGGCGCGCGCGAAGGCGGCCTTCAGTTCTAACCTATGTCTGAAATGAATCCTCAAGCAGCTCCATCTACGGATGCGAAGCCAGCCGCCCCTCAGACCAGCGCCCCACAAGGCAACCGTTTCAACGGTCCCCGTGGTATGAGCGGTCGTGGTGGAATGGGTCGTGGAGGCATGGGTGGACGTGGCGGTCAGGGTGGTCGTGGTCAGGGTGGTCGCGGCGGTGATCGTCGCGGTCCACGTCGTGATGGCGATGTCCCAGCCGAAGCAGATTACACAGAGAAGAACCTTGAGGTGGCACGCGTCACGCGTGTGACCAAGGGCGGCAAGCGCATGCGCTTCCGCGTTCTTTCGGTAATCGGTAACCAGAAGGGTCGTGTCGGTTTCGGTCTCGCGAAGGGCGTCGACGTCGCTGGTGCAACGACGAAGTCCACCGCACAGGCTCGCAAGTCGCTCATCACGGTTCCCATGATCGAAGGCACTATCCCGCACGAAGTAACGGCAAAGTTCCGTGCCGCCGTTGTCCTCCTTAAGCCAGCGCCGAAAGGTACTGGAGTGAAGGCGGGTGGAGCGATTCGTCCGGTGCTCGAACTCGCCGGTGTCCAGAACATTGTTTCGAAGATGCTCGGCTCTAGTAACAAAACCAATAACGTGAAAGCAACCATGCTGGCGCTCAAGCAACTTCGTCTCCCGATGAAGAAGGCTGATGCTCAGAAGGAAGCTCCTCGCGCAGAATCCTAAATCTATGTCCATCGCATTGCACACGCTTTCTGCAACAGAAGGCTCTCGCACCAAGTCGTTCCGCATCGGTCGCGGAAACGGTTCCGGTCGCGGCAAGACGGCTGGCCGTGGAACCAAGGGTCAGCGCTCGCGTTCGGGTGGTCGCAACAAGCTTCGCCTCAAGGGGTTGAAGCAGATGTTGCTCTCCTTCCCAAAGAATCGCGGGTTCCAGAGCCGCTACGACAAGGCTCGTACGATCACACTTGCGCAGCTCGAAGTGCTCGCTGACGGTACGCTCGTCTCTCCTGAGACGCTCCGTCGCGCGGGTCTCATGCTTCGTACAGATCGTTCAGTCAAGATCGTTGGCAATCAAGGTCTCACGAAGAAGCTCACGGTTCGTGGCGTTCTCGTGACGGCTGGTGCCAAAGCGGCTCTCGAAAAAGCGGGCGGCAAGGTTGCCGGTCGTAAGCCGAAAAAAACCTCTTAATTCCCGTAGGTGACGTACGAACGTCTATACTATGTGGGATAAGCTTAAAAACGCCTGGCAGGTCAAAGAAGTACGAAACGGCCTCCTCTTTGCGCTCGCGCTCATCATCGTGTTCCGCCTTGCGGCCAACATTCCGCTTCCAGGCATTGATCTTGGGGCGCTTCAGGCGTTCATCGAAGGAAACCGAGCTCTCGGTCTCCTGAACTTGTTCGCCGGAGGAACGATTCGAAACTTCAGCATTGTGGCGATGGGGGTTGCGCCCTACATCACCGCTTCGATCATCATTCAGCTTCTCGGCATGATCTTTCCAAAGGTCGAAGAGATTCAGAAAGATGGGGAAGCGGGTCGTCGCCGCATCAACCAGTGGACACGTCTCCTGACGGTGCCGCTCGCAATCGTCCAATCTTTTGGGCTGATCGCGATCATGCAGCAGTCGGCCGTGCCCATCCTGACAAATCGTGATCCGTTTCATCTTCTTACGATTATTGCAACGCTCACGGCGGGAACGATGTTTGTGGTCTGGCTTGGAGAGCTGATTCAGGAAAAGAAAGTGGGAAACGGGATGTCGATCTTGATCGCCGCTGGTATTCTCGCCGATCTTCCTTCCCAGCTCTCGCAATTCACCGCAACGTTTAACACGTCAGGAAGCTGGTTGCCGATGATCTTGTACGGAGCCGCGGCCATTGCGATGATTCTCGGTATTGTCTTTATTACCGAAGGTCAACGCAATATCCCGGTGCAGTACGCTCGCCAGGTTCGCGGCGCAAGCGCGGCTTCATCGCTGCCTCTGCGGGTGAACATGGTAGGGGTTATTCCGATCATCTTCGCGATTTCCCTTCTGATTTTCCCAACGCTCATTGCGCAATTCTTGATTGCCGCAAAGACGACGTGGATCGCAGACGGAGCGCGTTGGGTGATCGCCACCTTACAAGATCAGCGTATCTACGGTGCCTTATATCTCTTCCTGACGGTGGCCTTTACCTACTTCTACACGTCGATCGTCTTCCAACCGGAAAAGATCGCCGAAAATCTGCAGAAGCAGGGAGCCTTTGTTCCGGGCATTCGCCCAGGGCAAGCAACCGCCGCCTATCTTGGAGAGGTCATCGAACGGATTACGCTGGGAGGAGCGCTCTTCCTTGGTGCGATCGCTGTCCTTCCTCTTGTCGCGCAAGCGATAACCGGAACACAAGTGCTCGCCCTTGGAGGAACCTCCGTTCTGATCGTGGTCTCCGTGGTCATCGAATCCGTCAAACAGATCGAAGGCCAAGTGACGATGCGCCAATACGACGCCTATTAAACACAAAACCAGCCTTCGGCTGGTTTTGTGTTTGTATAACCGATGAAGCCGTACCCCCAGCGAGTCATGCCTTCATGGTGCCGTATCCCAAAAACCAGAGGGCCGAACGCAGTGAGGCCCTCGAAAAAAGAAGAATTCCTTGTTCTGAGCCAGGAAATAGAGAGCTCATACTTGAGCTCTCTGATATCTCATCGATTAATCGATGAGAATTTCGCTTTTTTTAGCGAAATATTCTCGAGGTTCCCTTGACAAAAAGGCCTTTTTCCGTTAGACTAGGGGACTATTCTATGAAGATTGTGATGCTTGGACAGAAGGGGCTACCCGCCCGTTCTGGAGGAATTGAACGCCACGTCGAAGCGCTTGCGACGGGGTTGGTTCAGCGTGGGCATCAGGTGATCGTGTTTGGACGTTCTTGGTACGTGGGAACGTCTTCGGCGCCGAAGGGGATTGAGCAGCGATTGTCGTCTGGCATTCACACAAAGCACCTCGACGCCATTACGCACAGTTTTACAGCGCTTTGGCAGTCTCGTGCGCTTCGTCCCGATATTCTTCATATTCACGGTGTCGGGATCGCCTTGCTTGCGCCGCTTGCGCGACTCTTCTTGCCTCACACCAAGCTTGTCATCACCTTCCACTGTATGGACCGTCGGTTCAGCAAGTGGGGGTGGTTCGCACGAACAATGTTCCATCTTGGGGAGTGGTTGACCTGTTTGTTTGCTCATGAGGTGATCACGGTCTCCCAGGAACTCGCGCAGTACTGTGCGACGGAATACGGCCGACGGGTGCACTATATTTCCCACGCCTTCGCACAAGAAGTGGCCCCGGTGAAGAACCTCGCCGAGCGCGAAGCGACCGTGGCTAGCCTTGGTCTTACGCCGTATCGCTACTTTCTCTTCGTTGGTCGTTTGCTGCCGCATAAGGGGGCACATCGCCTTCTTGAGGCCTATGCCTGGGCAAAGGCTCGGTATCCTGTAGCCTTTTCCGATGCTTCGGTAGCGCTGGTGGGTGGGGCATCGTTTACGGATGCCTACGTTCAAGAGGTGTTTCGACAGGCGGAGGGGATTGAAGGGGTGCATGTGCTTGGTGAGCGTTTCGAGCACGAGCTCACAAGCCTGCAGTCTTGCGCCCTTGCCCACGTCTTCCCAACGACCGAAGAAGGGCTCTCGCTCGCTGTTCTCGAAGCGGCGCATTCTGGCCGCCCTGTGATTTCTCACCAGCTTCCCGCGAACGAGGAAGCGACCGGTGGACACGCCTTTTCCCTCGATGCTTGTTCTGTGGAGACTCTCGGCATGGGACTCTATCATCTTCTGACCCTTCCTGAAGCAGAACGCCAAGCGCAGGGCAGGGCGCTACAGACCTATGTCGCGTATGCGTATAGCACCACAACGAATATTGACCGGTTGGACAGGCTCTATCGCTCTCTCCTTGGTATGGATGAGGCGCTTGTAAGCTCGTGCGAGGTAGTAGCCCACAAAATGGCGGCATAAGCCGCTTTTTTGCGTAGTTCTTGTCGTTTTTAGGGACATGTGCTAGCATAGGCGCATTCCGAGGAGTCGTGTCCTCGTATCCTTGTTCCTTCTTTCGTGTTCCCGTGGGTGCTCGATCGCTTAGCGATCGCCATCATGTTTTCCCTCCTCGAATCGTATCACGTGTATCGCGTACGATCTGCTCAAGATGAGCAGGCGTTTGCTCGTCTTTATGATGCCTACGTTGAGGCAATTTATCGCTTTGTTTACGTAAAAATTTCTTCAAAAGAACAGGCGGAGGACGTGACGGCGGAAGTTTTTTTAAAACTCTGGCAAGCATTGCAGCGAGGGCAGGAAGTTCGCCATGTGCGTGGTTTACTCTATAAAATTGCCCGAAACCTCATTATTGACGTCTACCGTAAACGAGGCGCGGCGTCGGATGCCACAAGTGTAACGTTTTCAGAGAGCGACACGTCTTCTTATATTGAAACCCTTTCTGATCGTGGCTCTGGGTCACGAAGTATTGAGGCAAAGGCAGATGTTTCTCTCTTGATTGAGCAGATCGCGCAGCTGAAAGACGATTATCAAGACGTTCTAACGCTTCGCCTGGTGGATGATCTCTCCTTTCAGGATATTGCGGAGATTCTTGGAAAAGATGTTGGCGCGGTCCGCGTACTCCATCATCGAGCGCTCAAAGCGCTTCTGCGTCGGCAACAGGGGCAAGATAACGTACTTCCATGACCAAACGTCAACTCACAACAGCATTGAAGCTGATGAGAGAAACGCAACGCCACATCAAGCCAGATGGGGCCTGGGTTCTGCGTACACGACACGAGCTTCTCAAAACGGTTCGTCGTGAAGCGATGCGTCGTCCTATCTCTTCAACCAAAGAGCGTTTTAAAGCGCTTATTTTAGCGTTTGTGCCGCGTACGACCGTGGACCTTATCCGTGGACCCGTGATGGCTGCGCTCTCCGTTATTGGGATGGTGCTTGGGGGCTCTCTTGCGAGCGTATCAGCTGCTGAGCGGTCCATTCCCGGTGATATCTTGTATCCGGTGAAGTTGGCAGCGGAACAAGCTCGACTTCTCATGGAGACAGAGCAACCAAAAAAACTTCAGCTCAAAACCGAGTTCGTCGGACGTCGTGCTGAGGAGATGAAGAAGATTGTGACAACCGTGGATGTAACAAAGCGATCTGAACGCATTCGCGAGGCCGCCGATATCATGAAGAAAAATCTGGATACCGTGAAAACCGAGCTTCACGTCGTGTCCATGCAGGAGGGGTCGGTGCAAGCGGTCGAAGTGGCAAAAAGCGTTGATAAAGTGAGTGGACAAGTAAATCAAGCCGTGAAAGACGTTCGTGATCTCGTGCCCGAAGATGCCAAGGTTGACATGACGGAGGTTCAGACGGCCGCTGTCACGACGAGCGTCAAAGCGGTTCAGATCATGATTGAAAAAAGTGAAGATCCCGGAGTAAAAGCCATCGTCAGCACTGACGAGCTCAAACGTTCTGTCGAAGAGAAGGTCCTGGGTCTTGAAGAAGGAATTGCTGACGCGACGCAGAAAGTGGCGAACGTCAAGCAAGCATCGATCGATGCTGGTCAAGATCCGACCCCGGTTGCGCTTGGAGCGCCTACCACGACCGGCTCTGAGCTGCTTCGTACCCTGCAGGCGCCAATAGATCAATTAAAGGCAGCAAAAGAATCGCTCGAAACGACGAAGCAGTCACTGGAAAAACAAGACTTGCAGCAGGTGAAAGAAGCGCTTGGTGAGGCGGTAAAAGCGATTAGCGCCGCCGAGAAGGGGATTGCGGCTCTCGTGCCGGAACCCAAGCCTCTTGAAGGGGCTGGCACAACCCTGGTCACGCCTACTTCCACCATGGTTACGCCGAGCTCATCTGCGGTGACGGTCTCTTCTACGGCTGTCCACGTTACCACCACACAGACAGGAACGAGTTCCTCGACATCGGCTTCGGCTGATGGTCGGTAGGGGAGGGCAACGCCTTCTCCCATTCGACAGGGTATCGATGATCGTGTCATGGATACCCTGCAGGATGAGGAACAAACTTCCTGCCTCGTGTTCGAACCTCTTTGGTCTGATTCACTAAAGGTCGATCCCTGCCCGCGAGGGGAGGGGAATTGGATCGTTACTCATTCTCACATTCATGTCTTGTTCCGAAGAAAAACTCGCCCTTTTTCTCCGGGACGAACCCCCAAAGGTTCTCTATTTATGGGTCAATTCACCAAAAAGTTGGTCTCGACAGTGGTGACCATGTCCACGGTCCTCTCGTCTGTGGGGGTCGGCGCGTTCGCGGTTCCATCCGTGGCGTCTGCTGCAACCCTCATGAACGCGGACCTCATCAAGGCATCCGGTCCAGCTGTTTACTACTTCTTCAATAACAAGCGCTACGTCTTCCCAAACGAAACGACGTACCGCTCGTGGTTCTCGGATTTCTCCGGTATTCGTACGATCTCTGACACGGAACTCTCGGCGATCATGATTGGTGGCAACGTCACCATCCGCCCTGGTACCAACCTCATCAAGATCACGACGGATCCAAAGGTCTACGCCGTCACTCGTGGTGGTGTATTGCACTGGGTTGAATCGGAATCCGTCGCTACCTCGCTCTACGGCTCGAACTGGGCCCGCCGCGTCGTCGACGTTCCTGACCAGCTCTTCGTGAACTACTCGGTTGGTTCCTCCGTTGCGACGGCGGTCCACCCAGACGGTTCCCTCGTTTCCTACGCCGGCTCTTCGGACCGCTACGTGGTCTGGAATGGTCAGCGCCGCATGATCTCCGACTCCGCCTTCACGGCGAACATGTTCAACTCAATGAACGTGCTCCCAACGACGATCTCGTACCCAACGGGCGCGAACGTCACAACTCGTGAAGCAGAACTCGCTGATGCGGTGGTCGGTGGCGGAACCACGACTCCGGTCTCTGGCTCCCTCACGGTTTCCTTGGCTTCGGACACGTCCCCAGCCATGGTCATCCCAAAAAACGCTCACAACGTGATGTTCACGAAGGTGAACCTCATGGCTGGTAGCGCTGCTACGACGGTCAACTCGCTTAAATTCCGCCGTGTCGGCGTCGGTCTTACCTCCGATTTCGACAACGTCTACCTCTACAAGGCAGACGGCACGCGTCTCACGAGCGGTCGCACGATCTCCTCGTCTGACAACACGGTGACCTTCTCGGGCCTCTCGCTCAGTGTTGGTGCAGGGATGACGGAATCCGTCTATCTCTCCGGTGACATTGGCATCACGGGCTCTGAAGCCACGGGTGGTCAGCACGCGTTTGAACTCGCTGATGCAGGATCTGTGGTCATTGCTGGTACGGGCACCGTTTCCGGTTCCTTCCCAGTTCGTGGCAACGCGATGACGATTGGTACGGCCTCCGTGGCTCGTGTCGACGTGATCGACGGTGCTGAACCAGCGAACCCACGTGTTGGTACGACCGATGCTGAACTTGCGAACTTCCGCCTCCAGGCGAACGGTTCCAACGACATCGAAGTCCGCCGCGTGACGTTGTACCAAGCTGGTACGGTCTCCAACTCCGATCTCTCCAACCTCCGCCTCTTCCAGGGGTCAACGCAGGTGGCTTCTGCCGCTTCCGTGATGAGCGACGGTAAGATTGTGTTGAGCTTCACCACTCCATTCTTGATTCCAAACGGACAGTCCCGCACGTTCAATCTTCGTGGTGGCGTTGCTGGTCGCTCCAGCCGTACAATCCGCATTTACACGGAGTACTCCTCTGATGTGTACGCGGTTGACAAGGTCCAGAACGTGGGTGCTCAGGTCTGTGTAGACAGCACCACAAGCCCATGTAACGGTTCTTACGACGGTTCTAGCTCGACGACGTCGAACGCTTCGTACTCGACGACGGAAGGTGGTCAGTTCACGATTACGTACAACGGTCCTGCTACGGCAAACGTTGGACGCGGTCAGAACGACGTCGTCTTCTATCGCTTCGCTGTTACGTCCGGCTCAAATGAAGTCGAAATCCGCAAGTTTAACTTCGCGGTCACAACGACGCTCTCCGGTATCTACGATGGTACGACGGAATACCTCCGCGACATCAAGATTAAGGATGCTGATACGGGTGAAACGGTCGGTGGTCCGGTCAGCTGTACATCTTCTTGTGCCGCTCCTGGATACCGCGCCTTCGATACAGGTTCGATCAGTGTTCGCTTAGCTGCTGGCCAGACGCGTAACTTCGTCATCACGGCTGACACCTCAACGAGCATTACGGATGGCTCAACCTACGTCTTCTCCCTTGGTGGGGCATCGAGCAACGCGATCTTCGGATCAACAGATGTTCGTGTCACGTCCTCTGGTGAATTCTTGAGCTCTTCTCAGATCTCCCCAAACACGACGGTCACAGGAAACACGATGACGGTCCGCACGCCAACGCTCAACGTGACGCTTGCTGGTACGCCATCATCGGGTGTCTTCGTTAAGAACCAGGGTGATGTCCCTGGTGCAGCCTTCGTTCTCACAGCTGGTTCTCAGAGCGCGATCCGTGTTACCTCTTTCAAGGTACAGGGCAGCGGTGATGTGACAGGCGCGCATGTACTTGCGAGCTTGAGCTCAGTCGTCAACTCTTGTGGTCTCTTTGACGGAGCAACACAGATCGGAAACCGCATGTCTCCAAGCTCTGATGGAACGATGACCTTTTCAGGTCTCACCCTTCAGGTTGCTCGCGGCGCTTCAAAGACGCTCGAAGTTCGCTGTAACGCAGACTCGACGATCACACAGTCCGCTGGTGACAAGTTCGCCATCGGTGTAGACTCAGATAGCGATATCTCTGCTCAGGACGAGGACGGTAACAGCGTCACGCCAACGCGCGCCACAGCCGTTGATACGAACGCCACCACCTCTCCAACAGTAGCTCAAACGATTAAGTCCAGCGGTACGATCACGATCGCTGCCAACAGCCAACCAGCCTCCACGATTCTCGTGGCCGACGGTTCTACCTGGCAAGTGCTCGCTCGCTACAGCGCGAACGCGTTGTACGAAGATGCGACCATTGACTTCATTGGTGTGACATCTACCGGTCCTGCAGCATCCTTTGCTCAGGATGGCATCGCGGTTGCTCACTCAACAGATCCTCTCTGCCGCACCTACTCGGTTCGTGGCACAACGTCCATTTCAAGTGGTGTTGACCAGGCATCTGAAGTGGACCTCTCCGCAAACCCAATCACGGTAGCAAAGGGTTCGACGTCCTACGTCTGTCTTCTTGCGAAGTTGGCGGCTACGGTCCCATCTTCCACGAACGCAGATACGACCGCCGCTCCTCGCTCCGGTAACGTCGTTGCGCTCGGCATTCCAGCAGGAAACTTCTCGATCGGTGGAACGGCTTCAACGATCTTCACCTCGGCTCTCTACTCGGGTAAACTTGCAGTTCGTACGACAGGAGCAGCTTCCGGTGAACGTGTTTACCAGACGGCTTCCGCTGACATTGAAGGAAACTCGCACATCGCTCGCCGTGCGAAGCTCGTGATCACAAGCCAGAACTCTGGTCTCAGCACGACGCTCGCTTCTGGTCAGCGCTCCCTCTACCGCGCCCAGATCGGCACGGAAGGTGGACAAGCTTCCCTCAAGCAGCTCGCCTTCAAGGTGTCTGTGGCGACAACCTCCGCAATGACGATCGGTACGTTCCGTGTCCAGAAGAACGGTTCAGACATGAACTTGTCTGATCTCGAAATTCAGGACGCCTACGGTACAAATATCGAGAACACAACGGTGAACGTCTCTCTTTCAACGGCGACAGCTACCATCATGGTGTTGGTCCGCTTCACGAACGAAGAAACGGTCTCCGGCTCCGGAAACACCTACACGCTTATGGCGACGGTGTCCGGCTTGAGCTCGACGACGGGTGACTCGATCAACACGGCTTTGGCGCAGAGAACGTTCTCCGGATCAGTCTCTACGAACGCCATCACGGGTTGGCTCGCCACCTCAACGGCTCAGTTGACGATTGAAGGAGCGAGCACGGAACCATCCGGTCTCCTCTCGATCGCTACATCGACAGCTCCTGGTGCCGCAAGCGCTGGTGACTACGGGTACGCCGTGCTCTGGTCCGACATGTCGGAACAGCCACACTACTCGAATATCCACGACAGCGGTTCCTCGGTCTCTCGCGACTGGACGAACGAATACTTGGTTGACACGATCTCCGGATCGCATGTCATGAGCAAGTAATCGCTCTGAAAGCAAAAAAACCAGCCCCCTCGGGGGTTGGTTTTTTTGTGCGCGTTCGCTACGCTACGAGCGTTATGTCTTCATCAACAGCGACCGTTTGGTTGAAGCGCCTCGCGCTTGTGGGAGTGTACGGTGGATTATTCATGCCTTTGATTTTCATCAAAGAACTCATCTTTCCGTTTGTTTTTTCAAAGCTCATCGTCTTTCAGATCCTGATCGGTATCACGTTTCCTGCCTATCTCCTTCTTGCTTGGATGGAGCCACGCTACCGTCCACGTAGGCACCCGCTCCTTCTCGCGGTTTTGTCGTATTTCGTCGCGATGCTCTTATCAACGCTCTTCTCCGTGGATATTCTGCGCTCTTGGTGGGGGAATCAGGAGCGTATGAACGGGCTTTTTACGCTTTTGCACTTCCTTGGATGGTTCCTCATGACCACAAGTCTGATACGCACCTGGAAAGAATGGGAAGCTGTGCTTCGCGTTCAGGTAGTGGTGGGCGGTCTCGTTGCTCTCACCGCTATCTGGCAGCGTTGGGTGAATCCAGAAGTCTTTCTGTATAAAGCAGGTCCTCGCGTGGGAGGAATTCTCGATAATGCGATCTATCAGGGAATGTATCAGATGTTCATGTTGTTCTTGTTGGCCCTACTTACCCTCAAAACACGCGTACGCGCCTGGTGGCTCACGTATGGGGCGCTTGCGCTTCTTGCCGTCGGAGGATTTGTCGCATCGCAGTCACGTGGTCCGCTCGTTGGGCTCTTTGCTGGTCTCGTGGTTTCAGCGCTCTGCTTCGGGTTTCTCTCAAAGGAGCGTCGGTACCGTTTGGCGGCGGCGGGTTCGGTGGTGGCGGCGATGCTTGGGTATGGAACGCTCTATCTCGCACGCGGAACAGAGCTTGTGCGGGCGCTCGGTTTAGCTCGCTTCGTAGATCTTGCTTCAACCTCATCCACCCGCTTCATCGCCTGGAAGATCGCTTGGGAAGGGTTTAAAGATCGACCGCTGACGGGTTGGGGGCTTGATACGTTCCATCTGATCTTCAATGCCAACTACAATCCTATCTCGTTGCGGTATTCTCTGTACGAAACATGGTTTGATCGCGCGCATAATACGGTGCTCGATGTGCTCTCCATGACGGGAATTTTCGGTATTATCACCTTCTTTGCGATATTCGCGATGTTGTTCTGGTCTGTCTATAAGGCATATAAGCGCGGGGATCTTGATTTGAGCTTCACGGCATTGTTGGCAGGGTTGCCGGTGGCGTACTTCGTCCAAAACTTGTTCGTGTTCGATCATCCAGCGGGGTTCATCTTGAGCTATCTTTTGTATGCGCTCGTGGTGGGTGCGACCAGTTCCGGCTTTCTTTCCTCTGCGGAGGAGGCTTCGGCGAAAGGGGTCTCACGGCCATTCCCGGTCCTTGGGGCGGTAGTATTAGGGCTTGGAGCGCTGCTCCTCATGTGGCGCGGCTCTCTTCAGCCGGCGCAAGCTTCGCGGCTTTCTATTCGTGCAAGCCAACGGTTTCCGCAGGCGGTCGCGTTGCAAGACATGCAGTCCGCGATGAAGATCTCCACCCCGTATCGTGATGAGCAGGTGTTTCTCCTGAGTCGATCGTTGGTCGGGACGGGGGAGCAGCTCACAAAAGTCCCTGACTGGAAGTCTTGGCTTGATGCCGCAAAACAGGCAGGACAACAAGAAATGACCCGTCATCCTAAAAATGCGTACGTCGGGTATATCTACGCTCGGTTGTTGGGGGACACCGCGTTTGCGGTACCGGGTCAGGAGCTCCTCGCAGAAGCTGAATATAAGCGCGCTATCGCCGCAAGTCCGCGCCGACAGCAGCTCTTTGAAGGACTCGCTCGCCTCTATCTCCGTCAAGGACGTCTTGATGAGGCGCTTACGCAGTTTGAAACCATCCAAAAACTCGACCCAGAATCTGGATACGGCGATTGGCTCCTGGGCGTTGTAAAGCTCTTTGATTTGCAGCAAGACGAGCAAGGAGCGATATCTATCGCCGCCTCTCTCGAAAAGCCATACCCCTATCAACCCGCGAATATTCGCGAGCTTGTTCCTGTCTTTTACGCGTATCGCATTCTGGGTCGTGGACAAGATCTCGATCGTTGGGCAGCGCAAGTTAAAGACGACACCTCTTCAGGTGACTCTGCCTTCTATCAGTTCGCGTATCAGTCTCGTCTCGCGAAACGAAGCGACCTGGAAGAGCGTTTCATGGCCCAAGGCGAACGTCTATTTCCAGGGTTCCGTGAAAAGTATCTTCAAGCCGCAAAGGACCTAGAATCAACCAACAAGTAGCCGATAGTGCGCTTCAAAACAGGCCTCCTCCGTAAAACGAGCGAGGCTTGTTTCGTAGTTCGGGAGAGTTTCTTGATGAAGCGCCGCTACGAGCGCGTCTGCAAGCGCTTGAGGGTGTTGTGGTGGAACGATCGTGGCTTCCGGAAGCATCCAGCGGTTCGCGCCAACGTCCGTAGCAATAATTGGGAGTCCCGCAGCCGCCGCCTCAAGCAACGCAAAAGGCATCCCTTCTTTTTTTGAAGGAAGCGTAAATACATCAAACGCAGAAAGATACTGTGTCGCTGTTTCGCGTGCGCCCACGAGGTGAACACGCGTTTCAAGATGAAGACGTCGAATCGCTGCTTCAATCGCGGGTCGCTCAGGTCCATCACCAATGAGGCAAAAGTGAGGCGTGAGCGGATCCTTTGCGGTATAGGCAAAGGCTTCTATGGCTCGAGGGAGATCTTTTGCGGGATAGAAGTTTGCGATCGTCCCGATCATGGGACGATCGAGAGGAAGACCGAGAGCCAGGCGCGCCGCCTGGGGCGAGAGAAAAGTGGCACGAGTCGCCCGTAGATCAATCCCGTTAGGAATCACCTTCAAGTCTCGTGCGGGCCGAATGCGGTTTGTTTGTGCGAAGGTAACATCACCAGGGTACAGGCAGACGATCGTGTCTTTCATGTGAGCTGTAAGCCGTTCGGGCCAGAGGTACAAAGCTCGTTGGAGGATGTTTGTCGCGTCTAAGGTCGCCCAGCCAGCGATACAGTAGACAATATTTGGTACGCCAACGCGACGTCCAGCAATGGATCCAAGGGTACCAGCCATCGAACTGTTCAGGTGGAGGGCATGGGGATTCAAACGACGAAGGACGTTCGTAAATGAACGAATCGCGAGCAGATTGTGAACAGGATGAACGTTGCGACGCAGGTGAGGGATGCGTTCATAGGGGATGCCAGCTTCTTCGCATCGATCGGTGAGCCAAGAGCCTTCCTCGCCAACCAGGACGACGATGTTCTCGCCGCGGCGCTGCAGCCATCGCGCAAAACGAAAAACAAAGGTGGTGGCACCGCCAGGTTTTGCCAAGGTGATTGCAAGGGCGATGAGGCGTGGGGAAGGCATGTTCCTAGAGTACCGATTCGGAATAGGAAAACCAAGCCATGGGTTGCGGGATGAGGGAAAATCGACTACAACAGGGGGTATGAAGATCCTTCTTGCCACGGGTATTTATCCTCCGGAGTCTGGAGGGCCGGCGACCTTCACAAAGGACCTTGCTGCGGCACTCAGCGGGGCGGGTCACACTGTATCCGTGATCACGTATGGAGATGAGTCAACGATCCATGAGCCCGTTTCTGTCACGGTTATTTCACGCAAGGGAGGGGTGTTGCTTCGGTACATACGGTATTTTAGGCAGGTGTTTTTGCTTACGAAATCCGTAGATATTTTGTTTGTGCAAGGACCCGTATCCGAGGGGATTCCCGTACTGATCGCTGCAACGCTCCGACGAAAACCATTTCTCCTAAAGGTGGTAGGAGACGTTGCTTGGGAAAGTGCTCAACGAGAGGGATATCGCAAGACTCTCGAGGATTTTTTGAATGATGACCAGCTTTCTCTCAAGACTCGAATTCTACGCATAGGAGAGCGTTGGGTGGCGCGTCGAGCGGCACGTATTGTGGTGCCAAGTCGGTATTTATCTCGTATTGTTCGCGCCTGGGGGGTGCCTGAGGATCGAATCACCGTCATCTATAACGCGGTGCACCGGGTAGCGCTTGACAAAACATCTGAGGAACTCAAGCAGATGTTTCGCCTTGAGGGGAAGCGAGCTCTCCTTGCGGGAGGTCGCCTCGTCCCGTGGAAGCGTGTCGATATGCTTATTCAGGCATTATGCCTTCGCCCTAAGACGGAGATGCTAGTGGTCGCCGGAGAGGGGGGATCTCGAGAAGAGTGGCAGCGGCTCGCTGAGCGTAGCGGTGTCGCTGATCAGATTATATGGCTGGGTCGGTGTTGCACTGCTGAGCTAGCGAGTTGGTATACTATCGCGGATGTGTTTTTGCTCCCATCTTTGTACGAAGGGCTGCCGCACATGCCACTTGAGGCGGCGCAATATGGCTGTCCATCACTCGTGAGTGAACATGGAGGAAACCCTGAAGCAGCAGAGCTCTACCCTGAGTCTATTCATGTTGTGCGCTCTGATGCGCCGGAGGTGTGGGCGGACGCGCTAGATAGCGTGTCCCGAACAACGCGTGTTGCTCCAAAAGCGTCGTGGACACAATCTGATCAAATGCGCGCCTATGAGCTATGGATACGTTCTCGTTAGATGAACAACGACCCGTTCACCATGTCGATACACCATGGTCTCTGTATAGTTTTTCGCAAAAGCAGAAAGAAAGGTGCTGTAGGGGATATGGGTAATATCCGGATGCACTTCGGCGATGATGTGCTCGGGAGCAAGTTCCGCAAGATCTTCCGCGATCGCGTATTCGCCCCCTTCGATGTCAATTTTCAGGAGATCGATATGCGGCCAGCCCAAGTGTTCTTTTAGCGTTTTGGCGGCGATCGCTTGCACGGTCAACGATCCGCCTTCGGTTCGTTTGATGAGGGAGCCTCCCCAGTGTTCGGCATTTTTGTAGAAGGTGAGCTCACCGTTCGCTTGAGCGATTGCTTCCTGAAAAATCTGTACTCGTGTACCAAACTGAGCTGCATTTTTTCGCAAATGCGCGGAGCAAGATGGGTTGGGCTCAAAAGCGGCGATATTCGCCTTCGGGAACTGAAGGGCTAAATAGACTAAAGACGCCCCTATGTTTGCCCCTATGTCAAGAATATATCGAGGTTCTGCGTGTGGATTTATTGCATATTCATTACTAGAAAATACTTCACGAAGAACATGTAAATCGAGGATGGTTCGAAGTTCAAATCCAAACTGCTTCTCTCCCTGCTTACACAGTAGAGAAAGCTCGCATTCTGGCGCGTGAGTGCTAAGTAGTCGTTTCTGTGCTTGCAGAATCACGTACCAACAAAGGAGGCGCAGTGCTTGCCAGGGACTGCTCGTAATATTAATGGCATCAAAAAGAAAAAACATAGTAGTAGATTAGAGTACGTGCCAATTATTCCGCAATAGCTCCGCGAGTATCAATCAAGCAGGGAAACGTTAGGCGCTTGCCGGATCATGTGAAAAGCCGTATAACCATCCTAGACCTTCTCTGCCCCTATTTTCTTTATGTACTCTTCCTGGGAACGATACGAACATCCTGAGCGTTGGACAAGCTACTACCATCAGGCGAACCTGGTCTATTCTTTTCATCCGAAGACGTGTTTGGAAATCGGAGTCGGCCATGGATTTGTCTCGCATGCAATTCGGACCCTGGGTGTCTCGTTAATGACGCTTGACGTCGATCCTGTCCTACAGCCAGATATCGTTGGTTCTGTGGAGAATATTCCTCTTCCGGATGTTTCGGTGGATGTCGTGCTGTGCGCAGAGGTGTTAGAGCATTTGCCTTTTGATCGTTTTGAGGTATGTATACAAGAAATTGCCCGAGTAGCGGATAAGGGTGCCGTCATCTCGCTTCCACACTGGGGGTATACATTTCGGGTTCTTTGGAGTTTGCCTATGTGGAAAGGAGGATGGGCAATAAAGTCACCGTTTGCTAAACGTATTCCGCTAAATGGGGTTCATTGTTGGGAGATTGGAAGGACGGATTACCCACCGGCGCGTATTCGGGCAATTTTAAAAAAATACTTTATCGTTGAGCAAGAGTGGCTATCTGTTTGGATGCCATACCATCGTTTTTATCGATTAAAAAAGAGGTGATATGAACTTCCTCTACTTTGCGCCGGTTCGGCTGCCTTCTGAGCGGGCCCACGGTAAGCAGATCATGAAGACCTGTGAAGGTCTTACGGAGCAGGGGTGTAAAGTGACACTCCTTTACCCAGCTCGGGAACGAACGCGCTTAGAGGATCCCTGGATATACTATGGGATTCGTTCTCGTTTTACCTTGGTAAAAATTCAAACACCAGATTGGTTTAGATTTGGTAAGCTTCTTCATTTTTTTGCACTCGCACTCTTCTTTGTGAAGGGCTGTCGTTTATATTCGAAATCGGTTCATTTAGCTTATTCAAGAGTCGACTGGCTCGCGTATTTTTCAAGCTTCTTTTTTCCATTGGTTATTTGGGAGGCCCATGAAGCGAGAATCGGTTTTTCCGCTCGATTGCTATCCGCGCGCCCCAATGTCGGTATCATCGCTATTACTCGGGGGATTTTAGACGTCCAGCATGAGCGGGGGATTGTTTTCCAAAAAGAGACGGTGGTTCCTGATGCTGTTGATACGCAGCGTGAGACTGTTCCTATATCCCGTATTCAAGCCATTCGCATGAAGCTCGGGCTGCATCCAGAGGAGCGAGTCATGCTCTATGCCGGAAGCATCAGTCTGTATCCTTGGAAGGGCGTAGATCTGCTTGTTGATATTGCTGCCATAGCTCCATCCCCTTGGCGCATTGTTATTGTGGGCGGTGACGAAGAACAGATCTTGAGCTGGAAGCGTAAAACGGGTGATACGCGATGCTTATGGCATCCAGCGGTTCCACCTATGCAGATAGGGGATTGGTATGCGCTCGCAGATGCGTTTATCCTTCCGAATAAAGCCGGAAATCAGACATCAGAGCGGTTTACTTCTCCTATGAAGCTCTTTGAATATCTAGGCGAAGGCAAGCCTATTTTGGCGACACGACTTCCATCTATTGAAGAGGTCGTAACCGATCGGGAGGTGTGGTTCATGTCGCCGGAACATTCGCTTGACGATGCATCTGCTTTTTTTGCGGCCGCTGACTCTTGTCGGTGGGATGAGTTGGGAAGAGCTGCGCGTGAAAAATCCCATGAATATACCTGGGAAAAGCGAGCAGAACGGATTATGGCATTCGCAAATCAGAAGGGATGAAATGGCACATATGCGATTATTAATTGTCACACAAGTAGTGAACGACCATGATCCGGTATTGGGATTTTTTGTTCGTTGGATCCAGGAGTTTGCAAGCCAATGCGAATACGTAACAGTGGTCTGTCTTGAGCGAGGCGAATACAGCCTTCCAGGAAATACGGAGATTCTGTCCTTAGGAAAAGAGCGAGGAAGCTCACGAATTCTTCGTCTGCTGAATTTCTACTGGTATATTTTTCGCACGAGGGGGGGCTATGATACGGTTTTTGTGCACATGAATCCAATCTATGTTGTTTTAGCTGGGATATTTTGGCGTTTATATGGGAAAAAAGTTGGTTTGTGGTACACACATAAACAAGTAGATCTTAAGCTAAGGTTGGCGGAGCGCCTTGCAAATGTGGTGTTTACGGCTTCAAAAGAGAGCTTTCGATTAGCGAGCCGCAAGCGCAGAGTAATGGGTCATGGTATAGACACGGGGATTTTTTTTCCTCCATCGCCTGTCGATCTACCCGTTAATAGATCTCAAACCATCATGACAAGCGGACGAATATCTCCGACGAAAAAGATCGATGCAATGATCAGAGCATTCGCCAAGGCGCGTACTGAGAGGATCCGGCTAGTCATTGTCGGAGAGGCGCGTGGATCCTTGGAGAAGGAGTATGAAGACGGGTTGTACCATCTTGTAGATGAACTTGGCTTAGCGGGTCGGGTTCAGTTTGTGGGCGCTAAAACCCAAAAGGAAGTTGCAGAGCTTCTTCGTCAGTCATCGATATTCCTGAACCTGAGTCAGACTGGGAGTTTAGATAAAGCGGTACTGGAAGCGATGGCTTGCGGAGTGTACACGATATCAAGCAATGAGGCTTTTTCCGAAATTACGGACCTATATCTTCAAGAGCCAACGATTGAAAAGATTGCGGAAGCGATAGACGGTGCTCTGTGCGGACGTAAACAAGGTCAGCGAATCGGGTACATTCAAGAGTTTCATCAGTTACCGAGTCTAGTGCATGCGATTTTGAATAGTTTTGACACCGTATGATCTATTTTGACACGTTTTGAAAAATCAATTAGGCTGTTTTTATGATACCTGAAATCAAGTCTTACGCGGTCTATACCACGACTGAGTCCCAGAAACTTCTCAAGATCAGCGCTAGTACCATGAAGCGCTTATTAAAAAAAGGCCTCATTCGTGGCAATAAAGTCGGTGGTCAGTACCGTATTATGGGGCGAGAGCTCCTACGCCTCGTGTCACCAGAGCTTGAAAAACAGGCGACTGAGAGCTATCTTGAGCTCAAACAGAATGTGGTCGACGTTATTCATAAATGGTAGCCCGGTATTCGTATGAGCTCTTCTGCAGCGGTCACGGTTATTCGTCCAAAAAAAACAGTAAGTCTCGCCGATTTTAAGGAAATTTGGCAGTATCGGGAGCTTCTCTACTTCTTCACCTGGCGCGACTTGAAGGTTCGGTATAAGCAGACGGCTATCGGTATTCTTTGGGCTATATTCCAGCCCTTTATTACGATGGTTGTATTTAGTGTTTTTTTTGGAGCTTTGCTAAAAACGCCATCAGATGGCGTTCCTTACCCGATCTTCGTCTACACAGGTTTGCTATTTTGGCAGTTCTTTTCCGGAGCTCTTTCCGAGACGAGTAACGTGTTAATCGCAAACCAGGCGATTATTACAAAGGTCTATTTTCCTCGGCTGATATTACCGCTGTCGTCAGTTATAACAAAGTTTGTGGATTTTTTGGTTGCCGCTGTTATTTTGATCGGGATGATGGTGTACTTTCGGTATATCCCATCGATAACAGGTATACTTCTTATCCCGCTTCTCCTTTGGATCACTTTTATGGCCGCTATCGGAGGAGGACTTTTCCTCGCAGGCTTTAATGTAAAATATCGCGATGTACGTTTTGCGCTCCCTTTCTTTATTCAGATTCTTTTATTCCTCACTCCCGTCATCTATCCAGCCAGTATCGCGACAAAATACTCCTGGATACTCGCGATTAATCCCATGACAGGAGTTATTCAAACGGCTCGGGCTGCGTTGCTCGGAACGGCTGTTGTAAACTGGGTACTTCTTCTTTTATCTTTCTCTGTTTGCGCGGTGGTGCTGGCCATCGGAATCGTCTACTTTAAACAAGTCGAGCGGTATTTTGCTGATATATTATAATGTCTATGGAGCCTATTATCGAAATAAGAGGTCTTGGTAAGCGGTACCGAATCACTCGTCAACGCGGAGGGTATATCGCATTGAGAGATGTGTTGATGAACGTGATCAAGAGTCCCCTTCGGTTTCTTGTCCACAAGGCAAAGGTTGCTGTTGGTTTGGATAAGCGGGAGGAGTATTGGGCGCTCAGAAATATCGACGTCTCTATACAGAAGGGTGAAATTATTGGAGTTATCGGCGCGAACGGGGCAGGGAAGTCTACTCTTCTAAAGATCCTTACCGGGATCACTCCACCAACCGAAGGAGAGGTGGTAATGCGCGGACGAGTTGCCTCACTCCTTGAAGTCGGGACAGGATTTCATCCGGAGCTATCAGGCAGAGAGAATATCTTTTTAAATGGAGCTATTCTTGGAATGAAAAAGGAGGAAATTGTGCGCAAGTTTGATGAGATTGTTACATTTGCTGGTATCGAACGGTTTCTAGACACTCCCGTCAAGTATTATTCGAGCGGAATGTATGTTCGGCTTGCATTTTCCGTTGCTGCTCACATGGAGCCGGACATTCTTCTTGTTGATGAAGTGTTAGCGGTGGGCGATGCTGAATTTCAGAAAAAATGCCTAGGAAAGATGGAAGAAGTGACAAGGGTATCCGAGAGAACAATCTTGTTTGTGAGTCATAATATGGGAGCCTTGCAAAACATCTGTACGAAAACCATTTGGCTTGAACGCGGAAAACTCAAGGCCTTTGGTGATACTCACGACATTATTCAGCGGTATCTCCAGGAGGCGGACCAACCTCAGGCAGTTCTCGATCAGGCCTGCACGAATCAGAATGAGGAAAAAGATATTTTCTTTACCGATATGTGGGTGACCGATCAAGACGGGAGGAAGGTTGGGAGTGTTCCTGTGGACCAGACGTTTTCGGTGTGGCTTGATTTTGTTGTGCGGCGGAGTATTGATACGGCGGATATAAGCCTCTGCTTTAAGAACACAAGTAGTGTAAATGTTACATTTGCCAGCTTGTCAGATTCGTTTGGTCAGAAGCTGGCAAACTTGCTTCCGGGAGCTTATCGCGTTTCCGCTTCCTTCCGAGGGAATTTTCTCATGCCTGATCACTACTTTATCCGCGTGTCTGCTCATGAACGTGGTGTGCGAGATATTGACCTACGAGAGAACGCACTACATCTTACCGTTATTGAAAACGGTTCGCCTATGGCGAATTACGGTCCAGCGGCAATTCACTGGGCGGTTGTTTTGGCTGAGGCAGATTGGAAACTGCGCAATCAGAGCGAGTCCGCTTAGTTTATTCTTTGTTCTATGAATCACTTAAAACGATTAATCGTTCAGGCAGCAACAGATTCTCGCGAGGGACATATACCGAGCGCGCTCTCCATTCTTGATATTCTTTGGGTGCTCTACGATCGGATTTTGCATATCGATCCAAAGCAACCTTCCGCTTCGGAACGGGATCGGTTCGTTTTAAGTAAAGGGCATGCTTCCCTTGGGCTATTTGCCGTGTTAGCGGAAAAAGGGTTTTTCGATAAGAGTGAGTTCGGGTCCTTTGCGAAATTTAATAGTATTCTTGGAGGGCACCCGGATCGCTCCAAGGTTCCTGGTGTCGAGGCCTCAACGGGTTCCCTCGGTCACGGATTACCTATCGCCGTTGGGATGGCGCTCGGCCTAAAGATAAGGAAGCAGCCAGCTCGCGTATTTGCGCTCATTGGTGATGGGGAAGCGAATGAGGGAACGATTTGGGAGTCGGCGTTGCTTGCGGCGCATCACCACCTGGAGAATCTCCACTGTATAGTCGACTACAATCATTCAACGGATAGGGCGCTGGCGATGGGGGACCTGCAGAAGAAGTTTGCAGCATTTGGTTGGGTAGCGGTCACAGTATCTGGGCATGATCAGGAAGCACTTTATCATGCGCTCACCGCCCCGCATCCTCGAGCTCCTCTCGCTGTCATTGCAGAGACGGTGAAGGGATACGGGGTAAAAATAATGGAACAGAATCCGGCTTGGCACCATAAGTCACCTTCTGCGGAAGAGCTCTCCGCTATTCTGACTGAACTTGTATGAGCATGCGTAAACAGTTCCCCGTTTCTGTCGAGGCTATCTTAGCCAGGGATGATCGTGCGGTCGTATTGCTTGGAGATATCGGGGTGTTCTCTTTTAAGAAAGCGTTTGAAATGTACCCTGATCGTGTTTATAATATCGGCATTCTTGAACAGGCGACGATTGGCGCGGCTGCCGGTTTAGCCATGACAGGATGCATTCCCGTCGTTCACACGATCGCACCATTTCTGGTGGAACGTTGTACGGAGCAGTTGAAAGATGACTTTGGATATCAGGCATTAGGTGGAAATTTTGTCAGCGTAGGAGCTTCATATGATTACGCGGCATTAGGCGCAACGCATCACTGTCCCGGAGATGTGGGTATTCTCTTGTCGATTCCGCGGATGGAGATCGTGCTTCCCGGAACCGCTTCGGAGTTCGACCGGTTGTTGTGTCAGGGGTATGATAACGGACATCCTACCTACTATCGTCTATCAGAGCGGGAAAACAACCAAGGATACGAAGTGACGCTTGGAAAGGCTTATGTAGTCCAGGAGGGAGCCAGAGCTACTGTGATCGCGGTGGGACCTATGCTGAAACCGGTGCTGGAAGCTTGTGCGGACCAGGATGTAACAATACTCTACTATACAACGGTACGTCCGTTTGATCGGGAGACACTTCAGCAACATGTCGGTTCTGGGAGAATTCTTCTATGCGAGCCATACTATGTTGGCGGGCTCACTTCTCAAATCATGGAGGCGATTCATCCTCAAGCGTGTAGGATTGATCAGGTTGGCATTCCTCGTCATTTTTTAACGCACTACGGGACCGCAGAAGAGCACGATCAATCAATTGGAATAACCGCACCATCTATTCGGGAACGATTATTGAAGCTCATGCTATGAATAACCCACTCGTAGATATTATTAAGGAGGATGTAGCTCGTTTTATCGATCGCATAGATTTTTCGGAGCTTCACAAAAAGAAGGTATTGCTGACGGGAGCCTCGGGGATCGTGGGAACGTACTTCTTGGCCACGCTTGCACACCTTCGATCCGCAGGGGTCTTCCCTGAGGTTGTCGCTGTTATGCAGAGCCCATTTCCCTCCTATCTCGAGCCCTTCGCAGAGGGTGTACGCTTTATGAGATGCGATATTACGGACCAAGTCTCTCGAGCGGATCTGCCTCAGGCGGACTATATCATCCATGCGGCTGGATATGGTCAGCCAGGAAAATTTATGCAGGATCCGTTAAAAACCATTGAATTGAATACATCTGTCACGATAGATCTGCTTCGTAGGTTATCACCAGGGGGGAAGTTTTTGTTTTTGAGTACGAGCGAAGTATACAGCGGTTTACCCCAGCCGCCCTATAACGAAACGCAAATCGGTACCACGAATACCACGCATCCACGATCCTGCTATATAGAGGGCAAGCGTTGTGGAGAAGCTATCGTGCAGGCCGCTCGAGACCTTGGGATTCAGGCAAAATCCGCTCGATTATCCCTTGCTTATGGCCCGGGAACGCGTATAGGAGATGCTCGGGTTATTAATACCTTCATCTACAGGGGTATTAAGGAGCGGCGTATAACCCTTTTAGATCAAGGTAAGGCTGGTCGAACCTATGGGTATGTGGCGGATGCGGTTGAAATAATGTGGCACATTCTTTTACGCGGACGTGATTCTGTGTATAACGTTGGTGGTACTTCTCGGACAACGATTGGCGATCTGGCGATAAAGATAGGGTTGTATTTGGAGGTTCCGGTCGATATTCCGGAGGAAGAGAGCTCAGGGCTCGTTGGAGCCCCTCAAGACGTTTCTCTGGACCTTTCAAAAATTGCAGATGAATTCAATAAAACCGAGTTCATCTCGCTTAATGAGGGGGTCTCTCGTACTATTGAGTGGCAAAAGGCCTTATATAATCAGGAATCATCCATCGTATGAGACTATTAGTAACTGGAGCAAATGGGTTGATTGGATCTGCTTTGCGACGCATAGCGCCATCGGATACCTATTTTGCTACTCGGGAAGACGCTGACTTGTCTAAACTTGATCAGGCAGTTGGGCTATTTGAACGATATCATCCAACGCATGTCATTCACGCAGCGGCACATGTAGGTGGCATTGGGGGGAACTCGCGTCATCCGGGGCGGTACTTTTTTGACAACCTCCTTATTAATGCGCACACGCTCGAGGCTGCTCGCATAACCGGGGTAGAAAAAGTTCTTTCTTTTCTGTCAACCTGTATCTATCCGGATAAATCCACTTATCCGTTAACCGAAGCGAGCTTGCATGATGGTCCTCCGCACCCATCTAACTTTGGATATGCTCATGCAAAACGCATGATCGAGGTGCAGAGTCGAGCGTATAGAGCTGAATGGGGATGTAACTTTATCTGTGCTGTGGGTACAAATATTTATGGACCAAATGATAACTTCAGCGTTACGGAGGGGCATGTTCTGCCGTCGCTGATCCATAAGATGTATCTCGCCAAGCAAAAGAATGAGCCGTTATCCGTCTGGGGGAGTGGGAAACCGCTCCGAGAATTTGTGTATTCTGAAGATATTGCGAAGCTTGCACTTTGGGCGATCGAGCATTATAACGAAGAGAGTCCGATCATGTTTACTTCTGGTACGGAGACGAGTATTCGTGACGTTGTCCAGATGATCGCTCAAGCGATGGATTACGGTGAGGGTATCGTGTTTGATGAATCGAAGCCGGACGGTCAGCTTCGTAAGCCCTCCGACCCCACGAAGCTTCGTGAAAGGCTGCCCTCATTTGAGTTTACTTCCGTCCAGGAGGGTGTTGATAGGAGTGTAGAATGGTTTGTATCAAACTATCCAAATATACGTCAGTAATAGATTTCGATTCTTTATTTTATGCGGCAGAAAAAACAACGTTTGGAGCCAGGAGACTTTGCGCAACTGCTTAACTGTGACCCGAGCCCGTTTTTACAGAACCGAATCAAGAAGGCGGCCCTTTCTTATTCGGAAATTTCTTCTGAAGAACGGGATGAGCTTATTCGGCGTTGCATGGTGACCCTGCTGGATCCATTCTTGGTATTTTCTGGTAAACATCGTTTAGAGCAGTGGGAAAAAGGATGGAAACAGAACTTAAATGCCTATGCTCGCGAAAATACTTCGAGCGCCGTCATTCCTGGGTACTTCGGAAAGTATCCGATCGTGCGTTTGAATCAGCGCTGGATCAGGGCCGAGTCTAAAGAATTTGAATACCGGATGTTGGGCATTATATTAGATTGGATCTTCGATCGCTATCTTCGTAAAGCGGAAGCTGTCTACGAGTTTGGATGTGGCACCGGTCATAATCTCATCCGATTACGTGAAATAAATCCGCACGCCGAGCTTTGGGGTCTCGACTGGGCTACATCTTCACAGCAACTAGTTAGGGCATACGCAAAAAAAAACAAAGACGCGCGCCTGCATGCGCATAGGTTTGATTACTTTTATCCCGATAAAAAGTTTCATCTTCATCCAAACGGTGTTGTTTATACCGTCGCTTCGTTAGAGCAGATTGGAGATAAACACGCCGCGTTTTTAAAGTATCTTTTAAAGGAAAAGCCCTCGCTATGTATTCATATCGAGCCAGTGGCAGAGCTCCTGACCCCCGACACGAGCCTACTCGATTATCTGTCGGTCGAGTATTTCAAGAAACGTAAGTACTTGAGCGGGTTCCTGACTCGTCTGCAAGTACTCGAGCGTGAAGGAAGGATAAAAATTCATCATGCAGAGCGGACGAATATAGGGAGTTTTTTCATAGAGGGGTACTCTGTTATTGTTTGGTCCCCTGTTGCATAGAGTATGCCTGCTCCGCTCGTTAGCATACTGATGCCAGTCTATAATTCTTTCGATTTTGTTCGTTCAGAAAATAATAAGCTTCTACCACGCGCGCTGGAAGCGATCTTGACTCAGACGTATACAAACTTCGAGCTCATTATTCTTGATAATCAGTCGACAGATGATACGGCGGCCGTTTGTAAGCAGTACGCGGAACAGGATTCCCGTATTCGTTACATTCTCGATACGCAAAAAAGATATCCAGAGGGAGGGATAACCCACGCGGCCAGTTTTCGAAGAGGTGAGTATACCATGGTTGCGAACGATGATGATTTATGGGATCCCGCCTATATTGAAAGAATGCAAGCTTACTTGGCAGCGCACCCAGAGGTCGACATGTGTTATTCGAACGGAACATTCATCGATGTAAAGGGGCATCCGGTTGGTTTAATTAATACAAAACCCAGTGACTGGTATGCGGCGGAGCACTCTGCTTTATCAAATGCTGCGAGGTATCGACTTCGGCAGAATCCTATCCCGTTTGCATTCGGGTTATTTCGTTCGGAAGCGTATTCAAGACTGCTACCCTTTGAGGACTTTGATGACTTGAAGGCGAATGTTGATAATGTATTTGTGCTCAAGTTTTTTTTCTTGGGTTTAAAGTGTGGTTTTATTAATGAGCCATTGTTTTTTTACCGTCAAAAGCAACGAGCGCTTGATCCAAAACGGGTGCCAGGCATGCCCAGCGCCGAGCAACCCCTAGAAATTTGGTTGTACTATCTCCTCCATCAGGCTTCTTTATATCGAGTGGTTGAGAAAAATTCTGCTCTTTATAATCTTACATCGGGACAGCGTAGGTATTTTTTAGCGATAAATACTCACGCCCTCACTCTGGCTTCACATAGGGTGCTGTATTGGATACAGGCGAGTTTTATAAAACCAGGGCATCCTCGCTACGTGGAAGTGGTTAAGCTTCTAAAAGAGATAGATCGACTGGTAAAGAAGGCGCTCAGTGATTTTCCAGAGATTGGTACTTTTTCCGATGATGATCCAAATGCAGTCCGGTTTCACCCGGCGGTAACGGAGAAGGTGCTTCTACAGGCGGGTACTTGCTTCTTAGGTATGCTTGAGGTTATTCGTGAATATTGCCGAAAAACAGAGCCAAGTCTCCTCTCTTATCTCGCAAAAACCGTCTTGCGGGAGTACGAGGCTATCGAAGACGATCTTAAGAGGGCCCGTTCAGAGAATGCTGAAGCGCTTCACGAGACAGTTCAAATTCTCAAAACGCCGCCGCCGGCTAGACAGGTAAGCCCTACCCCTGCGGTAACGGTGATCTCCGCGTCAAAAAACCTCGGACGCTTCCTAGAGGACACGATTCGTTCAGTGGGTAATCAACAAGGTGGTGATTTTGAGCATGTTGTTGTAGACGGAGCTTCGTCAGACGAGACAGTTTCTATTTTAAAACGTTATCCAGACATTCGCTGGGTTTCCGAGCCTGATCGTGGATATCCAGATGCATTAAGAAAAGGGATGAAAATGGCTCGTGGGCGATATATTATCCAATGCGCTGTTTCTGATGCGTTTGCAAATGAGCAGTGGATTCGCAGAAGTATCGAGATTCTTGATCAACAGCCAGAAGTTTCTCTCGTTTGGGGGTTCCCTGAGCGGTTAACAGAGCAGGGTGTTCCGGGAAATGTTTCGTACCCATCTTTTTATCACACAAGCGCTCCTCAGAAAGAAGCCCTATTCTCTTACTGGCTAACCACGGGATTCTTTTTTCCAGAGGGGAACTTATGCGTTCGAAGATCTGTTCTCGAGAGTTGTTATCCAAACGATGAAATTCTTGCAAAGAATAGACTTGATTGGCTTGCTTTTAGTTACACCTTTCATAGAGAGGGGTATCTCTCCTTCCACTTGCCGATAGTGGCAAATTTCGGTCGAACTCATGAGCAGCAAATGGGTGAAGGTCTTCAAAAAACGGGAAAGATTTGGAGCATGCACAAGAACTACCTGAGGGATGTCCGTCTATATCGTTGGCGGATACTCCTTGGCTTTGACGTGCCGGTGTTTAAAGATGGTTCAGGTAGGGTGCTAACCGGTCGCTCGTTTGATTTGAGAGCGTTCAGGCAGAGCTATGCGACGCATGTGTTTCAGAATAGCATCAGAGTGGACCCACGTTACCTTACTCCCGCGAACTATAAAATATTTCTTTTGAAAAAGCTTCGCTACTATGCAAGCAAACTCTCTTCTTTATTGGATTCGACACTTGCTTAAGCGAGTGGCTTGGGTGAAGTTTATCGTGGTAACTCTCCGTGCTATAAGAAATAGTCACGGAGTGCTTCAAAGATTATGGCTCCTCGGTGTTTATTATCGGAGTCTTTTTCGGTATGAGAATACGAATCCAAGGTTTGTTTTTGCGTATACTGATATTTATCCTTGTTTATTTGATAGAACGGAGGTAACTCCGGTGGGAGCGGTATACTTCTATCAGGATTCTTGGTGTGCACGTAAAGTGTTTGAAACTCGTCCAACCCATCACGTGGATATCGGGTCAAAAGCGGAAATGGTGGGCATACTGTCGCAGTTCGCTCCCGTAACGATGGTTGATATACGTCCATTAACGCTCGAGCTCCCCGGTCTCGCATTCATGAAGGGTGATTTACTTAAGCTCCCATTTGAAGCGAAAAGCGTTTCTTCACTGAGCTCGATTTGCGTCATTGAGCATATCGGTCTTGGTCGGTACGGGGATGCGGTTGATCCTTTCGGTTCTGAAAAAGCAGCACAAGAGCTTGTTCGCGTGCTTGCGCATCAGGGTCACTTATTTATTTCCGTACCGGTTGATTCCGTAAATAAGATTTACTTTAATGCGCATCGAGCGTTCACTCGCGAGTACGTCTTAGAGCTATTTAAGGACTTAAAGCTTGTTGATGAGGCGTATATTTATGGGGATCGTATGGAGTCTTCTTACGATGCGACAAAGGGCTTTGGAACGGGTTTGTATCACTTTTCCAGAGTATGAAGCAAAAGGAAGTCGTTATTCTAAATCATAATGGAGGTCAGTTAGCGAATCAGCTGTGGAATGATATCAGTATATACGCCTATTCGCTGGAGAGTGGATATTTATGTAGAAACTACTGTTTTTTTGAATATGCAAAAGATTTTTCAATATTATCAGAGCAGCGAGGGATTCACTCTCTTTTCTTTCGAGCGTTTCCGGTAGTGAGTCGAGTCCTCGGATTTCCTCTCACGAAAAAGATTTGGCGCAGATCATATCGTTTCTATGTGAAGTGGATTCGTCTCACGCGGTCCAGATCTATTTTGTACTCACGCACAACAGAGGCGGGCTTAGGAACCTATTTTTTACCCCCATCCATAGAGCCTTCAAATGAGCTTGCGCAAGCGGTACTTGAAGAGGGTGCCTTGTTCTTTGATGGTTGGTTATTTAGAAATCCAGAAGGAATACAGAAGTATCGAGAACAGATCTTGTCGAGAGTCAAGCCTCGGCGAGAAATCGAGTCGCTGGTTCAGCGGGATATAGAGTCTATACGAAAAGTCTATCCCGTCGTGATTGGTGTGCATATTCGACAGGGAGATTATCGTGAATTCAAGAATGGGCGATTTTTTATTCACCAGTCGCGCATCCGTGAGATCTTGGAAGAATATATGGTTGATCGCGCTATTGACCGCACGACCACTTGTTTTGTTTTATGCACTAATGGGGAGATACAGTCAGAATGTTTTGATGGGCTCAACATCTGGCGCGCAGAGAGGGGATTCGTGCACGACCTGTTTCTTCTAGCGGCTTGCGATGTCATCCTTGGTTCTGACAGTACATTTGGAGCCTTTGCCTCTTATTATGGCGATGTACCCCATGTTGTATTCCAAAAAGGAGTGATGGATTGGTCCTATTATAAAGGTAAGAATAGGTACTTCGAAAACAAATATTGCTTGACTGTTTGCAGCGACCCAACGCTTTGGAATGGCCGTTAACGAGCGGTTCCATCAAGACGTCTAATCGTTTCTATGATTTTTGTTGTCGATATTTCTTGATACTCGGGTGGGCAGACCCGCTCTTGGACGACCATGCGTATTCCAAAATGGTCAGCAAATGCTTGTCGCTTCTGGATGTTGAACGCATCATTGTTAATGATATAAACGTCCGGCTTGAGCTCGTTAAAAACGTAAGGTATGATCGCGAGCAAATCTTCGGTTGACGATACGGTATCAACGAAGCAGTAATCGACGGGCTTGAGAGCGTCAACCGATCTAGCTCGAATCTGTTCGCTTTGTATTGGGCGATGGACGCCTTTTCGAGCTTTCACGATAGTATCGCTTCCAACCGCCGCTACAAGAACATCGACATGCGATTTACAATTTTCAAGAAAAAGCACATGTCCTGCATGAGTTAAATCAAAAACCCCAGAGCAGAAGCCTATTTTTTGATGAGGGTGCTGTTGCCGTATGAGCGCGAGGGAGTGGATGGGGATCAGACTCATACATTTTTTTTGAGGAGGTAGATACGTTCGTGGAACCAGTTGGGTGAGAAAAGGCTCGCTAAGTATTCTGCGAGCGGCTGTATCCATCGTGCGAGACCTGGGGACTTCCAGATGTGGGGAACGAACACGCCGTAGCCTTCGCTTTGCACTATGGTAAAAGTTTTTCGGAGCACCATTTCGTACTCTTTAAAGGATAGGTGATGAGCAAAGTCAGTGGGTTGCATTTTCAAGCGGCTGAGCAAGGAGGTTCTTGAGGCTAGGGTGCAAATATAGTACCCCTCATCCGCTAGACGCTCAACAGCGAAACGAAGATCCGTGTCCAGATCGGTAAGGTTAAGAACGCCGATCTCGATGATTACATCGAACCGCTTTGAAGGTAGAGAGTCGCGTAGAGAGAACTCAATAGAACGAGTATTATTGCGCCGCGCTACGGCGATCATATCTGGAGATATATCAACCGCAACAAGGGGGGAGAATGTTTTTTCTTGATCGTGAATTTCATTAACAAGAATACCATCGGCACACCCTATTTCGAGCAAAGAGAGGGGGCGGCAAGCGTGGCCCGCTATCCCAGATAGCATAGACATGAGTATACGACGTCGTTTTTTGAAGAAAAAATGAACGTAGTCCGTATCTCGTTCTGGGTATCGTTTTTTTGAGTACCGGTCGCCTTCTTGGTTGTAGTAGCTCGTATCTTTTTTCATACTGCTGACTTTTTAAACACTGCTACGATATGACGCGCGGTTGACGGTGTGCCTTGGAATACTGTTTTACGTACAAACCAGAGCAGGTATTTTTGAATAGTAACCAGAGAACATAGTTTACGAGATAGACGGATGCAGAATCTATAGAGAGTCCCCTGTCGTACGAGGTAAGATACCTCTTGAAGGGTAAATTGATGGAATTGTTCTTCTAGAAGGTTTTTTGTGTAGTGACGATAGTGCTTTTCCTGTAAGGGGAAATTTGTCGTTGGGACGCTTACGATTACCGTTCCATTTGAAGCGAGATGATCAAATATAGCCTGGATAAATGCTGGAATTTCTGAATCAGAAATATGCTCAACCGTTTCAATTAGAGTGATACAGTCGAATGTCTCTCGCAGATTCGCGATATCTTCCACGGTAAAATCAACGCCATTATTAAAATTAAATGCTTTAGCGAAGAGGATAGCGCGCTCGGAAAGGTCGATGCCCTTGAGGCGCTCTAGCTTAAATCTTGGACGAAGTTCTAAGAGGAGCTTACCCTCTCCGCAACCCACATCAAGTAGTGAGGTAAACGGTATTTTTTTTAGGTGCTCAAGTACTTTCTCAATATACGCGTAGTACTCGAATCCCCAAGGCATGGCCACGTAATTTTTAAACGGAGAAAACTGAACCAGATGATGGTAGGGAAAGCGGTACTGTTCGTCTTGGAGTCGAAACTTGTCGGTAGTAGACATACGGTGTCATTTTATTACACCCCCTCCCTCCGCAACACAATCCCCACCGTCTTCAGCAGAATCAACCCATCGAGCATCAGCGACCGATGCTTCAGATAATACAGGTCATATTGCAACTTCTCCAGGTTATCCATATTGGTCTCATTTGGCTTGAGGAACCGCACTTGCGCCCAGCCGGTCAGTCCAGGCTTAGTGAGATGGCGTAGGTGATAGTACGGTTCTTGCTCTTGAAGCGGTGCAACAAATTCCGGACGCTCTGGTCGTGGGCCGATGAAAGAAAGTTCACCACGAAGCACATTCCAGATTTGTGGAAGCTCGTCGATGCGAGTTTTACGGAGCCAGCGTCCAAGCTTGGTGATGCGCGCATCTCGATCGGCGCCTCCGCTAAACTGTGGCCCTTGGGCTTCGGCGTTTGTGTGCATGGTCCGGAATTTCCAGAGGCGGAAGGTCTCACCACGGAGCCCTACACGAGCTTGTGAATAGAAGATCGGTCCTCGAGAAGAGAGAATGTTCGCAAGCGCGAGAACTGGAACGCACGCAAGACACAAAATCCCAAACGGAACAGAAAACAGAAGATCAAGCCCACGTTTTATCCGATCGTAAAACGCTTTTTCGACTTCCTGGAGATGAAGAAGGAGCCAGGTTTCTGAGAGGCGTCGGAGCGGAATGCGGCCTTCGCTCGTTTCTTCGAGGTCGACCAGATCAAAGATGGGGAGTGAAGCAAAGAGCGCGGCGTGGGTGATATCGCGCATCGCGGCATCAAGCGAGACTTTTTGATCGAGGAGAATACCCTGAATAGCGCCTTGCTCAATCGCGTGGACCGCTTCTTCGGCTCGAGTGAAGCGAGGAATGAGTGGGAGCCCCTCAGGAAGCTCGGTCCCAGCGGGGGCAAAGAGGCCAGCGAGTGTGTAGGTGAATCGGTTCTCACGAAAGAGTCCCACGGTGCTTGGAAGCGCATGAATATCTCCAAGATACAAAAAAGGGATCGGTTTCATGCGCTCAATCACGAGGCGATGAAAGGCGACACGCCACGCATAGCCCAAAATGAGGCTAATCAAAAAATGAAAGAATAGGTTGGTGCGAGGTTCAATGCCGAATGGGAAGAGATAGAAAACGGAAATAGCGATCGCGAGGTTCCATACCATGCTTTCAAGATAGTTCCGGAGGAGTCGGAGCGCGGGCTTAGCTTGCAGGTCATAGAGATGGTTGACGTAAAACGTGGCGCACCAAAGTACACTCACAAACCCAAAGGGGAGGAGGTGAAAGGCGAGCGCCCCTCCAGAAAAAGACCCGTATCTGATCCATAATGCGGGAATGAGCGCGAGCTCAAATACGAGAAGATCACCCAAAAACAGGGCGATTTGGCGGGCGCGATACGCGAGAGGGGCCATAGCTCTGGAAAATATAGCGGTTTACAAACGTTTTTTCAAGGTCGAGGCGCATGATGTATACTGTGCCCATGGCTCTTTCTCCTGATCGAAAAACGATCCTTGTGACCGGTGGCGCAGGGTTTCTTGGCTCGCACCTGTGCGAGGTGCTTGTGAAACAGGCAAACGTTATCTGTGTTGATAACTTTTCTACGAGCACTCCCGCCTCCTTGCAGATGCTCCTGCAGCATCCGAATTTTGAATTATTACGTCATGATATCAACGAACCGATCGATCTCGCAGCGCATCGTGAACTTGACCGGTTTCATGTACGTGTTCACGGCATTCAGGAAATCTACCATTTAGCCTGCCCGGTCTCAAAATCGAGCTACGATCAGTACCGTCTCGCGATGCTCCAGACAAATTCCATCGGCATGATGCACGTGATGAATGTAGCGGTTCAGCATAAGGCGAAGGTCCTGTTTGCGTCGACGTCCGCGCTCTACGAGCCCGCGGACGAGCCCTATATTCCAGAAGATGCTCGCTGTTGGAATGATCATTTAGGACAGGGTGCTGCCTATGATGAGGGCAAGCGTTTTGCGGAGACCGTGCTTCAAACCTACGTGGACATTCATGGGTTATCCGCAAAAATTGCCCGCGTGTTCCGTTCGTATGGTCCGCGTATGCCGATTCATGAAGGAAATCTGCTTCCGGATATTATTCATGCCTCCCTCACGCACCAGGATCTCGAGGTTCCGTATTCAGAAGATGCTCGCTTGAGTCTGTGCTACGTAACAGATGTGGTCGATGCGCTCATAAAAACCATGGCACACGGCATGGATATTCGCGTCATTAACATTGGCTCTGATCAAGAGGTGCGCCTTGGGACGGTCGTAGAGCGTATTTTGCAGCTTACGGGCTCTCAAGCGCGTATTCGGTTCCAGTCCGGAGGAAAAAAGTTCGTCTCACCGATTCCAAATATCGACAAAGCACGACAGCTTTTGCACTGGTTGCCGCTCACGAGACTTGATGAGGGACTAAAGCAGATGATTGATTATTCACGCTCGAAGCATCAAACCTTGACGGAGTTTGGTATGTAATATGGCTACTATTATTGAAAAAAAGAATATTCTCGTGACCGGTGGCGCTGGGTTTATCGGTTCGCACTTGTGTGAAGAACTGCTCCGTGAAGGTCGGGTGATCTGCGTTGATACGTTTATCACGAGTCAAGAGGCGAATATCGATCACCTACTCAAGCATCCAGATTTCGAGTTTATTCGTCACGACATCACGCAGCCGATGGATCTCGATGCCTTTCCAGAGCTCGCGCGTTTTCAGGTGAAGGTGCAGGGAGTGCAAGAGATCTATCATCTTGCCTGCCCTACGAGCGCCAAAAAATTTGAGCAGTACCGGATGCAAACCCTGTATGCGAATAGCGTTGGAACCAGGCACGCAATGGATCTCGCTGTGCGGCACAAAGCAAAGTTTTTGCTTGCTTCAAGTTGCGTGGTGTACGGAAACCGTCCAGATGACGGGCATCTGCTCAAAGAGGAAGAGATTGGGAGCAGTGATACGCTATCGCCTCGCGCCTGTTATGACGAAGGAAAGCGCTGGGCAGAGGCGATCTGCGCAACGTATGCGCAGCAGTATGGGATCGAGGCAAAGATTGCTCGTATTTTTCGTACCTACGGTCCACGTATGGCGCTCTATGACGGGCAACTTATTCCGGACTTTATTACGAACGCGCTAGAAGGGAAGCCGCTTGAGGTGTATGGGGATGAAACCTTTAGGTCGTCCCTCGTGTATGTAGCAGACGTGGTTGATGCGCTGATCAAGCTCATGCAGGCCCCGAAAGATATCGGTCCCGTGAATATTGGGAGCGATGTTGATGTGAAGATCTTTGATGTTGCAAAGCAGATTTTGCAGATGACGGGGACCGCCGCGAGCATCGAATTTAAACCGCCTCTGCTTTTTTTGACGCAGCTTGGTCTTCCGGATCTCACCAAAGCCAAAGAGCGTCTCGGCTGGGTGCCGCTCACGACTCTTGAAAACGGCCTCAAGGAAACGATCTCGTACACGATGGCGAACCGTCACATCCTGAGTTTTCGAGGGTTTTGATCCGGTTCCGTCTGGTTGAAGGACGTGGGAAAACGCGCTAGGCTACGACTATGCGTGTGTTTGCCGTAGTTCCTGCCTATGAAGAAGCGACCCGGTTGCCGTCGGTGCTTGATGTTTTGCGTCAGCACGTTGATGGGATTGTGGTGGTGGATGACGGCTCTGTAGACAAGACAGCGGAGGTTGCACGAGGTCGTGAAGGGGTATGGGTGGTGCGTCACTGGCTGAATCGTGGCCAGGGAGCAGCGCTTCGTACCGGTACTCGTGCCGCACTTGAACTTGGCGCAGAGGTGATCGTCCATGTAGACGCGGATGGTCAGCACTGTCCTGAAAATATCGCGCTTGCCGTCGCGCCCATTCTCGCGAATGAGGCCGACGTGGTGTTCGGGTCTCGGTATTTAGGGGTAAAGCCAGAGGGAATGCCGCTTGTGCGTCGAGTATTACACATGGGGATTCGTCAGTTTAATCGCTGGGTACTCGCGATTCCAGCACACGTCACAGACCCGCAGAGCGGGTTTCGGGTCTTATCGGCAAAGGCGGCTCACGACCTACGGTTTCATCAGGACCGCATGGCGCATGCTTCAGAGATTTTGCGATTAGTGACGCGTTCTTCGTGGCGCTGGAAAGAGGTGCCGGTACAGGTGCGCTATTCCGCGGCTACTCTGCAAAAAGGTCAGCGCTCGACAGACGCGATCAAGGTCGCGTGGCAGTTAATATTAGGGATGTTTCATCGCGCCTAGAGTATGATATTCCAACTTGTTTTTACGAGCGCCTTCGTGGCGGCCCTGTTCTTAACCTGGCGACGCGTGCGCCAGGGAGTATTGCGTTGGTTTGAGGGGGTACTCTGGACGTGTATGTGGGTGGGGGCATCGTTTGTGCTCTGGCGCCCCGAGGCGACGACCATCGTCGCGAACCTGTTTGGTATTGGCCGTGGGGCGGACTTTATTGTGTACAGCGCGGTCATCTTGCTCACCTTTGGATGGTTTACGCTGGTTCTTGCGCTTGATCGCGTTGAGCGACGGCTGACAAAACTCGTTGAAGCGCAGGCGCTTGATGCATTTCGTCGTGACCATCCGCGGACGTAGCAGCGTATGCGTATCCGACATGTGGCATGTATCGCCCCTCCGCGCCTTGGGGGGATTGGGATGGCGGCCGTCCGCCAGGTGGAGGGTTTGCGTGCGCGTGGACATGAGGTGGAGCTGGTGGTTCCAGCACACCCGCAGGCGGAGCCACGAGAGGGATTTTGCTTGTGGCCAACGCGCTACGCGTGGGGGAATGCCGCTCTATTTCAAGACGTAGATCGTTTGTGGCAAGACATCGACGTGTTGCATCTCCATTATCCGTTTTATGGCGTGGCTGAGCAGTTGTTGCTTGGAAAAAAACCTCCGGTACCAGTGGTCGTGAGTGTGCATATGGATGCAGAAGCAGAAGATTGGCGCGAAGCGATCTTTCGAGCGCATCGTTTTTTGATACAGCCTACGCTCTTACGCCGAGCAGACCACATCATCGTGGCGTCTCGAGACTACGCGCAAACCTCTTCTCTCCAAGAATTTTTACAACACCACCCAGACAAGGTCTCCGAACTCCCATTTTTTGTCGACGATACACTCTTCACCCCTCAACCGCCACTCCACCAAAATAGTTTGGTTGATGTAAATAATCCCCTTGATTCAAACGAATTACTTGGTTCAGATGAAAACTTTTTAAAAAACACACCATCTCATTTCCAAGAAATACTCCACCAAAATAATTTGGTTGATTCAAATAAATCATCTCAATCACTCCACCAAAATAATCTTTATTCAAACGAATCACTCGGTTCAGAGAGAATTTTTTTAAAAAAAACACCACCTCACTCCAAAGAATCGATTGATTCAAATAAAAACTTTTTTAAAAAAATATCACCCCGTTCGAGTTTAGAGATTCTTTTTGTGGGGGCGTTGGATCATGCGCATGGGTTTAAGGGGTTGCCTGTGTTGCTTTCAGCGCTTGCTCGAATGCCTTGGGCGCGTCTCACGATTGTGGGTGATGGAAATCGCCGGGCGGCGATTGAGGCGGAGGTGGTCGCAAGAGGACTTTCCGAGCGCATCACGTTTCTTGGTCGAGTTTCGCAAGAGCGTCTTGTGCAGGCGTATCAGACGGCAGATGTGCTCGCGTTTCCGTCTACGTCAAAGGCAGAGGCTTTTGGCCTTGTGGCGCTTGAAGCGCAGGCGTGTGGAACGCCGGTGGTGGCTTCGCGTCTACCGGGAGTGCGTGAGGTGGTGCTACATGAGGTAACCGGTCTCACGGTGACCCCTGGTTCTGTAGATGAACTCTGTCGTGCGTTTGAGCGGTTATACAGAGATGAGGCATTCCGAATAAGGCTCGGCACAGCGGCGCGAGCACGGGTCGAAACGAGCTATGCTCGCGAACCCCTTCTTACTCAACTAGAAAACCTCTACAAAGACGTATGCGCATCGCGGTTGTAACAAACGCCTTTCCTCCAGATGCTCGTGGCGGAGCGGGAGTGATTGCGGCGGACCTGGTCGATCTCTGGCGTGCGCAGGGGCACGAGGTGCGTGTATGGGCCCATGCCGCTACATGGTTACGTTCGCACGCGCTCCGCCGGTTATGCGGCCATCTTTTTGATGACCGTTGGGGCGGGAAGGTTCTCGTGACGGAGGTTCTCGCGTGGAAGCCAGAAGTCGTGATCACCCATAATCTCACCGGGATTGGTTGGACCGTGGGTCGTCAGATACAAGCGACCGGAGTGCCCTGGGTGCATGTTTTGCATGACGTTCAGCTCTTTGAGCCCTCTGGCACGATCTATCAGGAAGACGTGACTTGGTGGCAGCGAGGGTGGAGCGCCTATCGACGCCCGTTATTTGGAACGCCTGATCGTCTCGTGTCTCCTACGCGATGGCTCCTTGAGCAGCATGAAAAGCGCGGATGGAATATCCGTCAGGGGGTGGTGCTCCCAAATCCTGCGCCAGAAGTGGGTGTTCATCCGGAGTTCACCAATCCAGAAGCGGCGTGGACGTGCATCGGGCATCTCACGGATCAAAAGGGGTTTGCGACGATCGACGCGCTCGCCCGTCTTCGGCCGAATGCGGCGTTTACGGTGATTGGCGACGGCCCTTGGCGTCATGTGCTTGGGAAGCATCCGAATGTTCGGTGCTTGGGCCAGGTACCACGAGAGCTCGTCCTGCGAGAACTCGCGCATGCAAGAGGGGTGCTGGTGCCCTCACGCGTATTAGAAAATCAGCCGACGGTGATCCTTGAGGCGTTTTCCCTTGGTGTGCCCGTGATCGCCGTTAATCGTGGCGGTGTGCCAGAAACGGTTGGGGAAGGCGGACACATTGTCTCACTCGAGCCGGCTCGATGGGTGGAAGCCATGGATGACATCGATAAAGACCCTCGCGTCTGGAGTGAGCGTGCCTGCGAGGCGGAGCTCCGGTTTGATCGAAAGACGATTACCGTGAAATGGGGGGCGATGCTCCTGTCCCTGAAGCGTCCAGAGAAAACTCATACACCCACACCCGACCTTCGCTAAACGACAAGGCGCGCGTCGCCATGGCGGCAAGATGCTCGCGAACACGTTCCGCGTCCCACCAGTAGTCATTGATCACGACGTAGACGAGCTCGCTTTGGGTGAGGCTTGCCGCGCGTTCGATGGTGGAAGAAGTCGCTCTCGTGGAAGCAGCTTCTAAAAACACCTGATAGAGCGGCCCACCGGTGGGGAGCGGGTAGTAGAATACGTCTTTGTGGTACCGTGCAAAGCCGTATTTTTGGAGCGCCGCTGCGCTCACGGTTTGGTTTGCGAGGACCACGTAGGTTCGTGTTCCTGCTTGATCGTGGATCCATCGTACGGCGTCAACATCGGCGCGACCCACGCTCCAGCCGCTACTCGCTTGCGCGGCATCATGACGCGGGAGCGCGTCATACACCCGGAGCGTCCAAAGAGCCGTGAGGAGCAGAAGGAGGCTTATCCAAAGAAATCCAGAGCGAGCTCGCAGAATCTCAACACGAGAAGAGACCCAGCGTGCGACCGGGATCGCAAGAAAGAGCGCGCTCAGCACGCCAAGACGATCGGTATAATTTCCGCGTTCGTAGGTGATGAGAAAATCAAACGTCGCGGCTTTTTCTAATACAAACTGGACGAGTAGTAGTCCGATACCTGTTCCGGCGAGAAGTCTGTCATGGGGAGCCCTTGGTCGAAGACAGAGCCACCCTCCCAAGAGCACCATTCCAAGAGATATGCTCACGCGCGCCCACTCTGCGCCATCAAGCCAGAGCGTGAGAGTTTGACGTGGAGAGAAAAAGAGCGTGGGAAACAGATCTTGCGCTCGAATGGTGAATATCCAGTCCCACGACCACGTGATAGGTGTATTTCCGAGACGGCTTTGTACCCAAAACGCGCAGGGGATCACGAGCAGCGCTCCAAGGAGCCCGACTGTCTGGAACATGATTTTTCCGGTGCGAGAACGAGTGAAAGACGCAAGCCAGAGCGCGCCAACAAGACATGCAAACGGAAGTCCCCCAAGCGGATGGGTGACGACCGCCCACGCGGATAAGAGCAGCGGCACGGCCCATGTCCGTCTCTCGAGATCAGGCCAGAGAGCAAAGATCAGCGCCGCAAATCCAAGGAGGTAGGACCAGGATTGTGGAGTGGTGGTCACAAAGGCGGCAAGCGGCAGACAGATAAGGAGAATCGACGGAGTAGATCGCTCTTCAGGGTGGCTTCGTTGAATAAGTCCGAAGAGCGCAAAACCGACAAGAAAAACAGTTGCGGGCACCAGCCAGGTGTCGATGAAGGTGAGGGGGAGCACGGTAATATGGCTGAGCCACACGGTCCATACGTACTGCCCCATATAGTAGAGAGGCTTTGGGGTAAGAACCCCGCTTGAAAGAAGGAGCTCTTGACTTGCTCGATGAATAAATCCATCAAAGCCGTACCCAAGAGGATAAAGAAGAGCGGGGAGAGCGCTAATAGAGAGCCAGCTAATGGTCGAAAACCAGGTGCTTGTCGCCCTTCGTAAAGCACTTGTAGCGACAAAACTTGTCGCGAAGAGGAGGGCGAACAGTAAAAAAGTCCCATTGGGCAGAAGGGGCCATGGGGTGCGGATGCTGCCCGTCGCTTGGTGCAAGAGCGCGGTTCGAACAAGAAGAAAAACGCTTCCGGCACTCACAAGAACGCAGAGCGCAAGCGTCATCCATTCCCGCGAGGTTTTTTGAGGAAGAGAGGTCTCTTCCGTGAATATCGCCTTAAAGTCAGGAACGAGGAGAACCGCGCCAGCGATCAGTGCTTCGAGAACGAGAAAGGCAGAGCTATGAAGGGGAAGAGAGAGATAGTACGCCGCGGTAGACGCGAGACTAAGAAGACTCGCCCAGGCGATCGCTCCTCCGAAAAACCGTTCAAAGAGGGGGCTGGTTTTTGGAAAAAGACGCTCTCCGGTCGCCCAGGCAAACAAGATCACAAGCAGTCCTCGAAGAACGAGCATCGTGCTCACAGGGAGCCAGTCTGGTTGCCACAAGAGAAGGCCGTACCCCACAAACGCGAGGAGAGCTTCTTGGAGACGGAGAGAAAGTCGCATGGGCGTAGTGTAGCACGCATCAAGGGTCTTTTCAGGGCGGGGCGGGTCTCGTATCCTAGGGAGAGCTCTATGCTCATGACGAATGAGAACATTCGGTTCTATCCACACGACCACCTTATACGGTATTTGTTTGATTGGTGGATCCCGCAATGGATACGGCCAAATCACCTCACGGTCGTTCGCCTGCTTTTTACTCCCGTGGTGCTCTGGATGCTCTGGCAAGAGCGCTGGATAGAAACGCTAGGTCTCTTTCTTTTTGCTGCATTTACCGATGTCTTGGATGGTTCCATCGCTCGTTTGCGTAAGCGCATCACGGTCTGGGGAACAGTGGCGGATCCGGTTGCAGACAAGCTCCTCATCGGGACGGTGTCGCTACTATTCGTGGCTCGCGTGGTCGGGGCATGGCTCGCACTCATCGTGCTGCTGATGGAACTCCTGGTGGTTTCTGGGGTGCTGTATCGGCGCTCAAAGGGTAAAATCAGTTCGGCGAATGTGTTTGGCAAAACGAAGATGTTTCTTCAGGTGACAGCGATCGTGTGTCTGCTCTTATCACAGATCTTTGGATTCGCCTTTTTCGTGTCACTTGCTCTCGGGTGCTTCTTGGTTTCGTTTCTCTTCGCGTTTATCTCATTTTTGACGTATAGTTCCTGACGCTATGCTGCACCTCCTTCGTCGCGTGGTTCCTCGCCCCGTGTTTGAGCTCTACCATTTTTTGCTCGCGCATCTTGCGGCGTTTGTGTATTGGTACCCTTCCAAAGAGCTGATCGTGATTGGGGTGACAGGAACCAACGGAAAAACCACCACGAGCTATCTTCTCGCAAAAGCGCTTGAAGCGTCTGGAGCGCGGGTTGGATGTACCTCGACCGCCCTCTTAAAAATTGCCGAACGCGAATGGATCAACCCCACCAAGATGACGATGCCTGGGAGGTTTTTCTTGCAGCGCATGTTGCGTCAGATGGTAAACAAGGGGTGCAAGTACGCCGTCATTGAGACGTCTTCACAGGGGCTTATTCAGTCTCGCCATCTAGGAATCGCGTATGATGTCGCGGTCTTTACAAATCTCACTCCTGAACATATTGAGGCTCATGGCGGATTTGAGGCGTACAAAGCGGCAAAAGCGTTGCTCTTCAAGCATGTGGCAGCACGCGCACAAAAGCGCGTGGCGAGAAAAGAGATTCCAAAACTCGCGGTACTGAATGCGGATAGCGACCACGCAAAGGCCTACGCAGACGCGGCGAAAGGCGCAGAGCTGGTGTGGTACAGCCGCACAGGAACAAAAGGTCTCGCTCCAGACGAGTGTCATCTCGATGCAAAAGGGACGGATTTGGTCGTGCGGGGAAATTATGGTCGTCTCCAGTTACCGGGGGTCTATAACGTCGAGAACGTGCTCGCGGCGCTTGCAACGGCGGAGGCATTAGGGGTGTCGGTTGGTGACGCCCTCGCGGCTCTCTCCGCCATCACGTACGTTCCTGGGCGGTTTGAGCTGGTCGATGCGGGTCAACCGTTTCGCGTCATTATTGACTACGCGGCAGAACCAGAAGCGTTGCGAAAGCTCTATGAGGCCCTTCGGCTGTCTCCTCGCCATCGGTTGATTCATGTGTTGGGCTCGTGTGGGGGTGGTCGTGATATCGCGCGCCGACCTCTTCTAGGGGAGATGGCTGCAAAAGAAGCGGATATGGTGATCGTGACAAATGAAGATCCATACGATGATAACCCTCGCGAAATTATCGAGCAGGTCGCCGCTGGAGCAAAGCAAGCGGGAGCGGTAGAGGGCGAGAATCTTCTGCTCATCGATGATCGTGCGGAAGCGATTGCGCGCGCCATCAATCTCGCCGAACCCGATGACGTCGTGCTCATGACGGGGAAAGGAAGCGAGCTCTGGATGTGTGTTGCCGAAGGGAAAAAACTTCCTTGGAGCGAGCGAAATGTCGCAGAAGCGGCTCTGAGACAGAAATACTCTCTATGATTGACCTTTTCGCCTTGATACGACTTGCTCCCGGAGAAACCATTGAACGTGTCTACCGCTCGCACCCGCTGCGTCTTTTCTGGCAGCTCGGGGTTGCGGCTACCCTTCTTGCGTTTCCATTCTTTTTTCTCTTTGATTTTTCAGGACAGACGTGGGCGCTAGCCATCGCGTTTTGGTTGGTTGGGTGCGTCGTTTTGTGGTTTGCCCTGGATATTTGGAGTTCCGCGCTCGTGATTATGACCACGCATCGATTCGTTGGGGCAACCCGCGAACGATGGGGAAGAGTACGGATTCATGAGTGGATCGCTTCCGGGGAGGATCGTGTGCCGGTGTGGTACTCCGGAGGGCTGGTACCCTGGTTAGGACGGTGGGAATGGTCCCGCGAGGGGCAGGTCCCGTTCGTCTTGCGCTGGGCGGCACGTCCCGTGAAGGAGCCTTCGTCTTGGCGTCGCCGTTTAAGGTTATGTCGAAGGTTGCATACACTCACCTCGGAAGAGCTGAGTGTGCTAGAAGCGCAAATCGACGCTCTTGGACGCTCGTGATACGATAGACCCCGTCTATGGAGCTCCCCCGCACCTCCCGCGCCAAAGAACGGACGTTTTCGCTCCCGCTTTTGCTCGCGATCGGCTTTGTGTGTATTACAGGAGTTTCTGCAGCGCGTGAACTCTATCGTCGTGAGCGGGTTGAACAAGAGCTTCAAACATTAGAACAGCGTGTAACGACTCTTCAAAATCGGAAGCTTGAAGTATCCCAAATTCTTCAACGCTTGCAAACCGCTGATGTGATTGATCGTGAAGCCCGGTTGCGACTGAATATGCAAAAACCAGGGGAGCGAGTGTATGTGTTGCAAGGGGGAGCGTGGGAAGAGCAGAAACGCGAAGATTCGCGACTCCCAACGCTCTATCAGGGGAGAGCGCCCGAGCCATCTCAGCAGAATCCTAAGCGATGGTTTCGACACTTTTTTGTTCACTCAAATGGTTGATCTTGTATGAAGCTTACGAATACTCTTTCGCGAGGGGCCTTGTTCTTGGTTGTGATAGTCACGATCGGGCTCCTTATCATGGCGGTTGCAGCCGCGGGGGCGGTCATTCTTGATCGTCAGGCGGATGGTTTATGGGCAAAGCGTTACGCTCGGGCGTTTCCTCTACCTGCTGCGCGCGTGCAGGGGAGTTTTGTCCTCTATCGCGATGTGCTGCATCGATGGGAAGCGGTCGATCGATTTTTAGACATGCGTCCCATTGATGCTCCTCCCGGGCAAGAGATACGTCCTCGCACAGAGCTGCGAGAAGAGGCGTATGAGCAGTTGATTCGAGAGGTGTATATAAAATCCCTTGCCAAGCAAGAAAACTTTACGGTACCGGCACAGGTGCTCGAAGCGAATATCCAAGCGCTCCTTGATCAAGCGTCGTCTACGTTACGAGAAGTAGGGATCGCGAGCTCGACCGTCATAACCCCGCCCACGGTAGAAGACATGAACACGTACCTACTTGGAGCCTTTGGATGGACGTTTGACCAGTTTCGAGATCAGGTGATTCTTCCTGCGCTTCGTGAAGAGGGGCTTGCACAAATTATTTTGACGAAAAATGGTGTATCGAGTACCGAGTGGCAGGCACAGATCGACCGGTTTCTTCAATCAGATAAAGTTCGTCGATATCTCAAGTTTTAAAGGAAAAATGAGGGGGATCTTGCTCAAACGGTCTCCCTCTTGTATACTGGGCCGCATTGCGGGTATAGTATAGTGGCTATTATGGATGCTTCCCAAGCATCAGAGGGGGGTTCGATTCCCCCTACCCGCTCCATCCACCCATGAGGGGTAACCTCCTCGGAAGTGGTCCACCCACCCACGTTCGGAACACGAACGAAGGTGGAATGAGGGTACGAACACGAGAATATGCCCCGGCTCACGCTGGGGCATCTTCTGCCAATTTAGCTCAGCTGGTAGAGCAATGCTTTCGTAAAGCAGAGGTCCCGGGTTCGACTCCCGGAATTGGCTCCACCGACCTCAGCTCGGTTCCAGAGAGGTAGGATACGAAGTTACGCTTCGTATCAATACACTTTAGCCGAGCGGAGATCGTAAAAAAACATCCCGGTGCACACCGGGATGTTTTTTTACTGTAGAAAACAGAATGGGTTGCGTTCTTTTTGTGGTTTGCTAGAGTTCTTTTCGAGGAGGTATTCATGAGGGATTCGTTTGTGGTGAAAACGCCTTCTGGTCGTGTGCGTATTTGGCCGTTTGGTGAAGAGACGGTGGGGATCGAGTTCCTCGATCGTCCGCCGCCGCCACCATTCCCAGGCCTTCGTCCAAAGCTCGATCCCGAGCAAGAGAAGGATG
>CAYTGF010000008.1:65704-67276 GCA_964437285.1 uncultured Gammaproteobacteria bacterium
GCGGGCTTGAGTCGCGGCTCTTTCTCTCGCAGTCGATTGATGAGGGTAAGGATATCCACCACTCGCCTTGAGTGAACGAACACCTCACATCCATCCTCGTCTCTTTCGGAGGAGGCGAGCGCGCAATGAGCGATTCCGAGACTGTTGAGCCAGCAGAGTTGCCTGTCGGAAATGGGAGTCTCGCAGGAGATACTTTGTTCGACGATGAGCAGTGGCTCGGAATTTTCAAAGAGGAGTGTTGGCTGTAGTGCATGAGCCTCGTTCATGAGACGCGTTTGTTCCGGGGTCAATACTGATCGGCGAATGAGTCGAATCCCGGGGGTAAGCGCGCCCCATCCCGCTTCGGCCAATATCTTCCCTTCGGCTCCCAGCAAGGGAAGCAGATCATCAACGTAGGCGAAGGCCCAGACCGGGCTTTCCGTGAGAACAATCTTCTTCGATCGATCGAAGTAGAAATAGGGAGGCGTGTCCATTATTCATCCTCCAGGCGTGAATGAGCGAAGGCGTTACGAGTAAAGCAGGGAGAAGGGGATCCTGCAAGCCATCGCTTGTAAAAACGCTTTATTCATGGTAGCTTCCTTGTGCAAAGGAGGTACTCATGCCAAAGGAAATCGAGCGGAAGTTTCTGACCAATCATCTGATTCAGGGGGTGCTCATCGGCCGGCGGGGGTCCGAGATCGAGCAGGGGTATCTGCCGAGCGGTCCCGGTCTGACGCTTCGGATCCGCATTCGCGACGGCGTCGGCTATCTCACGCTGAAAGGGAAGAAGCAGGGCATCTCGTGCGACGAGTTCGAGTACGAGATCCCTCTCGACCATGCTCGCATGCTGCTGGATGGCTACGCCACCAGCGCCCTCAAGAAGACCCGATTCGAGATCTGGCATGATGGACGGCGGTGGGAGGTGGATGTCTTTCATGGCGCCCTCGCGGGGCTCATCCTCGCCGAGCTCGAGCTGGAATCCGAGGACGAGGAGTTCACACGGCCGCCCTGGGTTGCAGAGGAGGTATCGGACCATCCGGAGTATTCGAATGCGCACCTCGCGAAACTCGCTACGTGTCGCCCCTCTTCCGCATCTGCATCGGCTTGCCCCGATCCCTCTGTAGCCAATCTTGCGTCGGCCGCAACACCGCCGCCCGAGGGCTGGCTCCGATTGGAGGTTGGTGGGGGCGTAGTGATGGTCCCGGATATAGGAAATCTGGCTAGTTGCAGGCATGACTAGGGTGGCTAGACGGCCAGCATTCCTGCTTCCTCGGTCGTCTCGAGAGGCGCTTCACGCGGCGCAAGGGGCGGCCTCCCGGCTCCTTCGGCTCTTTGCGGAGCACTACGGGGTGCTTGGAGCGGGGGTGCTCGCCTCCGTGTCGGGTCAAGGGTATGAAGTCGCCCTCTTCATACAGCGGAGCGTGAACCTCGGCTTACCCGTCCCACGCCAGCCGAATGGGGTCCGGGTGAGGGTCTGCCGGCTGGGAAGGGGAGCGGGCCACCAAACAAGGAGCGGGATCTGAGCCTGTCCAGGGCTCTTTTTCATTGACGAGCGGATGTTTTTCCGTAAAACTACCGGTACTTACTCATCTT
>CAYTGF010000009.1:0-48069 GCA_964437285.1 uncultured Gammaproteobacteria bacterium
CCCCCACCACCCCCAATCGCCGCACCCACCCCCGTCCCCCGTGAACCAACGCCCCCTCCCCCTTCCTCCCCAACGGTTTCGCGTCTCGCCTGGTACAACCAACCCAGCGCCCGAGCCCTCATTATCGCCGCCGCGGTAACGGCCAGCGCTGGCCTCAGCGCACTTGGAATTTCGTTTTTCTTGCGGAAGCCGATGTAATGCGTAGCCCTAGCCGCGAATAACCACCATTGACGCATCATCCATGGCGGTAAAATCCTTGAGACTGCCCTGCACCCAATTACGGGTATTCGGTGCATATATCTGATGCATCAATAAGCCTGTAGACAAAGCTGAGCAATCCCGTGCTTTGGGCGAGAAAAAGTAGGGAGCATTCTCGCGTAGATCTTGAGCGACTCTCTCTAGGGACAAACCGTCTGTAAATACACAAAGCATCTCTCCTGCTTCTAAATGAATTTGATGAACTTCCATACCGCTCAAATCCTGTCGTCTGGTGTGCAGAAGGAGCTGATCGGGAGTAGATTTTTCTTTTCCGTCTTTTCGTTCAACGGAACCATCCACCCGAAGAATAGCGTATGAAGCATCACCCATAGACATGCAATGAACCACCCTCCCTCTGTTCCCGGTTTTTTCCTGAATCTGCGCCGCAAAAATAGTCGTCCCTCCGTAGGCGACATCAGACATGCCTTGAATTCTTTCGCGAACCTCTTCAGGCGACTCTTTGAAGTCTGCTCCCACGCCTAAATCACCATCATACGTTATTTGATCCTGAACCATCTTGTGTTGGCTATTCTCCCTGGTGGTGATTCGTCCGATAGCCGCACAAATATCACGAGCGATATCTTTTGTAAGAACAATGCCAGACTCGTTTAACGTTGCGAGGACAGACGCAATCATTCGAGTATAAACATCGGCCGTTCCCCCTCCATACAACGTCTTTGAAACGCCATCTCCTAACGCGAAAGCCTTGAGTCCGTGAGACCCTCCCGACTCTTTCCCGTAAGCGAACGCTATCCTATCTTGGCAGCCCATGGGAGTGACTCCGGACTCCATCGCCGCGAGGAGACAGCCTGATTCTCGTTGCGAGTCGGCTACCGCCACTTCTACGAGGGGATTTATCCCAAAAGAAATACTCGGGTATTTCTTTGTTGGCTCCGCCCGGTGCCCCCTATAAGCGAAGGGAGATTCTGGAATCAGCGTCAAACCAGCGCTCGTTGGCTTCAGAGCGTCAAAACCACCAGGAACGAGAATCCTCTCAACGAGACGATCGATCAATTCCCGCATCTTTTCTGGAGCGGATGGTGTGCCCCACTCTTTCCGAGGAGATGCCGGAGGCGCATCGATAAGGTCGGCAAAATCCGGGTGCGCATCATGAGTTGCACGACGAGGCTCAACCTCAGGCATATCGCCTATAGGCTCCCACTGAACGCCAGAACCTAACTTATTTGGATGCTTCATAAAAAATACTCCTTGAAGTATAGTATTTTTTTCCAGATAAGGTAAATCTTCGTTCCGTGTACCCCAGACAGCCACAAAACGCGATGGAACAATCTCTCACGCAAACAAAAAAGAACCGAGGATTCGGTTCAAGGTGGCACTAGGCCTCGAGCTTGGTGAGATGAGCGAGGACCTGCTGAGCGACGACGGCGCCCTCCCCTACGGCGGTCGCGATGCGTTTGCAGGATCCCTGACGAACGTCACCGCAGGCGAAGACGCCGGGCATCGATGTTTCGAAATCCTGACGATCCTTCCCATCCCCCACATCGCGTCCGGTGAGGATGAACCCTCGATCCTTGACCTGGGCAACGATACCGTTCAGCCAGTAGGTCTTCGGTGAAGCCCCAATGAAGACGCACATTCCATCCACCTTGAGGGTAAGCTTCTCGAGTCCGCGATGGCCAGACGCGTCCGGCTGTGAAACGATCACCACCTGTGTCAACCAATGATCCCCGTCAACACTCTCTACCTGTGAGCTCAAGAACACCTCGATGTTCTCATGCGCCTTGATGCGCTCCACAAGGTAACCCGACATCTGCAAGCGATCCTCGCGCACGATGAGCTTCACTCGACATCCTGATGCAGCGAGACTCATTGCTGCCTGACCTGCCGAATTGGCGCCGCCGACGATACAGACGCACTTGTCAGGTGATCGAAGCTCCGTAGGACACCGCATGTAGGAAACGCCGCGTCCGGTGAAGATACCGACGTTCTCGGCGGTAAGACGGTTGTACTTGAGACCAAGGGCCAGCACAACTGTTCGAGCTCGCAGGTGATGCAATGCATGATCATCTACCGGTATCAGTAGTTCACACCCCTCCGGCTGCAGTCCCCGTACGGAGAGAGGGCGGTGGAACGTCACACCGAAGCGTCGAGCTTGCGTGATGCAGCGCATCATCAGTTCCTGGCCAGAAATCCCTTGCGGAAAGCCGGGATAGTTCTCGACCAAGGTACTGGCATCCGCTTGTCCGCCCGGCCGATCGCTCGCGTCGACGACCGCGACCCGTCGCCCTTCCGAGGCGATATTGATCGCCGCCGAAAGACCCGCCGGACCACTCCCTACGATGACGACCTCAAACTCACGACCTTGACTCATGATGACCTCCGGCCCAAACCCTAACCATATTCGCCCAAAAAGTCAAGGCATCCTACTTGACACCCCAACCGCATTTTGCTAGGCTTTATCCACTAATTTCCTAACGTGGAAGGGCAGATGCCCGCCAAAACCACTATGGCTCACAGCAAACGCTACAACACGCTCAAAGCGAACGTTGACCGCAAGAAACTCTACAAGCTCGAAGAAGCAATCGCGCTCACCAAGCAGCTCGCGACGACCAAGTTTGACAGCACGATTGAAGTGCACGTCAACCTCGGTATCGATGTAAAGAAAGGCGATCAACAGGTTCGCGCAACAATCATCTTCCCTCACTCCATTGGAAAGGCGAAGAAAGTCGCTGCTTTCGTCAGTGCGGACAAAGAGAAGGACGCTCGTGAAGCTGGCGCAGAAATTGTTGGCGGCGAAGAACTCATCGCTGAGCTCGCCTCCTCTGGAAAAATCGACTTCGATGTCGCCGTCGCTACGCCTGACATGATGGCGAAGATGGCCAAGGTCGCCAAACTCCTCGGTCCAGCCGGCCTCATGCCAAACCCAAAGACCGACACGGTGAGCGCCAACGTCAAGAAGATGGTCGAAGACATTAAGAAGGGTAAGGTCGCGTTCAAGAACGACCAGACCGCAAACCTTCACCAGGCGATCGCCAAGGCGTCGCTCGATGCGAACAAGATCGCGGAAAACTTCACCACGTTCATGGATGCAGTGAAGAAGAACAAGCCAGCTTCCTCGAAGGGTGTCTATCTCAAGAGCGTCACGCTGACCTCGACGATGGGCCCTGGCATCAAGATCGATACGGCAACGATTTAAGTATAAAACCTCTCAGGTGAGAGGTTTTTGCTTTTTTGGCTGAGCTGCTAGCATGGCGTACATCTATGTCTGCAAATGGTTCTCTCCCTTTTCAACTCATTGAACAACTCATCGACGCGGGGTATCTACGTGGCGCGTATAAAGGGCATATTCAGCCTTCTTCCATCGACCTCACCCTGTCCGACACGTGTTTTGCGATGCCGGGTTCGTTATTGCCGCGTCCGGGAGAATCCATTGAAACGCTTATCAGTACGCATCAAGGTCGAGCGCATGCGCTAAGCGAGGCTCTCCTCCCGGGTCAGGTGTATCTTATTCGTTTGAGTGAGTTTGCCGCGTTTTCGCCGGATCTCTATGCGACCGCGAGCAACAAGAGCTCTTCTGGCCGTATCAATCTCCGGGGTCGTCTGCTAGCGGATGGAGTTTCGTCATTTGATGAGCTTCCGCGTGGCTATCATGGTCAACTCTGGATCGAGGTCATCCCGATGTCGTTTCCTGTTCGTGTGCATGCCGGCGAACGCATCAACCAGCTTCGTATTTTTGCCGGCGATGCAAGACTTTCCCGCATCGAGCTCGAGCTTCTTTATGCAACCGAGCCGCTCCTGCGCACGCAAACGAGCGATCCCGTACCCGCTTCCCCGCTCAATCTCGGCAAGGCCGTCACCATGACCGTCGATCTCTCTTCTCGTGATATCGTGGGATGGAAAGCAAAAACTCACGTTGAACACGTTTTGGATACAAAAAGCTTCACCCATCCAAAAGAACTCTTTTTTGAGCCTGTACCACGCCCTAAAAACGGACAACTATTGCTTGTGCCCGGTGATTTTTTTATCTTGGGAACAAGAGAAAAAATCGTGGTGCCGCCAACATATGCCGCAGAAATGATCGCGTATGATGGCACGAAGGGCGAATTCCGTTCGCACTTCGCCGGGTTTTTTGATCCTGGATTCGGCTGGAACGAAGACACATCGCAACGCGGTACGATCGCCGTCCTCGAAGTCGAAGCCTACGGCAATCCGTTCTTCCTTCGCGATGAACAACCCGTGTGTTTGATGGCGTATGAACATCTTGTCGCGTCGCCGAGTAAGCTGTACGGAGCGGATTTGAAATCGAATTACGGACAGCAACAAGGACCGCGTTTAGCGAAGTGGTTTGTGTAACTATCCCCACCCCAATCTTGACCCTCCTGTCGACGTTCAACGGTGCGCTGTTTATGCTGGTCAACATATGCCTACATTGCTCCTTGGACTCGTGGGGTTGCAGGGGTGCGGAAAAGGAACGCTCGCTGACCTCCTCACACAGCAGTATGGCGCCGGCTATTTTCGTTTTAGCGCCGTGATCAGCGACATTTTGACCCGCCTCGCCATCGAGAAGAATCGTGACAACTACACCAAAGCTTCGATCGCGCTTCGACAAGCGTTTGGCGAGGATGTGTTTTCGTATGCCGTTGAAACGGCCGCGCTTCAGGCAAAACAAGATATCGTCGTGATTGACGGGATTCGTCGACCAGAGGATGTCGTCGCGCTCGAACCACTTCCCCATTTTCACCTCATCTCGATCGAAGCGGATGCGCAGCTTCGATTCGAGCGCATGAAGGCTCGTGGCGAAAAAGCGACGGAGGCAAGCATGACCTGGGAGAAATTTCTTGCGGACGAACAACTTCCCACGGAAGTAACAATCCCTTTTGTGATGGAACGTGCGAAGTTTCGACTCGCGAATAATGGAACACGCGAGGACTTTGAAGCGGCTTCGCACGCGCTGCTCGCCTCTTTTGGGCTACATCCTCTCAAACCGTAACTATGCGTGTTCGCGTCACTCGTCTTCACTCAAATGCCTGGATGCCAGAATACAAAACACCGGGGGCGTTGGGATTTGATATCGGCCTTCTCGAAGCTGTCACCGTTCCCGCCCATGGCGACGTGATCGCTCGCACCGGCCTTGGCTTTGGACTGCCAGAAGGGCACGGGCTCTTCATTTTCCCGCGTTCTTCGATCTTTAAAAAACAACGATTGATGCTTGCGAATAGCGTTGGCGTCCTCGATCCAGACTTTTCTGGTGCCGAAGACGAGCTTAAGCTCCATTTTTACAATCCAACGGACACAGACATCGCGCTCGAGGCGGGCCAACGTCTCGTTCAAGGCGTGATTTTGCCCGTCGCCATCGTCGACCTGTACGAAGGCCCTGCTGACGCCGTTTCTCGAGGCGGAATCGGCAGCACCGGAACCCACTTTCAGGCCTAGATTTACGTTGCGCACAACCTATCCACAAGAGCGCGTTGCCCGAGCGCCCCGTGGCTCGCATACTTCTGCCCAGCTCACCTTCGTGAGTTCGGACTTTCAACAAGGAGAAAGAGTCGTGGAAAGCGCTACCGAAGCCGCCGACGTCATCAAGACGATCGCGGAGATCCCCGGAACCGCCCGCCTGATTCGCCTGAATCCGGAGACAGACCGATTCCAGATCTACGCCCTCGTGGGCGTGCCCGATCCTGAGATCGTGGCCAACCTCCAAGCCGTGTACTCCCGTGATCCGCGCAGCGTCACGAGCCGCATCGACATCCTCACTCCGGAAGGAGCGAGGAAGTTCATGGAGAAATTCTACGTCAACTACGGACACAACAGCATTGCTGACTGTGCCAATCTCGTTCTGTTTTTCGAAGGCGTGCCCATGCAGGTCGCGAAGCAACTGCAGCGCGACCCGCGATACAACGGCCAAGAGGCCAGCACGCGGTACATGGATTTCTCGCGGACGGATGCTATCAATAGCCACAACCTCGAAAAGGGCGCGGCTATTCAGCGTCGTTGGCTCACCTTCTACCGCAAGAACATGGCCAAGCTGATGGTCTACATCAGCACGCAGTTCCCCATGCAGGAGAACGAGAATTTCGTTACATATTCGGATGCTGTTGAGAAGCGTGCGTTCGACATCCTGCGCGCGTTCCTGCCCATCGGTACGCCGACGAATGTCTCCTGGAACGTGAACCTGCGTCTCGCAAAGGACCACCTCCTGATGCTGACGCAACACCCCGACCTCGACACTCGGCTGGTGGCGCAAGCAGCCATCAAGGGACTGTGCGAATTGTTCCCTGGAACATTCTACTTTCCCTCCGCGAATGCCACCGATGAAAAGGGTCAGCGTGCCTACCAGCGACACCTCGCCGACCTCGAGTGGCAGCGAACGGCACTCCTGCTCGATGCGAAGCTTTTCGACGGACTTCGGCGAGAGCTGGCGGAGATCAAGAATCCGCTCTACTTCCGTGCAAGTGGACTCGAGAACATCCGCATCCCTGCGGACTACCTCGAACTCCTTCAGTCGCGCCCGCTCTTCACCGAGCTCACCCTGAGCACCAACCGGTTTGGCCGAGCACGATTCGAGTTCGCGATCGACTATGGTTCGTTCCGCGACGTCCAGCGCCACCGCGCGATCGACATCGACGTTCCCTACGCCGATGTAGACATCGGATTCCACACCTGGTACCTCGACCAGCTTCCGCCCAGCATGCGCAAGGATGCCGTGAAGCTCATCGAGGAAAACACCGCCGACATCCTCGCTCTGAGCGACGACCCGTTCGTGCGCCAGCCGTACGTCGCCATGGGATTCTGCGTACCCGTGCTAATCGACAGTCCACTGCACGGCCTGATCTACCTGTTCGAGCTGAGAGGCCGAACAGACGTCCATCCCACCCTCCGTGCCCCGATTCGCGCGATGGGCACCTACGTGCATGAACACGTCGAGGGGCATCCGCTCATCCACATCGACACGAACGACGATGACTTCAGCCGTCGTCGGGCGACAGCCACCATCATCGACCGTGCGACCGGAAAGTCGATCGGAGAAACGTGATCACCACCATCCTCATCGCTGCGGTCGCGCAGAATCGCGTGATCGGCAAAGGAAATCAGCTCGTCTGGCGCAACCGTGATGACATGGAGCGGTTCCGTCTTCTCACCATCGGTCACACCGTCCTCATGGGGCGGAAGACCTGGGAGTCGTTGCCGGAGCGGTTTCGTCCCCTTCCTGGTCGTCTCAACGTCATTCTTACGCGAACGCCGTTCGACACACGCTCGAACTCCGCGCTCACGGTGACGTCTCTCGAACAGGCGCGAACCGTGGCAACAAGCTACGGCACTTCAACCCTCTTCGTGATCGGCGGCGGCGAGGTCTACCGCGCCACCATCGATCATGCTACGCGCCTCGAACTCACTGAGATTGAGGCGGACTTCGAAGGCGATGTCACGTTTCCCGAACTGACCGATGCGTGGCGGGTCCATGCTCGGCACCCTCGAGACGGCTTCGCCTTTGTCACCTACACCCGAATCTAGGAGGTCCCATGCCTTCGCCGATTGTCGAAATCGAGGGCGGTGACGGGAACGGGAAATCCACCGCTCTCCAAGCCGTCCGCGCGTTTCTCGAAGAACACTTGGAGGTCAGCTCGTTCGATGTCATCGCGTTTGAACAGCGTGAAGGACGTTGGCCGACGACCACCGAGATCGACCCGCTCGACACCATGGCTGCGCAAGTCCTCCTCGTGGGCGAACCTACCTACGTGGGGGTCGGCAAGACCATTCGAGAGGCACTCAAGCACTCGCCCAAGGAGTTTCACGACCCCTGGGTGCAGGCGCAATCCTACGCACGCGACCGTGAAGAGCTTGTGACGCGCGTTATTCTTCCCTACCTTTCACGAGGCGGGAAGCAGATCGTGCGGAGTCGAGGGCTACTCTCGTCTCTCGCGTACCAAGCCCCGCGTATCGCGGTGCAAGACCAGACCTCGCTTGCAGAGGCCGTTCGTCGAGTCATGACCCTTCCGGGAAACAGGCTCTCCATCCAGTACGCTCCGCGCCTCTGTCTCCTCCTCGACCTACCTCCAGATGAAGCGAGCCGGCGGATGAGCGCGAGCCGTGGGGGTGTTCTCGACCACTTCGAACGTGATCGAGCGCTCCAACAAAACCTCCGGCAGCTTTATCACCATCCGGCCATCCAAGAGCCGTTTCGCGAGCAAGGCACCACCTTTGTCACGATCGACACCAGCGGCACCAAGCTCGAAACAACCGCGCGGATTCGGACCGCGCTCCGCTCGTTCTACCCCTAATTTCAGGGGTTTTTCTTTTACACACCCCCTCGGTCGCGATGTGCTACACTGGTGGCGTATGACTACCCCAACCCCTGCACCGGTCTTGAACCCGGTGTCTGCTAGCTGGAAACACGCGCTCGCCTCGGTTCAGCCATTAGCCAAGCTATATACCGTAGGATTTGTGCTCATGGTTGCCCTTGGTTTTGTGTCGAGCCGCATCATGGGTGCCTTCTCCTTTTCTATTGGACTTGATCGTGGATTCTTTGTGTGGATTCCTGTCGTGATCGTGCTCGCGCTCTTGGTTGGTTGGTACACGATTCACTTGCTGCTCGCCCTCTCTCAGCATCGCGCTCACAAGCCGCTTCCAACCCCAACGGAAAGCTTGAACCGTATTCCTCAACTCATTTTGAGCGGCATTCTTACGCTTATCGTGGTTGGTGGACCATTCGCCGTGCTTGCGCTTGTCGCCCTTTTGTTCTCGGTAGGCGCAGGGGCTCAAGAAACGGCTGCCCTCGCTCTCATGGATGCGAGCTCTTCAGAAGGGGTGACGGCCGCACGTCTCGGAAATGTCCTGTTTGGCGGCGTTGGGATCATCGCCGTTCTTGCTGGTGGGTTCTGGGCCATCTACTCCTCACTGCGATTGTCGCAAGTGACCCCCCTCGTGGTCGTAAGCCAAATGAAAGCGATCGATGCCATGAAGCAGTCCTGGGCGATCACCAAGGGTCAGCTCTGGTACATTTTTGGCTGGAGCCTTCTTCTTGGCTTGTTCAGCTTCCTTCTCGGGATCCCTGCAGGAATCATCGACAGTGCCCTTGGATTCTTTTCTCTCACGCTTGGCCTTCTCGCCCTAGCAAGCAACGCGCTCAGCGCATTCTTGATGATGCCATGGGCCAGCCTGTTCACCCTTGAGATCTTCGAGCGCGTAAAAGCCTCTGCTTCAAAGACCCCTGCGACCGAATCTCGCGCCTAATTCTTCTCAGTAAACAACACCACCGAGCAAAGCTCGGTGGTGTTGTTTGTAGCCGTTTGGTATCATGGGTCTATCTATGCAGGTTCTTCTTCCCGCACGCTCCTTTCTCGCCCTCAGCTGGAAACGGTACACAGAACATCTCGGTCGTTTTTTGGAAGTATCGCTCTGGATGCTCGCCCCCTTCTTTCTTCAAGTCGCTATTCTCTTTTGGCTTACGAGCGATTCGGTGAGTCTTGAGCTAAAAACCGTCTGGAATGGAACGCTTATCGTTTCCCGCCTGATTCAGCTCGGGCTATTAACCTGGGTGCAAGTCCGCTTAATCAAGCTCGCGCTTGCGCAAAATCCAAAAGAAGAGGGGTACATCGCCACCCATCCGCATCTTGGGTGGGGCCTCGTTCTCCCGCTTTTGTGGGTGAACATTCTGACCGGAATCGCCGTACTCGGTGGTGGTATTGCGTTTGTTATCCCAGGTATCTGGATCTTTTTCAGCTTGCTCTTTGCGGGGTTTGCGCTCGTCGACAAAAATCTTCGTGGATTACAGGCGCTTGAAGCATCGTTTGCACTCGTACGACGGCGCTGGTGGCCCGTGGTGGGACGAAGTGTTCTTGCCGGGGCGAGTTTTCTCGGCATTATGTTTCTTGCCACGTTTTGTCTCTCACTCATCTTCAGCCTACTCTTTGGCGGTGAGGCTCAAGAACAACTCGGTCAGCTCACACGATCACTCATTATTGATGGCATTGTGAGCGCAGACTCGCTCCGAGCGTTCTCGATCACCCAGCTTCAAAACTCCCTCGCTGCAAGCGTCACAACTCCCTTTTTGATCGTTTCTCAGGCGATTCTCTACCGTTCGCTCGTTGAGTCCTACGAACCAAAGGTATAGAACCTCTGGCGTTGAGCATACCCAATTGCTAAGCTCAACCCATGCGCTACGCCTCAATTATTGGTCTCGAGATTCATGTTCGCCTTAAAACCGCGACGAAGATGTTTTGCCGTTGTCCAAACGTTCCTGAGACAACGGCGCCAAATACCGCTATTTGCCCCGTGTGTACCGGTCAGCCCGGCGCACTTCCTGCGGTAAACGAGCAGGCCATCCGTCTTGGAGTCCGCGTTGGACTCGCTTTGAATGCGACCATTCCAGATCGTGCTTCCTTTGATCGAAAGAACTACTTTTATCCGGATCTGCCAAAAGGGTACCAAATCACCCAGTACGATCATCCGGTTGTACAAGGCGGCGCTCTTGAAATTGAGTCAGCCCTTGCCGCTGATGGCACGCGAACGATCGGGATTACGCGTGCTCACCTCGAAGAAGACGCGGCAAAGAACATTCATGATGCAGCAACAGGCGCAACGCTCGTTGATTATAACCGCGCGAGCACGCCTCTGATTGAGATTGTGACGGAACCAGATATTCGTTCACCGCAAGAAGCAAAACTCTTTTTACAAGAACTTCAGGCATTGCTTCGAGCGATTCATGCGTCTGATGCCGACATGGAAAAAGGGTACATGCGCTGTGATGCGAATATCTCTCTCCTCCCTATTGATGAAGACGGTCACGCGCTTCAACGTGAACTCAACCCAAAGGTAGAAATCAAAAATATGAACTCGTTCCGCTCGGTTGAGCGAGCGATTCAGTTTGAGATTGAACGCCAATCCGCGATGTATAATGCGGGCGAAACCGTCGTTTCAGAAACTCGTGGCTGGGATGATACGCAGAATCAAACCATCTCCCAACGCAGCAAAGAAACCAACGCGGACTACCGCTACTTCCCAGAACCAGACCTTCCAGACGTCGATCTTGTGCGCGTACGCGAAGAAGAGCGTGCTCGCTTGCCTGAGCTTCCTGCGGAAACACGCTCGCGCCTTCAGGATGAATACGGCTTCGCAAAAGAAGACGCACGACTGATCGTTGAACGAGGATGGACCACCTTTGCCGAGCAAACCATGGGAGAACTCGGCGGCTGGCTTGAAGCACGCGATGACTCAAACGCGTCGGGCGGCGAACTCCTCGCCACGCGAAAAACCGAGATCGCAAAACTCTTCAGCAACTGGCTTTTGAATAAGCTTGCGGGACTCCTCTCGGAACGTGGTCTAGATATCACGGAAGCGAAGATCAGTCCGGAAAACATGGCAGAATTCTTGCAGATTGTGAACGAAGGCACCGTCAACAGCACGAACGCCCAAAAGCTTCTTGCACTCATGCTCGAAACAGGTGCAGACCCTTCTCATATCCTGGAAGAGCACTCTCTCGGACAGATGAGCGATACGAACGCCATCGAGCAAACCATCCAAGAGATCATCACAAGCAACCCCACCCAAGCCGAACAAGTCCGTGCCGGAAAAGAACCCGTCCTCAAATGGTTCGTCGGACAAGTCATGAAGGCCACCGAGGGACGCGTGGATCCGAAGAGCGCGGAGGCGATGCTGCGGAAAGAGTTGTTGGGATAAACTGAGTTGTGGGAAAGATGGCATGACCGTACAATGATCGTGTCCTCTTTTTATGTCCATGGATCAGGCATTTGAATATGCATACAGCCAAGCCGAAGCTGCTCGACGCAAGCCCGTGATTGAATCGGATCGACAGTTTCGTGACACGGCCACTCAACTTCAACGCGGTTGGGGACTCATCACGAAAGCCATCCTTCAAGAAATGCGAGTCGATCCTAATCTACGCTCTGCCATAGCCCCCTTTATTCAAACTCCGCTATCAGAAACTGTCCCCTCTCAGCTCTTGCAAGTCAGCATTCAAGCCAGCCCCCGTATTGACCGTCTTTATACGAGATACAAACCGCTTTTTGACGCACTTCTTGCCCTCCCTCCAGTACCTGAACACCTTCTCGATCGCGACGTAAAAACAACGGAGCATTCCATCCATCTACCAGATATTGCTAGCTACTACAAAAATGGAGATGAAGCGGAAAGACAAGACATTGTTGCGTGGCTCCTCAACTTTAGTAAAACACCCGAACAAAAAGGTGTTACAAATACGGAAAAAGAACTTATTTGGCTACGTTATCCAATGGCTCGTGACGTGAAACTTCTTGCTCTTGCCGCCGTGTGGCAAGATCATCCCCCCACGTCATCCGAGCTTACCTCCAATACTACTCTTCTCAGCACCCCGGAACACGGCGTGCATGCGGTGAGCAATACACAGGACACTAAACTCCTCGCACGTCTTATCAATCCGGCGAACTGGGAACGAAGAGTACAAATCAAAGACCGCGTTTACCGCATTCAAGTTGAAGGAAAGCCCTATATTCTTAAAGAGCAAAAGACAAGTAGGCATCGCGACACCATGAGCAGCGGCCACAAGATTACTCACTCATCTCTCAAAGAGTTTTTGATTGCTCAACAGTTTTCCGACGAGGGGAACCGATCAGGTGAAAGTCTCGATCTTATTTGGGAAAAGCCGATTGGGGCCGTCGAATTTCCGGATGGGTATCAGTTCGTAGTGTTTGAGTACCAAGATGACTTAATCGAAGGAGAGAGAACGACCTACCATCTCATGAACTCTCTCATTCAAAACTGGGACTGTCTTGAGCCTGACTATAAAGACGCGATCTCCTCTATCAACAGCATCCTTGCCGAGAGCGCTAACGCACTAAATGACCCAGATCTTCCAACGCTCGTTGACGGGAAGTTTACTTGTACGCGTGAGGACTACATACAAGCCAGGCTTCGCTACATCATCGACGTAACCATTTTTCTGCGCGACTCCGTTATAAGCGAGCTGGGATACAGAAATAAAGATGCGCAATCACCCGCCTATCGCGTGATCCGCTCCGGCAATACTCTTCGTATTCAGATGTTTGGATACGATTTCGAGTACTACGTGAATGATGAAGCGGTCACCAAGCCAAGAAACTCCATGTTTGACCAACGAAAACGGTCGCTCAGCAAAGAACAATTCCTTCTCTACTCGTTCTTCTTCGCTCGAGAACCAATCGCTTCGTATCAGAAGGTCTAGAGACATAAAACTTAATTTTTGTATAACAAACCCCGAGGCAAGCTCGGGGTGTTGTTATTACATGCGTGGAGCACGTGGCGGACGATCCTCGAGAGGACGTGCGATGTTCACCGCGACGCGGCGACCACCGACTTCCTGATCGTGGAACATAGCAATGGCCTTATCGGCGCCTTCCTGGTCTGCCATCTCAACGAAGGCGAAACCACGTGGGCGACCGGTCATACGGTCCATTGGAATGAAGACGTCCGTCACTTCTCCCGCCTGCGAAAATACTTCGCGGAGCTCATCCACCGTCATGCGGTAAGGAATGCCTCCAACGAAAAGCTTCACGGACATAGGTTGGGAAGTGGGGAAAAATGAGAAATGGATACTCGTTTGCGCTACGCCTCTTCCCGACCTACGGAAGGACTCTCGCACGTTCTTATCCATTGCCTACTATAGCAAAAAAAACAGTTTTTGTCAAGCGATTAGCTAGTTTTAGCAAAATATTGCCTGAACGATTCAAGTTTTCCCCAGGAAAACACCCTATCTTGTGGATAGAGTGAGGTTTACACCAGCCCGAACTGGTCCATAAGCTTCGTTCCAAGCGCCCGTAGACGCTCGGCTCCGGTCTTTGGAGAACCGAACTCGAGATCACGCTCGAAGAAGGCTGGGAGAGGTTCATGCGAACGCGGAGCCATGATCGCTGCAGCAACGGCAGCGACCGAGTCAGTGTCGCCACCATACTCGATCGCTCCGCGTAGCATGTCGACGAAAGAGGTCTTCGTCGTGGCGAGGGTAAGCGCGGCACGAATCGTCGTCATCGCGATCGACTCGTCTTCGTGACCGACGACGGGCGATCCACTCCACGGCTCATGCCAGTGCGTTGATGCCTTGTTCCAGTGCTCGCAAAGAACGACATCGTTCGGCAAGTTCAGTAGCTCGTCTTCGCACTCCCAAAGCGCATGAACGAGATCGCGAGGAGCAACGTCCGTACGAAGCATGAAGTACGTTGCGAACGATGCAATTCTTGATGAAAGAATACCGCATGCCGTGAAGTGCGTGACGGATGCCTGCATCGTCGAGACATCGAGCACCTGCTCCCAGTCCGGCAGGACGCCAATCACCCCTGCCCGCATGACCGCCCCGTTCTTGCAGGACCCCGTTCGGTGAATCGTTCGCATAAACGATGCACCATCCTTCACGCTTCTCATGAAGTCTTGAAAGCGTCGCGCGTATCCAAAGCGATTTCCGCCGAATCGATGCTCGTCAACATACGCTTGAGCGAAGCCTTCTTCGGTTTGAGGATACTCGCCTAGAAGCACTCGTGCATTCGCGACGCTCATCTCCGTATCATCGGTGTACTGCGAACGTTTTGTGTGATTCGGTCGAGGGTGGGATTGATATCCTACTTCTTCATCTACGCGACAAAGACTCTGAAGGAGCTGTGCCTCTCTTTCCGTCTTCCGGTCGAGAAACTCTGCCGCTGCAGCATATGCGTCTGCACACGCAATGCGAGTGAGGAGATGTTCGGTACGGTGGTTCTTTGGACAGATGTCTAGACGAGCCATGACGCGCCTCCCTGAATGTACCGGTGCTCTTTTACACGTTTTTGAAGCCCATGTCAACAGTAACCATGAGATTCAATAAGTACTACTTCGTGAAACACCTCAACATGACAACACGATTCGCCGATCATCTTATACACACACAATTTCTTGACACGTATACATGTGTGCTATACTGAAGACATGATCGCTTGCATGGTCACATGCATCGAACATCGATTCCGCGATTTAACCGGAACGTAGTTCTTTCGCCCTTTCCTATGGCAATGAAGAAAAAGGCCGCCAAGAAAGTTGTCCGCAAGGCAGCCAAGAAGGTTGTCCGCAAGGCAGCTCCAAAAAAGAAGGCCGCCAAGAAGTCAAAGAAGCGCTAAGTCATCTGCGCTGAATATTCCCCAAGCCCACGTGGTTGGGGAATATTTTTTGACTCGTTTCACTCGTCTTGTCGTTTGAATATGGAATTTGCTTTGTTTTTTTATGAGTCTTGCTTCGCTCGACTCTTTTTACCAAATGTTGGCGCCTTTGGTTGAGCCTTGCTTTGCTTGTCGTGTTGTTTGAATAAGGAATCTTTCTTTTTTCTCTACACCTATCACTTTGTTCTGGGTGTAGACTTTTCTGTGGTTCATACCTCGCTTCGCTCGACTCGTTTTACTGGGTGGAGGTGCCTAGCACGTGCCAGGCACCTTTGGTTATATGCTCACCGAAAAATGAAGCTTGTATTCATTCTCCAAGCAACAAACCGAGCGAAGCGAGGTATGAAGAAAGAACAGCCATTCCTTATCCGTGTGTTTACGCAATTGCTTCTTCTAGTGAACCCTTCTCTTCCAAGCACCACCGCATTGTGTCCGACCGAAATGACAAACGAAACACATCACGATCATCAGAAACCGAGAAAATAATTTTCTTTCCGATATCACTCTGTTCTGAATAAATCGTTTTTACTCGACGAACTTGATAGTGACGATTCCCCCAACGAAACATCATTGGCTCAGGACGATTTTCACGGAAAGCGACCAATACATCGACAGGCTGAGCAATGCGTTGAAATATCATATAAAGAAATACTAGGAGTAAGAGCGAATAAGTCCTTTGACGATTCCCTGAACCAATACTTCTTTTGCAAAAATTGGCTGCATCGTTTTGTTTGCCGGCTGAAGACGAATGCGCGTTGCTTCCTTATAGTATTTTTTTAGCGTCGCTTCAGTTCTATCAATGAGCGCCACCACGACTTCCCCATTTCGAGCCGACTGCTGTTCTTCGCAAACAACGAAGTCACCGTCAAATATCCCCTCTTCAATCATAGAGTCACCTTTTACACGAAGCACGAACCCGCGATCGCGAGACGGAGCTAACTCAACCGGAACCGCTATCGATTCTCGCTCTTCTACCGCTTCGATCGGAAGCCCGGCGGTGATGAGTCCTTTAAGAGGTAGCAAAACACTCGTGCCCCACTTTACTGCGCGATCAGTAGGCGCGAGGTCGCGAGCGGATGCGTCATCTGTTTGCCGGAGGTATCCGCGCTGTTTCAACGCCTGCACATGAACATGCACCGTTGATGGTGAAGCGAGCTTCAGCGCAAGCGCAATTTCTCGGTACGAAGGAGCATACCCCTGCTCCTGGTGGTACTCGATAATGAAGTCGAGCACATCTTTTTGTTTTGGCGTCAGAGGTTGTTTCATATCTAGAACAAAAATAGAACAGATGCCGAACGCGGTCAAGCACTCGGTATTCATTGGTGTTTCTGAGTTATCCACAGCCAACGATCAAAAGTATGGAACGGAGTAAGAAGTCCCTATGAACTCCCCCCGCTTCTTTGCCGTCTTCACGGCTTTCGCCCTCATCAGCGCTCCGCTCCAGGTATTTGCATCAGAAGACTTGCTTGTTGATGCTTTTATGAGCTCAACGGTTACGATTATTCTGCCCGTAGAAGAACCCGTCACTCCTTCAAGTACCATGCCTGAAGTGGTCCCGCCGCTTGAGATACCCAACCAAACGAGTAGTACAGAGCCTTTGATTCTCACTACGCCCACGAGCACAGAACCCCTCGCAACTACACCCTCTTCTACGGAAGTTTCTGTGACGAGTACACTGTGTCTGGCCATCATCGCGCCGTATCCAGATGAAGGGGCTGAATGGGTCGCGTTCTACGGTCTCACCCCCTCAAGTTCGCACCGACTCCTTGAATGGTCCCTTCACGATGCGCAGAGCTCTCTTGTAAAAATCGTGACTTCAACGCCTCTTCAATGGGATGAGCCCTCACACACCCTACGTTTTCAACTTCGATCGTCACGATTAAATAACAGCGGCGATACGGTGATTCTAAAAAACGCACAAGGCGATATTCACGACACCTTCACCTACACGGAGGTTGAACGCGATCAACGATGGTTTCGTGATCGGTGTGATACCCCCTGGCGGATTATTCCGGAACCCATCATTCACTATACGACACCTCCTCCCCCACCCGTCGTAGAGGAAGAGCCGTTACCGATCGTAAACGAGCCACCTACGATGAACATCGAGCTCTCGGGAATTCCTCCAAGCACCCCTCTCGTTATCGAAGAAGACGCGCCCCAACCACGACCGACCGCCATCATGCAAGAAGTTATCCCAAAACCCATCATCACAGAACAAAAACCTCCGCTCGCCACCATCGCGGCGCTGGTGGATACGCCTGCACCCACTCCAAAGTCGACCGTGAAAAAAGCAACCATCATAAAAACCGCTACCACCTCAACAAAAGCCACCACAAAAAAAGCGACGGCAACAAAAAAGACCCCCGCTCCCAAACAAAAAGCAACAACCGTAAAAAAGTCTTCTACACCTCCCACTCTTTCTCTTGCTATGTCCACCATTCTTGATCAACCCGCTGAACACCAAGGTATCCGCGTTCGGCTCACGGGCACCGTTGCGAGTCGTCAAAAGTTTGTTGGAACGCATAAGTTCATCCTCATCAATAGCGATGGAAGAGGTCTCATGGTTCATGCAAAAACAACAACCCCTACTCCAGAGCGAGGGCAATACATCCAACTCACCGGCGTGATAATGTGGAACGATGAAGGCGTTTGGCTAAAACAACAAGCGCAGGATAGCTGGCATGTTCTTGAGCGCGAAGAAGAGACGGATTCCGCAGCTTTTGCGCTACATACCGCGGCACTCGATGCCCCAGGACAAGAAGATGCCTGGAGTCATATTGAAGTCGAGGGAATCATACAAGCAGTCCAAACAGGGTCGTTCGACCTAGAAACAGAAGACGGTGTTCCGCTCCGAGTTCGGCTTCCAAAGCTTCTTGGATATCGTGCTGGTCGCCTCCAAACAAACGACACCGTACGAGTACGCGGTCTCCTCGACACCCGAGGCCTCGAACTTAGTCTTTTACCTCAAGTGATTGATGACATCCATATCCTTGAACGTGCTCCCGTCCCGACCCCAAAAGATACACGACCGGCACAGGCTCCGTGGCTTCCTGTCGGGATTATTGCGGGAACCCTCGCCACGACTGAAACGGTTCGTCGAGCGAAAACATGGTATAAAAAAACCCAAGAAGAACGGGCATTTAGCGCCTTTTTACAGACAGATACTCAAAATATCCTCTAAATCTTGCCAACCCCCACGCCCTTTGCTACGATACGCCCGCAACAGCTCTGTTGCGGGTATCGTATAGCGGCTATTATGCGTCCTTGCCAAGGACGAGATGGGGGTTCGACTCCCCCTACCCGCTCCAATAAGAACACTTCCAGCGATGGAGGTGTTTTTGTATTTATACTTGACTCGAAGGCTCGTTTTCGATATACGAATTCCGGAGGAATCATGAAAAAACGAACCGTTTCGTTTCTGGACCTTGATAGAACGCTCTATCGTACCGATCAGTTCTTGCACCGCATTCGTACCGACCTTCTCGGACTTGGCTACACGCTCGAGCAGATCGATTCACCCATCGCCTCGCTCAGCCGAATGGGTGAGTACACCCTCGAAAGACACCTGCAGGTACTCGGTGTAGCTCCTGAACACTTTGACGGCTGTATAACGAGGTACCAATCACTACAGCAGCAGGGGGATGTTTTCCTCTACGATGATGTGCTCCCTGTGCTTCCTCAACTCGCAACTGTGAGCGATTGCGCGCTTCTCACCTTTGGACACCCGGAGTACCAACGCGACAAGTTCTCCGGGATCGGTTCCATTCAACCCTTCTTCAAGCGACGCCACTACGTCCACCGCCCGCATACAAAGGGAGAAGTGATTCGGCGGTACTCATCTAGGGCTAAGACCTGGTTCTTGGATGACTCTCCAGAACAGCTCATCGACGTTCATAAAAAGTCCCCCTCAACATCGCTCGTACGAATCATGCGACCGATGGATGAACTTCCTGCACACAGCGGAGATGGGTCGATCTGGAAGGTCGTCACCACATTTCCAGCGTTCGTCGACCTCGTGGAGGCAGAATGAAGATAACAGTTCTCGGCGGCGGCACCGGCACCTTCACCGTCCTCACCGGTCTCAAGGAGTACCCCGAACTCGATCTTGCCGCGATTGTCTCGTGTGCGGACGATGGCGGCTCGAGTGGCATTCTCCGCGATGAGCTCGGAGTCCTGCCGCCTGGCGATATTCGGCAGTGCCTCGTCGCGCTTGCCGATAGCAGTCTCGAGCTGCGAGGACTCCTAGGCTTCCGTTTCACCGAAGGTCCATGCGCGGGCCATCCTATGGGCAACCTGATTCTGTCCGCGCTGGACAAGATGGTCGGTGATCCGCTCGAAGCGGTTCGCGTCGCCCAACGCCTGTTCAAGGTTCGCGGCGAAGTAATCCCTGTTTCCGCACGTGCCACGAACCTCGCCGTGGAACTCGCCGATGGCAATTACGTCGACGGCGAGCACCTCATCGACAGCCTTCGTGATGCTGCCGACATCAAGCGCTGTTTCCTGCGCGAACCAACACCCGCCAACCCCGCCGCCATTGACGCGATCATGGCGTCTGACCTCGTGGTCTTGGGGCCGGGAGATCTGTTCACGAGCATCATCCCGGTCCTTCTCGTTAAAGGCATTCGAGAAGCGCTCGCAAACACCCGCGCACGGTTGCTCTACGTGCTGAACCTTACCACCAAGCCCGGTCACACAGAGCACTTCACCACCAAGCGCTTCTCCACCGAGCTGCAGTGCTATCTGGGCGATGAAGTGCGCTACTCGATCCTCATGAACAACGAGCCCCCAGCGCCAGATATCGTCGACCGGTACGAGAGCGCTCACGAACGTCTCGTTGTCGATGATATAGATCCTCATGACCCTCATGTCATTCGTTGCGAGCTGCTCACCAATCGCATCCACAGCCTCGTTCCAGGGGACCGAATCCAGCGGAGCCTTCTCCGCCATGATCCAAATAAGCTCGCAGAAGCTATTCTCCGTTTTGCGAGTTCCCTCCCCTCCTTGTGAGGGCTTTTTTCTTGCCTCAAAGCTCCTCTTTTTCTATACTACCGCGCAGCTCTTCGGCAGTTCGCCCTGATTTCATGCTCCTCGTGGGACATAGCAGACATTTCACCCCCCTTCAAACCTAGGAGCCTTGAGGGGACAGCTCTTCCTTGTTCGTAGCAACCCCACTACCGCGAGGCCCTCCATGAACTCACGTTTACTCGTTTGCGAAGGTCACCCTTCGCCCTCTGGTTTACGATGGCGAATATACATTCCGCAACGCCGCTACTTACTTCAACCGGTGCGCCGCTGTTTCTCAGGATCATAAATCCTCACCACCTTTTGCCCAGGTGTTGTGGATGATGTTGAAGAGCTCTCCCGATAACCATCGGGATTTTTTTTGTTTTCTTCGCTCAGAATAAGGAATCTTCTTTCTTTTTTTGAGAGACTCACTTCGTTCGTCTCTCATGTATTCGCGTGCTTAGCGAGCTGCGCCTCTTTTTGAGAGCCTCGCTTCACTCGTCTCTTATGCAGTTTGCGCCCAGGGTCGTTCGCCTCTCGCGTAGCCATGTGTCTATAGTCGCTTATCTCCCGTGTAGGCATAAACCCATGACGAGCGAAGCGAGTCATGAAAAAATATCAGCGCTTCCTTATTCTGAGCCTATATTTTCCAGGTGGCAGGAGGAATCCAAGGGGTGGCGCGTTGCCAGGCGTGTTCGTAGAGAGATTTGAGGAGATGGGTGACGTCTGGGCTTTCGATCGCTAATCCCATGCACTCGGCTTGAGATGAAAGAATATAGGTGCGATCACGCATAAGCACAAGAGAACCCGCAAACGGAGCTTCCGCACGAGGAAGTGCCCGCACCTCCCACGTTCGTCGATCGAAAAAAGGCGGCGTGTCTGTGGCGTTATTCAATACAAATAGTGAGCGCCCTCGCGTAAATCCGGAAGTGTATTGCACGCGTTTCGATTCTTCTACTTTTGCCTGCGTTTTAAGCGCCTCATCAACCGTAAAGTACTCCCACACCTCTCCCCCAACCTCAAACGCTTCTTGTCGAAGACTCAAAAGACCCGCTTCTCCTTCAAAGGCGCGTACACGGGGCCTGTGTGCTGTTTCGTAGGCAGAAACCCAGCCCGGGAGCTGTGTTTCGAGCGCACGTGCTAGTGTCTCCGCCTGCGCTCGTTGCTCTTCTGTGAGCCTTCGCCAGGCATCTGGAGCACTCGCAACATAGCGCGTTTCTCGACCACGCTCGACGACGGTCACAAGGCCACGCTTTTTCAGCCACTCAAATGCAGGATAAAGCGTTGTGCGGGGCAGATTCAGCGCTTCTGCTATTTCTGTAGGAGTGCGCTCACCATGATCGAGAAGTGCATCGTAAATACGAGCGATTTTTTCGTCACCTGCGAGCGTACTCCAAATCAACCAGCGTGGATCAGCCATAGAGCTCAATCGCTGAGAGCGTTTTTTCTGCGGTCTGCTTCCAGGAAAACCGGGTAGCGTGCTGCATACCCCGTACGCGAAAGTCTTCCCGCTCTCCATCTGAGAACGCAGAGACACGCTCAAGGCCCGCGGCAATAGATGCGGATGAGAGCGGGTCCACGTAGACCGCTACCGCATCTCCACCAACTTCAGGCAGCGACCCTGTGGATGAACTCACGACCAACGTGCCACATGCCATCGCTTCTAGTACTGGCACACCGAAGCCTTCGTAAAGCGAGGGTTGTACGTAGCAGAAAGCCGCACTCAAGAGCGCTGGCTTATCCGCTTCCGCGACATAGCCAAGGACACGAACACGATGTCCTTGCGGATGATACTGGATCAGCTTCTCAGTGTCTGACCAACGGTATCCGGGAATGCCTGCAAGCGCACACTGAACGTGTTCATGGTCTTCCGCGTAGGATAAAAATGCTTCCACATATCGATGCATGTTCTTTTTTTGATCCAAACGACCAATAAACAAGAAAAACGGTGTTTCGCCAAGGTCGTACGCGGCTCGTACGCGCCGCTGTTCTTCTACAGAACACGGAGTATAGGTCGTGTCAATCGCGAGTGGGGTTACGACAATCCTGTCACTCGAAACGTGGTAGAGCTCTTGAATTTCTTGCTTACTGAACTCAGACACCGTGAGCAAGAGCGCATTCGATGAGGCAATGTCTCTCATGTAAATTTCCTGAAACGCGACTTCGTGGGACCTATACAGCTCCGGAAAACGCCGAAAGCCAACGTCGTGTACCGTCACGACTGTTTTTTTCGGAAGGAGACGCGGTAGCGCATGTGCAGGCACGAATAGTACATCTGGAGGAAACTGCCCCATCTCAAAAGAGAGGCGCATTTGCGTCCAAAGATACCGTGGCGGCCACGTCAAACGCCGTTCGGTCCATCCAGCGAGACCAAGTTTTAGGTCAGAGCGAAGTGGGGTCGGAGCGTACGTGATCCAATCGTGACGCCCGCTCTCCGGAAGTGCCGCGAGGGCACGAAGCACGTGGTAGGCATACCATTCCACCCCTGTTCGCTCGAGCGTATTTGCTCGCGATGCATCAACACCAATCCGCATACGAGATCTTTACGAAGAAAAAATACTCCGCTTATACGCATCCAGGTTTTCCAGCGCAATACCCGTACCACGTGCGACACACATTTGCGGATTGTCTGCGACCATTGCAGGAACGCCCGTTGCTTCCGCAAACAACCGGTCCATATTACGAAGCTGCGACGATCCTCCTGAGAGCACCATCCCTTTTTGCATGACATCTGCCGAGAGTTCTGGCGGGGTGCCACGAAGGACGTCTTTGATCGCCTCGATAATCCCCTGGAGTTCGTGCTGAATCGCGTCTGTCACATCGTCGCTGGTGACGGTGATGATTCTTGGCAACCCACTGATCATGTCACGGCCCTTCACCTCCATTTCAAGCTTGTCTTCAAGATAGAGCGCAGAACCAATTTTAATCTTCACATCTTCTGCTGTACGCTCACCGATCGCGAGGCCGTACTTTCGTCGAACATGCTCTTGAATGGCCGCATCGAGCTTGTTTCCGCCAATACGCACCGAAGCAGATGACACAATCCCTCCAAGCGAAATCACCGCAATCTCAGACGTTCCACCACCAATATCAATAATCATGTGACCGGATGGTGAACCGATTGGGATATCAGCACCAATCGCTGCCACCACCGGTTCTTTGATGATATAGGCCGCTTTGGCGCCAGCAGACATGGTTGCATCGATCACGGCACGACGCTCGGTTGAGGTGATGCCGCCCGGGACCGCGACCATCACCTCCGGACGAAACAGCCGCACACCCCCCATCGCCTTATTAATAAAATACCGCAACATTGCTTCCGTTGAGCGATAGTCCGCGATCACCCCATCTTTTAACGGTCGTTTTGCGACGATCGTATCTGGAGTACGGCCAAGCATGTCTTTCGCCTGGTTGCCCACCGCTAAAATCTTTTTATCCGCAAGCGAAATCGCCACGACGGAGGGCTCGTGCAAGATAATTCCCCTCTTTGGAACATAGACGAGAACCGTTGTTGTCCCCAGATCAATCCCAATCTTTTTGTTAAACATAGAGCACTCAAGAAAGCTACCACTGGATCAAAATACGAGTGTCACGATCAAGCATGAATGAGTGCTGATACATCGCATCACCAAACAAACGGGACTCTTCTGGCGGCGAGGCCTTCTTAAGCGAACCCGGGAAACGCCCATCCATGACAAAACGAGCGTACGACCCGGGCTGCTTTTGGACAAGGAGCTCATAAGAACCATTCCGTATCGCTGTCAAGGCGGTATTAGGGAGTCGATACGTAAACTGGAGCTCTCCGGTCTTTCCCGGTTCAACCGCGAAAAATGCCCCGAAGACGGTTTTTCCTAGTTCACGGTACACATCTACACGACCAGGAACAAACCGCCCCTGCGTTTTTGAAAGATCATCTTCCATCGCTCCGACCGTTGAAATGAGCTCAGATCCTTCAGGGACGTACACCCGAACATAGTCGCGATACCGGGTATACCGCCAGTTTGGGGTATTGTTTGTGTTGCGATATCGAAGCGTCACCGTTGCGCGGAGCTCGTTTGGATGTGAGGCATCAAGCCCGTAGAGTATCCGTTTCTCCATCACTCCGTCTGTTTTGAGTGCCCCCATGTTTGTATCGATCACGCGGAGATAATCCGTAGGGGTTGGATGCATTCGACCTGCCCAATCACGCGCATCTATGGCTCGCTGCAAGGTCTGATCACGCATAAAGAGCATGACATCGCGTTGCTCCAAAGACGTCATGGCCGCCCGAAGGAGTTCTGGCCAACGCCGTACCGGCAGCTCTGTCACGCGCTGAAACACGGCATCACCAAGTTTCGCGACTACTTCTTTGCGCTGTGGCGTAGGAATGCCCTCCTGGTGAAAACGCATGTGCACATCGTATTGTAAGGCATCGAAAAAATTCTCGGCGCGGAATTCCTGATCTTCAACGGTTACCGGTCCAATAACGGCAAGCAACCGCTTGAAGAAGTCCGGTTCAAACGCGATTAGTCCATCAAGCGCGGGAACGGGTACACCGGCTTTTTCTCGCTGTTCCACATACTGCCGCAAGAGAGTGTCGGCGGTCGCAGGAAAATCTGGCGACCAGTTCGCATCGCGTAAAAACAGATTCTTTTGCTCAAGCCAGCGTGCGATAGGAGTTGGCGAAGGGCGGTTCCAAACCCCAGAAACCGGTAAATCGATCGAATATACATCTTGAAATACCAGTTTTGTCACATCGCCGGAATCCACCCACACCTCACCCACCGTTCCAATAAAGCCCCCTGTGCCACGCATCTCCTGGTTGTTCTGCAAAATCACGAGGTACTTTTTTGCCTCTGGATAGCCGCTCATCGGTAAAAACACTTCAGCGAGCTTTACCACCTGATCAAACTGCGCCTGCATCGCTCCAAACTGCTGAATGCGCGATTCAAGCTGGGCACGCAAGCTCTCCGCAATGTCTTCACGTGGCACATCTTGCCAACGCGTGAGCGCAATCGCCATCTGTTCTCGCGCAGAGCGAATAGCGGGTAAGGCCTGAGAGATTCTTGAGAGAATCACCCGCTTCTCTTCTCGTGTCAGCGTTTTAAAGGTTCGGTTGGGGGTAAGCGGGTTTTGTAAGGCTTGTGATCCAAGACCTACCTGAGCAAACGCTTCCTGGACCAACTCCGCCACGTCCAGGAGCTCTTGCACTCCCGTGAGCGTTGAACGCCCCGCAGCAATACTTTCGTCGAGAGTAAAGACGTAAGAGCGCAGAACGGGCATGAAACGCCAGTACAATAGAGCCTGAGAACCAAATTCTGCCCGGTTCAAAGCCTCGTCCGCCCGAGTAAGAGCGGCTCGGGCTTCCGGAATTCGCTGCTCAGCGGCCGCTCTCTGGCCTACCTGAAGTGCCTGATATGATTGCTTCAGCGCAAACCCTGTAATAGCGCCACCAACAAGTAACGGCGCACAGAAAAGAACACCGAAGATAAGCGTAAAAAAGAGGGCTTTTTGGCGCTTAGATGAGCGCTTACGGGCGGTGGAAGACGCATGATGCAAAGAAGGGACAGACATACACTCCCTCTAAGGTACACGGGAACACCCCAAACGAACAGATATACCGTTGACAGTTTTTCTAAAACGCGGTACTACAGAGCCGCATCAAAGACCAACTTTGATGACCCTCGCCCTTTCAAATGCACGGAGAGACCCATGGCGTTCATCCTACGGGCCATCGCCCTGATCAGCTTCTTGCTGTTTGCGCGACCCGTGCAAGCACAAGACACCTTCACGACCTCGATCGAGATCGGGAACGATACGGAGGACCAGCACTTCGAAGACTACTGGCGACGCGCAAATGAAGCGCTTCTGACCCCCGATGGCAGGCGGCGGCTTGATCGCGGCCAGACGTACTTGTCCTTACGTGCCATGTCAAATCCGACACGGTACGGGCTCGTCCTGCCGACGCACGCCGATGAGGTGGTGACGGCGGCAGATCTGCTCTGCGACAACCGTGAGAACGGCTCGCTCCAGCTCCGCTGTCGGATGCCCGGAGCATCTCACTCGCGCCGGGTCCGGCTCACGGATACCGCCTGCGCCGGCAGACCTGACCTCTTCACCCTCATTCCAGATGGCTGTGAACGCGCCTACGTGATGACGGTTGAAGGACGCGAAGTCACAACCAGCCGGCTCGTCGCCGTACCGCCACCTCCTCGCGAGGTGGCGCCTCCCCCGACGCAGGTCGCTGTCGCGAACCCTCCTGCAATGGAGCCCAGCTCAACCCCTTCGGAGGAGGTCGTTCGTCTCCGTGGCGAAGTGAACGATCTGAGAGACGAGCGCCGCGACCTCCGCGAGGAGCTACGCAGCACCGAGCTCGGGCTCAGTCGCGCCTACTTCGGGATCGCTCTCCTCGTCCTCCTCGTGATCAGCGCGGCCGTCATCCTTTGGAGGCAACGGGGTAAGATCGACGAACACGCAACGGTGGGAAGCGCCCTCGCACAGCAGGTGCAAACCCTCTCCGAGACGAGCGCCCAAGCCACCATCAACGGGCTGAGGCGCGCAGAAGAGCTCCGGCTGAAGTTCGCTCAGTACACGCGTGGGATGCACGCGGAAGCTGTCGCCTACGTCGGCGCCCTGCTGCAGCGCAACCAAGCCCTCGAAGCGGAGCTCGCGACGGCACACGAACGGCCCTCAGTGATCATCGACGAGTCGGTGTTTCGTATCGAAGAGTTCGAGAAGCGCGCAGCGGAATTGGAACGAGAGCTGCGTGAAGCACAAGACCTCGAACGAAGGGCTCTTCAGAACCGCATCGACGAACTCAAGGGAGAGAAGGCTCGTCTTGCGGGTGAACGGGCACTCATCGATCAAACAAACCGACGTCTGAGGCATTCGAACATCGCTCTGCGCTCGATCGTGGATCGTGGACGCACGCATCTTGAAGGCCTCGGCCTCGATGCACCGCCCTGGTTCGTCAATCCACCGATCGACCCGCTCACGGTTCCACCGCCACCAAGTACCCGCAGCATCCCGCATCCGTCGAAAAGCGAGCGTGATACGCTCACCGGTATCGGCTCAGAGCCACCCCCTCCGGCAGGCGCCTCAACGCCTCCGCCAGAGCACAAGGCTCCAGGAAGGCTCACCCCTTCGCTCGTAGAAGCGCTTTGCGCCAACGTTGAAGGAGCTCTATCAGATAGCTGGGACCTCCGTCCTACGCCTTCCGATAGACATCCTCCTCTCGATAGTAGCGGTCCTGACGCGACCGGTTTCTGGGAAATGAAGGACGACGGCTCAGTCCAACCACTGACGCCACCATCCAACCCCGCCGGAACCACGAGTGAGTCCCCGACGAGCATCGATCCGCTTCGCGGAAAGACGCGTGAAGTCTCCACGGAAGAGCAAGGCGAGATCCTCCATCATGCCTCGCTCACCCCCTCCTAGATCCCCTCACCAAGGGGATTTTTTCATGGCTCGCATACGGAAAAAGAACGATGACTCCACATAGCCACGCATATCCTTCGACAATAGCTGAGAGCGCTTTGGAGGCATGGGGCCTCGTTTTTTCTGTGCGAGCAATCGCTTTTCCAGAGTACCACGCGAGTAACCGTGCTCGACGAATCATCCACATCGCCGCACGTCGATCCCATGGATGCATCAAATCGGCGAGGCGACGAATCCAGCCGGTGGCCATCAACCGCATCGCTTCTACTTCTACCTCGTCAAGAATATCGTTGACACGCTCATAATCCTTCCACAATGCAGACTCAAGAAGATGGGGAAAGCGGGCATTTGTCTTTGTGGCAGCACGACCCAAATCACGCTGAATATGCGCGTTGACCCCCGCAAGCGCAAACTGCAACGGACTATATCCACGCCGACGCACGTAAAACCGCTTGGCGAATAGAACGCGCCACGCGGGTGGACACGAATTTCGGTCCCCAGAAAGCCAGGCATGGAGGGCAACGAAATACAGCTTCGCAAACTCAATCACAAGCATCTTCATCCAATCAGGATGCAGAAAAAACCTGTCTTTACACGCAAGATCCACCGCGACCGTTACCCGCCGGTACAGCTCAGTAAACCACCAAATTCCATCTTCACGGGTTAACCGCCGTTGAATCAACTCCATCACCCGTACCACATCGGTAATCCGCGTGAGCGAATCGAGGCGTTGGGCCAGTTCTATGGCGAGCGCAAGATCTGTGTGACGTGACGGCATGCGCTTAGTATACGCCCACCATTGACGAACCACCACGGACTCGCTTGAATGCGCGCATGATCTATACAGTAGCCCCGATTGGATCTGCCCGGAGATCGGATGTTGCCGCCGTTCTCTTCATCACGCCCGCCGGCAACCTGCTCCTACTACAGCGCGCCATAGGGAAGCCCTTCCCCGGTCGCTGGGGCCTCCCCTGCGGGAAGCGGGAACCAAAAGAACCGCTGATCGAGACCGCTATTCGCGAAACGCGCGAGGAAACCGGGTTCCACCTCCGAGCGAGCGACCTCGCGAGCTGCCCCTCACTCCTGGTTGGTGACAAAAACTCCCACTTTCTCTACCAGCCCTACGTTGCTCGTCTCCCCGTCGAGATGCGCCCGACACTCAACCCCAAGGAACACTCGGCCTACGCCTGGGTCACGCCGCAGCACGCTCTGCGACACAGCCTGGTCGATGATGGCCCAGAGTCCCTCCGCGGACTCTTCGCCCATCTCGGCCTCCCCTAACACGCCCTCTCGAGGGGTGTTTTTTTATTCGACAAAACCACTGGTTTATGGTCTTATTCTGCCATGTATCCCCCACTTGTTCTCAAACCAAAAAAAGATATCCCCGTTCGTGCTGGCCACCCTTGGGTGTTTTCTGAAGGGATCGCGGAAGCGCCGACGGATCTTGAGCCTGGCGCCCTTGTTGAGGTTCAAAGCTTTGAAGGCGAATCGCTTGGCGTTGGGAGTTTTCATCCTGAGCAGTCGATTGCCGTACGTCTCTACGATCAGCACGTGGTACCGATCGATGAGGCCTGGTTTACCAACCGGTTACGCTCACTCGTGACTTGGAAGCGCTCGCTTTTGCCAGAACACACAAACGGCTTTCGCGTTGTTCATGCGGAAAACGATGGTATCCCGGGTGTCATTCTCGATCTGTACAATGATGTCGCGGTTTTTCAGCTCCATACCGCTGGCGCTGATCGCTTGCGCACCGAATTGATTCAAGGGATTCGCGAGGCTCTTTCGCCGCGCGCGATCGTCGAACGGTCAGATGTGCTTGCTCGCAAGCAAGAAGGACTCGAAGTGCTTGAACCCGTTGTTCGTGAGGGGGTGATCGATGGCTTTGTCTCGTTTCAAGAATCCGGCCTCACCATGCTCGCGGATGTACTCAACGGCCAAAAGACGGGATTTTTTCTTGACCAACGTCGTGCGCGCATCGCCGTGCAACGCCTCGCAAAAAACAAGCGTGTCGTGAACCTGTTTAGCTACTCAGGAGCCTTTTCTGTGCATGCGATGGCGGGTGGCGCAACCCACGTCACCAGCGTCGATATTTCCCACGACGCCCTCGAACTCGCCGAAAAACAGCTCCTCGCAAATGGATTCGTTGATCCACAGACGGATTTTCTCGAAGCAGACGTGCTCGATCTCCTCGAAGACGAAGCGTGGGACGAAGAAGCGGACATCTTGATCTGTGATCCTCCCGCCTTCGCCAAAACCGATCGTCATCGCGAACAAGCACTCAAAACCTACACCGACCTCAACATGCGCTGCTTGGAACGCCTCAAACCCGGGGCAATACTTGTCACCAGCTCCTGTTCAGGCCGCGTCACCCCAGAAGACTTCCGCATGATGCTCCGCATCGCCGCCGGCCGAGCGCGTAAACGCGTCCGCCTCCTCGACTGGATCACCCACGACATCGACCACGCCGAACTCCTCACCTACCCCGAAGGCCGATATCTAAAAACAGCGATTCTGCTGATTGAGGGCTAATTCAGAGGAATAAGAAAAATGATGGTGGCTCCAAGCAGCATGTACAAAAACCAAAAGACTGACATGGCGAGTACCCAAAATAGCCCTGTCACTCCCCACCGTTTCCAACGAACCTCGGCGAAGCGTTTACTCCAAGACCAAGCTAGCGCCGCCATCGGGCTTACACCCCAAGCGTAGGCGGTGATCAACATCGCCCAGCGCAAAGCCGTTGAACGAATACCGGTGCGCAGAGCGAGAAACTGCAAAAACCATACCGGAATAAGCACAAGCAATACCAACAGCACCCCTACGCCGAATGACATATCTCGCCCACCCGCCAGGAATGTTTGGCGCCACATTGGCTCGAGAGCCAAGTAGCCGATCACCCCGCTCACCACGAGTTGAATACCTCAGCCCAAAATACCTATCGGCTGATATTTGCGCATATAGCGGTAGTCTATCATACCCGCTTGAACTCTTCTTTATGGCCTGCTAGGATTCCCGCAAACCAATTGCGGGTATCGTATAGTGGCTATTACTCCAGCCTTCCAAGTTGGAGAGGGGGGTTCGATTCCCCCTACCCGCTCCATACAAAAACACGAGTCATGCTCGTGTTTTTGTATGCGAGCCAGAGCGAGTAGTGGGAATCAAACGGGCACACGTCGAACTCGCTGTGCGAGTAAATCCAGGTGCACACCGGCCCGAGCGGACAGCGAGGCGATTCCGCAAAAATCAAGGGAAGAATCCTCATCCTCTCTCTCCCCACAAATACAGAAACCTTAACACGCCCTGAACCAATCTTTGACAAAATACTCATTTTCCCCTAGGCTCCACACGGTTCTTTTCCCCTCACATGGAGTTCCAAAAATGTCCGACCACGCATTCACAGACGCGCCCCTCCTGCTGTTCGGCCCCGTTCAGCGACCTCTCCATCACGGCTGGCCGTTGCACGGCGAAGTCAGACTGGTGAACCACAGGGAGTACGGCTCGTTTCATAGTGATTTCTACGTCTTTTCAGTCGAGAGCCTGACTCACCATCTGGAGCATCATACGCGCAAACAGTTTCAGGACTGGTGCAGGCATGTACCAGCCGAGGTGGTAGAAGCGCGCTGGCAGCAAGAAGTTGCTCGCGTGCTACACGAAGCACGAGCCCTTCACGGATTCCCCGAGCAACTCCAACAACTGGATCGCCTTTGGCGCCACTGGAAGCGTCACGACGATGTCGACTGCATCATCGACCTCATCATGCGCAAGTCTCTTCATCTCACCGAGTACGGACACCCGAACCCTGAAAAGCAACCGGTGATCCGCTACATCCAACCGGGAGAGTCCAGTTTCTGGGACGATCTACCGACCTGCCCCCGTGTCGTGCACGGCACGCTGGATCTTGGAGACTTCTTCGCCTCCCGAATCCGCACAGGTAATGCCCCATTCTTCTCCAAGGCCGGAGCTCGACAACGCGCTGCGCACCTACATACGATAGGTCTCCTCAGCGATGAGGAGTACGCACAACTTAAGCGTTCCATCGAAGAAGGGCCGCTCCCCCCTAGCGAGGATCTTACTCGCGCCGATCGCGTCGCCGCCGCCTACGCGCGAGACTACTCCCGGGTGTACCCCGCCTACCTCGCCCACGCCCTCGGAGCACCTATTAACACCGGACCTCGTGTGCTGCAGGCGCGCTACAAATCCGTACTGATTTATCTCTGGGATAACCATCTTCTCATGAACGGAAGCACAGCCACACTCAAGGATGCGAAAAACCACCTAGCAGAAACCGTGGCCAACGGCTTGATCACCGCGGAAGAGGTGGACTACCTACTGAGCGAGGTCCGCAAGACCGACATCTCGGAGAGCGTCCCTCACCCTGGTCCAGGGTTCGCCGACTGCTGACCCACTTCTCAACCCCTCGACTGCGAGACATCAACCATCTCCACCGAGGGATTTTTTCTATGTTTCATAATTTAAGTCTAAAAATATTCTCCTTCTGAGTCGGCGTACTCACGCTCACGGGGAGTTCGAAATCCAAAACAAGCTGTTCGCGCTGGGTGCGTAAAGGACGACGCTCACCTTGTAAGCTCATATAAAGAGATTGTACCACGCCCTATTTTTGTTGTTCCGTAAACTATTTCAAAACAAAAACCCCGGCAAATAGCCGGGAGGAGAACCTACGTCACGCGCTCACTCGCGCAGATAGATTCGAGGACTTGGAGGAAGGCGTTCCATTCCTCGCCCTGAAAAAAGAACTCGCGCTCGCCGTGACCAAACTTCCAGAACAAGCGGACGCCGAAGAGCAACGGCGCCTTACAGACGCGGCGCGCTCTGAATGCGGGGCCGTCGTACACGACGTCCGTCTCCGCACGCGGATCGTAGCCGGCTGCTCCGGTACGAATATGAGCCAGATCAGCACGACTGAATACAGGCCCCCTGCTCATCTCCGAGGGAAATCCGGCACGGTACACGGGTGCCCCGTTCACTACCTCACCGAGAAAGATCATGCCCCCCTTCCCCAACGGTACCTTTATCATACTCTGCCTCCGTTCGCGGATAGTACGCACGTTTTGACGTTTGGTCAACCCCTTCTGCCGCTCCCCGCATGACGCGTTGACGGCGAATATCAAGCCCGCCATGCGCTCGAGCAAAGCCCTCGGCGTATCGCAACATCTCTCCAAAAATCGTCTCGTTCTCTTTTGCCTCAGCAACAAACGAAAGAACGAACATGGGCACTTGTCCCAGCCATTGCGCGGCTTGATCGACCTGCTCTGGTCGCTGAACTTTGTTCAAGACAAACACATGTGGAACTTGGTACCAGTCGAGTCCCTCGCCGATCTGCTTCGCCGTTTTTGTTGAATGGATAGTTGGTTCTGTGATGATATAGACCAGATCCATCCCCATCGCGATACCGCTTCCGACCATATCCATGCCCGCCGTCGAATCCACAATCACGGCTTCATGCTCATGCGTTTCAAGATTTGGAAGATAGACTTTTAACGGTGCCGCGAGGACATGGCTACACACGGCTCCTGCTTTGACCTCTTCTGTGTGCGGCCCGGCAACCATAAGCCGAAGCCCGTCCTTCACAACAAAAGAGAACTCACTGGTAAGCTCATCCGGCGGCATCAACGAAAACGTGGGAACGGTGTCCCGCCGCAAACGACGCGCATAGGTTTCACGAGGCTCTAAACCAATAGCCGCATCAAATCGAGCACGATACTCCCCCAAATACGGGACGTGTTGCGCGGTAGGAGCGATGTTGAAAAGCAGATCCATGTTATGGTCTGCGTCAATCCCAAGGACGCACGCGCCCTGCGCATGCGCCGCTTGGAGTAAACAGGTAGAAAGCGTCGATTTTCCGCTCCCCCTTTTCCCATCACACCAATAATCATAGAAGAAAGAAAATCCCCGGAAGAGCTCCGGGGTGAGGACTACGCCGTCGCTGAGGCTCCGTGTGCCTTGGCGCGATGACGAAGCAGGGTCGCGAACTTCTGACGCGCCTCGGGAGAGGCGAAGAGCGCGTTCCACTCTTCAGGAAGGAAGAGCATTCGCCCCTCCCCGACCGCGAGACGAATCATGTTCGCGCCATGAAGGGACACCGTCGTGATGGACACGCCGGGGAACGGTTCCGCGAGGAGTGACGTTCCGACGAGTGTCCCGAGCTTCCACGGAAGCGCGAGCCCTAGACCCTGCTCTCCCACGAGCGTCCGAAGCGTAGCGCCGGACAGGGCCACCCGACCACGGTCAGGACGTTCCGGATCCGAGATGACATACCCGGACCGATCCGGGTAGACGGTCGGGCAGTCCTCGCAACAAGGCGAACAGAACACGAAGAGCGCATGAGGATCAGATCTCGACACGGTGCACCTCCTACGGTTCTGCCAGCTTAAGACAAGCGTCTCTCCTCTGTCAACGCCCTCCCCCAAAAGAAAACCCCCAATACAAGATCGGGGGAAGGCTCACCCCACGAAGGCATCGTGGATGGTGTGCAGGTTTTGTCGTGAGACGAGGGTTGCGTAGCGGCCGCCGCGCCTCACGAGTTCCGCGTGGGTTCCGCGCTCGATGAGTTCTCCTCGATCAAACACGCAGATCGTATCCGCATACTTGATAGTGGAGAGCCGGTGCGCGATCGCGATGATGGTAATGGACCGCTCCTTGCGAAGACGATCGATCACCTGCTGAATCGCGGTCTCGGCTTCTGAGTCGAGGCTTGAGGTCGCCTCATCGAGGACGAGAAACTTCGCGCCATAGATGAGCTTCAGATACGCTCGAGCAATGCCGATGCGCTGACGCTCGCCGCCGGAGATCATTGCCCCGCGCTCTCCGACGATGGTTTTCACCCCTTCAGGAAAGCGTTCCGTGTCGGTGAGAACGACGTTCAGGTGGGCTGCGTTGAGCGCGGTCGCCACTTCTTCATCCGTGGCGTTTGGGGCGCCAAACCGGACGTTCTCCTCAATGGAACGATCGAGCACCATCGAGTCTTGCGAGACGGACGCGAAGAGGCCCCGGTACCAGTCTCGCGAGAGTGTTCGGATATCCTGACCGTTCAGGAGTACTGTCCCGGAGGTGGCGCTATAGACATGCATGAAGAGCTTCGCGAGCGTGGACTTCCCCGCCCCGCTTGCCCCCACGAGGGCCACCATTGCTCCCGCGGGAATGACGAGGCTTACGTTCTTGACCGCCCCCTTCTGCTTACCCTGGTACTGATAGCTCAGGTTGTCACACGCGAGCTCATACGAGGGAGCTTCCGGCTTGAGGCCGTCATGATTGCTTGTGAGCGTGTTCGGTACTTCGAGAAGCAACCGCACGCGCTTGATGGTGACCGCGTTCCGCAGCATGCGACGGTATACGTGGAGCAGCTCCCAGAACTTTGCGACAGCGGCGGAGCTTGTGACGGCCACGTAGGCGAGCACGCTCTGCGAAATGCGTCCGTGCATGAACTCCGACCGCGCCACCCACACAGACCAGACTAGTCCGGTGGCGAGGAGCGCCATCATGGAGACGTAGTAGATTCGCTCGACGCCGAGCGACGTTTGCTCGTCATCGATGAGCTTCTGGCGGGTCTCCTTCTGCTCGTCTAGGAGTCGCTTCTCTTGCACGTAGGCCTGCACCATGGGGGCACTGACCACACCCTGGATCAACTGCTTGGTCGCTTCTTCGCCGCGCGCTTCGAAGTCGTTCCAGACCTCCGTGCGCTTGCGCTGCATGTACCCAAACAGGGCGATGGCCGCGAGGAGCGGGAGCATGAGGGTCAGCGCCGTGACCCAGCTCATTACGAACAGCACGAGCAGGTTGACGGACCAAAACGTGACCGTGGGGAGAAAGCTGTAGAACAGATCGATCGTCATGTTCCCGAGCTGGTTACACCCCTTCGTGATCTTCGAGACTTGTTTGCTCATGCCGTGGCGCTCGTGGAACGCGGCCGGAAGTTCGAGTAGCTTCTCTTGGCAGAGACGCGGCCACTCGTACCACAGGCTCACGATCGCTGCCCAGAAGTTCTTGGCAGCGAGGTACTGGTCCATGAACACATCGAACACGCGAACGAGCGCCAGGAGAACGAGAATGAGGATCACGGAATACACCGCTCCAGAGGACGTGACCTGAACCCCCGCGATCACGAGCGCGAGCAGATAGGCCGCGAGCGGCTCAACCCCGGTCCTCACCGCCATCCAGAAGAACCCACGCACCAGACGCGGACGTTCAGGCTTTGAGAGCCGCCAAATCACATCGATCCCCGCGAAGAAGGCGTGCCAGGACTGGTCCTTCCCATCCAGCCCCTCACGCTCCCAGTCGAAATCCACTGCTTCCGTCGTTGCTTCTTCTGTCATGTGTACCTCCGTGATGTGAGAAGAGATGTCTGAGGAATCTTGTTTTTGAGAGACTCGCTTCGCTCGTCTCTCGCACGTCCACGTGTCTAAGGATTCTTTTTCCTTTTTTTAGAGACTCACTTCGTTCGTCTCTTATGTAGTCATGCGCGTATAATCGCTCGTCTCTCATGCGTTTATAAACCCATGGCGAGCGAAGCGAGCCATGAAAAAGAAGATGGATTCCTTATTCTGAGCCTAAAAAACGAACGATCCTGCCCGGTGTATCGGGCAGGATCGTTGCTAAAGATTCGTTGTTTGAACGAAATTTAGACGCGATCTTGCACGACAAACCCCTCCGTAAAAATAGCGGAGCCTGGGGTACGAATAACCGTGTTGCGGTAGGTGTTCATAGCGAAGGGGAATACAAGATGAATAAGTGTATGACGAGTACCATACGCGAAATCGGCGACCTTGTCAAGAGGGCCTACAGAAAAACATCCCGATATCTATCGGGATGTTTTTATGGTGCCGAAGGCCAGGATTGAACTGGCGACGCAAGGATTTTCAGTCCTTCGCTCTACCACTGAGCTACTTCGGCGAACGCGCATGATTGTACGAAATGCGACCATTTTTGGCAAGAGCCTCGGAATCTCACTCGTACTTCAAAAGGAATCTCTCCTATTTTTTATGGCTGGCTTCGCTCGCCATAGGTTTATAGCATATGACAGCAGCTTTAAGAGACCAAACCCTTCTTTAGCCCGTTTCGAACGGAGCTAAGAGGCGAAGCCCTCTTTAGCCTGTTTGGCAAGGGGTTAAGGGGTGAAGCCCCTTACGAACCAATATTCTCTGGTGGAGTGGGAATAAAAACCCCTGAGAAGAACTCAGGGGGAGAGACAAGGATTGATGATGATGCCGTTTTCGATGATGGCGGGTGGACAGCGTCGGCGACGGCGCGTTCCCGCGTCGCGTACCATCCGTACCCGCACCGCGTCAGAAGACACGACATCCGTACCCGCGTCGGCCTCAGCGTCAGATCCTACGTCGAGAGACGCGTCCGTCGCCACATCCACCGGCACATCGTCCACGAATGGACGGTCTGACGGTGGTGGAATTGGCGTGGGAATGGCGTGCGTGATCGTCGGACGATTCATCACTTTCGCTGCGACGATGATCATGACTGCCGCCGAGAGAGCAAGAAGCGAGAGGAGGGTCGCTACACGCACAATCGGCGAAACGGGCCGCGACTTCCGGACTGGTGGTGGGGGTGGAAGCGTCTCAGCATCGAGCTTGATCCCTTCTGGGGGCGTGAGCTCGTGACTGAACGCGAATCGCGTCTTAAAGGGCTCGTAGAATTCCTCGACCGTCTGGTAGCGGTCGTCTGCACGAGGGGCAAGCCCCCTCATGATGATGCGCTCGAGCCGAAGCGTGAGGTCGCTCCGTCGAACCGTGATCGGCGTTGGCGACTCGTGCGTCCCGTGCATACGAACCCAAAACATGGGACCGGGCTCATAGTCCGCACGATCCTCATACGGACAGACGCCCATGCAGAGAAAGTAGAGCACGCACGCCATGGCGTAGATGTCAGTGCGCGCATCCGTGAACGCCGCTCCGCGGAGCTGTTCTGGCGACATGCAGTGCAGAGAGCCAAGTACCGCTCCTGCGAGCGTCTTCTCTCGATCGATCACCGTCGCTCCAGAGGACACGGAGGAATCCGCCGTGACTCGAGCGATCCCGAGATCCAGAATCACGATGCGGCCATCATGACACCGGAAAATGTTCTCCGGCTTGAGATCGCGGTGAATGATCCCGAACTTCCCGAGCTCCCGCATTCCTGCACAGATCTCGGAAAAAATCAGGTTGATCTCATTCCCAGGAAGGGCCCGAAAGAGCGCCCCACCATGCGTCACAGGCACCGTTCCGTGCTTGGCGACGTAGTCATCGAGCGGCGACCCGTCAAGATACTCCATCACCATGTAGAGACAGGTGTGTTCATCCGGAAGACCGGCATTGAGCACCTCTTCCCCCGCGTCGTGGATCTTGATGATGTTCGCGTGGTTGATTCTGGACGTGGTGCGTATCTCTTCAAGAAAACGCCCACGGGCCTGATCATCCTTGATGGTGAGCACTTTGATCGCGACTTCGCGCTCAACCTGCTTTTGCCAGGCAAGATACACTCGACCCATGGCGCCCTCTCCGAGAACGCGCCTGATTTCGTACTTTCCGCCCGCCATCGTCTTGCCAAGCAGGACATCCGACGTCCCCGTATTCCCGTCCAGCGTCATGTGAACCTCCTGCGTTGCGTGAAAGGTTCGCCCTCTTTGCAAAGAGCGATGCCTTATTTAAGCCAAAATAGACACTTTTGTCAAGGTGGGCTCTACGCAAAAACGAGCGTTAAGGCTCGTTTTAGACCGTGGGAACGAACGCGGATGGAGACATTCGGCTCGATGCACTAAGGGACCACGCAGTCATTCTCCGAACAACGCAGAAAATCCATGTCGTCGACGAAGGGCTCGCGTATTGGTCGCAGGGACGATCGTGATGCACGCCGAGGCGTGATCTATCCACATCCCGAGAGCCGAATAGGCCGAATTCTCTCACCCGCTCCCTTTAGTATTCTCCTTCTTTTTTTCCTGGTCAAGTGACCCACACCATCCATCCCCATACACCCGTGGCAAGCGTCATAACGGCGAGTGCAAGCCCCACTCCTGCGTTCGACCATCGCGTGTTTACATGGTGTTTCATGATATCTTTTCGGTTGGACATCCAGAGAATCCCCGCAAGCAACGGTGGAGCCAGGAGTGCGTTTACGATCGCCGACCAGAGGAGCATTTTAATCGGCGGAACCTCCCACATCGTGAGCATAAGGCCAGTGATCATTACTCCGAGAATTGCCCCATAAAATTTTGGTGATCCACGCCAATCATCATTGAGACTTCGGCGCCAGTTGCGTACTTCCGCCATCGCGTAGGCCGCGGATCCGGCTAACACAGGAATCGTGAGCAAGCCAGTACCAATAATCCCAACCGTAAATAATGCCGAAGCGATAGGACCAACCAGCGGCCGCAATACCGCCGCCGCTTCATCCGCGGTCGATATCGTTGTCATGCCGTGCACGTGGAGTGTCCCGGCAGCCGCAGCCACAATGCACCAAAACACAATATTTGAGACCACCATCCCAAAGACCACGTCGAATCGCATCGCGGGAAGAACACCGGGATGGTTCACGTTGCATACAAGCGCACGTCCAATGTGTTCACGTCGACATTCTGCCGTTTCTTCGATCTCTTCTGACGCTTGCCACACGTAGAGATACGGAGAAAGCGTCGTGCCTAATATCGCGATCACGAGCAGACTATATTCTTTTCCTCCTTGCATTCCAGGCCAAACCGTCGCCATGAGCGCATCACGCCAAGAAAGATCAACAAACAGCAGAACGGCAATATACGCGAGCAACGCCATCACGAACCAACGTAAAATACGAGCATATGACTTGTATTTCACGAATACCTGCAGACCAAATGACAGGAGTGCAAACCCAATTAACCACCACCATCTCGCCGATGGAACGAGCATCTGCATGGATGCCGCCATCATATTGAGGTCCGCTGCAAGATTAAAAATATTCGCTGAAACAAACGACGCCACGAGCATCCAGGTGATCCATGGCGAGAGCTTTACGCGAAATAACGCAAACAGTCCTTGCCGAGAAGCAAGCGCGATCCGTGCGCAGGTTTCTTGCACGGCGATCATGAGCGGGAGACTGAAAAGAGCGAGCCACAGGGTCCCAAACCCGAACTGAGCCCCCGCCTGCGTATACGTCGCGATTCCCGCAGGATCATCATCTGACGCTCCCGTCACCAACCCCGGACCAATCTTTGTCCACCAACGTTTCATGCGTCCATTCTACTACACCTCCCCCCTAATGAAAAATAAGGAATCTACGTTTATTTTTCATGGCTCGCTTCGCTCGCCATGGTTTTATGGATGCATGAGTAGAGAAATGGGTCCGGAGTCGACTCCGGACCGTTTAAGCATGTCTCATGAGAGACGAGCGTAGCTCGTCTCTCAAAAAAGTAAGACGATTCCTTATTCCGAGTGCAAGGGATGTGGTACAAAAAAGAGGCGCCAGCCTCTTTTTTGTTTTTATGCTTGTGGCAAAAACCACGATGGATCGTATTGGACGCGATCGTTCACGTGTTCGTATTTGTGGAGTTCTGTGTCCGTAAACCAGATCGCGATTTCGTTCTTGGCTTCTTCCACGTTTCCGGAAGCATGAATGATATTGCGTAATGGACGGTTCTGCGCGTTGGCGAGAGCGTACGAGTCGTGAGAGAAATCTCCACGAATTGTGCCCGGAGCGGACGAGGCCGGTTCCGTTGAGCCTACGAGCTTACGCACCAAGCTCACCGCCTGCTCACCTTCAAGGACGATCGCGACGATCGGCGCCGATTTCAAGAAATCGACTAATCCACGCTTGATATCTGATCCATACGCGATGTGATCGGCAAAGGGGAATGTTTCGCCTTTTGCGTCGTACTTTGATTTTGCTTTTTCGTAGACCCCCTTCATCCATTCTTCTGTGAGTGCGTAGTGCTGGTCGACGTCTTCATGAGATGGGTGAACCATCTTCAAAGCGACGATCTTGAGTCCAGCGTCTTCGAATCGAGTGAGGAGTTTGCCCGTAAGCCCGCGCTGAACGCCATCTGGTTTAATGAGGACGAGTGTATGTTCCATAGTTGCGAGTATCGTACGTAACCCCAAAAAAAAGCGCAAGCGATCCCTCTTTTTTTTACCAAAACCTCAGATCTTGCCTTTCTGCAACCTTTTTGCTAGGGTGTGGCAAAACATTCTCTAATCTTTCTCTCTATGGGTCTTCCTGGTCATCGCCGTACATCTTCACACAAGCGCCGTCGCGCCTCTCATTTTGCGCTAAAACCTGCTATTTTAGCCACAGATAAAGCCACCGGAGTTATCCACCTCTCCCATCGTGCAGCGCCGGGAGCTTTGGAGTATAATGGAAAGGCGATCCATGTGAAGGGCCGTGATCGCAAAGTGGCCAAGCTTTTGACAAAATCTCGTTCGAAGGCAGAAAAAGCCCACAGCCATGATCACGACCACGAGGGTCACGATCACTCCCACGCCTAAACCAAAGCCCTCTTTCCTAAAGAGGGTTTCGTTCCTTTGCACCTTGCTCTTTTATGTCTAATCGCCACCTTGCCCGCCGCTTCGCGCTCCAGTCGCTTTATGAATGGGATTTTTGGGGCGGCGAACGTACTCCTCTCGATATCTGCGAACGGAACATTGAACGCTGGATGTTTGAAGAAGGAGAAAGTTTTGATGAAGTAGATTTCACAAAAGGTATTATTGGTGGCGTTTTAGAGCATCAACCCGAAATCGACGAGACCATTGCCAAATTCGCCCCAGATTGGCCTCTCGAAAAAATTACGACGATCGATCGCAACATCCTGCGTGTCGGCGTATATGAACTGCTCTATAACTTTGATATTCCAAGCAAAGTCGCGATCAATGAAGCGATTGAACTTGCGAAATCCTTCGGCGGCGATTCTAGTGGCCGATTTGTGAACGGGGTTCTTGGCGCCGTATATCGAGATCAGCTCGCTCGTGGCATCGAAAAGCCCTCTGACCTGCAAAAAGCCTCGCCTACTCCCCTCGGTGCGTACATCGCGCAGATCAGCAAAGATGTTGCCCCCGAGGAAGATCCTGCTCACTCCCTTCCTACATTTACCTCACACGACTAAGGTATGGACCTCTCCCACCTTTCCGTGCTGGAGGAGCGCCTGGGACACACATTTCGTGACCGGTCGCTCCTCCTGCAGGCAGTCACCCATCGTTCGTATCTGAACGAGCATAGCGATTTTCCTCATGACCACAACGAACGTTTGGAATTTTTAGGCGACGCGGTTCTTGAATTGGTCGTCACGGAACATCTCTACAAAACCTATTCAGACCCGGAAGGTATTCTCACAAACTGGCGGGCCGCTCTTGTGAATGCGAAGACGCTCGCGGGCATTTCTCGTGATTTGGCGTTTGAAGAGTTTCTTCTTCTTTCAAAAGGTGAGGCGCGTGACAAAGACAGCAAGGCGCGCATGTACATTCTTGCGAATGCCATCGAGGCCATTATTGGGGCAATCTATCTGGATGGTGGAATGCCGGCTGCAGAAGCGTTTATTCATGGATTTATCCTGAGTATTTTGCCGCGTATCATCGAGCTTGAGCTCTATGTCGACGCAAAGAGCAAGTTTCAAGAAACAGCGCAAGAAATGCTCGGTGTGACACCAACGTATAAAGTACTTGACGAACAGGGCCCTGATCATCAAAAAGAGTTCTTAGTGGGGGTGTTTCTCGAGAAAGAGTTGGTAGCGAATGGAAAAGGCACTTCAAAGCAGGAGGCCCAATTAGCCGCCGCGGAAGCCGCTCTCGATAAAAAAGGCTGGCGCGGAAAACCAGGCCTGGTTGCCAAGCCCCCCGTCGTTCGCTAGGATGCTCCGGCACGCACCCTTAGTTTAACGGATAGAACAGCGGCCTTCGAAGCCGCTTATGGGGGTTCGATTCCCTCAGGGTGCACCATAACAAAACAAGCGCATGCGCTTGTTTTGTTATGAAAGAATAAGAAATCTTCATTTTTTCTTTCCAGCCTCGCTTCGCTCGGCTGTGGGCTTGTATCCAGCCACGTACACGGAAGAGAAACCGGTCCGGAGCTTACTCCGGACCGGTTAAACGCACGAGAGATGAGAAAAGCGAGTCTCTCAAAACAACAAAGCGCCTCAAAAACTCCATGGCGAGCGAAGCGAGTCATGAAAAACAAAAGAAAAAACCCTTCCTAATCAGGGACGGGGTCAGGGATAGAGATTGGGGTGGAGATTGGGATGGCGATGACTTGGACGGAGGCTTGATCGACGAGGAGGTAGTCGTGGTCGTCTAGCCAGCGGATGAGGGCATCGAGAGCGTCTTGCGTGCGATAGCTTCCTCCGTACTCGAGGAGAGTGAGTCGTGCTTGCTCTTGGAATTCCTCGAGGGACAGTGGCGGAGGGGCATTCTTCGTGAGCGACTGGAGCGCAAGCTTCTCGAGGAGCGGAGCGAGAAGGCTCGCTTCCTGCCTTATCGAGAGCGGGACCTCGTCAGAGGTCTTTGTCCGCTTGTTTGGGGCCTTCTGTGTCGGTTTTGATGCTGTGGGCTTTTTCGCTGGCTTGGTGAGCACGAGGCCCCAACGCTGCGCGATATCCGTCACGACGAGCGTAACGCGCAGACCAGCCGTCGAAAACCCAAGTTGCTTCATGGTTTTGCCGATGATCGCTCGTATAACAACAGGAAGTTCACCCGCGAGCGCCTCGCGATCAAGCACCGCCATAACAGCTTCTACCGTCCCTGATTTGACTCCCTGCATGAGCCGCATAGTAGCACCTCCCCCGGTAGGCTAACGATTCGCGAAAGATGGGTCAAGCGGCGTTCTTTCATGGTATACTCCACGCATGTCCTTCGAGAACCCTCACTCGCTCTTTATTGACGGCGAGCCACGCCGTACCTGGTATGAGTCTTTTGAAGACCACGAGTTCGCGGCGTGGCTTGAGCGAGAGGGGTTTCGGTTCCCTATCACTGAGTGCAGCCACGGCGTCTATCGAGCAATACAAACCAAACCGCTCTTCCCTCAACACCACCTTCCTTCTGGGGTTTGGTATAAAGGCGGATGCGCACGAACCTGCTTACAGGCTCGGATGGGGTTACCCGTAGCTCAACCGCGAGACGTAGATCTCTTTCTTGATAGGGCTGTCGCGCTCAAACATCCGGATACCTATGCGCTTCCACTCCAAAAACCGAAAGATCTCGAAATATCTCGTTTGTACGCTTGGCCCACCGAAGAACATGAAGAGGACGAAGACGATGGTGTTTCGTTTTTTGAATACTTCTGCACACGAGACTTTTTTGTGAATGAAGTACTCGCAAACGATCGCGAACTCTTTTTTACGAAAGAAGCCTTTATCTCCCTCTGGTCCAAAGATCTCCTGTGTACCCCTTTTGAGTGGAATAAGGCTGCCTCATCCTATTCTCAACAGATAAAGTTGCTTGCAAAGTCGTTTCGATTTCAGCTCCAATGGATGCAGAATGATCCAGATCATACATGGAAGATAGACACTCGCCTCCTCGACGGGCTTTCGCAAGAGATGCTCGATTACTACTCGTTTTATCCCCTCCTCTTTCTTGATCGGCTTCTCGCGCAAGATGAACGGCTTGGGCATCAGTATCTTCTGCGTTGGCAACAAGAAGGGTACTTTCAAGAGATCGGTGGCACCTTTGAGTTTTTTGTTCGCTTGTATAAAAACACGCGTCGAGACTATCGTCCGGAGTCTGACTACGCAAAACGTTATTGGCATGAGATCCAAGAGTCCATTTCTCTTCTTGATGCAGAACGTGCAGCAAAATAAGGAATCTCGATTTGTTTTTTTAGAGACTCGCTTCGCTCGCCTCTCCGGTAGCCACGTGGCTAAGGAATCTTCTTTCTTTTTTTAGGAGACGAGCTTCACTCGTCTCTCACGCATACGCATGCTTAGCGAGCTTCGCCTCTTTTTTAGAGACTCACTTCGTTCGTCTCTCACGTAGGTATGCGCTTATGGTTGTTCGTCTCTCATTCATTTATATACTCATAGTCGTTTGTCTCTCGTGTAGCCATAAAACCCATGGCGAGCGAAGCGAGCCATGAAAAATATAGAACAAATTCCTTGTTCTGAGCCTCGAAATAAGAAGACCCCCGATCAGCGGCGCGTTGCACGCGGCTGATCGGGGGTGAGGCGTCGCTAGGAGAGCAACGCCGGAGGGAAGGAGCGGAAAGGACGACGGGTCAGCGGAAGAGGAGGGAGCCGCCGGGGCCGGGACGTCCGCCGTACTGCATGAGCAGGCCGGAGTTCGTTCCCAGCACACGGAGGTTCGCGGCGCTCCCGAAGAAGCTACCCCACTCGGGTGACGTGTCGCCATAGTCGATCGACACGGTGACGCTGTCACCCGGATGGCAGCCATTCGGATTCACCATCGGAGCAACGGCCGGGTTCACGCGCACGTAGATATCGAGCGTCGTGTTCCCGAGACCTAGCGCGACGGGACTCGGCCAGAAGACGTCGACGTGCGACACATCGAACGGAACGAAAGCCGTGGCCGGAGCGCTGGTGGACGTCTGGACCCGCACCTCGTTCACGCAGCGGCTGGCACCATCGATGCGAACACCAACGGAGCTCAGCAGCGCATCCTCGTAGCTGACATTGAGCGCGTAGGTCCCAATGCGCAACCACTCACTGACCGGTCCGGTAACCTCACGGTTCGGGACCGAGAAGTTGTTGATGGTCAGGTACCCGCTCGAAACGATCGTCGTCGTGTGCGTCGGGGCGCTGAGCTGGCGCTGGAGCCGTTCGTCGAGGCTGACCAGAGCGGGGTTGCCGTACTGGTCCTCGAAGACGACGTCCGATGCATTCGCGATACCGAGCGCGATGCGGTCCCCATCACGACCATCGACCTCGCTGTCCGTGGCGCAGATGATCGAGCAGGTCCGCGCCGCGTTCGCGATCGGCCCCGTGAATCGCTCGAAGCCGATCTGGCCATCGAGCGTCGGGCGCATGCGCGGAGTGGCGCCATTCTCGTCGCAGTTGTGCCCGCAGGCCATGACGGCACGCGAGAAGTTCTGCGTCCGGTACCCGGCACCCAGATCCGCAACCCCCGTGTAGCGCACGCGGATCGGGAATACGGGACTGAGCCCAGACGACGCATAACGCACGCGCAGCGTGTGCATCGAGAGGTGATTGCGCGTCACGGTCTGCTGCGGCTCGAAGTCCGCGAGCGAGACCATCACCCGCGGCTGCTCGATCCACATGAGGTTGCCCTCGACCTGCGGCACGAAGCCGTTGGTGGAGTTCTCGGTGTGGAACGTCCCGCGCTCGACACGGAAGAGCGAACGGTCCGTGAAGAACCGCCCATTCTCACCGATGCGAACACGGAAACGCCGACCGAAGAGCTCGGGGTCAACATGGTCGGGGAGCCTGACCGCGATGGCAAGGTAGTAGAGATGGTTCGCTTCGAAGCGCGCCACCCCACCCTCCAGCCGACCCGCGACCGCACCCAGGTTGGACGTGACGTCCTCGGGACGAATGGTGAGCGGACCGAGGAGGCTCTCACCATTCTGAGTGTTGATGAGCCGTACGTTGCTCGCGACGAGCTGGCGGTTCGCGCTCACGATGCGCTCGTCGGTCGTGCGTGCCTCGAGGGTGATGGGCAGCTCGCGCAGCTCGACCGCCTCAGAACACTGAAGACGGAACTGGAGCATCCGAGCGTCCCGTGTCCCCGGCGCGAAGCCGTAAGACGGCGGACCGTCATAGCTGATCTGGCATGACAACCGAGGCTCGACCTCGGCGTCCGTCGCGCTCGCATCCGTAGAAACCTGCGCATCGGCCGGAGGGCCCGCGTCGGTCTCGGCAGAAGGACAGTGCGCGAGGCTCGCGTGGCACGCCCAGCGGCCATCGCGACAGCTGATGATGCTCTGCACGGGAACGTTCGTTCCCGGACAGTAGACGTTCACCAGGGTGTCGCAGCGCATCGGCCGGTCGCTCTCGCGGCAGGTGACCGGCGTCACCTCGGTGACGCAGCGGGTCGCGTCGTAGTGACACGCCCAGCGACCGTCACTGCAGACGAGATCGCTCGGTACGGGGGTACCGTCGAGGCAACGGCCGGGCGTACAACGCCCGCCGATCTGTCCCTCGACGATACACGCCTGGCCCGGCTCCCTCGAGGGGATACCGGTCGCCGTGGGCGCCTCGCCGCCACAGGCGACGAGGAAGAGGGCGAACCCAACCGAGAGGATCTTGTTCAATGTCGTACTCCTTGGGCGACACCGTCGCCCATCACGAGAAACCGAAGGTACGGAAGCAGCCACCACGGCCACTTCCCTAGCAAGAAGCTACTTCTTCCCAGGGGGCTTTATTGAGCCTAATACCTATTTTTCGCTCAACAGAGCCCTCTTTGAAGAAAGATTGTTCTTTTTTGTAAAGGCAAAGCAGTCAAATAATTATACCAGAAAATACGTGTTTTGTCAATGAATGTACATATCTGTTGACAAATTTCGAGTAAACGCCTATCTTGTGCCATCCCCTTGGGGATGGAAAGGCTGGAATAGACATGCCCTATCGTGAGCTATCACCCGGCACAACAAGTGAGGTACGACTGCTGTCACGAGGCGTCTATAGCTTGCTGGTATCGCTCGTGGCCCTGTACGGGCTCGTCCTGACCGGTATTGGGAGACTTCTGATGTCTTACGTGCAGCCCGCTCCTGCAATCACCTTCCTGCTCTTTATTGGAATGCTTGGTACAATGCACCTCGCTTCGAGACGAATTCATCCAGTGGTTACATTCATCAGCTACTCAACGATGACCTGTGCGTTGGGCGCTCTCTCGTACAGATCTGCGCTGGTGGGATGTATCACGCACCACTCCCTGCTGCTCATGGCGATACTTGTCATTGTACTCGGTTTGACGAGGTATGCTCTCCCACTAGGCTCGGAGAAATCGATACAGATCCTCACAGTGATGCTGGCGTTCATGATCGCTGCCTTCGTCATGTTCGACAACTACCGCTCCGTTTCGACCAGACAATCCTTTGTTGGGAACCTCTCCTGGCTATCCGTGAGCTGCAGCTTCATCATGGTCGCCCTCGACTTCCGTCAAGCGTTCCGGATTCCGCACACGGTGGATAATGCTTTCCAGTCGGGGGCAAATATCTATCTCGATACGATCTATCCGCTCTTCCGAGTCATTAGCTCCTTCGGCCAGAAGAAGGACTGACCACCTCCGCTCCACAAGGAGCTTTTTTCATAGCTTAACGTAAGCTTCTTTTTTTCTTCGCTCAGAATAAGGAATCCTCTTTTTTCTGTTTTTAGAGACGAGCTTCGCTCGTCTTTCGTGTGTTCATAAACCCA
>CAYTGF010000009.1:48169-62637 GCA_964437285.1 uncultured Gammaproteobacteria bacterium
TTTTTTCTGTTTTTAGAGACGAGCTTCGCTCGTCTTTCGTGTGTTCATAAACCCATGGCGAGCGAAGCGAGCCATGGAAAAAAATAATAGATTCCTTATTCTGAGCACAAAAAAAATCCAGCGTCTAGCTGGAGTAAAGGTCACCAGTTCCGTTGAAGATAGCTGAGCACCTCTCGTACGGCTTTGCCGCGGTGACTCACGCGGTCTTTGTCTTCCGGAGTGAGCTCGGCGACAGTGTACGCGTCGTGGGAGAAAAGTCTCATGATTGGATCTTGTCCGAAGCCTTCTGTGCCGCGCTCTTCATTCGTGATGAATCCGTGCGCGGTATGCTCCGCACGAAAGAAGATGCGCCCATCAGGATCGGAGAGAGCGATGTGGGCAACGTACCGCGCCTCGGAGAGAAACACCCCTGGTCCAACGTCTTCGGGTCGCAACCTGTCGCGAAGAAGCTGAAGGAGGAGCTTGTTCACTTCGTCTGACGTGCTCGATCCTGTTCCCTCGCAGGAAGCAGCCTCTCGGATGAGGGCAAGCGAAGGATTCTGAATGAGCTGATCGCGAAGCTTCTGAGGCAGTCCCGCAAAACGCGCGGTGAGCGGACCCGGCATGCTGTTCAACTCCATGACCTCGATGCCGGAATCCTCTCCAAGCGCCAACATTCCAAACTGTTTCGCTGCCGCAGCCGCTTTGAGCTCCGCATTGCCGGCATAGGTCGGACGGTCTTCCTGCGGAGCCTTGAACGCTGGAATGACGATGAGCTCAAACCCCGGGTCTGGACCCAACAGCCGCTCGAATTCCCTGATCTTCCCAGGATTCGCGCTCGCGAGGACAACCTGCTTGATGTGTTTCATAGTCCGGTACTCCCTGTGTATGAGCGACGATCGCCTCCGACATATACCAGGATTTTGACCGTGTGTCAATCACCTGTGAGCCAACCGCTCATAAACGTCGTGACGCGCTGATCCGTGCCGCGAAGATCATTCCCGTCAAACGACTGATCGATGTACACCCTCCCCTGTTCCGATAGCAAGCCGAGCACGATAGAGACACCTCGACCAAAATCGACATGTGTGTCCTGTGCGCGCCAAAAGAAGGCGCGATCACGAGTAAATAAAGCCTGCCTCGTCTCTCTATCCATGATTCGTGCTTGATCTCGAGAGAGACCATGGGAAAAATCGACCGACACAAGAAGCAATGCATCCGGCTGATCGATAATCAGTTGAAGCTCGCGCGTGAGCGCCCGAGCATCTTCCTCCGATATCTTTCGTGAAACCGCGATAGCGGTCACGGACTCGAGCGCATCAAAACGCCGGCTCGCGATCGCGACCGGCACCCCTACCCCGTGTTCTTCCGGAAAAAGCGTAGATGACACGGCGCCAATGTCATGCAGACGCGAAGTAAACAACTGGTTCGCTGAAAAATATTTCTCTCTCACACGATACGACAAGTTTGTGGTCGCAAAGCCAGAACCGAGTCGCTGATAGTGATCGGGACTCAGAATAACCAGATGTCGAACCGTGCGGTTCGTGCAAGCCTTCCAACGCTCTAACGTCACACCGAAGTGCGTGGATGCGGGCGGATAGTGTCCAAGAAGTACGATGGGCTCTGTTGCATCCTTCGTGGGACATATTTGTGGAAGAATTGCTCGTTCAAGAATCCCGGGAGATTCGAGAAAGAAGCGTTTTGTTTCAATGCTTTGATCGGCAGGGGTTGGCGTTGGTACGGCGATCGGGGTCTGCGTTTCGCGACAGCCCATCCCTAGAAACACCAAACCACAGGCTCCGATGAGGGCCAGTCCCTGTATTCGAAGCCTGTGGATGTGGGTCATGAGAGTTATTTTCTTCCTGCCGTAAACACGCTTGTTGCCCCAACCGCGGAAAGCGATGGTTGTTCTAGATGCTGAACAATCGGCATTGGCGCGGTGTAGGTGCCTGCAACGGTGACACGCGCCGGGTAGGTGACGACGTCGTTATACGAAGAACAGGTGATAAACGACACGCTGCCGTCATCTTGTCTTGCTGGATACCACGTTTGCTGGAACTGCCAGTTCAAGACCGGGGCTAAGTTCGCCGGCAAACGATCGCGTACTTCGTAGCAGCCATGCGTATCACGTGAAGAGAACTTTGGAGAAAGAGTGACCTGTACCAAATCCCCTTCTTTGATCGCGCCTGTGTTTACAGGTCGGTACGTACGAACCAGTGTCATACCCTCCGTATTCTTTACAAGCCCAGGCACACGGCGTTGCCACTGAGCCGTGACCGGACCACGCACAGACACGATCGCGAACTGCTTCCATTCGTCTGGACCAAGCGTCAACCAATGCGAACCCTTGTTCAAGTGCACCTCTTCGGTGGTCTCACCTAAGCGATAGACGAGCAGAACATCTTCGTTTGGCGCTTGAGCGATGCGCAAGGCTAGCGTCTGCGCATCAAGAACCGGATTGTAGCTGAGCACGTGGTTGTTACGCGTCATGTAGAGCTGTAACGCTTCACGATGACCATCGGCGAGGGCATAAGCCGCATACGTTGCAATGCGCGTTGCCTCCACCATATCGCTTGGTGCATCCGATACCTTGATCCAGGCCTGACCATCGCGTTCATCGAGACGCTGGTACCAGCGTTCAAGAATCATGCGCGCTTCATCACGAGCGCCAACCGCCACCAATCCACGCAAGAGCACCGCTTCTTCCTTCCAGGTAAGATTTGGTGCTTGGGCGGCGGTACGTAGCGCGTCGAGCGTCGGCTGCCCAAGGAGCGCGAGACCAACCGCTGCCTTCAAACGGCGTTCGCGCGTCGCTTCGGCTGAGTCATAGATATCCTGGAGGTACGCCTGCATCGCGGCACGATCACCGATCGCTTGTTGCGAGTAGAGGACCGCGAGCGTCGTGTCGAGATCAGCAGAACTTTGTGGGAGCGGTTTCATCCCTAGATCCTGATACTCTGACCATTTTGGTTCGGTGAATACCTCCGTTCCTCCCCACTCCTTCAACAAGGCATGCGCAACACGAGCCGCCGCCATTCCTTCCGCACGAGCTCCAAAGTTAACGCTTGAGAAGAGGTTTTGTGCTTCCACTAAGAGCGCTCCACGAGCTCGAGACATGAAGAGTACCGACGAGTGATCACCACGATTCTCCGGCAGGACGAACTCCGGACCTGTTACCTCGGCAGATTCCCAAATCGTTTTTGTGTATTCTGCTTCGAGAACCTGTATACGTGTTTCAAGCGCATCCTGACGACTTCCTGAACGTATACCAATGCGGACCACGTGCTCGCCGCGCATGGCTTCCGTGACGGTAAATGGCACGTGAACTGCCGCTCGACCCTTTGCGCGCACCACCTGCGCGCTCAAGCCGAGCGTTGGCGCATCGATGGCATATTCAACGTCTGCGTCATTCGCAAGATCGTCCGTCATGGACTGTAAGCGGAGTTCGGCTTTATCGCCCGGCGCCACAATTCTTGGAATAACGGCATCGACCGCAAGTGACTTGCGAACAGCGCGTGTCACAAGTGCCTCCCCACCTCGCAAGTCCGCACTGAGCGCGACCGCTTGAATGCGCCACGTGGTGAGGTTATCCGGCATTGTGACATCAAACGTCACTTCTCCGTTCGTATTTGTTTCCCCCACCAAGAACGCCGCTTGATCCTTAAAGCTCTTCCGAGGGTTCATAAGAATATCTCCGGCTCCACCCCCACCGCCCTCTGCTCCCATATACATGTCCGCCTGCTTGTGCGTTGAGATCGTTGCTTCGATACCGTCGGTGTACAAGCTGTACAAATCTGCTACGACGTTTGTTTGGGTAAACGCGTAGAGCGGTTCAAGCGCCTTATCCGCGAGCGAAAGGGCGACTTTTGTTCCTGCGACTGGCTTGTCATCCGCCCCCAGGACACGTGCGGTAAACTGCGCTTTTTCTCCCGGAGCGTACTCGTTTTTATCCGAACGCACATCTACGGCGAGCTTGTAATCGGCCTGGTTGATCGTGAAGCGCGTATTCGCCACCATAAACCCTTGTGTCTTTGTGTACACGATCGCGTAAACGCTCATCATTGGAACAGAAGCTTCGTCCATCACGATCTTAAAGTTCTCATCACCATACGACACGCGCTGGATACCTCGTGTAGACGTGATGAAGAGCGGCTTTGTGACCGCATTTTCTGGAAGATTCTTTGCGACCGCCTGCACGTCTACCGATTCATTGAGACGAAGTGTCGCTTCACCCATCACTAACGGTGCAGGAGTTGGCATAGAGGCATCTCGGTACGAGAGCTCGAGACGTGGCGGTTCTTGCACCGGATTTCCTGTACTGGAATTTCCTGCGTACGGACGACTTGCATAGGCGTTCACCGTTGTCCGTCGACCGCGACCATCCGCCACCGTCACAATCATTTGATACGAGGCTGTTTCGTCCACCGCAATCGTGTCTGTAAACACGCCACGATCATCGGTTGTGAGGGTACGTGTATCCACACGTTCGAGGCGTCTAAGATAGGAGTACACCGGTTCGACCTGCTTTTTTATTTCATCGTAATAGGTTCCTGTTTGGGTACGTTCTTGCACTTCTTTATATGTTTCTACCAACACCGTTGTTCGTGGCTTTGGGGAAAACTCGACAGCATTTGCGCGAATGGTGGCTTCAACGATTTTTCCAGCGAGAGAGAGCCGTTTTCCCTCTTGCGCCACAAGAGCCCCGGTTCCTCCAAAATACGGAAAGTCGGTTTCGTTTGTGTGCGTCGTCGTGTCCTCATCTTCAAAAACGAGCGCAGAAGATGGCAGGAGGGTCATCGCCGCCTCTTTTACAACCTCGCCCTCGGAGGCAGCCGCGAGTCGTGCGGTCACGATGAGCTCGTCAGTATTCCGACAAGATCCGGAGGCCCAGCCTTGAGTGAAGGAACACCCAACCATGCCACGTGTAACCGTACGGAAGAGTGCCTCACCACGTTCATTCGTGGTAAGTGTTTGTTCGTAAATACGCTCCCCCGTCGATGAACGGCGTACGGCTACTTCGATCTCCGCGTTCGGTAATCGTGTACCATCCGTGTAGGTCGTGCGTATGGTTCCTGAAATCGTGTCACCCGCATAGGCGTAGAGACGATCAAACGTGACATCGATGGAGTTCATCGGCTTTGCTTCGCCGCGAATCTCGAAGAATGAGCTTGAAATCACGGACCCGTTACGAACCAACTGTATTTCATAGCCGCCCATACGACGGTCTTTCCAGCTGAACGCAGCCTGAAACCGTCCCGCAGCGTCTGCTTGCACGGGTTGCTCATCGATCACAACCGTATGGGCGCGATAGCCGTAGTCTTTGTAAAAATAGTACCCCGATGGAACAAGACGGAGCTGCAAGCCCGCTGGCACGCGCTTTGTTGCTCGATCGAGCGCGATACCAAACACGTTCAACGTATCATCACGACGCTGAACACGGCGATCTGTGTAGAGATAGGCCCACGTGTCGCGATTGCCGGCGTATGGATCGGTAGGACGAGGACCGTACCAGACGCCAAGCTGGTTTCGAGCGAGGAGCGCAAAGGTTTCCTGACCATCCTGCGCAACATTCACCGTCAGTGCAGAAGATGGGCTCGTTGGGAGCGTTGCTGCAAGTGTCGCCGTTCCGTCGACGCCTGTGGTGGCGCGCGTATCACCGATTGTGACCGTTGCTCCACTCACCGGCTGTTGAAGCGCCGCATTCACGACCCACACCAATACACGATCACGATCCGCCATGACGTGAAACGCAAGATCGCTCACCTGTACCAGTGTCCAGTTGCGACGAGCCGGTTCTCCGGCATCACCGCTCTTCACGAGAGAAATAAGGTAGAACCCAGCTCCCTGACCCGGAAGTTCTACCACCGCCGTTCGGCTGTACTCTTTCTGTTCGATAGTTCTGTTGAGGCGCTCGCGTGTCATGATTGGCGTCTTTCCTTCAACGAGTGCCGCAACTTCTCCCCATTGCACGGACGACCACTGGAACAACCCGAGCGGATGCTGACGAAGGGTCATATATTGCTTTGCTTCGTCCGCAGAAACGCGGTAGATCCCTGCATTGATTAGGTAGTCTTGGTCTGCGCTCTCTGGCACAGGAATACGAATAGGCGCAGACGGGCGAACCTCGGAAGAAACCGGCAAATAGAGGTCCGACATCTCCAAAGACTGACCTTCGTTCATCGCTTCGCGCGTGTTTGTCTGAAATCCATACACCAAATCTTCCTTGAGCTGCATCTCTGGATTGTTTGCCATCCCAAACCCCTTCTTGAGCGTCACCGTATAAACCTTGCCCGGGGCAAGAGGCTTATTTGGCAAAAACACGAGCGCTCGACCACGCGTTTCAAAACGGCCATCTACCTGCGGAGAAATACGGAAGAACCCCGTTGGCTCGACGAAACCATCGTGAGAAAATGTGATTTCGATCGCAGAACTCACGGGCACACCACTCACCCCAGGACCAGGCGTAAAAGCCTCGGCGCGAAACGTTCCCACTGTTTGATTCACCCAGCTGTATTCATACGGAATCTGCTGGTCAGATGCTACAAGCGCTGTCGCAAGGGTAATCTTGTAGACCGTGTTTGGTGCTAATCCTTCTTCTGGAATCACGCGCCAAGAATCCTTTTCCGCTTTTTCGACGCGCACCGGAACGGGCGGATCAAGACGAATGGCTTTTTCGATCGCTTCACGCGAAGCGGGGACGGTGGTGGTGAGCGTCCAACCGGCACGCGCATCTATTCCGCCCGGAAGAGCCTGAATTGGCTCAAGAGCAAACGCCTCGGCAGACTGTGCAGAAGGCACGAGTAACTGCGCCACCGTTTGTGCGCGACGACCAGGAAGCGCGGAAAGCGCAAGATTCACGACCAACACGACGACGGCTAATGCCGACGCAAACACAAACGCTCGCTTGGACCAAAATGCTTTTGATGGCACAGGCGATGATGAAGGAGTGATAGAAGAAGAGGACATAGAGGAAGCGAGAGCGAGTAAATCCGCGCGATGCTTGGCCTTACTCGTTTCTGAAAGATGTTCCGCATCATTCTGACGAGCAAACTCGTCCATGAATCGGACCATCCCTTCCAACGCAGGATCTTCACTAGGATGACGACGTGGGAGAGACATAGGTTTTGGTGTACAGCGCCCGTAAGCGAGCAAGCGCTCGATAGACGAGAACAGACGCGTGATTTGGTGAAACATTCAGCATTTCTGCCATTTCCATAGGTTCAAGCTCGGCAAAAAATCGCAGGTCGAGCACTTCTTGATCGCGCGGAGAAAGGTGCGAGAGGACTTCGCGAATTTTTTCGCCCTCGAGACTCAGTTCCGCTTCGACATCGGGCCCCGGCTGACCAGAAGGAGGATCCCAGGGAGCCTCGTCCTCCTCGTTTGAGGCGACCACCTCCATATGCGTACCGAGACGACGCCAGTGGTCGATCAGGGCGTTGGAGGCCGTCCGAAAGAGCCAGGCCTCGAGCGGGAGACCTCGCCATTCGAGCGTTGGGAGCGCTTTGATAAACTGAACAAACACTTTCGAGGCGAGGTCTTCCGCCGTCTCTCGATGGCCACAACGCCGCATAAAATAGCGATATATCCTCTCTATATATCGATCGTAGACCTCGACGACACCCTTCGGATCGGTTTTTGCGCGATGGAGAAGAGCTTCGTCAAAGGCATGATCCGGAACCGATCCAGAAGACATAACGAAAAGCATCAAGAATCATGACCGTAGCGTACCATGAACACCAAAAATAACCAGTAGAAAAAAATCCCTCATTTTGAGAGGGATTAGGGGCAGGACGCCTCATCATCCCAGCAGACCGTACCGAGACGATGGTCGGCGCAGCGGGTGTACGCGGGGGTGTTGCAACCATCTTCCATCACACACCGAAAACCGACGTCAAAACCGTTGTCCACCACGAGGTCACAGTCGTTATCAACCCCATCACAGATCTCGGTATGACCCGGATGACGTCGCGCGTCATCGTCATCGCAGTCTTCGAAGAACGGGACGCCGTCTTGATCATGGTCTTCCGTACGACGAAGTTGTGCGGCCGCAAGCGGACACACCTGAAAGTGCGAAGCTGTGAAGACTTCGCCCACAGGACCAAGCTCCGCAAGTTCCGCAAGCGAGACAGGAACCGCGCCTGTGAGCGTATACCCCACCTGTTCGGCCAGATCACGATTCGCGAACGGATGCAGCACGCCCTCTGCGAAGTAGAGATAGCGACCTTGGTTTGAGAAGATCGCTCCATCCGGGGGTGGCATAGGGCCAAGATCGCGAAAGCGCACTTCGAGGGTCTCGCGCGTTCCCACAAAGGCCTCCGCTCGATCCGGCGACTCGCGCCACGCCGCGATCACCGAAGGCCGCGCGCGGCGACGGTAGCCCTGGGCCTCGTTGGTGTACCAGAGCTCTCCGTTGGGGAGCCTCGTGAGTCGCCAGAGAAACCGCGCAAACCATACTCGCGTCGAAGGACGCAAGCACCGCGCCTCTTCCGCCGAGAGCGGAATCGCCTCGCGCAGATCATAGTGCGCAAGACTCATCATGGAAGCGACGATTTCTTCTCGATCCGGCCAACGAGCTACCACCCAGTACCGATCTCCCACATCACGCAGGAGCGTTCCCGGTGGATGCGCTAAAGGCTGCACACGCACAGACGGTGCTTCCGCCCAACAAGAACGCGACAAGCCCACCATCACCATCAATCCCCATCGAACCATAGACACCGCACTTTCTGAGTCATCACTCGACTCACTTCACTCCGTGCAACACTCTTGCGTTTGACGTCAAGAGCGCTAGACAGACCCCTTGTGACGACGTAGTCTCAAGGTATGACTCCTGCAAAACCACGCGCGATTCTGATCGACGTTGTCGACCCTCGCCTCTCGCCTACCGCCGCAAAACGACGACTTGAAGAACTCGAGTCGCTCACCAAAACCTACGGCGGCATTGTTGTTGTGTGTGTCATGCAAAAGCGCAGCGTGCCTGACTATCGAACGTATATCGGCGCAGGAAAAGTAGACGAACTCATCGAGCTCGCAAAAACAGAACAGGTCGACGTGCTGATCATCAATAATCTTCTGAAGCCAAAACAGCTCTACGAAGTCGAAGAACGGTTCCGTAAAGCGAAATACCCGATCAAAGCCTGGGATCGCGTCGACCTGATCCTGAAGATCTTCGACTTGCACGCAAAAACTTCCGAGGCGAAACTCCAGATCAAAAAAGCCGCGATTCAACACGTTGGACCGCGTATATTTGGACTTGGGCTTGAGCTCATGCAACAAGCTGGTGGCACGGGAACACGTGGTGGCCAGGGCGAAACAAACACGGAGCTCATGAAGCGCCACCTCGCAAAACAGCTCGAGCACACAAACGAAGAGCTCAAACGGATCAACGCCTCACGAGCCCTCCATCGCCATGATCGGCAACGTCGCGGCCTGCAAACCGTTTCCGTCGTTGGCTACACGAACGCCGGAAAGTCGACCCTTGTGAATGCTCTCACGAAAAAAGGTGCCTACGTTGCTGATGCGCTCTTTGCGACACTTGATACCCACGTGGGCAAACTGTGGCTTGATCGTGGAGATGGTTCTGGCTTGGGCGATGAAATTCTGATTTCTGATACGATTGGGTTCATTCAAGATCTTCCTCCAAAACTCATCGAAGCGTTTTCGAGTACTCTCGATGAAACCATCCACGCAAACGTAGTCATTCATGTGCTAGATGTATCCGATAAGCACCATCGCGCAAAAAAACGCGAAGTAGAGGCCATCTTAAAACAACTCGGCGTCCTTGATACGCCTCGCTTGCTCGTTCTCCATAAAGCTGATCTTCTCACCGAACGCGCAAAACACGCACGCCTCAAACAATACACAAAAGCCGGCGCCATCATCGCCTCATCCAAATCTGGAGAAGGTATCGAAGCGGTGAAGGCAGCTATTAGGAAGGCGCTTTCAGGAACGAACGACCCCCTACTTCATCAATCGGAATGAGCTCACGAGCTCATCGTAGTACGGAATATCAAGATTTTCCCAGGTACGAAATTCGACGGATTGGCCGTAGGTGCCCGAGACAGTGATGTGCATATCTGGAACTGGACCCTCTGACATAGGCATGCTCGTCAGGATAATACCGGTGACCGTGCCTTCCGTTGAAGTGGTGGTGTTTGCGCTTACATACACTCCTTTAGGGTGTACAAACGCGAATCTTCCCCCTGGATCGGTATAGATTTCTTGATCTTCTTTAAGGAAGAGACGGTCCATGGCAGCCGGCGGAATATCGCGTCGCATCATCGTACCTTGAGGAGATCCGAGCCCTGGGCCACGCAACATCATCAGATCAAGACGACGTGACTGGTTCATCACCACTAAAAACAATGCCATAACCGCAACGGCGAGCGCCATCACCAACACCCACATTTTTTGACCGTCAGAAGGAAGAGCGGACATAGAAAGAGCGAGAGAGGAGTATTTTTTACGGAACGATGATCGACGTGGCTTCGGAGATGATGGATTGGTCGCCGCCCATCGTGGTTTTTACGAGACCTTTCCCTTCAACCCACCATTCGTACGACACAAGCGGAGGGTAGCCGCCTGGAGGGGCGCCCGCTCCTGAATCAATCTGGAGATCGGTCTCTGCCTTCACCTTGATCGCTCGGAAGGTTCCCGCCGGCACGGTCACGGATTCTTCCGAGAGTGCTTCGCGCTGAATGAATACCGTTCCGCTGAGCGAGTCTCCAACAATATTTGTTGCTTCTGGGAGCACCCCGCCAAGTTGCATCGCGATCGTGAATCTTGTGTTCCAACGAGAGCCTACACGCAAGTTTCTTGGAAGAAGCTCGCCTTCTACGGAACGTGTTTGCGTGGTCGCGGATGCGCCACCAAGTCCCGCAGCCATGTCTACGTACCCGGTTGCCTGAATAGCCCCATCGTTACAACGGTAGCGCTGCTCACTTCGTAGCCCGCTTTCATACGCAATGACCATGGTCGCACCTCGGTCATCGACATTTGAAGCGGTCATCGTGTAACTACTGGTTCCTCCCGTATACCGATTCGCATACGTAATCGAATAACCGTTGCGTAACGGATAGTACGGATGGGCACAGGCAGAAGTCGCCGCACCCCCATTCACCCGTCCGGTTTCTACACGAACAGCAGGCGTCCCGTCTGAATTCATGACCGCAGAAGGTTCAGACGTTCCAGCACATCCAGCGCCTAAGAACACGAGGGCCGCAAACGGCACCGCAAGAAGAGAGCGTTTCATACAGTGCTGAGTGTATCCTGATTGTTCATCTGCGTGAAGCGCGTACACGAATACTCACGCAACGAGCGCCCGAAACCAGGCGTCTGTTTGGACAACTCCCCGCTCAAGCGACATTTGTGCGGTGAACCCTAGAAGATCTTCCGCTTTTTTTGTACTCGCTAGTGTATGCATCACATCTCCTATTCGAGGTGGACGCTGTTCTAGATCAAGCGGTTTTCCAACGACTTGTTCAAGCCGTTCTCGAATATCTCGTAATGATATCCCTTCCCCGCTCGCGATATTCACCGCCTCTCCCCGCAATAGAGACGCGTGTTGCATCGCAAGAATATTTGCCTCCACCACATCGTCGACGTAACAAAAATCTCGCGATTGTGAGCCGTCGCCCTCAATATAGGCTCGACGTTCCTGTCCAAAGTAGGCCGCCTCGAGCCACGCCGCAATCACGGTTGAGTACGGATCCGTGCCACGCTGGCCCGGCCCATACACGTTAAAATACCGCAAACATACGGTATCAAGCCCAAGTGACCGGCTGTATACACGACACAGCTCCTCACCCGCAAGCTTTTGTGCAGCGTAAGGCGACGTGGGCCCGCAGGAGGCTGTTTCAAGCGTAGGAATAGACGAATCAGCCCCATATACCGCCGAAGATGAAGAAAAGATCACCCGCTTTGTTCCGTGAGCATGTGCCGCTTCCAAAAGAATAGTTGTCCCGACGATGTTCACTTGCGACGTAAGAACTGGTTTTTGTACCGAATACGCCACTCGTGGCAATGCCGCAAAGTGAAACACGTATTCTGGATGGTATTCAGCGAATAGCGCATTCATGCGAACCTCATCCAAAATAGACTCCTTAAAAAAGCGTACTCCCTCCGGAACCGCGTCTCGTTTTCCCGCAGAAAGATCGTCGATGCCTACAATAACCGCTTCAGGAAAGCGCTTTGCGAGCGCGCGACTACACGCGCTCCCAATAAATCCGGCACAGCCGGTGACGAGCAGGGTCATATACGGTTTATCATACGTTCCGTGCAGTGATTTTTCGAGAAAAAGCAACACCCCGCGTTGTCGCCGGGTGCCTCTATGGTAGGCCGAACAGGACTCGAACCTGTGACCAGGCGTGTATAAGACGCCCGCTCTACCAACTGAGCTATCGGCCCATAAAACTTCTATTTTTGGTTTCTTTGCTCCTGGAGCGTAGCGAATCATCGCTCATCGTGTCAAAAAGACTGGATTCGCCAGATTCGTTCGAATCGAGTAGGATCAACATATGTCCTGGACTATCCCTTTTGAGCTCGATCAAGAACGTCTTGACCAAGCCCTCGTGAAGCTTTCCCCTGACCGTTCACGCGGCCAATGGCAGAAGCTCATCAAAGCCGGCGCCGTACTCGTTGATGGTACGGCCAATACCTCTCCCCACTCCCCCGTTCGCGAAGGGAGCGAAATTCGCATCGTCGAAGCGCCGGCAAAACCCGTCAATGCAAAGGTGTTTAAGCCTCTTCCTCCTTTGGATATCATTGCTGAAACGGAAGATTGGCTGGTGATCAACAAACCAGCCGGGCTTTTGGTACACCCGGTCGCCCATTCGGATGAGCAGACGCTTGTTGACTCTCTTATTCAGCATTGTGCCGCGATCGCCAAGGTTGGTGGTGAGCCAGACCGACCAGGGATCATTCACCGTTTGGACCGTGACGTGAGCGGGCTCATGATCGTCGCGAAAACAGAACGAGCGTTTGAAGAGCTAAAACGCCAATTTCAGCAACGCGAAATCAAGAAAAAGTATCTCGCCCTCGTTCATGGTGAGCTGGCGAAAGATAGCGGCGATATTCGGTTCAAACTTGCTCGTTCGACCACAAAAGGCCGCATGGCTGCACGTCCAGAAACAGATGCAACCGAAGGTAAAGCCTCCTGGACACATTATACCGTTCTCGAGCGCTTACCTCATGCCACGCTCGTCGCTGTTGATATTTTTTCCGGTCGAACGCACCAGATTCGGGCGCATTTATTTGCACTGGGACACCCTATCGTAGGAGATACCCTCTATCTCAAAAAAAACACTGACCGACGTCACGAAGCTCCGCGTCTGATGCTCCAAAGCACCGACCTTGTGTTCATCGATCCGATCACCAAAGAACCTCAAACCTTCCACCTCGATCCAGATCCAGTCTTCGAAAAACTCATGACCGGCTGGCGACTACGCAAAAAATAGCTCAAAAACACCCTTGTGGGTGTTTTTTGTGGGATAGAAGAAGGAATCATTTCTTTTTTTATTTCCTCGCTTCGCTCGGGGGTTGAGTCAAACCCGAATAGATCGAGATGGGGCCTGACAAAGACCCTTGATCCGGCACCAGCCGTGATCGAGTGGCAAAAAAACCTCCACAGCCGAGCGAAGCGAGGCTGTAAAAAAAGAACATCTCCATTCCTTATGCTGGGCAAAACCTGTAAAAACCAGTAGGATCTCACAACGTCACTCACTGGGAGGCTGCATGCTCTATCAACGACGTCGTTTGGCTCCGCCTCGAGGCCCTTCTCTGCGCGCTCCGGCCTACGACCGGTTTCGACCAGTGTCGACATGCTCCCAAGATCTCGCTCGACTCATGAAGGGGTACACAATCTGTCCGCTTATCACCCCTATCCGCTTTACCGAGGCGTATGACCCGGTATCGGTGGCACGGACACTGCTTCGGTCAGCCCTCATGCGAGCTACGAACCGCATTGAACAGGCGTTCGTGGACGCTCACCTGCTCGTCTACGCCATAATCCACGCTCATGCGTGTCTCGAGTACCAGAGACGTCACGGGCGTGTGGACACGGCATCTTCTGCCACCTAGTTAGGTGGATTTTTTTGTTGGTGGAGGGAGGGGTTTATTTAAGGGGCTACGCCCCTTGCCCCGTGTGGCGAGCTGATAAAGAACAACCCCTTCCTTAGTCAACAAAATCCCCTCGATGGAGTCGAGGGGATGTTGTTTATGCTGTGAGTTTGATGTTCTTGATTTCTTTGAGGCGCTTCTTGGAATCGCGAACGAAACCAATGTCTTTGCGACGCGTTTTCACCATCTTCACGAGCTCAACCTTTTGAAGGGCTGGCATGGTGAGCGGGATGATACGTTCGACGCCGATGCCGTCGGAGACCTTGCGAACCGTCATGGTTTTCGCAGGAGCCTTGCCGCCGACTTTCAAGACGAGACCTTCGAACACCTGACCACGCTCTTTTTCAGCGCCTGCGGCGTTCACATCTTTAATC
>CAYTGF010000010.1:0-2272 GCA_964437285.1 uncultured Gammaproteobacteria bacterium
GGTCGCATAGTGGTCTAGTGCACTCGCTTGGAAAGCGAGCATACCGCAAGGTATCGGAGGTTCGAATCCTCTCCCCTCCGCCACGACAAAAGCTGCCTGAAAAGGCAGTTTTTGTGATGTTGTATTTCTGATTTGGAATGCAAAGCATTCTCGATACTTAAGGCGTCAAAAATGCGGTACCGAGCGAATTCTGCTCCAATATCTCAAATGCTCGTTTGATGGCGTTATAGTCTGGATGCGATGGATCGCATTCGTGGAGAAATTCTTCTTGTGTAAACCAGCGCGCTTCACTGTGGTCTTTTTGTTGTAGGTGAGGCTCTTGAGCAGAATCGTGTTTTGTCACAAAGAAATAGAATTCCACGAGATGATCGCCATCGAGTAACTGTGAGCCCGCACACACAAATCCTGTTACATCGACATCCAAACCACACTCCTCCTTAAACTCCCGAATAACGGTCGTTTCTGGATGCTCGCCAAAATCGATCCATCCACCAGGAAGCTCAAAAATCCCTGGGAAGTACCGCTTGGTCATGGCGCGTTTTGGCATGAATATCTTGTTCCCGTCGGATAAAACTCCGCGGGCGATAGCACGTTGCTGGTTCATAGACATCATCAACCTTACTCCCTCTCGTCTTTTTTTGCATCTTGGCCTAGAGGGATTCTACGTGGTAGGGTTTTGGCACGTATTTCTATGAGAGTGCTTACGCTAAGCGCGGATGGTCGAGAGCTTCTTGCCGCAGAATCGCCTCTCAAACGGCGGTTTATTGAGTATGGAACCCTTGTTGAGCGGTTTGATGTTGTGTATCCAGATACAACCAATCGCATTACCCATCTCTCTGATCGAGTAACGCTGTACGGAGTTCGTGCTCGTAGCAAAATAACCTATTTTTTTGCGCTTTGGCTCCGTCTCCGTGCGCTCCAGTCTCAACACCAGTATGACGTGCTTTCTACCTCTGATCCGTACTTTTTAGCTCGGCTCGCTTTATGGTTCCGGTATTTTATGCACGTAGGAGTCGAGATTCAGGTCCACGGGTTCGAGAAATGGCGTGGCATCCGTCCTTGGTTAGCGCGCTGGAATCTACGATGCGCAGATCAGGTCCGTGCCGTAAATGAACGTTTAGCCAAAACTCTGCTGAATACCTGTGGGGTTTCTCAATCGCGTATTGCTGTTTTTCCTATTTTTATTGATCCGACACGGTTCATAAAAGTCGCTCATGAACGAGTGCTGGATTCTCACACCCTGTTCACCTTTATTACCGTCAGCCGACTCGTCCCTGTAAAGCGCATTGAGAAGCAACTGGAAGCGCTTGCTCGGGTTCGTGAGCGACATGATGCGCAGCTCTTTATCGTTGGTGATGGACCGGAGCGCGTAGCTCTTGAAACACTCGCGAATGCCCTAAATATCCGATCGAGCGTGACTTTTTTCGGGGCGCAGCAAGATATTCCCTCGTTTCTCGCAAGAGCAGACGTATTTTTGCTGACTTCAGAAACAGAAGGGTACGGAATCGCACCCATCGAAGCTGCCTGCGCAGGCCTCCCCGTCATCATGACGGATGTTGGCTGCGCGAACGAAGTGCTCCGTGATCATGTTCATAGCTTTATTCTTCCCGTGGATCATACTCCTGAAACGCTTGCAAACGCGATGCGACAACTCATCGAGAACACCGAACTACGTGCCAAGTTTTCCACGAATGCTCTCAAGGTCGCCGAAAACCTTCCCTCAAAAACCCAGATCCTTGAAAAATACCTCAATTCTTGGGAGCGAGCGCGCCGAACCTAAGGTCGCTCCTCCATCCGCATAAACTTCACAAGCGAAAGCAACGCGATGTTTTTGATAATGTACTGCCCAACAAGCGTTGGAATAAAAACCGATTGCCAGGTCACGCTTGGGAGCACAACCAGCGGAAGTGCCGTTGTGAGCATATGTACGAGAAACAGCCGCACAACCCACGTACGAGGGCCGCACACGAGAAACGCGACACCAATCACCACTTCAAATGCTCCAAACAACTCAACAAACCCGTTCATCGTCAACCCAGACCACTGAACAAGCGCTTGAAACAAATCTGACACCAATCCTTCGGCCGGACTATGCCCCGCCATCTTCAAGAGCCCGAACCATCCGTAGATCACGAACAGGGCGATACGGCCCGACCAAAGAGCGGAAGCTTGCATATAAAAGGAGTATACCAAAAAAATAAGGAATCTTGGTTTCTTTTTTTCATGACTCGCTTCGCTCGTCATGGGTTTTTTATGAGGAGCGCTCACAAGC
>CAYTGF010000010.1:2372-33165 GCA_964437285.1 uncultured Gammaproteobacteria bacterium
TTTTTTCTACTGAGACAATGCTTGCTGAATCATTTCTTTCAATCCGCCTGGACCGTCGTAAGGGATGGCTCCACTTGCGAGCTGTCCGTTCACGAAGGTGGCAGGGGTACCTTCTACGCCGAACTGACTTCCTTCATTGAAGTCGCTGTTGACGCGATCTGCCATCTCGCCCTTATCAAGACAGGTGTTGAACTTTCCCTGATCAACACCGATGTCTTTTGCAAACTGCTTCATAGAATCAAGCGTGAATGTATCCGCCGCAATAAGTTTGTCGTGCATCGCCCAAAACTTATCGTTTCCGCCAATTTTTGCGGCACATTCGCTAGCTTCAGCAGCCTTCTGTGCATTTGGATGGAGCGAGCGCAATGGGAAGTGACGGTACGCGAGACGTACGTCATTTGGAAAATCCTTCAGCGCCTGCGTGAGAGCCGGAGAGAACCGTTTGCAGAACGGGCACTCGAAGTCAGAATATTCGATCAATGTCACTTTCGCGTTCTTCGCGCCTTTCACGTGATCGCTTGAACCAACTTCTCGAACAGGAGCGTAGTCGGTAGGCGTTGGGGATGGCGCCGTTGGCGTTCCACCCGTCGTTCCCGTGCCCGTCGCGACCGTCGTTGCGGAACCGCCCTTGATCACCCCACCCACCACGAGTCCAAGACCCATCGTGGAAGAAACAGCAATCCCAAGGAATAATCCCATCAAGAACATCACTTTTGGACTTCCATCCCAAAATCCTGGTTGACGTGCGCTATCCATACATTGGTTGATGATAAAGAAAAAACTGCAAAATGAACTCGTGCGTCCCTATTTTACGAGGACCACCGCTTCGCGACAAGCCATTCGTCAAGGAGTAGTGGACGAAGCTTGCTCGCGAATCACTTGATTCAACACTGAACGCCACTGCGCTTCCGTCCGAACTTGCGCCTGACGATCGTTGATGTAGAAAGTTGGTGTCGCGTTTACGCCGTTTGCTTCGCCTTCACGGACATCCGCCATCACCTGCTCATCAAATACGCGATCATTATAGCACTTGGTGAAATCTGCCTCATTTAAGGCGAGTTCGCGAGCGAATTGGACAAAGCGATCTTTTGGATTGCGCTCTGGGGACCAGCCCTCCTGCGCTTCAAATAAACGATCGTGGTACTCCCAGAATTTGTCTTGGGCGCCGGCACAACGAGCGGCGTTTGCGGCGAAACGCGCGTTTGGGTGGATCGTCATGAGAGGAAAATCTTTCCAGACAAATTTCACGCGGTCAGCGAACTCTCCAATAATCGTGCGGAGCGCAGGTTCTGCACCCTTGCAAGCAGGACACTGAAAGTCAGAATATAATCGCACCACGACAGAAGCGTCTTCTTTACCTTTAAACGGCGCTCCTACATCAGAAAATACGCCTGGACCACCCGATGGACCACCCTCAGAAGGAAGCTTGAATAAAGCGAATATGAGCCCTCCAAACAGGATCACCGTGGCCGCAATAATCGCGGCAATGAGTTTGTGTTGTGACGATAAAGCCATACAGCCAAACTATAAAGACACCGCTGTGCGTAGACAAGCAAACCTGTCAATACATGCACAAGGAATCTTCTTTCTTTTTTTCACAACCTCACTTCGTTCGGTTGTGTGTGTGTTTTGAAACAAGGGGCTTCGCCCCTTGCCCTGTTTTTAGCGCAAAAGGGTCCGGAGCTGACTCCGGACCGTTTTTCTCTGTTATGCCTAAAAAGATGAAGAGCGAAGCGATTCTGCTTAAGCGAACAAGTGACCCGCCTCCCAACCGCATGACGAGCGAAGCGAGTCATGAAAAAAGAATAGCTATTCCTTATTTGGTTTGTGGAGACGGAAGAGCCAGTAGGCTCCGCCGGCGATAAAAAAGAGTCCGAGGATTTGTGCGGGAGTCAAGCCTGCATACCGGACGTCGGCTAGACGTAAAAAATCTAGCGCGAGACGCGAAGTTCCTTCGAGGAGTAAAAAAAGCGCAAACCAAAATCCTGCGGGTCGTGTCTTTCGGTTGAGAACAAGAAAGATGATGCCGATCGCGAATCCGACCAATGAAAGATAGAGGCCGAGATCATGGTGTACCTGGCCGTCTGGATACTCAACGCCGAGGGGCGAGCTTGTGAGGGTTCCTGGGTGATCGTGGATCAAAAAACAGCCGATTCTGCCTATGCCACACCCCCACGGGAGCCCCCAAATAAGCGTATCAGCATACTCAATCCAGTTGAGCGCAAACCGTTTTGCGTACCAAAAAAAGGCGATCGCCGCTCCCAAAAATCCTCCCATAATCGCATAGCCAGGCTCACGCGGATCTAGCGCGCTCCAAGGGTGCTGCAAATAGTACCCCGGTTCATACACCACCACGTGAAAGACTCGTGAACCTACCATCGCGGCGACAAAAATCCATCCCGCAAGATTCACGACGTGTTCAGGTTTCAATCCAAGTCGAACAGCGCGACGATAGGCAACCCACGTCCCAACACCAAACGCGAGAGCGATAAACAGTCCCCACACCTGGATCGTGAGACCAAAGAGTGAGAGCGTTTCACGACCAATGAGCGGAATCATAGTGCCTTAAACGCTCGGAGAACCGCTTCAAAGGCTTTAATTGCCTCGCTGGTTTGACGTTCGGTCAACGTAAAATGCGCCTCGTGAACGAGCTGGTTTCGCCATCGATGCGCGGTCCACATTTGCTTGATCGCGGGGTACTGATATTCCGCGACTTTTAATCGCTCAGCCATGGTTTCGCCAGGAAAGCCAACCTTGCGGAGAACCGTATCGACGAGTTTATCCGCTTCAATAATGGCCAGTTTTCGACCCGGGGCACCACCAACGTTTGCGAGTTGCACGAGCTCGTTCCAGGCTTTTTGAAATCGCTTACGTTCTGCTTCTTCCCAATTTGAGGTTCCTGACGAGAACGATCGACGGATCGCTAAGATCCCGCCCACGAGCACAAGCGCGACAAGAACAATAAAGGCGATAGCGACACCATTTGGCCCCGTACTCGCCGACGCGAGAGGGGCTGGATTCGTATCAAAGAGCAGTTGAAACAGCATACATAGTGGACGTATACGGGTTTTACACGCGTTCGTAGGCATGCGCCCAAGACAGCAAACGCCCGTCGTCAAATCGTCGACCAATCAACTGAATACCGATCGGCAAATTCGTCCCCTCTTCTCGTCCGCACGGCACAGAGATTGCGGGAACGCCTGCGACGTTCATCCCCACTGTAAAGACGTCTTCTAGATACATGGCGAGCGGATCGCTCATTTTCTCCCCGATTGTAAAGGCCGTGCTTGGCGCCGTTGGGGTCACGAGCATATCCACTTCTTGTAAGAGATCGTCGTAGGCTTTGGCAATCAGCCGTCGCACGCGTCGTGCTTGGCGATAGTAGGCATCTGCGTATCCTTTTGATAACACGTAGGTTCCAAGCAGGATGCGACGACGAACTTCATCGCCTAACCCCTCTCCTCGGGATGCCGCGTACACTTCTGCGAGCGTTTCCCCTGGCTTTCGATCGCCAAAGCGCATCCCGTCAAATCGAGACAAGTTCGCGGAGATTTCGGCCGGAACGAGCACGTAATACACCGCGAGTGCCTCGTCTGCATACGGCAAATCTACTTCGCGGATATCTGCGCCGAGGGCTTTAAGCGCTTCAACGGCTTGCTCTGTCGCAAAACGGACGGCGGGCGATACACCCGGGGTGTTCCAAGCTTGCCGAGGCAATCCCACACGAACCCCCTGCAACGAAGCATTTTTTGTAAAAGGAGAGAGGCTGGTTGTGGAGGTGGTGAGGTCTGCCGCATCCGGTCCGCGAAGAACATCAAATACTAACGCCGCATCTTCGACGGTTTTTGTCATGGGACCGATCTGATCAAACGAAGAGGCCATCGCGATAAGGCCAGAACGCGAAACCGTGCCGTACGTGGGCTTAAACCCAACGAGACCACAAAACGCCGCTGGCTGACGAATAGAACCGCCCGTATCAGACCCAAGGGCCGCGGGAGCTAAATCCGCCGCCACCGCCGCCGCGCTTCCGCCGGACGACCCTCCTGGAACGCGCGTTTCATCAAGAGGATTTTTCGTGAGCCCAAACGCCGAACGCTCTGTCGAGGAGCCCATCGCAAATTCATCGAGGTTGGTTTTTCCAAGGCACACCATCCCCGCTCGCTTGAGATGTCCCACCACCGTCGCATCTCGCGGCGCAACGTACGAAGCGAGGATCTTTGATCCAGCCGTCGTTCGGACGTCTTGTACGCAAATATTATCTTTGATCGCGAGAGGAACCCCATCAAGCGGACCAGAAGATTCGCCACGGAGACGACGCTCATCCGCCTGATGTGCTGCCGCTCGCGCCTCATCTTCTAGCACCGTAATAAACGCGTTCAATCGTGGATTCACCTCTTGAATACGCGCCAAATACCCCTCCGTCACATCGGTTGATGAAGTCTCTCCCGTCTTTAAGGCACGAGCAAGCTCGGCCAACGTCCAGCCAGTGAGCATAGGTTAGGCGGTTTTACGATCTTTACGGTTTGGAAATACGCTTGGCACCCGGAGCCACTCGGAAACACGATCAGGAAACAGCTGAATGATACGCTCACGAATTTCAAGATCATGCCCCGCGCTATCACGATCTGGAGGCAATGATTCTGCGAACACACTCCCCTCTTCTACCGCACCCGTATCCACGCGCTGCAAACGATCAACGTATGATAAAATCGCCGAAATCTCGCCCGCATATCGTTCTACATCCGCGTCTTTCAAGGAAAGATGCGCAAGCTTCGCCATGCGTCGAACATCATCAAGTGAGGCAGACATATACCTCCACAGCCTAACCGTCTCGCACCAAAACAGCAACCGAAGTCTACAAGCTCGCCGCAAATGGAGCGACCAGGAGAAGAATCGTTGAAACGATCATGAGAATGGCGAGCGCCTTCATGAACCAACGACGTCGTGGAGAGAGATGTTCCATAGAAAAAATAGAGCCATCGTACCGAAGAGCTACCCGCGACGCAAGACCTTGATGAAGGTGTCTGGAGGGATTTCCACCCCACCTTTCCCGTGTTCAAGCATGCGTGCTTTGCCCTTCTTTTGTTTTTGTAGCAGCTTTGATTTGCGGGAATAGTCTCCTCCCGACATTTTTGCGAGGACATCTTTTCGAAATGCCGAGAGCCGATCTGCCGCAATCACTTTTGCGCCAACAGACGCTTGTAATTTTACGACAAACTGCTGACGAGGAAGTTCTTCTTTTAAGACTTCGACGATTTCTTTTCCCCGACGATAGGCCTCAGATTCATGAAGGAGCGTCGCGAGCGCTTCCACCGGTTCTTCCGCCACCAAAATCGACAACCGGACAATATCCGATGGACGATATCCGGAAAACTCATAGTTTAACGAAGCGTATCCCGCCGTCACCCCTTTGAGCTTGTCGTAAAAATCCACGATCACGGACGCGAGCGGCATGTCGTAGTGCAGTATAGCCCGCTGCGCATCAAGATATTCGGTCGTGATATATACTCCACGACGATCTTGAACAAGCTGCATGACGTTTCCGAGATATTCTTTTGGAGACACAATATCGACCTTTACCCATGGCTCACGTGTTTCTTTGATGACCGAAGCATCCGGAAACTCGCCTGGCGATTTGATCATTTTAAAACTTCCGTTCGTATAGTCGACTTCATACGCCACAGACGGTGTCGTGACGACCACGTCCATCATAAATTCACGCGCTAACCGTTCTTGGACAATTTCTAAGTGGAGCATTCCGAGCAATCCACACCGAAATCCAAAGCCAAGCGCGGCGGAATGCTCTGGTTCAAAGGCGAGAGCCGCATCGCTGAGCTTGAGTTTTAAGATCGCATCACGAAGACGCTCGTACTCGTTTCCTTCTGAAGGAAAAATACCGGCGTACACCATTGGCCGCACTTCTTTATAGCCGGGTAGCATCGTCACCTTGTCCGCCGTTTCCTTGAGCGTAATCGTGTCGCCAACCCGTACAGAGCTGATCTCTTTCAACCCGGTGACAATATAACCAATCTCCCCTGTTTCGAGCGCGGGGCAGGATACGTATTCCGGTTTCAGCGCACCCACATCAAGCGCTTGGCCATCTGCTCCGGTGGCTAAAAACCGAATTGCCGCGTTCTTTGGCAATCGTCCATCAACGCAACGCACATAGGCAACGACCCCCTGATAGTCGTCGTATTTTGAATCAAAAATCACAGCGCGGAGCGGATCGGTTTCCTGCCCGTTTGGTGGTGGGACTTCGTTTACGATCCGTTCAAGAATTTCCGGCACTCCTTCACCCGTCTTCCCGGAGGCGGTTCCAATTTCCTCTCGCTTGCACCCGATGAGCTGCATGATTTCCGCCGCACGCCGTTCAACATCCGCGTTTGGCAAATCGATTTTATTCAAAATTGGAATAATGGCGAGGTTCTGATCTATCGCAAGATACAAGTTCGCGATGGTTTGGGCCTGCACTCCTTGCGTCGCGTCTACGAGGAGAACCGCCCCTTCTACCGCCGCCAGAGAGCGCGACACTTCGTACGTGAAGTCAACGTGCCCAGGCGTATCAATAAGATTCAGCTCATACGTCTCGCCGTTCTTTGCTGTGTAAGACATGCGCGCTGGCTGGAGCTTGATGGTGATGCCACGCTCGCGTTCAAGTTCCATCGTGTCAAGAAGCTGATCTTTCATCTTACGCTTATCGACGGTTGCCGTAACCTCAAGCAGCCGATCTGAAAGGGTCGACTTACCGTGATCGATGTGGGCGATAATGCAAAAATTTCGGATACGAGACTGGTCCATATGAGCGCAATCGTGCCTGAATCAAGCCAAAAACGCAAGCAACCCTTTTCTACGATCGAAAGACCTGTTTCGCGTAGGCAAACACCTCACGCGCTTCCTCTACTCGAACCATCACAAGCATAGACACATAGACCAGTCCCGCCGATCCGCTCGCGAGACAAAACTGCAGGGCCACCTGCCAAAAGGTGCGTAGCGGAAACACGGTGCCCACCCCCTGGCGCACCACCCAAGCAACCGCGAGAGCGGGAATACAAGCAAGCAACGCCTGCCCCACAAGGTGCAAAAATGCCCGTTCAGAGGCCGCTCCCGCTCGCCGTCGAAGAGCGAGCCACAAGAGCGCCACCTGCATCACCGCCGCAAAAGAAAACGCCATCGCAAGACCCGCTACACCAAACTTTCCTCGCAACAGAATCGCCGAGAGAATGAGGAGGAGCTCTGTGGCGCACGTCACCATAAATGGGGTCCAGGTGGATTGAAGCGCGTAAAAAGCTCTGGTGAGCAAGGGCGCAAGCGCTTGAAATATGAGTGAGATCGACATCCATCCCACGACTTCGGCCGTCGCGATGGTTGCGACCCACCCAAACGCACCATCCCCTAAAATCAACCGCACCAGCTGCGCACGCAACAAGACAAAGAGCAGGGAGACGGGCAATAAGAAGAACACGATACGCCGACCCGTTTTCCCAAGTACTTCATGATACGCAACCAAATCTCCGCTCCCCGCCGCATCGGAGAGCAGCGGAAACGCCGCAAGAGCAAACGAGATCCCAATGACGCCTAACGGAAAACTTTGCAGATTATTTCCAAGCTGAAACACCGCGACAGACCCCTCGCGTAACGATGAAGCGAGAGCGAGTATCACGACAAGGCTCACCTGTGCTGCGCCGAGCGAGGCAAGTCTTGGCCCCGTGAGCAAACAGAGTCGACGAAGTTCCGGGGTCCACGAGAGCTCTGCCGGCCAGCGAAGACCAAGTCTGTAGGCTCCACGCGCCTGGATAAGCATGTGCCATCCCGCGCCAAGCAACACCCCCGCTCCTACACCCATCACGCCAAACCATGGCACGAATACCACAATGCCAAACAGGATTCCAAGATTATAGAGCACCGGTGCAAACGCAAAGGCGATCGTTTTTTTAGCGGATTGAAGTACCCCTCCATAAATCGCCGATATCCCGAGGAGAAGCGGCGAAAGAAACAGGATACGGGTAAGCTGAATCGTAAGCGCCAATCGCTCGCCTTCAAATCCACGCACGATCACGGGAACGAGTTGCGGCGCGATGAGCACTCCTACTACCGCACAGCCGGCGAGCGCGAGCGCAAACCACCCATACACACTCGAGGCAAACTTCATCGCTTCTCTGGACCCTTTTTTTGCGCGGAGCTCGGCTAAAATCGGAAGGAATCCAGCGCTTAGCGCCCCCAATATCAGTAAGTTGTAGAGCGTATCCGGCAAACGAAAGGCCGCGTAGTAGGCGTCGAGTTCGAGACCGGCCCCAAACGTGGTTGCGAGTAACCGATCACGAACCACGCCCAATACTCGCGAAAGCACAGACGCGATCGCGAAGATGACCGCCGCTCGGCCGACGCTTCCTCCCTCTTCAAGAAAGAATTTTTGTATGCGAGAAAAAACGCCGCTCATAGCGCAAACGGGTCAACAGGTCTATTCCACAGAAGAATGAGTTCCTCCCCTTCTTCCAGTATCGTGAGCGTTTGGAGCGGTGCGCTTGATCCATCGAGTCGCACACCCGTCACAGGATCAAACACCGCGTCATGCCACCGACACACGCATTGTCCCTCTTTGAGCTCGATTGGTCCACCCATGTGTGGGCAACGATTCAAAAAGGCACGCATCTGCCCGCCATACCGAAACACATATGCACCCGTTCCTGGAACGAGAGTCACCTGCCGGCCCTCCCCTTCCTTCCACTCGCTCGCTCGACCTAGTCGAATTCGACGCATACCTATGAGTCTTTCTTTGGATAAGTGAATTCGTACGGGAACAGCTCTTTGCGAATCGGCCCATGGAATCGCATATGCCATTCAGCGCGAGCGTAGCGCCAAGCGATCGTCAAATACCCATCTCTCTCCAAACGACGGACGGACGTTTGCAAGAGAAGCTTCGGAAGGTAGGCGAACTTCGCTCCAGCACGAACCAGTCGCTGGACGTACTCCATATCCTCCGCAAACACCACGGTTTCATCAAATCCCCCCACTTGTTCATGGAGAGCGCGACGCACAAAAATACATCCTCCGCCCGCATGCGGGACAAACGGCGCCGTCAACCAAGCGTACGCGTGGTAGAACCAGTGATAGGCGAGATTTTTCCAGCCCCCTTTATCTGGAACAAGTCGAGTCGTACCCAGATCCGCCCCACGCGCTTCCAGTGAGCGCAGCGCTGACTCGTAGTACGAATCTGATAGGGGGACCATGTCTGCATCATGGAAGCAAAACCACTCGCCGCGAGCCACACGAGCACCAGCGTTACGTCCCGGTCCAGGCATGCCACCATCAACCACTCGCGCCCCAAAGGATGCGGCGATAGCGCGAGTCGCGTCGGTCGAATCCGCGTCGGCGACAATCACCTCAAATTCCACCCCTCGCTGACGAGCAAGCGCTTCAAGAAACCGCGGCAGAGTACCGGCTTCGTTTTTGGCGGGGATAACGATAGAGAGCTGCATAGAAGGAGGATACCCGAGTCCGGGTGCCGCGACTAGGTCTTGACCAGGTCAAGACCTGGTCCCAACGGATGACCTGGCACCGGCCTGCCCCCACAACAGTTCCCACACGGCAATTGATGCCGCCATTGCGACGTTCAACGACTCTTTCTTCCCTACCTGTGGTATCTGCAGAACGCCCGCGCATCGTTCTAGGAGACTTGCCGGAACACCCGTTGTTTCCGTTCCGAGCAATACCGCGAGCTTCGAAGGCGCTTCGAACTCCTGAATCATGACCGCCCCAGAAACACGTTCAAGCGCATACACAGGAATAGCGGCCGATGCAAGCTGAGCAAATACTTTATCAATCGCCACTTCATGCGTGTAGGGAACCCATCCTTCAGCCCCGAGCGCTGTTTTATGAATTTTTTCATCGGGCGGAACCGGTGTGTACCCAGAAAGCCAGAGTTTTGTCACTCCAAGTGCGTCAGCCATACGAAACAATGCGCCCACGTTTTCACGGGAACGAATGTCGTGCGCCACGATATGCAGCTCAGGCTTCATGGGCCGATCCTAGCCAAAACCGCCTCGTTCGTCTACACTCCGCCCATGAAATACGGGGACCGCCTACACGGCACCATTACGATGATCGACCAAAAGGGACGTGGCATTTTTGAAACGACGCTCGCCTCCGGCGACATTCGACGCGTCGCCATTCCGTTTACCTCGCCTGGCGATATTGTTGATGCCACCTTCGTGAAACGTGACGCTGGACTCTGGATCGGCCGCCTCGAACGTCTGCACACGCCAAGTCCTGATCGCATTGCCACCACTTGTCCGCACGCCGGTAGCTGCGGGGGTTGCTTGTGGCAACATTTGGCGTACGACGCACAACTCGCTTTGAAGAAGAAGTCGCTCGACACCGCCTATCAAACCGGCGGCATTCATCTCGCCCTCGAACCCATTGTTCCTTCCCCAGTTCACCTTGGCTATCGCAATCGCATGGATTACGCCGTCGGTTGGAAGGGTGAACTCGGATTGAAGGAGTACGGAAGCTGGAATCGCTACATCGATCTCACCACCTGCCTTCTCCTCGACGAGGCAACACCAAAGATTCTCGAGCTCGCACGTTCAATCGCGCAGGAATTCACCTGGGAACCGTGGGATGCACGCAAACACACCGGACAATTCCGCTACGTCGTGATTCGTCTTGGTCGAAACACCGATCAACGCTTGATCCATATCCTGGTTCGCGACCTTTCCACGATCACCACCGTGCAAAAAGATCGTCTTCGCCAAGAATTTGCCCCGTGGTGCACCTCTCTCATCCTTGGCGAGAATACAAAAACGACCGATATTTCGTATGCAGAACGCATCGAAGCGCTCATCGGCAACGACTTCCTTGAGGAAGAAGTGAACGGCGTGCGCTATCGCATTCATCCAAACGCGTTTTTCCAAACGAACACAACGATGGCCGCCGAACTTCAGTCGCATACCATCGCGGCGCTCGGTCCGATTGATGGGAAACACGTGCTTGATTTATACGGCGGCATTGGATTCTTCGGCGTCGCGTGCGCAAAACGTGGAGCAACCGTCGTTGGACAGGAGCTCGACGCCTTTGCCGTCGCTGAAGCAAAGAAGAACGCCGAATTGAACGCCGTGGCAGAACAATGTTCGTTCGCGAGCGGCCCCGTCGAACATCTTCCCGCGGAAACCTGGAAAGCGGACGCCGCCATCATTGATCCGCCCCGCGCAGGCTTGCATCCAAAAGCCCTCGAAGCATTGATCAAGCACGGACCAGCGCGTGTCGTGTATGTCTCCTGCAACTACCACTCGTTTATTCGCGAATGGGAGCAGATCAAGCAAGCATACGACCTCGTTCGCGTTGAACCACTCGATCTTTTTCCGCAAACACCGCACATGGAAGTTATTCACACTTTGGTACGACGTGCTGATACTGGCATGTCGTGATATCCTTTCTCTATGCAATCTTCGTCACACAAATCCGGATTCGTTGTTCTTGTTGGTCGTTCAAACGTGGGCAAATCCACCCTGTTGAACGCGCTCGTTGGAACAAAAATCGCGATTGTGACCCCAAAACCACAAACTACTCGCCTCCCTATTCGTGGCGTTCTCACGGATGAAGCGCGTGGCCAAATCGTGTTTGTAGACACGCCGGGAGTCTTTTTGCAGAAAAAAGATGCACTCTCCCTCCGCCTCAACCAACTCGTACGTGAACAGCTCGAAGGGATCGAAGCCGTTCTCTATGTCGTTGATCCAACTCGCGCACCAGGAGCAGAAGAAGAACACCTTCAAAAACTCTTGAAGCACGTAGATATTCCTGTTCTTGTCCTCGTGAATAAGTGCGATCTGACAGAAGAACAGCGTCCGTTCATGAAAGAAGCGCGAGCGATCGATGTGGGTCAACAAGCAACCGTCGAAATCTCAGCTTTACGTCGACAGGACTTAAACCGCGTCGTTGATCGTCTATTCGCCCTCCTCCCGGAAGGTGAATGGTACTACCCACCCATGCAGCTTACCGACTTGTCGCACCGGGATTGGATGGAAGAGCTTATTCGTGAAAAGATATTCTTGCGCTTACGTCAGGAGTTGCCCTACACCGTTAAGGTCGAAGTCACGGATATCAGTTCTCCGAACGAACAGACTGAACGGATCGAAGCGACCGTTTGGACCACCGAAGAACGGTACAAACGCATGTTAATTGGGGTGGGAGCCAGTATGATCAAGCAGATCGGGATGGATGCACGCAAAGAACTGGAACTCTCCATGGGAAAGAAAGTGTTTTTGCAACTCGATGTCCAGGTAGATCCAGAATGGCCAAAACGATTCTTGTATGCCGCTCGCACCTGAGCACATTCCCACGATTGATAAAGTAAACGACTACCTCCGCAAACGCGCGCAGGGCGATCTTTGTCGTGACGTCCTGGAGTGCAACACCTGGGCCGCGGAGGCCTTCCTCATGGACGACCTGCAGCACTACGTCGAGCAAACAGACCCGCTCCCACACGCGACACGCGCCGAAACCCGACTCTACCTCCGTGCGATTAGCTGGTTTCAATACCCAGCACTCAGCGATCAAGAACTCCTCGAACACGTTGATCGCTTCTCTACTCTCTCAGCCGCCGACAAAGCCGCGTTTCATCGAGTTATCAGCGAACAGCTCACAGACGACACCGCCGAGCCCGCGACCCAGCGCATAGATGCGCTCTATGTAGATGCCTGGCAGCACCTTCAAAAAGCCCGTCGACAGGCAGACATCCCTTGGCGACTGATCGGCGGCGAGGCGCTCCCAACCGAGATCATCGAAGCGAAAGCCGCGGTCGATGCCCTTCGACCCTTGCGTGACGCGCTCTATTTCCGTCGACACCTCTCGCACTGGCTTGCTTGGACGGGAGCGAACGCCTAAATACCGAGAAACAGAGTCCAAACGGCTCTGTTTTCGTTTAGGATAGATAAACTGCACTATGTTTATATTTTGGCTGTAAAGAAGCACTTTCTAAGATCCTGTTCAGCACCCCTTGACAAGCCTGAAAGATTGTGATAGCGTATGCCCCATCACCGCAACGAACCCTCTCTTCTCGGATCGACTTGATCGAGTCAAGAAGAGAGGGTCCGGGCGGGACGTGATACGTTTCTCAACTCAAAAGCTCGGCGACTGCCGCGGCGGCTTCCCCCGACGCGCATCGCCACAACGCTCCACTCGGACCCTCGCAATGCGCGGATAGCGTAGACGGCGGCTACTTCATCCACTGACGAAAACACCGCCGTCATCAGTTTCTTCCGCTCGTTGCGAAGGTCCCCAGCGTCGCTCGATAGAGTACGCACAAAAAAGAGGGACCTGCCCACGACCTGGGCTAGGCGCCGAGGCGGCCCCGCTTCCGTAACAGGAGGCGGGGCCGCCAACAGCCCTCCACTCCTCGTTCGACATTCTGTCGACGAGACCTCGGACTTCCGAGCGACTCCGTCGCTCTGAGATCCGAGGCCGTAGTGTAGACGAGGGATACTTCACCAACTGAACGGGCGCCCGACCGGAAGGTCGGCGCTTGAAAAACTCTCTCGTCGTTGTTTCTCGGCCTCACTCTCGTGCGGGGTAGTGTCGGTGGCGGTTACTTCAAGCTGAGAATACACTGCCACCATTCGTTTCTCCCCGCCTTACCACTCTTTCCGACCTTTGTAAGGAGCAGCCTGGCACACTTGTCCGTATCGTGCCCAGGTCTAAGCTCACCCAAAACTTTCGCCAACGGCCCCGCCCCTCCCACCGCGTGGAGGGGCGGGGCCCGAGGCCCTCCTGAGCTCGATAGCATCGAGCCCTCAGACCTCTGAACGAATCATCGCTCCGAGATCTGAGGAGCCGTAGTGTAGACGAGGGATACTTCACCAACTGAACGGGCGCCCGACCGGAAGGTCGGCGCTTGAAAACCTCTCTCGTCGCTTTTTCTCGGATCCTCAGCCCGTTGGGGAAGTGTATGGCGCGGATACTTCGAACCGCTAACTCGCACAGACCCGCGCCAGTCTGTTACTCCCCAATTTACTCCGTCGAAGGTGTGTGATCGTCCCCTGTCAGCTCGTGCTGCAGGTGCGACAAGGTCCCCTTCGACACCCCCTGCCCGGGGGCGTGATCTGCTCCAGAAGGAGCCATCGTGCGTCGCGAGCTTCACCGCTCTGCCCCGATGCGACTGCTCCGCGAGAACCTCGCGTAGCTGCTGATCACGCCCCCGGGCGTCCTCGTATCTGGTGAATCTTCGATTGACCACCCACGAGGGCGACGGCCTCACCCCCCCCGAGGTTCCGAAACGCCCGTTCTTTCCCCGCTCCGCAAGGAGCATGACCAACAACCAGTTTCCCCGTATCACGGAGGTGTTCCATGGGTTCATTCAATCCCCGTCCCGCGTCGCTATCCGCCGTCATCGAGACCCGCCTCGCGTCGCACCCCGACGCGACCACCAACCACGGTGGCGGGCTCGCCTTCAAGATGACGCCCCAGCACGAGCTGGTGGCACTCATCTCGGGCGGCTTCGCCAACGAGAAGCAGTACTACGAGACCGCGTCAGACACGTTCACGCGGCTGCAGGACCTCGTGGCGCGAGTCGCCGCGGTGGAGCCCGAGTTCGTCCTGAAGGCCGCGGCCTACGTGCGCCAGGAGATGCACAATCGTCACTTCCCGGTGGCGGTACTCGCCGTGGCGGCAGGCCTGCCCGCCTTCAAGGAGAACGGTCTCCTCCGGATCTGGACACCGGAGATCCTGCAGCGCCCGGACGAGATCCGGGAGCTCATCGCCCTCTGGACCACCCTCCACGGCGACATCGGCTCCGAGAAGCGTCCGACCGAGGCGCGCAAGGCCTTCCCGAACGGACTGAAGAAGGGGATCGCGATCACGCTCCGGCGTGCCTCCGCGTACTCCCTCCTGAAGTACAACGGCGGAAAGGGCCGCACGACGCTCGGTGACGCGATTCGTCTCGTCCACCCGACGCCGAAGAACCCGGAGCAGTCCGCGGTCTTCCGCTTCCTGACGACCGAGGAGGTGATCCCCGGAGCGTCGCCGATGCTGGACGCGCGCAAGCGCATCTTCGCGATGAAGGAGCCGAACGGTGAGGTGATGAACCTCATCAAGACGGCGGGCCTCACGTGGGAGAACGCGCTCTCGCACTTCGGCAACTCGGCGGCGATCTGGAACATGATCGCGCCGCAGCTCGGCTTCATGGCCGCCCTGCGCAACCTGCGGAACATGCTCGTGGCGGGCGCCGATGAGGCGATCACCCACACGATCAAGCTCCTCACGGATGCGAAGGAAGTCGCGGAGTCGAAGCAGTACCCGTTCCGGTTCCTGAGCGCGTACGAGGTGATCGAGTCCGAGATCCCCGGCACCAATCCCCGCAAGGCGGAGGTGCTGGAGGCGATCCAGACCGCCCTCGAGCTCTCGACCGCGAGCCTGCCGTCGCTCGGTGAGTCGATCCTCATCGCGACGGACAACTCCGGGTCCATGGATGCTCCCATCTCGCAGCCCAAGCAGCGCGGGAAGGACCGACAGGAGCGCCCCATGTCCCGCAAGACGATGGGAAACCTCTTCGGAGCGATGGCGTATCGCCTGTGCAAGCGGGCGTACCCGATGGTCTACGCAACGGACGCGCGTCTGGTGGAGCTGAACCGCAAGGACGGCATCATCACCAACATGCGCCGGATGCAGGCCATCAACGTCAACCACGGCACGGAAACGTGGAAGGTCGTCCGCACTCTCCGAGACCAGAAGATCCGCGTCGACGTGATCATGGTATTCTCGGACGAGCAGGGATACGGCAACCGCAGCGTGGTGGCCGAGCTCGCAGCGTACCGACGAGAGATGGGGCGGCCCGTGCGCGCCATCTTCGTCAACCTCGCGAGCTACGGCACCACGACGGTGCCCCACGACGATCCCCACTCGCTCTTCGTGAGCGGCTGGTCGGTCGAGATGCTGAAGCAGGTATTCGGATCTGTGAAGACCGAAGAGCCGCGCGTGACGCAGATCGATTCGATCCGCCAGTGGGTCCCCCGCGGGATGCGGGGTGTGACGCCCGGAGCGCCGGAGCAGGCGCCCACCCAGGACGACGACTCCGACGACGCGGACGAGTCCTGAGGTCTCCTCCCCCGCTTGTTCGCAAGAATGAGCGGGGGCTTTTCTTTTATAAAACCCCCGTCAAGCTCAGCTTGGCGGGGGTTTCTTCATTGATGCGTTATCGATCCGTATACACGAGCTCCTTCACCTGGTAGTTCACGAGACTGGCAAGCGCCGCCCCATCCCCCTTACTCACATCAAGGCGCTTTTTGTCGACTTGCGGGTCAAGACGGAAGGAGAGAACGAGTGGCACGTCAGCATGATCAAGGACTTCAAACGTGCCGTACCAGTTTTTCACCGTATAGACACGAGCTTTCACATCCTGGCCATTCACGCGTACCGTTCGTTCAACCGGTCCCGTGCGGCGTCCATAGGTTAAATCCTGACTTGCTTGATCCGCTTCACGAATGAGCGCGACCAGCGCTTCGTAGCCACGAAGTACGGCTGGATTCGCTTTCATGCGCTCGCGCCAGGCGATTTCTTCCATAAAGCGAGGATTTATCGTTGTTCCAGACGTCGCGGCCAACTCACGAAACTCCTCGCGAGCCAAGAAGAGCACCGCGGAGTCACCAACTGGACGTGTTTTTGCATCTATGACCCCCGGCAAGTAAAAGGCGTGCGTCGTGTTGAGCGTTGCATTCTGCCACGAACCCGAAGCAACAACCTTCTTCGCATCTTGCTCTTTCACGAGCTCATAGGATCCTTCCGATGTTTTTCCCATGACAAAGCCATTGATCGTTACACGGCGTTCGAAGGACTCGGCGACGTACTTTCCATCGACAACCGCTGCCGGTTCTTGCAAAACCACTTTATCGCCTGCGCGCATCACCTGGATAGTTGCCGGACTATTTGAAGAGGTTGGTGGAGCGTTCGTGGAATCCGAGTTTCGACATCCCGCGCCCGTGAAGACGAGCAAGGCCGCAGCCGCAACCACGGCAAAAGAGGACCGTTTCATATACCTTGACTCTACGACGATGTCGCTGGACTGACAACCCCTTCTCAGGGGATATCATCCTTGCTACAAAGGAGACCTATGGAATCCAAACCTCTGCCCGTCCCACACGCTGGGATGATCTCGGAAAAAACCCTCGCTATTCACCACGACAAGCTCTACGCTGGCTACGTCACCAAGAGCAACGAAATCCGCACGAAGCTCGAAGCTCTCGAAAAAGGCGGCGATGTTTCGACCGCGAACCAGAGCTATTCGGAGCTTCGCGCGTTGAAAGATGGCGAAACGTTTGCCACGAACGGAGTGTATCTACACGAATACTATTTCGACACGCTTGACGGCAACGGCCAGCCGGTCGAAGGAGCATTTAAGGAAGCTATTCTCGCGAAGCACGGATCCTGGGAGAACTTCGTTGCTTATCTCACAGCTTGTGGGATGGCATCGCGTGGCTGGGCTGTACTCGCCTGGGACATGCAGGCCAAGGAACTCCGCGTCTATCAAGCTGACGCGCACAACCAAGGCGGCGTTTGGGGCTGTGTCCCGGTCCTCGTGCTCGACGTCTACGAACACGCCTACTTCATCGACTTCGGCTCCGATCGTAAAGCCTACATCCAGAACTGGTTGACGACGGTGAACTGGACAAAGGTTGAAGAGCGATTCAACAAGGTAAAGGGGTTGTAAAAACAGGGCTTAAGCCCTGTTTTTCTCATCTCTCGGAAGGAGCTGCATCCCTTGCTCCTTCGAATTTTTGTACAGGATCTAAAAATAGGGCATAGCCCTATTTTTAGATCCTCAAATAATAAGAAAGATGTCCTTATTTCTGCTCCGAACGAAGATATTCTAACATCGTGTGCGCATCAGACACCTCAAATGGGTCCGTTGGACAGTCGTCGCTGAAGCCTGGTTCGATGAAGAGTTTTTTGATGACACCTCCATCAACAAACATGCTGTAGCGCCAAGAACGATCGCCGAAGCCCAGGTTTGTTTTTTTGACGAGCATTCCCATACCGCGAGTGAAGTCGCCGTTTCCGTCTGGAAGAAGTCGGATTTTTTCGACATTCTGATGTTTGCCCCATTGAAACATCGTGAACGCATCGTTGACCGAAAGACAGATAACCTCGTCAACACCGAGCGCTTTAAAGGCGTCGTACGCGGCTTCATACCCAGGAAGATGGGTAGACGAGCACGTTGGTGTAAAGGCGCCAGGAAGCGCGAAGAGCACGACTTTTTTTCCATCGAAAAGCTCTTCCGACGTCACATCCTGCCAACGGAAGGGGTTTGGTCCTTCAACCTGTTCATCACGGACACGGGTTTTAAAGGTAACGCTCGGTACGCGAGTTCCTTCTGGAAGTGGTTGTTGCATAAAGAAAAGTGTTACATCTGTTATGACGTGATACACGTCCCTTTGGTTGTACCGAATCGAGACTCGCTCGTCAACGAAACAGTCTTGACGTCTCTTGCGGGTGTCTGGGTTCTTCCGCATACTCAAAAGCATATGTCCTCCCTTCCCCGCTGGACGCTCGCCGATCTCTACACCTCGCCAACGGATCCCGCGCTGGCTCAGGCGTTCATCCTCGCTCGTGAACAGACCGACCATCTCGTTACGACCTACAAGGACAAGCTCGAGCATGCAACAGACGCGGAAATAGGGGTTCTTCTTGAACGCTACGAGGCGGTCTTGCAGGTGCTGGCAAAGCCAGTAGATTACGCGTCTTTGCGGTATCTCCAACAAACCAATGACCCAGAACGAGAAGGATTCTCTCGAGTTATGCGCGAAAAAGCCCTCGCGATTGAACGCGACCTGCTCTGGGTTGAATTAAGCCTAGGAAAACTCGAAGAAGGTAGGCTCACAACCCTCCTCGCCGCTCCGGAAGTACAGCGCTACAAGCACGTCATCGAGCGTATTCTTGCCGCCAAACCGCATCAACTTTCAGAGGTAGAAGAACAACTGGTAAATGACTTACAACAAACCGCCGCAGAAGCGTTTGTTCAGCTGTTTGAACAAGAAAACAGCAACAAGCGCTTTGCCTATCGCGACGAAGACCGAACCATGACCGATCTTCTCGTCGAGCTCTCGTCTGTTCAGCGTGAAACGCGGGAACAGGCCGCAAGCGCCATTTCCAACGGCCTCGAAGAAGAGGGCTCTCGCCGAGCCTTTATCTACAACACGATCATCAAAAACAAAGAGATACTGGATCGGTACCGAAAATTCTCTACTCCTGAAGCCTCGAGACATCTCTCAAACGAGACCACTCACGAGGCCGTACGCTCCCTAACAGAGGCAGTCGAGGGTCGGGTGGGGCTCTTTCAGGAGTACTATCGTTGGAAGGGGAAAAAGCTCGGCATAAGCGATCTTGCGGACTACGATCGCTACGCCCCGCTTGATGACGTCGAAAAAACGTATACGTTTGATGAGGCTCGGGATATTGTTTTGAAATCTTTTGCGGCTTTTTCCCCGATCTTTGCGGAAAAAGCGCAAGCGTTTTTTGATAATGGCTGGATCGATGCCGATCCAACGCCCGGAAAACGTGGCGGTGCCTTCTGTTCGTATGTCACCGCCGACCACCATCCGTACGTGTTCTTGAACTATCAAGGCCGCATTGGTGATGTGCTCACACTTGCCCATGAACTTGGTCATGCGATTCACGCCACGCTCGCCGCAAAAAATGGGTACTTGCAGTTTCACACCCCGCTCACTCTCGCGGAAACAGCGAGTGTTTTCGCGGAAATGCTCACGTTTGACTACCTCAGGAAGGAACTCGCGAACCGTCCGCGCGATCTTGAAGCACTTTGTGCAAAAAAAATCGAGAGTGTGTTTGCAACCGTATTCCGCCAAGTAAGTATGCACCGTTTTGAACAAGTGGCCCACGCCCACGTGCGGACACATGGCTTTGCGACCCCAGCCGCCTTCCATGACCTTTGGAAGTCTTCGCAAGCAAAACTCTTTGGAAATGCGCTGCGCGTTACCCCGGGCTATCGTGTCTGGTGGAGCTACGTGAGTCATTTCTTCGCGTATCCGTTCTACGTGTACGCCTATGCGTACGGGGAACTCCTCACGTTCTGCCTCTACAAGCGGGCAAAAAGTGGTGATATGCCGGATTTCACGGATCGATATATCGATTTTCTCTCAAAAGGAAGTACCGCCGAGCCAAAAGAGCTTCTTGCCCCACTTGGAATCAACCCCGAGTCTGTCGCCACATGGAACGAAGGCCTTGATTGGATTCAAGAACTCGTTCAAAAAACAACTACTTCTTGATATATTTTCCGGCTGCGAACCAGGCGATACTCATCGCAACGAGTGCCGCGACCACAAACTGAGCCGAGAGGAGTGCCACCCCATTTACTACAAAAAACGCAGCGATGGCTTGCAAACCTTCTTGCATCCATCCCAAAGCTTGCGGTGTGAGCCAAGTATGGAGAGCGATACCAGCGCCAATCATCAATCCCCATGCAGCAATCATCACCCAAAGAACGGAGAACGCATAGGGTAAGCGAATGCGCCACTTTGAAGCTCCCACGAGGCGCATAATCAAGATCTCGTCGCGTTGGGTAAACATCGCCATTCGGACCACATTCACCAACAACAGAAGCGCAACCGAAGAAAAGAGTGCGAGGAGCAACGACCCAATGAGGCGCACCGCTCGACGCAACGACTCGAGCTCTTGAATCGCTTCGCGATGATCCTGCATAGATTGCCCCTGAATCCAAGGCTCATACACAGGAACAGCGAGCGCCTGGGAGAGCACGGGGTATCCGTTAAGCTCTTTTGCACGAACAATCACCGTTGCTCCAAAGGGGTTCCGTCCAACTTCTTCTAACGCCTTCATGACGCTTTCCTCTTGTTTGTATCGAGCACGAAATACTTCTAGAGCCTGATCAGCACTGATCACCTGTACCGTCGCCGTTTCAGGAAGCTCTCCAAGATACGTACGCGCCTGCTCAACGATTGCGACCGGCGTTCCCGCCTTAAAGGAAACAGCGATGTCGACACGCTCGCGAGCGATGTCGAGCAAACGATCAGCGAGTACGTTCGTCACCGTAAGGACGTTGACGGCAAAAAAAGCCAAACATACGACAACCAGCGTCGCCAGCCAAAGCCACGCTTGACGAGTCAGTTGTTGCCACGACTGAAAAAGCGCACGAAAAAATGACATCATAAGGCGAGATGATAACGACCGTGCGCGACGTCTTGAACAATCGTGCCGCGTTCAAGTGTAATCACCCGTTGTCGCACCGCATTCACTACGTCACGGTTATGTGTGACGAGCACGATCGTGGTCCCAAATTCGTGAATCTTGCGTAGAAGCTCGATAATGTCGTGCGTATGTCCTGCGTCGAGGTTGCCAGTGGGCTCATCCGCCAGCAAGATTTTGGGCCGATGTACGAGTGCCCGTGCCACGGCGATACGCTGCTGCTCGCCACCTGAAAGCTGTGAAGGAAAGCTGTTTGCTTTTGCTTCTAATCCCACCAATCGCAATACGTGTGGGACAGCTTCACAAATCGTTCGACGCGAGGCCCCCGTCACTTCCAAGGCAAACGCAATATTTTCTGCCGCGGTTTTTTTGGGTAAGAGCTTATAGTCTTGAAAAATCATTCCCAGCTGACGACGAAGCAGCGGCACGTCACCAGATCGAATACGGCTGATATCCCAATCCCCCACCACCACGCGCCCTTGTGTGGGCGATTCTTCTGCGGTGAGCATTTTGAGAAGCGTGCTCTTGCCCGCACCGCTTTGACCAATAATCGATACAAACTCTCCGGGCTCAATCACGAGCGAAATATCGTTGAGCGCCACGAGGCCGTTCGCGTAGCACTTCTTCACCCGCTCAAGACGGAGCATAGACATACAAAGATCCTCTCTAGTAAACCATAATTTCCTCCATCTGAGGAGAAGGGCGTTTACCCAAACGAATACAAGAAAAATCGATACAGCATTTCTCCATATCGGAGCGAGACAATCCCGCCAAATGCGAGCAACGGACCAAAGGGCCAGCGCACGCGTCGCACCGCTCCTACGCGAATCACCTGTATCAACAACAGCGGGATTACGGCCATGTACGTAAAATAGACGCTTGACATCGCGACCGGCCAACCGATCATTGCCCCGATCATCGCGGCCATGACCGGATCACCCGCCCCCAGCCATTGTCCGCGAGAAAGCCATGTCTGCAGTCCAAAAAACCCTCCCATGAAGAGCGCCCCCCTGATGAGACTTGTCACGGGATCGTCAAAGATGAGCCAACGAGCGAAGAGCCCAAGGAGACCCGCCCCCATCATGAGTTCGATCGGAAGAATACGCCATCGATAGTCGAGCACGCCAAGAAAGAGAAGCCAGGAAGCGAAAAGCGTGTTCCATGCCCAGGTCATAAGACTCGCTTCCACGTACCAATACATCCACCACGCAAACCCCCATGCAAGTGCTCCGATCATCATCACACCGACCGTCGCCCATCGATCAGGGGCGCCAGGGACGAGCCTTCCGAATGGAAGCGAAAACCAGGCACGATTTCCAAAGTAGGCGGGGCATACCACGGCTTCACGTGCATCCGGGTAGCCGTCTGTCCGACAACGGAGTCCATCCGCAAGAACGATTGACCACAGTCCAAAACAGGCACCAACACCAAGAGCCGCAATAAGCCCAAGCCAAAACATAGCGGCCTATTTCAGATCTTCCGCGACATCAAAACCCGTACTATGCACGTAGTAGACGTTTGGCGGACCAAGAAACGTATCACGTTCTGTCTCAAAACGAATCGCGTACCCATTTGTATTTCCTTTGTAATGATACACCTCCCCGTTTTTTGGTGGCGCCGGGACACGCTCGAGCAACAGCGGTGGCTGCGCTTCTGCGAGCGAACCAAACCCGTTCAATGTCAGGCCGTCTGAAGTATTCGCCACCCCAAGATCAAGCCCTGTATGAATCGGATACGTCGAACTTTGCTGCCAGCGGAGCGCAAGTCCTGCACGCAACATATTCATATCTGATAAACGTACTGCATCTCGCATACGAGCTCTTGCGCTACTCATCGAAAGCGCGCCAAGCGTAATCAGTAATCCAAAAAAGGCGAGAACGATGAGCGCTTCAAGCGCGGTAAAGCCTGACCGCCAGGTGAGACGTGACATATGTACACAGTATACCTTCATCCTTCCTGTTGGAGAAGACGTAGTACGTGTACGTGAATTTCTTCGGGATGATGATGCGTTTTTATGCAGTATCCCATCGCTCCAAGCTCGGTACAAAATCGAATATCTTCTTTCGCTCCTAACCCTGAACACATAATCACCGGGATATCCGCCGTATCTGGATCTTGTTTTAGCGCTCGCAAGGTCTGAAAGCCATCCTGAATAGGCATTCGGATATCAAGTAAAATCGCGGTTGGCTGATCGTTCTGCGCTCGACGCACCCCCTCTTCTCCGTGCTCTGCTTCAAGCACCGTCCAACCTGAGCGCTCGAATAGCCGACGGAGGACACGCCGGAACAGACGGTCATCGTCAATATGGAGGAGTACAGGTCGATCGCTCATACAGAAAGACGGTACACCTCCCACGCCGTTCCGTGAACCGTCGAACGAGACCGCACCACCGTGACAGGAATCCCCGCCCCCGCTAACTGTCGCACACACCCAAACGATGACCCCGTTTCATCCACCCAGCAGAGCGAAGCTCCTGCAAGCGCTCCATGAAAAAACCGCTCTTGGTCCTGAGTCGTCGCAGGTGATGCATGGCAGGTTTTGTGTTGCTGAAAAAGCATCTGATCATGGATCACTTGCTCAAAAGCCGCGATCTTTCGCCGAAGCCACGCGTCAGGCTCCACTACATACAACACCCCTTTTGGCGCACGGAGAAATCCTTCCCATGCCTGCTTACCCGCGAGCGGATGCTGTGCATGCTTCGCGACCAGCTCAAGCCAGTCGCTCTCAATGCCAGGCTCGCGGATCGCCTCCCAATCGCGAGATCCAAACCCTACTTCAAACCATGTCTGTAGGGCTGGCACCTCTTCCGACTTGATACACCCGTCATCAAGGGATCGCTGTTCCATGCCGGATTGTATCACTCCTCGTCCATGCTCTACCCCAAGATGAAGCTCGGTTCCACCGACTTCGTTCCACGCTTCAAGCCATTCGCTCGTCGAGAGCTCCACCACCCCCGGCTCACGGAGCCATCGAAGCACATCAGACAAAAAGATGTGACGCACGGGCGTTTTGCTCACGTGCACAGAAGGGTGCGCCCAGGCATCGACCCGGAACACCACTCGCTCACCCGCTTCATTTTCTGCTTCAAACACTCCTGCTGCGCTCTGTTCGCGATTTTTTAGGGTATAAGCATCAATGTCTAAGCGCTCAAGCTTGATCTGCCACAACTGCTCAACAAGCGTCGCGTATTGCTCGGCGGACAGAAGACCCGTGCCGATCAACGCTTGCTCCGGATGTAATCCTGCTTCTCCTAATAGCCCTGCTCTTTTCTGCGCAGAGCTAGTTAACCAGCCCCGTTCATACGCGGCCTGAGCGAGCATCAACGCCCAGCGAGCAGCAGACATAGTTAACGACCAAGGTCGTGCATAGCGCAACCGATCACCACCGCAAATCGCGGACCAAGCTCTTGCACCACGGGCTTGAGCTCTGGCGGATACACGATGCGCGCCCAAGGGTTACCAAGATACGTATTCACCCCTAACTGCTGGGTTAAATACTCTGGAAAGCGCGGCAAAAGCGATGCCCCTCCTGTGATAATCACCTTGTCGACGGATTTTGCCTCATTCCCGTTTGCTTGTGACGCGTAGAGCGACATCGCATATTTAATTTCATCCAAAATCGGCTTTGCGAGTACACCAAGCACGGGTTCGATCTCTGTGGATGACGTGAGTTTTTGAAGTCCCGCGATATCGCGCTTGATGGTTTCTGCCTGCTCAACCGGAACCCCGAGCGTTTTTGCAATAATCTGCGTCATCGCGGAACCACCGCTCGCGATCGAACGTGTGACAAACGGGATTCCTTGCTCAACAATAATGACGTTTGTACGAAGCGTTCCTATGTCCACAATCATAATGGTGGCGCGATCTTTTCCGACAAGAGAACGGATTTCTGCGAAGGCTTCCGTCTCCAAAAAGCGCAACTCGAGTCCTGCGCGTTTGCAGATTTCGGTATATTTTGTGACGAGGGATTTTGGTGCTGCCGTCATGAGGACGCGCGTTGAAGCGCGTTCTTGGTCTGTTTTTGCCGTCTTATCAATCACCACGGTATCAAGTGCAACTTCATCAAGCGGAAGCGGGATGAGTTTTTTTGCCTGCGCCTGCACCGCCTCTTTCACCGCTTTTTCCTCGGTTGTTGGAACGTGCAAAATAGAAGAAAACGTCCCAGAAATAGGCAAAGCCACAATCGCCTTTTTTGTTTGCACCCGCGCCTTTTCCAACATTTTTTTCAATAAATCTCCCGTCCCCTGCGTATCTTGCAAGAGCGACTGGTCAAGCGTCTCCGCCGCCATATTCACATACGCATACGTCACAAGCCGCAATCGCTGCTTTTCCATTTTAAGTTCGACAAGCTTGATACCGCCGTAGCCGATATCAATGCCGACGAACCCAGTTGCATCTGAGGAAGAAAAAAGACCCATAGTACTCGTTGGAGAGTATAACATGGATCATACTTTTTTACACCGAGCTCCCTTTTGAATCCATGGCGAGGTTAGCGAGGGCGTCGGCTCGTTTGTTAGCTTCACGGTAGACGTGTTTAAAGGTGACGTGGCCGATCTTTGCGACGAGAGCGCGAAGCTCTTGAAAGCGGAGTTGTAGGTCTGGGTTTTTGACGCGGTATTCGCCCTTTGCTTGGCGAATTAAGAGCTCGCTATCTGCCAATACTTCAACGGACGTGGCTCCAAGCACAACACATCGTTCGAGCGCGAGAATGACGGCCTGGTATTCTGCTTGGTTATTCGTGGTCACGCCGAGATAGCGATGGTGTTCTTCCCGGGTTTCGCCGGTATTCGCGTCCTCAATCACCACGCCAATGCCTGATGGCCCAGGATTTCCGCGAGAACCGCCATCGGTACGAACACGTAAAGAGAGAGACATGGGCTGCATACTACACCAACACCTCCTGAGGAGCTAGGTCGACGATACGTCCCTCGATCGTGCGCGTCCCGTTCCATTCGTTCACGTTCAGCGTGAGGGCGATGTGCGCGCGTTCGCCCTGGGCTGGAACCCATGCATCAGGTGGATAACTAAACGCCATGCACTTCATCGTTTTTCCACTCTCGTCGACAATGGTGAGGCGAAGGTGTCTTCCGTCGCTGATTTTATCTGATTTCGCGATAAACGCGTCACGAACGACGAACACCGGCCGAGGGTTTTCCTGACCGAATGGTTCGCACTCGACCAAATCTTCCCACAGCCCCCAATTCAAGGCAGAAAGCGGAACTTCCGCATCGATCTTGAGCTCTGGTTCTAAGCGCACTCCTTTGAGGACGTGTTCCGCATGCGCAAGAAGCCGCTCTCGCAACAATGGAAGCTTCTCGGGATCTTCTAGCGCAAATCCACACGCCTGAACGTGCCCACCCACACGAGTGAGAATCCCTTCGCCTGCGGTACGCATCGCTTCTGTGACGTCAAAACAGGCGGGCGAGCGACCGGAACCAATCCAGGTATTCCCATGTTTCCCAATCGCAATCACGGGACGTCCAGAACGCTCCATTAAGCGCCCTGCCACAAGCCCCACAAGCGAGGGCGACCAGTCTTCGTGCCACACCACCTGCATCGGCCAATCCATCATGGATTCTTGCGTGACAAGCGCTTCTGCGACCGTCATCATGCTACGCGTCGCTTCTTGACGAGATCGATTGCAACGTTCGAGTTCCCCTGCGAGTACTCGCGCTTCCTCGAGAGATTCTGCTAAGAGCAGGCGCAACGCGAGACTCGCGTGATCCATGCGCCCAGCGGCATTCAAGCGTGGTCCAATGGCGAATCCGACAGATTCTGCATCAATGGCTTTCTGGTCGATTTTTGCCGCCTCGAACAGCGCGAGAAATCCAGGGCGCTTGGTTTTTCGCAACACAAGAAGGCCGTATCGTTCAAGAAGGCGATTCTCACCGACTAATCCGACCATGTCCGTTATGGTCGCGATGGCGACGAGGTCTAGAAGCCATTTTTCCCATCCCTCCGCGAGAGCCATCCCTCGTTCACGGGCTTTTGTGAGCAGCGCACTAGCAAACTTAAACGCCACTCCCACGGCGGCCAACTTCTTAAAAGGATACGTCTCTTCCGGAAGTCCCGGATGAATGAGCCAGGCATCGGGCAGGGTTTGACCAAACTGATGGTGATCAACCACGATCACCTCGATCCCCGACGCCCGAGCCGCTGCAATCTCGTCGACGCACGCAATACCGCAATCGACGGTGATAATCAGCTTCGTCCCACGCTCTTTCAGTCTATCCACGGTTGCACGATGGAGCCCATACCCTTCTGCGTCACGATGTGGAATATAAAAATCCACACACGTAGTATCAAGCGATCGGCCTGTCGAACGGTGCTCAAGCTCACGTAATACAGTGATTAATAAAGTAGAGCCCGTGACACCATCTGCATCATAATCTCCATGAACGGTAATACGCTCCCCATTCGCTAAAGCGGTAAAAATCCGGTCGGCTGCGGGCGCAAGATGTCGAAACTGGAGTGGATCGTGTAACCCCGCTTCCCAGACGGGGCGCAGAAATGCCTCTGCTTCTTCAACGGTGTGTATCCCTCGATTCCATAAAATCTGACGAGTGAGGGGTGAACGCGTCTGAAGCGTCGATAAACCGTCAGATGGAACAAGTTCTTGAGATCGCCACTGATATCGCATAAAAAGCATTATCCACAGTCTCCGTGATGAACCGATAAAATACAAGTATTTTTCCCCAAGATCCTCTCTTCACAACTCATTACGCACATCCTATGCTTGGTGCTCCGGCGAACGATAGGCGTTCTGTCCGGAGCTCCCCACTCGTGAGGATCCCATGATGACTGATCCGCTGATGGCTGATCCGCTCGCTGTATTTCGTCCGCCACGCCAAAAGACGGTGCCACCGCCCAAACCCACGTTCGCGATCAAGATCGATAGCGACGAGCCCGGCATCTCTTCCGACGAAGAGCTGACATTGCGGGCGCTCCGTGAAGACGTGATCGGTGAGCTTGAATTCACGGGCTTACTCCATCGAATCGCGTCTGGGACCCCGACCGAGCGAACCGTCTGCGCCATTGTCGCCGCGTCGCAATTTGCACGAAAGCTCCGTAGCCCTGATCCCGCCCCGGACCTGATGAGCCTCATCGATAGCGCCTGTCGATTCATCATCATCGATGATCGGCAGCTGTACACAGTTCCCACGACCGTCCAAGCGCGCCAACTCACTCGGTGGCAGGCCGCCAACCATCTGGTGACCGCCCCTGCTCTTCGGGAAGACCCCGACACCGGGATCAAGCGCGGGAGCCTGGTCGATGGACTCAAGATCCATCTCTTGCTCCACGAGGTTTTCGATCGGTACTCTGCCCCGTCACGCTGACGTGGGCCTTTTTGCAAAATTATGAAGATTGGACGCACGCCGCGACCCCTTCATGTAACCCTTTTTCAAACATCGTTGGAACGATATGGTCCGCCATTGGTTCTTTGATAAAATCGGCAATCGCGCGTGCCGCTGCGAGCTTAATCTCATCCGTCACTTTCACGACTCCAAGATCTAGCATGCCACGGAAGAGCCCCGGATAGCACAGGGCGTTGTTCACCTGATTTGGATAGTCACTCCTCCCGGTTGCGAGCACAGCTACGCCCCCCTCTTTTGCCTGTTCTGGCGTGAGTTCCGGAACGGGGTTTGCGAGCGCAAATACTACCGCGCCCGGATTCATGGTGCGCACAAGTTCCGCGGAGAAGGCTCCCGCCGCGCTTACCCCGATCAGCACATCTGATCCAGCAACGACCTCCGCAAGTCCCTGCCCTCCCTCGCCAAACGTCGCCATGTCCGCCAACCAGCGCTTTTCCTCGGTGAGATCCGTGCGAGAACCAACGATCACTCCTTGACGGTCAAGCGCGACAAACTGTGTCAAACCTGCCACGCGCAAGAGTTTTGCAATCGCCACCCCTGCCGCTCCCGCGCCGTTCATGACGACGCGAATAGACTCCATAGATTTCCCAACCACACGGAGGGCATTCAGGAGCCCTGCGAGCAGCACGATCGCGGTTCCGTGCTGATCATCATGCATCACAGGGATAGAGAGCCGCTCTTGCAACGTACGCTCAATCGCAAAGCATCGAGGCGCAGAAATATCTTCGAGCTGAATCGCCCCAAAGGAGAGCTCTAGCGAGGCGATGATCTCGATCAACTTCTCTGGATCTTGGGTATTAAGCACCAGTGGCACCGCGTCGATATTTGCGAAACGCTTAAAAATCGCGGCCTTGCCCTCCATTACAGGAAGCGCGGCTCTCGGACCAATATTCCCAAATCCCAAGACGGCCGATCCGTCAGAGACGATCGCGACCGTATTTTTTCGCCATGTATAGAGATCCACTTCTTCAGGGGCCTCGGCAATACGCCGCGACACCGCCCCAACACCCGGCGAGTAGACCAAGGTAAGATCATCGAGCGATTCTATCGGTGTTTTGAGCTCCATCGCGATCTTTCCACGAGCGTTCGCGTGAAGGGCAAGCGAAGCCTGGGCGAGTTCAGAAGGGGTACGTGACATAGGTAGCCAGCATAGGCCTTCGGCAAATATCTCGGCAAGAGCTCTTTTCAGATGACCGTTTTTCTGGTTGACTACCCGCATGTCTCCCGTGTTTCTTGGTGCATTTGCCTCCGTGAACGATCTCCCTTCTGGGTATGATCGTGTATTTGTGTGCGTCGGAAGATCAAATGTCGGCAAATCAAGCTTTGTGAACACCCTCACGCACTCGGCGATTAGTCGCGTTTCCGGCACCCCTGGGCGCACTCAAACCATTAACGGGTTTTCGATCGGCCCTCATCAGCTCCTCGTAGACCTTCCTGGCTATGGGTATGCAAAACACGCAAAACAGCTCCGACAGACGCTTGAAGAACGCATCCATGAAACTATCACTGCGCTCGACCCTCTCACCCGAGTATTCGTCCTGATTGATAGCACGGTCGGAATCACCTCGCTCGATGAAGAAATGCTCGCGTTTTTACGTGCAGAAGGTGTTCCGTTTAGCGTGCTCGCGAATAAAGCCGACAAGCTGAATCAAAAAGAACGCGTTGCGCAAGAGAGATCGATTTGCGCACAACTCGAAGAACACGAGCAAGTGATCTTCTGTTCCGCTAAAACCTCTCTTGGATTTTCCGAGATTCGACAAATCTTGCAAGCATAATACACGTTGACGCTTCTCCCCCATCATGGGATGGTAGAGGTATATGCAAAAAGATCTCCGCGAGGCAACCGCTCATGCCCTTAAGCAAGGTCTCTCACGTGAAGCGATCCGCGCCTTGCTCCATCAAGGCGGCTGGCAAAAAGACGAAGTGGAACAGGCTCTGGGGCTCTTTGTGGATACGTCACAACCGGTCGCGATTCCGGTACGAGCTCCCGTTCGTTTTGCAAAAGAGGGCTATCTCTATCTCATGCAAACCATCTCGTATGTCGTCAGCGCGATGGCATTTTTAATCTTGTGGTTCCAGTACTTAAACACGTGGCTTCCTGATCCGCTCATCACGGATTCTTACCGAGTCGACTCCGCGCGTTCACTCATTCGCACGGGTCTCTCCATGTTAATTGTCTCACTTCCTCTTTTCTTGCTGGTGAGCTCCTCCATCCGC
>CAYTGF010000010.1:33175-45281 GCA_964437285.1 uncultured Gammaproteobacteria bacterium
GACGAGGCAGATCGAGCGGATGCCCCACAGAATCCCACCAAGCAAGGGGTTCTGTATCTGGGCGTGTTTATCGCTTCTTGCGCGGCCGCAATCACCCTCATGGTCACGATCTACGCAGGGCTAAGCGGAGAAGCAACGGCACGATTCTTGCTTAAAGTCCTCGCGGTCCTGCTTGTTTGTGCGGCTACGGGATGGATCGCTCGTCAAGAACTCAAAACAGAAGCTTCACGGAAAAAGACCGCCTAACTTCCACCCACTATGAACCGTGATCAACGCATCGCCAGCGCGCTCGGTGTCGTGGGACTCGTGACCCTCGTGTGTGGCCTCGCTCTTGGAGGAAACCCCCTCGCCGCACGCCGTGAACACCGCGACCAAGATCGCAGCACACGCCTTTCCCAAGCGAGTAGTGCGATACAAAATATCTACGTCACGCAGCGTCGTATTCCCACGAGCACGGAAGCCTACATAGAAGCCCTCCAAACGACAGGCATGTTCCCGCGCGAACTCCCTATGGCGGCCCTGCCGGAATACCGATCGCTCGGCCCAGACACCTACGAGCTCTGTGAGAGCTTTGAAACATCTATACGAAGTCAGCATGCTTCTGTCGTACGACCTGGGGTTTACCCTGAGGAATTTCCCGATTTTTGGTCCCATGATGCCGGAAAACAGTGCTATACCGTGCGCGTTCCAAAACCTTGATTTTCGGCTTCACCCCTGCTACAACACCCTGTATGCAACCTATCGTCACGCTCACCCTTCCCCTTGAGGACGTACGAGATGTCTATCGTGCGCTGCTCACGCGCTATTTTATCGAAGACGCGCTGCGTCGCGAACAAGGTCTTGAGCCCATTTCCCTCCCTCTTCTTGCGGAGCGTATCGAACGAACGATCGGACTTTCCCAGGACCAAGCCGCTGCAGAAGCAAAGCAGGTAGAAGACGAACTTTGGCAGCACGCTTGGCTCGCCTTTACGGAAGAATGGGCCTGGCATCGAGCAAAGCAAGATGTCGCCGCAGAGCTCGGTCCTCAACAGCTCAAACGGTTCACTGCCGCAGAGCTCGACGCCCTCACGGATAAACGCTGCGAAGCCTCCCTTGAAACCTACTTAAAAGAAGTAGAACTTCCGGGACACGAAGCTGGCGCAAGCTGCGAATGGCCGCAAGCAACAAGCTCTTCAGAACGAACAACAAAAAAATCCTCACGTAAAGCGTGAGGATTTTTGTTAGAGTTGGCCAGGTCTTCGGAAGAGGCTGATGAGGGGTTCTGGGATGCTAAGGGGAGCTTCTAGGCCTGCGTAGGCTTCTGACCAGAATCCGGTGACGGAGCGGATATCTACCTGAGTAGCAGGAACTGGGGGTAAAAAAAGCTTTAAGCCGATGGCGGTGACGGCGTAGAGGGTAAAAAACCCTCCGAGCGCGATTTTCATCATAGAGGTGTCTTCACAGATAAAAATCCCGCCTTGGTGCAGAAAAATAGCTCCACCAATAACGGCAAGAAGTAGCACCCCAAGAAGAATACCGATGATCACGAGAGGAGCCTAGCAATCAAGCGCCGGCCTCGCAACAAGAAGAGCTTTCTCCAGCCAAGACTTGCGTGTATTTTAGATTTCTTGCTACAACAATTATATGCACTCCATCGATGACCTGTGCGCCTTACTTCAACGTCTGCACCCTCAGGCGAATATTGACCTTGTCCGACGTGCCTATGCGTTCGCGGATGAAGCGCACCGAGGTCAACAACGATCGAGCGGTGAACCATACATTATCCACCCCCTTGCCGCGGCCTACACGCTTGCCGAGATGCACCTAGATGAGTCTATTATCGCTGCCACGCTCTTGCATGATGTTCCGGAAGACACGACGCGTACCATCGAAGATATCGAGCAGGCTTTCGGTCCGGATATCGCCTCTATGGTGGGAGGGATCACAAAACTCGGCAAGATTAAATACCGCGGAATGGAGCGGTATATCGAGAACCTTCGTAAAATGTTTCTCGCAATGGCGGCAGATGTGCGCGTCGTGTTTATCAAGTTTGCCGATCGATTGCACAACCTTGAAACCTTGCATCACGTTCCACCGCAAAAACAGTACCGTATTGCGCTTGAATCTCTTGAAATCTACGCACCCATCGCCAACCGATTAGGGATGGGTGACATGAAGGGTCGACTGGAAGATGCCGCATTTAAGTACGTTTTTCCAAAAGAATACGACTGGGTGAGCGGCCTCGCCCGCACCACCGCGACCGCTAAAGAGGCGTATCTGGAAAATATCATGGATACGACGCGCCAAATCGTAAAAGACATGGGTGTTCATGATGCGGCCGTGCAAGGACGAGCAAAACATCTCTATTCGCTCTACAAGAAGCTCCTCAAAAACGAACGGAATATCAACCGTATCTACGACATTATCGCGATCCGCGTGATTGTGCGCTCCGTGGGTGATTGCTATGCCGTTCTCGGCGCAATTCATAGCACCTGGACGCCGCTCAAGGGTCGCATTAAAGACTACATTGCTCAGCCAAAGCCTAACGGCTACCGATCGCTCCACACCACCGTGTTTTGCGATGAAGGCCAGATCGTCGAATTTCAGATACGTACCCGTGAAATGCATGAAGCGAACGAGTATGGGATCGCCGCACACTGGTCGTATGATGAAAAAAAGTTGAAGAAGCAGTCAAAAACCGTGCCCGCCTGGGTGCAGGATCTCGCGAACATTCAGCAAGAACTGGCTGATAAAAAAGACTATCTGCGCTCTCTGGAAGAACTCAAAATCGACGTCTTTCGTGACCGGATCTTCCTCTTCACCCCAAAAGGCGATGTGATCGATTTGCCAGAAGACAGTACCTGTATTGACTTCGCGTATGCGATTCACACCGATATCGGAAATACCGCGATTGCCGCGAAAGTGAACGAAGAGCACACGAAGCTTGATACCCCCCTAAAGAATGGCGATATGGTCGAGATCTTCGTCGATAAATCACGGAAGAAACCAAATAGCGACTGGCTTGAAACCGCAAAAACACGCCATGCTCGCCAAAAAATCCGACAGTACTCACGCAGCGGACTCCGTTCTTGGATTCAAGACATCATCCCAACCAAAGAATCCCGCGCTTCCTAGCACGGGGTTCTTTATTTTTAGCTCAGAATAAGGAATTTATGCTTATTTTTTATGGCTCGCTTCGCTCGCCATGGGTTTATGGCCACGCCAGGCTATACATGGGTCGATCCGCGAGAGACGAGCGAAGTGACCGCGACGAAAAAACAAGAAGAGTCCTTGGGCGCCTCGATAAACAAGAGACGAGCTTCGCTCGTCTCTTGAAAAAAGGAGGAGATTCCTTGGGTGTCTCGATAAATGAGAGACGAACGAAGTGAGTCTCTCAAAAAAAAGAAAAGAGATTCCTTAGCTGCGTGGATACGCAAAAGGCGAGCGAAGCTCGTCTTTTGAAAAAACAAAGAAGATTATGGACGAATTTTGTCCAAAATAGCTTGGAGTTCTTCATCGGAGTAAAAGCGGAGGCGAATTTCGCCATCGCCCTTGTCTTGGCGATGAATTTTGACTTTGCATTGGAGGTGTGTGCGGATATGTTCTTCTGCAGCACGAACGTTTGGGTCCGTCTGACGACGTGGGCGCGAGCGACGTGCCTGGACTTCCTCTTCCGATTGTCGAACGGAATATCGACCCGCGATCATCGCCTCAAAAAGCTGCGCACGTTCCGAATCAGACTCGATGGAAAGAAGCGTACGAGCGTGAGAAAATGATAATCTTCCATCCATCAGCGCCTGCTGCACAATCTCTGGGAGTTGAAGCAATCGAAGCGTGTTGGAAATTTGCGAACGACTCTTTCCTACTTTCTTGGCGATGTCTTCCTGGGTCAGTCCAAACACCCGGTGCAGCTCATCATAGGCCTGCGCTTCTTCCATCGGATTCAAATCTTGCCGTTGGATGTTCTCAATAAGAGCAAGCTCGAGCTGCTCCTGCTCTGAAGCCTCACGAATGACCGCCGGAATGACCGGAAGACCCGCGAGCGTTGCGGCACGCAGACGACGTTCTCCCGCAATCAAGCGAAATGTCCCGCTGGGCAAACGCGCGACAAGAATTGGCTGAAGAATGCCGTGCGTTTTCACGCTCGCCATCAGATCATCCATCATTGTATGATCGAAATGACGTCGGGGCTGGTGTGGGTTTGTCGCAATTGATTGAATCGGGATATCCGTTGCGGCCGCACGACTTTCTGGAGGCATCGGGCTCGTGAGAGCTGATCCTAGGGTTCGTGCCTTTGGTGGCGGCCCCCCAACCACGGTTTTCACAGGGAGTGGTGGCAACACTGGCGCCGGTTGTAAGCTTGAAGGAACGGACGCCGAATCGCCCGCCGCAGGCGTTGGCTGCTTTGCGGGAATAAGCGCTCCCAGTCCCCGTCCTAACCCCGACTGTTTGCTCATGATCATAATGCACGAATGGTGAGACCATCGAGTTCACGTTCAAGAATCTCTTGCGCTAATCGCTCATACGCCTTCGCCCCCTTTGATCCCGGATCGAACTGAGCGATTGTTCGACCGAAGGATGGCGCTTCTGCTAAACGCACATTTCTCGGAATAACAGATTGAAAAATCGTGCTCGGGAAATACTTATACAGCTCCTGCAGCACGTCATCAGAAAGCTTGGTGCGACCATCATACATGGTAATCACGGCTCCCAACACCCCAAGGTCAGGACGTAACCCCTCTTTCACGAGTTTGACGGTTTCAAGTAACTGCCCAAGCCCTTCAAGCGCGTAGTATTCCGCTTGAACCGGAATCAAAATTTCATCGCCAGCAACAAGACCGTTCAAGGTGATTAAGCCAAGGGTTGGCGGACAGTCGATCAAAATAAAATCATAGTCGTTTCTGACTTCCATGAGTGCTTCACGTAGCCGAAACTCGCGACGCTCCATGTCTACCAGCTCGATGTTGAGTCCCGCAAGATCTGCCGTTGAGGGCGCGACACGTAAAAGCTCATGTCCCGTTTCAAGAACCACATCTCGCATGCTTGCCTGCGACAAAATAGACTGATACACCCCTCGCTCAAGCGAGCGATGGTCAACTCCCAGGCCGGATGTCGCATTTGCCTGAGGATCAAGATCGACGAGTAATACAAATTTCCCCATTTCCGCCAGGTAGGCGCCAAGGTTGATCGCGGTCGTCGTTTTTCCGACGCCGCCTTTCTGATTCACGATAGAAATGAGACGGGCCATACCAAAGATCTTCACGAGTGTACCGTCCAGCCCACGAACGAGCAAGCGCCCCTCTTTTACGGAGTAAATGGAAGAAAAATCCCCGTCTTCCCTCGCCTCTTCAGATGTTCCACATGTCGCAAGCGCTCCACCTCAAATGGCTCTGGGTCACTATAGCCATGCACGTCAATGAGCTGAGACGCATAGTTTCCTCCCAAAAAGTGCGGCAGAATCACGTAGCTGGCTCCGTGCTTGTAGAGCTCCAGCGCTTCTTCGATTTCATGCGCCACCATAATCACGAGTGGTTTTGCGTGATGTTTTCTAAGATATCGCAAAAGCGAGATTTGTGCCTCTCGATCATGAACGGTTGAAACCAGTAACTTTGCCCGCTCAACATGCAGCTCTTCCAAAAGCTCCCGATTTGCTAAATCTCCAAACCAGGCGTTAATACGATGCTCGGTTAAATCCTGAATCACCTGCGGGTCCATATCGACCACCACAAAAGGGCGCTTGAGTCTTTTGAGAACGGGTAAAAAGTCGCTCCCTACACGATGACATCCGAACAAGACAAGCTCCGCAGACGCCGGCTTTTGCGCCTGCGCCGGAGCTCGCTCCGGCCAGTAACGACGAAGGAGCGCGATACCCTTCGGCGCCCACTGCATCATCACTGATCCGGAAACGAGCGAAAGAATTACGACAGAAATCAATGCCGTTTGCAGGAATGGCGGAATCGCCATCACAGGACTCAGAAGGGCGAGAACAAGGAAGACGAACTCACTTCCGTGCGAGAGTGAACTTGCCACCAAAAACGCCGTTTGCCGGGAATACTCACTCCCACGCGCACGCCAAAAGAGAAAGAGGGGACCAATCCCTCCCACGATTATCCATCCAAACAAGACCTGAAATCCCACATCCGGCAACGACCGCCACATCCACGAGGCACCCGCTGCAAGAAAAAAGGGGGCGAGAAAAATCTCTCGCAAAGGCTTCATGCGGGTCAGGAGCTCAAAACGGAAGGTTGATCGAGAAAGCGAGATGCCCGCAACCAGCGCTCCAAGTTCTGCAGAAAGTCCAACGAAGGAAAAGAGCACCCCGATCACCAACGGATAGGCAAACCCCGCCAAAATAAACACGTCGTGTTGCTTTGCCACACTTCTCCATACGCGTGAAAGGGCGTACTCGGCAAAAAGCCAGGCAAGACACCCAAAAGCCAGAAGCTTGAGCAGATACCATCCTGCCACCGAAGTCCATTCTTGACCCGTCACAAAGGCAGCAAGCATCGTCACCCCCACCAAGACGGTACTCGCGACCACGTCCTGCAAAATAAGGATGGAGGTCACCAGTCGACCGTGCGTTTTCCCAAGCTCCTGCCGTTCTCCCAGTGTTTTCAGCGCAAGCATGGTGCTGTTAAAGGTGAAGAGCACCCCAACAAGCACAAGCAGCCGTATATCAGAGGTGAACCCGGAGACCCAGAGACCTCCTAACACCCCCAAACACAGAAGCTGCTGGGCAAGGAGTCGCACAGGTCGCCAACCGACTTCACGGAAAAAAGCAGGAGACAGCTCCAAACCCACTAAAAAGAGGAGTGCCGCAATACCAATATGAGAAAATGCCTCAAACGCCCCCGCATCACGCCACCAGCCGATACCATCCACGCCCAGCACCGCACCAGCCAGCAAAAGAAAAATCACGTGCGGCACACGCAAACGATGTGCGAGCCAGGAAAGGACCGCCGCAACCCCAAATACCACACCCGGCTGCTCGGCAAAGGACAATGACATGCCTCTAGGATACCAGAAGTTCGTCTGAACGAATATCAGGGGGATGACTCGTCTATTTCGAGCTCCTGCACCAAACACTCAAGAGCTTCTGCCCGTTGCGTGCGCAAAAATCGACTCCATAACAAGCATCGTGTGAGACGCTCAACACACACGGCTACTCGCTCCGCATCCTTGAGATTCAGCGCCTGCAATCCAGATGGCACGAGCGCCTGTACCTGCCTCGCGAGATCGATGAGTACTGTGCCTCGTACGGCTATCTGTCGCTCTTTTGTCGGTTCCTGATAAAGGTAGGAGGTCAGAGCTTCTCGAGAGACATGACTTAAGAGCTTAAGAATGTCCGGTGCTGAGGACGCGAGCTGTGGACGCACCCGATCGCACTCCTCTACCACTCGCTCCATAAAAATCTGTTGCTGCTCTAGCGCACGAACGGCTGTGCTTGCCTTGGGAAAAAGGCCATCGATTCTTTTTTGTTCATCGACGCCCACAAAATACTGCCGTATCTCTGTCTGACGAGCCAGAACCCGTCGCAGCGTCTCCAAACAAGTCTCAATATGATGCTGATGGCGACGAAAAGCCTCTTCATCACGCAACTCACGCATCTTTAACCGAGCCAAATCCTGTGCATCCTGAAGGAGATGCAGTATCTTTGTGACCCAGGCCTCACGAAGCTGAGCCTGCTTCTGCTCTTCGGAACCCCTCTTGTTTGGCGCCGCCAAAGCCCTGGTAAAATCGGTACGAGCCTGACTTTTTAAACGCCCCAGCTCTTGATCGCTCACTAAGTCGGCCAAACACCCCTCAACCAGCTGCTCCGTGTCTTGATTGGTGAGATAGCGGATAGGCCCTCCCGGTGGACGACCATCGCTTACCCAGGCCTGGTACACGCGAGAGACCATCTCCGAATCAATAAATACAAGCATCACGTCATCGATCGGCTCATCAAGGCGAAGACGCGCGTCACGCAAGTGACCCCGTTTTTTGCGATAAGCACCCTTTCCTCCGATGCTGAGTTGCACCCCACGAATCGGCTTTCCTTTGATGGGCTCGTCGCCGAAAATACTTGCTCCACGTACCCAGTGTGGAATACGAAAGAGTAAATCGATCTTTTGATAGGCGTCATGGTATGGATCGGCCTTCTCAACCTTGTATTCCGTTCCTCCATCAACTTCAAGCTGTTTAAAAAAAGCGTACGCTAAATGCTCCGCGATAATACCGGGTACCTCTAAGTGACGATTCGTGTTCACCCCATGAAATGCGAGCTTATAGTCGGCGTGGATGTGCGGATTCGCCGACTCATGAAGCTCAACCTGCTTATCACGCAACCGCTCTAGTTGTCTACGAGCCACTTCAAGCGTGTATCGTTTTTGGGCGGTCGACGAAACCGTGGCCGGATCGAGCCAATACTGCTTGCCCCACTCCAGATCTGCAATCAACTGCCCGAGTGTGAGTGCGTAGCTCTTTCCTTCCCACGGTACTTCAAATCGCCCCTCTGTTTCCCGCACGGAAACCGCTCCCGGCAAACGCTCCATCCCCTCACCACGACGAATACGCTCATGCTGAGCGCGCAGCCATTCCATGAGCAGGTGCTTTCCGCGCTGTAGCTCATACACCTCGTCTTGCACCGGTCGCGGAATCCGGTCCTCCTGCTCGATCGCTTGCAAATGGTACTCTTTGACCGTTTTTAACTCAGCCCGACGTTCATCCGTCGAAGCATGCTGCTCATCTTGTATTAATCGCTGATACTGTTCAAAAGTACGACGAAGACCCGGACGCATACACCTCATGATAGCAGAATAGGCGCTCAGTCGATACAATCCCTTCTTTTTCACGCAAAATCCCGACGTGGGTCGGGATTTTGGATGGTGGGCATTGGAGGATTCGAACCTCCGACCTTTCGAATGTGAATCGAACGCTCTAACCAACTGAGCTAAATGCCCAAACAAGAACCGTTCTAGGCGTCGAGACTATACCGAATCTCCGTTTGGGTTGCAAGAGCAAGGATCAGGGAGGTATTTTCTCTCGAGTCTCGCTTCGCTCGACTCGTTTGCGAGAACGCGCCCCCTGTTTTACCGTAGAGCTATGCAGATTCATGAAGCGCTCACCCTCCTCACCGATGCTGCAAGCAACACGCTTCCAGCCGCCCCCGCGCGACAGATGGCCCGCGCCCTCCTCGCCCACCGCCTTACCTGGACAGAAGCGCATCTCCTGAGCGAGATTCACGCGACTCTGCCCACAAAACTCGTACGAGAACTCCCGCGCCTTCTTCAGCGCGTACGGAATCAAGAGCCGCTTGCCTCGCTTTTGGGTTCTGCTCCTTTTTTACAACACCAGTTTCTCGTGACACGATCAACACTCATTCCTCGACCAGAAACGGAAGAGCTCGTCCATCACGTGCTCCGTGCATGGAACCCTTCAGAGAATGGGGTGCTCGCGGTGGATATCGGGACCGGTTCAGGATGTATCGCTGTCAGCTTAGCCGCGGCAAGAACCGCGAGCGCCATTGTCGCGACCGATGCAAGTAAACGAGCGCTAAAGGTTGCCCGCATAAACGCACAGCGTATCCTTGGCGCAGAAGCACCGGCCCTCACCTTTCTCCACACTTCGCTATTCTCTCGATCTCTCCAGGCGCTCATCCAAGAGCGCGGCCCCAAACAACTCTTTCTTGTCGCAAATCTTCCCTACCTACCAGAAGAAGACCGAGAACGCCTCGACCGAAGCGTCACCGCTTTTGAACCAGCGCGCGCCCTGTACGCAAAAGATCATGGGAATGCGCTTATCCTGCGCTGCCTTCGTCAACTCAAACGGTTTCTTGCGCAGCACCCATCCCTTCTCTGTACCGCCTGGTTTGAATATGATGCGCCGCAAGCACACACTCTAAAAGAAGCAGCGCAAGCGCTGTTTCCTCGTGCTTCTATTCGTACTTTAGACGACGAAAACGGCCGAAGCCGTTTTCTCGAGATCACCGAGCCTGTTCTGCTAGATATCTAGCCCCGCAAATACGCGATCATCGGTCGTGACCTGAATCCAGCTTGACCCCGCACGAAGCTCCACATCTGCGCCATCCGTTCCCACAAAACTCATGACCTCACCCGCAGAACGGCGCCAACGGCCAATAAATTTCTTTCCATCTCGATAGATCACCGCTTCCCCGCTCCCTACGGTTCGAAGTTTTAATCGACCGACAGAATCAAGAATCGACGCATCTGTTTTTATCACTATGATATTTGTGAAAGAGAGCGGCTGCGTGCTATTCGCTTTTCCGGCAATAGTCCGTTTATACGCATTTTTTGTCGGTTCATAGGTCCAACGTACGGAATAGGTGCCGCCGTAAGGGACGCGGAATGATGGGACGTCAGCCGTGGTAGACGTGGGAGCCGGGGCAAGCGTGTACCGCCAGGAGCTGAATTGCGCCGTTGAGGTTGCCACTCCCCCGATAAACTCCCGAAAACGCTCACCAGAGGTAAGAACGTGGTGCGGCGCTGGACGATTCGTGGATCGCCAAAATCCATTTGGTTTGACCATTTCGTCGATATTCAAAACGGTCGTGCTTGGAATACGGCTCAAACGATCTAGCGCCTCTGGACTTCCACCAACGTGCGCGTACACCGCCTTATACCCCTCTGCCCAATCCACAAAATACGGGCGAGCGCTCCGAACTGGCCCAATACCGGTCGATGTGGTTGTTGGATCAAAGATCGCGAGAAGCCGCGTAATACCCCCTTCTACCGGTGCCTCCATCACTACGGAAGCTCGTTCGAGCCCCTCTTGGGGTCGTGCGTCTCCCTGGTTGTCGATCGTGAATACCCATGGGCGTAGCGCCCGCACGCTCGATTCGACTATTTGTCCATCAAGCAACCGGCGTGCGGTGGAACTTGGAGCACCCTCTGACTCGCCCGGTTCATCTACGGTTGTGCCGCTGTTTGAAGGAGAGCCCGTCCGTGCCGTGCCATTCACGATGGCATGCGCAAGCCACACGCCCACCACGAACAAAACACAAACGACCGCCACCGCGATCCAAGTGGAGCGCGGCAACGGTCGTTTTCGAGAAGGTGCAGGATGGTTCATGAGAATTACTTCGCTTCAGCGTCCTTCGCGGCTGCTTCCTTGGCAGCACGCTTTTCTTCCGCCTCACTCTTGACGGCTGTCACGTCTCCGACGGCAGACTCTTCCAATTTCTTGAGCTCATCTTCCGTGAGCGGAGCGGATACCTTTGCGATCATGAGCGTTTGGTCGCCTTCGATCGTGACCCCTGCTGGAAGCGTGAGTGATGCGACCGTGATCATGTCATCAAACGTGACAAGCTTCGCGAGGTCGATTTCGAGTTCGTGTGGCAAGTTCTGAGGAAGACAGGTCACCGTCACGGAGTCGATAGACTTCATGAGTGTCCCGCCAAGAATCTTGACCGCTGGAGCCTCGTTCACGAATTTGAGCGCCACTTCAACGGTGAGCTCCTGGTCCATGCGAACCTGGTGCAAATCAACGTGAATAACATCCATAGTACGTGGATCTACCTGTGCGGCTTTAATAATCGCCTTCACGGTTGCGCCACCTTCAATCGTGACGTCTACCAAGCTAGAAGACCCTGCGGCGGCGCGCACACGAGAAAACTCCGTCTTTGGCAGGGAAAGGCTTTGAGGGGTGACTCCTTGTCCGTAGAGGATCGCAGGAATGCGGAGCTTCTTGAGCTCATCTTTGGCGCGCGGCGTCGAGCGCGGCGTAGCAGATAGCGTATACATATCAGGGCAAAAGTGCTCTTAGATTAGAGAAAAACCACAGGTCTGTCAAGGGGGACTCGTTTGCCGAAAAAACACGGTATTCTTATGCTTTTTTTGTGAGTTTCTCGAAAAATGCCATGCCATCGCCCAAAAGCATCTCGTGGATCGCGACGCAATGATCGCCAGAAACGGGGCCAAGAGCCGGAATCGTACGGGCCTCGTCGGCCGTGAGCTCCGTCAACATCCCCACCGAACTAAGCCATCCCGTCGATTCCACCAAAAGCGCCACCATCGACCGCTTACAGCTCCCACACGCACAATGATACAGCCGGGGCTTGCCCGTTATAGGTCCCGCATCAATGCAGGTCACCGCGTCTTGTCCGTACTCCACATGACACAACGGACAG
>CAYTGF010000011.1:0-2777 GCA_964437285.1 uncultured Gammaproteobacteria bacterium
ACTCTTGCCAAAACTACTTGCGCATGCCGTGCATTCTCGGCATACTTCTTTCGCAAACCCACTTTTACCCTTATTTATCACGGGTTTCCGCACATATGTCCAAAATGACCAAGTCTCAGCTCATGGCTGAACTCGCCGCTAAGTCCGGCTACACAAAGAAAGATGTCGTTGCCTTCATGGATCTTCTCATGAAGACGGCCTATGCACAGGTCAAAAAGAACGGCGAATTCGTTGTTCCAGGATTGGGCAAGTTGGTCAAGGTAAAGCGTGCCGCTCGCACGGGCCGCAACCCAGCCACGGGTGCTGAAATCAAGATCCCAGCCAAGACCGTCGTGAAGTTCCGCGTCGCTAAGGCTGCCAAGGAAGCGCTCTTGTAAGCGTCTTTCGCAAGAACACTCCGCTCAACGGAGTGTTCTTGTATTCTGGAAGATTGTTTGATGAACTATCTCGGGAAAAGAGGTGGCCATGGAATCGGCGGAATGGTTTACCGTAGAAGACTGTCTGAGACGGTATCCCCGTCTGGCAGATGAGACACATCTCGCTGCATGGGGTGGAGATCGAGCGCTTCGTGTGCTACGACTCCCGCAGTCGCTCATTCCGTATGCGGGGCGCGTGCGCCGTCGTCACTATGATCTGTTCTTCTTCGTGAAGGCTACAGGGGGGCGCCTGCTTGCAGAGATCGTGCTCCGGTTTGCGACGGTAGACCCGGCGACGCGAGGAACGATCCCGGGAAGGTTCGTTCATTGCGAAGACATGACGGTACATATTCATCTCGTGCTGCATGCCTTGACACCGGCGGTCCCCGGACCAGTCGACGCACCGGCGCTCCGTACCCTGGGCATCGATCAAGCGAAGTTTCAGCGCGTGCTCGTCAAGGCGTTTGATCCACTCCTCTGTCCGCTCGAGGTGCGCATCCTTGCCGCCTAATCCCCGTTCTGGGGATGTTTTTTTGAGGTGAATAAGGAATCTTCCTTTTCTTTTTTTACGGCTCGCTACGCTCGCCGTGGGTTACTATACAGAAAGCGGTCCGGAGTCGACTCCGGACCGGTTTCACGCCGGACCGGTTTCTGATCTTGCGGTTGAAAATCACACAGCCGAACGAAGTGAGGCTGTGAAAAAACAAGAGGAGTTCCTTATCCTGTTTGTGCGGGTGTGGTATGCTGAGGGTATGCGTATTTCTTGGATGGTTGTTGGAGGTTTAGTGTGTGGGCTTGTTGTGCCACTGGGTGTTTCTGCGCAAGAAGTGGCCGCCGAGGCCACAACCGCCCCTGCGATCATGATCTTCCAAATGGCGGATGGTCGGTTTTTTCATCCGGCAACCGGGAGTACAGGCGCGACAGAGGCCGAAGTACGGCGGTTGGTGCTTGGCCCAGAGGCGGAGATCGTGGAGATTCCTACCACAACCGAACGAGCCCCTGATCCTCTCGTGCTTGCCCTCGAACGCGCCAGGACCGAGCTTCAACGGCGTATCGATGCAGACAAGGCGGCGACGGGGAATACATCCCGTACCGTCACAAGTGATGACGCGTGGGGAGATGTGACTCTCGCGATTTGGCGAACAGACACGCAGGATCTTCGGTATATTGATGTACAAAAAAATGGGGCGAATCTTCGTCTTTCGGCAACGGATCGAGCGGAGTTTCCGGCGCTCAAAGTTCGATTTTCAAATGGGGTGAACTCGGATTACTCGGTGGATGCTGAGGGGCGCTCGGTGGTAGTGGCCGTCCGGTATCCTGTGTTGCGGTCGGTAAGTGGCAAAAAAGGGGTGTATACGATTGATGAAGTGGTCTACACGCCATATTCCCGTCCTCTCCATACAGAGGCGACCGTAGCGCTCGGAGAGCGATATGTTGATGCGCTTGTAGAAGAGGTATATGCACGATTGCGCGAGGAAGGAGTAAAGTCCCGTGCGTTTTCGGATAGATTGCTCGTGGATGTGATTGATCCAGCGATGGTCAAAGCGATTGCCGCAATCGAGCACCTTGATGAGTCTTCCCTCGAAAAAGATACCGATCGAGCGCTTGAACGGTTTTTTGTGATCATGGGAACGAATCCTGGGGCGGCGTACAACTATTCTCGCTCATCCGCAGGCGCGCTCGGTCTCGTACAGTTTATCCCTAGCACCTATACGGCGCTTGCCGCGCGTTCTGGAGGGGTGCTCGACGGGAATTTTGAACGAGCGATGACGTCGCATCAAACGGCGATTCGTGCCCAGGTGATGTATCTCGATGTGCTACTCACAGAGTTTTCTTCTGAGGTGCGCGAGCAATTCGCGCAAGATCCAGAGCGTATAAACGAGTACATTGTCGCCGCGTATAACGGCGGGAGCGGGCGAGTGCGTCGTGCAATTGGGATCTGGGATCAGGTATTGAATGGGGAGAAAACTCGACAGTTTACGAGCCTGCGTCGTCAGTATGAAACGGCGTTTACCGAGGCGGAACGGTTACGTCAAGCGACGCTGAAGGAAAAAGACACGAAAAAACGAGCGGCTTCACAAAAAAAATTAGATGCGCAACGGGTGGTGTATCGTAAGCTCAAAGACCAGATCACAAAACTCGAGGCCGCGATTCTTCGTCCAGAAACCATTGGATATATAGAAAAATATCGTCTCGCAAAAGCAGACCAGCGCTTTGTTCATCGCGAAAGCGGTATCGCTTCAACGGTAATGATGGTTCAACAATAGATATTTTCAGGTGACGCACTTCGTTCGTCACCTGTTTTCTATAAGGAAGCTACGCGTATTTTTTTATGGCTCGCTTCGCTCGCCATGGGTTTAT
>CAYTGF010000011.1:2877-25575 GCA_964437285.1 uncultured Gammaproteobacteria bacterium
TAGCGCTCCGAGCAGTTGTTAAAGAAGGTGGGGTGGGTGTAGAAGGCTTGTATTTGGACGTTTGGAGAGCCGTCTTCTTTGGTGCCGAAGGTGAGGTGGTGGCGGGCGGGTCCACCTTCGCGAGGGCTGTTGCTGATGGCTTCTGTGACGGAGAGATAGAAGCCGATATGAGGATGAGGTTCGTTTGTGAAGGCAACACCTTCCCAGGATCCATCGAATACCTGTTCTTCCCATACGACGATATCGCCAATCTTTGGCGTATCGGTTCGTTGCCAGCCGGTCGCGAGCAGGTCGCGTACCGTTCCTTCTACGCGAAGATGGGGTTCGCGCACAAGCTGAAAGAACACAAGGATATGCGTCACGTAAAACGCACAGGAGCGCTGGCCGTTCCGTACAAGATCTTCGCGTTTGCCCTCGACGAGCGCGTAGTTGTGACGATACAGCGCACTTCCAACGCTCCCACGAATCATTGCGAGATACGTGTCAGCAGAAAGAAGGTGGAGCGGAGAAGGAGGCATAGCTAGCGAGAAGGGAAAAGACGAGGAAGGTCTCGTTCAAGAACAAGAAGGATCTCACGTTGGGCTTCTAAAAGATCTGGGTGAGACATAGACCATTCTGCCTGATCTGTCGCGCCATGACCACCAAACCATCCCGCGATGAGCTGCGCCTCGAGTGGTCGACGCGCAAAGAGGCGGGCGCGTGTGCCGTGAGCATCGCTAAAGAGCACAAGAAGCGCCTTTGTTTCAGGAAGTCGTTCGAGGAGATAAAGACCAAGGGCAGGAATCGCTTTTGGATCACTCTTCGCTTGCAAAAAGTCGTGTGCCGTGAGGAGAGTGGTGGTGATGGGGAGCGATGGATGAGGTTCAAGCCGCATCATTGCCCGGCCCCACAAGTTCAGCGCGGGAACAGGTACGGTTCGCCAAAGGCGATGAATAATCGCCTGACGATCTGCTCCTCGTTCAACGAGCTCGCTCGCAAGCTTGAGCGTGCTGCTCTGCACCCGCGGACTACGAAAGCTCTCGCTTCCGGCGATAATCCCCGTGAGCAAGTTATGGGCGACGTCGGTGGTGAGCTGCTCTGGTGTTTCTTGGAGCCAGAGGGCGCATTCTTCCGCGAGACCTGTTTTTGTGACAAAGAGGACCGCGAGAGAGGCCCAGGTCTCACTCTGTGGATCGGTCGAAAGGGTGATGCTTGGGATGGTTTGCATCCATTCACGATCACCCGGAATGAGCTCGCTTAGGGCCTCTTTGGGAGCTTGTACCGCGATCACGAGATCGAACTTGGGCTGGCCTGGACGAATGAGAACATCAGATGCATTCCACATCCCTTCTTTTGGGGCGAGGGTGAGCCGGAGTGCCGCGTCTTCGATGGTGTAGGTGAGCTCAGAAAGCGCGACGCGATCGACAGGAAGATTGATTTCAAGCGTACGAAAAAGCCCAACGCTTGATTCGAGGGCGTGGAGCGTGCGCAGCGGCTCCGGCCAGGCGCTCATTCCAGGAATAACACAGCGCACATGCTTTTTTTGCTGCGTAAGCACGTAAGCGAGCACGGAGAGTGCCGCGCATTCGTCGACGGAGGCATCGCGACGTCCCACAAGCAAAATGCGACTCGCTTGTTGAATGAGGGGCTGAAGGCGAGTGAGCGGGTGTCGATCCATAGGGTTCTGGGCGATCTTAGGAGGCAAAAACCCCGTCGTCAAGCGATTTTAGACAGGGTGAGTCGCTTCACGCTAGACTACGGGCGTGATCCCTCCGTCTATTCGTATTCGCGATGAGTCGCTTCCTGAAGCCCCTGGCGTCTACCTCATGAAGGATGAGGCGGGGCAGGTGTTGTACGTGGGAAAGGCGACTTCGCTCAAGCGGCGTGTCCAGCAACATTTTTTACGCCCTCATAATCGGTTGATCGAAGAGATGACGCAGAAGGTTCGTGAGATTGATTATATCGTGAAAGGATCGGCGCTTGAGGCCCTGATTCTCGAAGCGAATCTCATTAAATACTACTATCCGTACTACAACACGCTCGAAAAAGACAACAAGAGCTTTCTTTATCTCGTCTTTACGCGGGACCCCTTTCCGAAGCCGCTGCTGATTCGTGGACATGATCTTGAGACGGATCCAAAAGCCTATCTTGGGGTGTACGGGCCGTATACCTCGGCACGATCGCTGCGTGCGTCGTTGGATTGGTTACGCCGCATTTTTCCGTGGTCCACCTGTGAACCTGGGCAGAAGCAACCCTGTTTTTCGACCCATATCGGTCTCTGTCCGGGGGTGTGTGTAGGGCAGGCGGATCCACGAGCGTATCGGCGGACGATTCGAGATTTGATGGCCTTTTTCGAGGGAAAAAAAGAGGAGATTCTGAAACGACGACGCAAAGAGATGCTCCTCGCCGCACGAGAAAAGCGCTTTGAAGACGCGGCCAAGATCCGGAACCAGCTATTTGCGCTGGAACACATCAAAGACATCGCGCTCTTAAAGCGAGAAGATGAAGATATTGGAATGATTCGAGCTGGTGATGCCCCAGTTCTGTTTTTTGGTCGAATTGAGGGATACGATATCTCTCACGTCCAAGGAGTGGCGATGGTGGCCTCCATGGTGGTCTTTGAAAGGGGAGAGCCCGCAAAAAGCGAGTACCGAACGTTCCGTATCAAGACCGTTGAAGCCTCGAACGATACCGCCGCGCTTCGCGAGACGCTTATGCGACGGTTTCGACATACGTGGCCAAAGCCCGATCTTCTACTCATTGATGGTGGGTTAGGTCAGGTGCACGCCGCGGAGGAGGTTCTCCACCATCTCAACCTCCAAATTCCAGTTATTGGGATGGCAAAAGGCCCTGAACGCAAGCGAACGGATTTGATTTGTTCGCAAATGCATGAAGCGGTGTGTCGGATGGCGGAAGAGCATCTACGGCTCTTAACACAAGTACGCGACGAGGCGCATCGGTTTGCGATTCGGTACCATCGCACGCTGCGATCAGCGCTCTTTCTCGGAACCGCGTCACGCAAGCGCTAGTGTGCTAGAGTGAGGGCTATATGCTCTTTCCGTCTTCTTCTTCGAAAAAAGGGTCAGCGATTCTTACGGTGGGTGTGGCAACCGCGCTTCTCTTCGGCCTCGTGACCGCGGCGATCGCGTCGATTCGCGAAGATACAGGATTTTTTACGTCCGAGGTGAGTTCTGTCGATCCTTGGTTTGTCGCGTACAGCACTCTTGCGATCCCAGAAGAGCGCACGACGTTGCTTGCGCGTGGCTTACAGTGGCGGGTGGAACGTGGCGCAGAGACCTGCTCGCTTATCCGCGGAGAAGGGAAGACGTCGGTCGAGGTCGCTTCCGTGAATCTTGATCCCTGTACGATCGCTGGAGCGTCTGTAGATGGACGATTTGTGACCCTTGGAACAACAGAGCGAACTACCGCCTGGATGCTCTACGACGATCGTCCGAGGTTATTGCGTCCCGTGCCTCGTCCTGTCACCGATGGGGAGTGGCTTACGATTGATCCCGCTCGTACCATCGGCCTCTATCGTGGCCGTATCCGTTCAACGCAATCCAAGGGGGTGTCAACCTGGCTCTGGCTCACAGACAGCGTTGGTTCCGCGCTATGGTCAGGAGATATCTCACAGCTCGATCCTGATGGCTCCGTTCTTCCGTTGCGCCTCCTCACGCGTGCCGATGGCGCCATTCTGCTTTCTTATCGCGTGACCTTTCCAGAGGGTGAATACGCCCAACGCTTAGCGATACTGACTCCGTGGCGCATCAAAGATGGCTGGCAACCCGTGAACACCGATACACTCTCCACAAGCGAACCCTGGCGCCTCACAAGCTGGGAACGCCGAGGCTCCGCCGGAGAAGCCATCATCACAACGTCATCATCAACCACAAAACAACGTATTTCTACACCGTAGAATAAGGAATCTTCTTCTTTTCTTCACACCTCGAACTTCGTTCGGGGTGTGGGTTTTTTATCAAGGCAGAACACAGAGCAGTAGCCTATTGACTCGCTACAGGCATTCGTTTAGGGTCTCACCGGAGGAAACATGTTCTTTACGGACCAGGAACTCGCAGACGCCGCTAGACACATGAAGTCCGATGCTGTTCTGATCATGCGCGATATCGTCTCACGCGTGTCTGCACACAATTCCGCCCTCGGAGAAGAATCGAGACGGTATCTTACAACGTTCGAGAACCGCATGCCCTGGGCACCACCTCTGGGAGAGGCTCAACAGCCTAGGGTTATCGGTCCACTCGATCCCAAGGAGGAAATGTTCGGCGGATTCGTCGTCTTGTCTTCTACACAAACCGGAGACGCCTATGCGCAGTGGTATCCAACGTTGAGGGATTTGGTTGTTCCTGATTTCTTTGATCCTCGATCTCTCCTCGCTGCAAGCATTCTTTTCCATGAGCTATTCCACGCTCATGACGCACGCACCTCTGATCCCGCCTATCAAAAACCGGATGCAAATGGACGTTATCCCGTCGAGACAGACGCTTGGAATTTTCAAAGCCAACTTCTCGATGCAGCGGTTGGAGGTCGATTTTTGCAAGAAGTTGATCGAATGGCTGAAGCGATCCTGAGCCATGGTATGCGCTTCGTGCGCCACGGGTCATTCCACATCCCCTATCTGTCTCCCGCGTTTCTCCGTCTCTTTCACGAAGAGCGTCCTCCTGATTTCTGTGTCAATACGCTGCTCCTGCAGACACAATACGAAATCGGAAAGGCGATGATCAGGCACACTTGCCAAGACGAAAGCGAGCAAGATCACTTGCTCGGCACGCTGCATACGCGAATGACGCAACAGTACTCGGTGCCTCTCAGCTCCGGTACGAAGGAATTCATTAGGAGCTTCTGCATGGGGTGGTAGTTCTCGACCTATCGGTCTCTATCGCCGTCTCACAAAACGGCGGTTTTTTCTATCTCGAATATCTTTTTATTCAACAAAATCCCATCTTTTGTCAAGATGGGATTTTGCAGTTCACCTGAATGCATGACGGACCACTCGAGAGCAAGGACGTTGATGTCTCGTGCTCTTTATGGTTCCGCCATGCACCGTCTGGTGCATGGCTCCGGGGCCTGGGCTCGAACCAGGATACGCAGCTTCAAAGGCTGCTGTCCTACCATTAGACGACCCCGGAAGGAGCGGCATAACGCTATCGCATTTTACGCCGATCGTCAACCAAGTGTGATATACTGAGATCATGACGATTCGTGGGTACTTTGCCTCGATGGGAGGAGCGACGGCGCTCGCGTGGTTCGCTTGGGCGATGGTTCTTTGGCGTATTAACCCGGATGAGGCGGGTATTGCTGGCATCGCGTTGTTTTTTTTGACGTTCGGTTTTGGGCTCGTGGGGCTTCTCGCGACGGCAAATATTGCGTACAGGGTGGCGGTGCTCCATCGACCGGTGATTGTACGTGAAGCGCGTATCGCCTTTCGTCAAGCGATCCTGCTCTCGACCGCGGCGTGTTTACTTTTGTTTTTAGCATCGCAAGATGTGCTGTATTCATGGGTGGTTTTTCTTGTTTTTGTTGGGTTTGGGGGAGCTGAGTATCTTTCTCATGTGTTTGACCGACATAGCCGTACTTGATGCATTCGCCTTTTTCTGCCGGGTTTCGTATCATGAGCGCGTATGTTCGGCTCTCTTCTTGAGCGCTTCACGAAGCGCATCGGTATAGACCTCGGCACCTCCACCACGTTGGTGCATGTTCAAGGACGAGGGATTGTCGTCTACGAATCGTCCGTGGTTGCAGTTAATCGACGTACGGGACAAGTGATGGCCGTGGGGGAAGATGCGCGTGTCATGCTCGGGAAAACCCCGCCGCATATTTTGGTGACGCGTCCCTTGCAGCGGGGCATCATCGCCGATTTTGAAGTGACGGAAAAAATGCTTCGCTACTTTTTTGATCGAGTGCACCAAGACACCTCGCTTATTGTTCCTCGTCCCAGCGTAATCATTTCCGTTCCGCTCGAAGTCACCGAAGTCGAACGAAAAGCGGTGGGTGATGCGGCAATGAGTGCGGGCGCTCGCGAAGTGCTCGTAGTGGAGGAGCCTGTTGCGGCTGCGATCGGGGCTGGATTGCCAATTTCTGACTCTGTTGGAAACATGATTGTGAACATTGGCGGAGGAACGACGGAAATCGCGGTTATTTCTCTCAACGGCATCGTGACCTCAAAGAGCATTCCTGTTGCGGGAGAAGAGCTGAACAAGAATATAATGTTATATGCTCGCGACGTATTCAATTTGCTTCTCGGTGAGCGCGTCGCAGAAGAGATTAAGCTCGCGGTTGGCTCTGCGGTCGAGCTCCCGGAGGTGCTTCAAGTCTCTATGCGGGGGCGCGATCTTGTGAGTGGCTTACCTCGTGAAATAATGGTGAATGATTCCCAGATTCGAGAGGCGCTCGCACGATCCGTGAAGTTTATCGTTGATCATGTGAAGTCGATTCTTGAGGTGACGCCTCCGGAGCTCGTGGCAGATATCTATCAACGTGGGATTGTCCTGACTGGAGGAGGGGCGCTCTTACGAGGTATCGATGAGGCGATTCATCGTGGAACGGGGCTTCCTGTACGCGTAGCGGAAGATCCAATTACCACAGTCGTACGAGGTACCGGAATCCTTCTTGAGCGTTCGGAACTTGCACGCGACGTAGCATTTCCAGCGACGGATCAGGTGATGAGAAATTAGTATGCGCTCTTCTTGGCGCGAACCGAGACGGTCCTGGCGATGGTGGCTTATACCGCTTACTTGCGCGGCGTTTCTCTTTGTGCCTGCGCTCAGATCTTCACTCGAGGGTGCAATGAATTGGGTGGGGGCGCGTTCCGTGGCGCTGGTGCTCGCCGTCCGTCGTCGAGGAGCTTCTGCCCAAACAGAAGAGCTTGAATACCTTAGATCTCGACTCGGTACGGTGGCCGTGAGCGTAGCTCGACTCGCGGCGCTGGAAGAAGAGAATGCGCTCCTTCGTGAACAGGCTCGCGTGTCACCGCAATCAGGATTTGAACTCCTAGGAGCACAGGTGATTTCTCGAGTCACAGAACCAGATCAGGCAATACTGGTTATTGATCGAGGTCGTCAGGATGAGGTCGAGGTGGGTCAGGCGGTGCTTGCGGGTGACGGAGTGATTGTAGGCAAGATTAGCATGCTGACGGAGCGCACCGCGACCGTCCAACTCATGACCGATCCGCGGAGCCGTTTCGCGGCCACCCTCAGCGGTGAAACGCGACTGCTTGGGGTGGTCGAAGGGCGAGGGAATGGAGCCGCACGCATGACGTATATTCCTGCGTCTCAGCCCATCAAGAAAGATCAGATTGTTGTCACATCTGGTACGGAGGAAAAGGTTCCACCCCATATTCCTATCGGTCTAGTAAATGCCGTGGAAGGAAAAAATACGGATCCCTTTATTTCTGCCGTCCTTGAACCGTTATTATCTCTTGATCGGTTGCGCGTGGTAAGTATTATTCGCCCGGCAAAGCGATCGGGTTCGTAGTTGTATGGGGCGCTTTCTCTTGTTCTGTTTCGCTCTCTTCCCTGCGGGGATATGGGAGCTTCATGTCCTGGCATTTTTGCCGTGGTGGTTACAAGCGGCTCCGCTCTGGCCCTGGTTTGTGGTGGTAGTGTGTTTAGAGGTTGATCTTCGTCGTGTGAGCGGGCTCTGGCTCGGACTTATGACCTGGATGGCGCTTTTGCCCGTCGGGACGGTCGGATACCTCTCACTTCTCTCTCTCACGCTCTTTGGGGTGTATGGATTGTTACGTGTGTGGCTTTCCTATCGGTCTATTTGGAGCGCGCTTGCGCTGGTATGGATGGGCCGACTCGTCTTTTTTCTGGGAGATCTTGGGAGCTATTGGTGGGAGGGAAGATGGGGAGAACTGAATGGGGCGCTCTTTTCTCAAATGTACGTGACGAGGTTCGTCTGGGATGCGATGCTAGTGATCGTGGGGATGCGCTGTGCCCTCTGGGCGCGTAAACGGCTCCAACCCTATGTCATGGCTCCAAATCGCTTTGTATGAGTCTCGCTAATCGATTTTTTCCTCCTGCGCAGCGCACGCGCGAATCTTGGCGTGTGTCGCTAGAGTCGTCTTCGACGATTCAGCATGAGCAGCTGTATGAAGCATCACAAACGCAGGTAGAAGGACGGCCCTTGTTTGTGGGGTTTGGGTTTTCTTTGCGCGCGTTTGTTTGGGCGGGTGTGGGGGTCGTGTGTTTGCTCGCGATACTCGTCGGTCGTGCCGCGTGGATGCAGGGGAGCGTCGAAGCGAAAACGTACCAGGCGCTAGCGGAACAAAATCGGTTGCGTATCGTTCCGATCTGGCCACGTCGTGGGGTGATTCGCGATCGACGCGGGGTGGTGATGGCAGAGAATGCTCCACGGTTTCAAGTTACGATGATTCCGCGCGACCTTCCAGTCGCAAAAGAAGACCGAGAAGCCGTGGTTTCAGAAGCGTCTCGGTTGCTCGGATTGGGTTTTAAGGAGCTGGAAATCCTCGCGAACACCACCGGAACACGCATGGATGAACCGGTATTAGTAGCAGACGGACTCCCGTACGAGGCCTCGCTTGCGCTTGCGGTGCGTTTGCCGGAGCTTCCGGGTTTTATACTTGATGCACGTCCAAAGCGTGCCTATCCTCAATCAAAGGAACTCGAAAGCTTGGCGCATGTAATAGGATATGTGGGAAAGATTTCAGAAGAGGAGCTTGTTGCGCGTCGTCGCGAAGGGTATCGACGCGTAGATGAGCTGGGGAAAATAGGGATTGAGCGAACGTATGAATCGGTACTTCGTGGGATTGTTGGAACGAAAACCTATGAAGTAGATGCGCGTGGACGCTTGGGGGAGGTTGTTCGCGAAGAAATACCGGTAGATGGACAAGATGTTGAGACCACGATTGATCTACGCCTCCAAACTGTCGCGGAGCGTTCTTTAAAAACGCTTTTTGCAAAAAATACCTTTAAGCGGGGAGCGGTTGTTGCCATGGATCCTCGTACAGGAGAGATTCTCGCGCTCGTATCGCTCCCGGGATATGACAATAACGCCTTTTCAGGGGGTGTTTCTTCGACGGTGTATCGCGCGTTGTCGTCGAATGAAGATCAGCCGTTATTCGCTCGTGCGGTAGCGGGGGCGTATCCATCTGGGTCAACGGTGAAGATTGTGGTATCGGTAGCAGCACTTATGGAGCATGTCATTACAGAAAAAACGACCGTTGTTTCAACGGGGGGATTGCGTCTTGGGCAGTGGTTTTTTCCCGATTGGAAGGTGGGTGGTCACGGGGTGACGAATGTTCGTAAAGCGATTGCGATGTCGGTTAACACGTTTTACTACATGGTGGGCGGAGGATACCAGTCGTTTCAAGGGATGGGTCCAGAGGCATTAGCTAAGTGGCTAAAAGCATTTGGGCTAGGGGCGAAAACAGGGATCGACCTGACGAGTGAGTCTGCTGGATTTGTACCCACCCGTGAATGGAAAGAGTCACAAAGACAGCAGCCTTGGTATGTGGGAGATACGTATAACCTCTCGATTGGACAAGGGGATTTACTGGTGACGCCGCTTCAGGTTGCGCGTTATACGGCGGCGATCGCGAATGGAGGGATGCTCGTTCAGCCGCACCTCGTCAAACGACCTGATATGCAACCGGTGGCGACCGGGGCGAGGAGAGAGTTTGTACAGGTCGCTCGTGAAGGTATGCGTGAGGCGGTGATAAGTGGATCTGCACGCGGCATCTCCCTCCTTCCTGTCTCAGCGGGAGGTAAAACAGGCACCGCTCAGTGGAACAGTCATCGGAATACTCATGCCTGGTTTACGGCGTTTGCCCCGTTTGAAGCGCCTGAAATTGTCGTGACAGTGCTCATCGAAGAGGGGGGAGAAGGCTCGAGCGTGGCGGTACCCGTCGCCCGAGAAATCTTGCAAAACTGGTCGAGTTGGCGTCATTCCTCGCCATAAGGTGGGAGGATTTGACAATCAACTCAAGGTTTTTTACAGTAGTTCGGTACGGTTTTTACGCGTGAATTTCGTGCGTGCCAGACCGTCTTTCTTTTTTCTGTCTCTATGCACATGCAGTACCTCACTCCGCAAGGACTCACTCAACTCCAACAAGAACTGGAGGAGTTAAAGCTCGTCAAACGTCCACATGCTATTAAGCGTATCGAAGAAGCGAAAGCTATGGGCGACCTCTCCGAAAACGCCGAATATGACGATGCAAAAGAAGCCCAAGCAATGGTTGAGGCGCGTATTTATGAAATTGATGAAATTTTGAAGAACTATCAATTAATTGATGATACAGCAGGGTCAAAAAAGGTTCGTGTTGGTTCTACTGTTCGGGTAGAAGTGAATGGAAAAGAGCGCACGTACATGATTGTTGGGTCAAATGAGGCAGATCCAGTATCTGGAAAAATCTCGAATGAGTCGCCGATCGGTCTCGCCCTCATCGGGACCGCGCCAGGCGAAAAAGTCGCCGTACAGACCCCGGGCGGTGAAACGGTGTACAAGATCGTGAGCATCTCGTAAGCTCTGGGGCATATGATTCTTGATGAGCGTGCTGTCCGTTTGGAAAAGCTCGAGCGTCTTCGTGCACTCGGGCTTGATCCGTACGCGGTCGAGCCGGTTCGAACAGCGACGTGTGGCGAGGTCCACGCGTCGTTTGATGTGTGGTCCGCAGAAGGTCGTGTTTTAACGCTTGCAGGCCGCTTGCTCACGATTCGCGTTCATGGAGGCATGTTGTTTGCGGATCTTACAGACGCCTCAGGAAAGCTCCAGATCGCGTGCAAGCAAGATGAGCTTGGTGAGGCGTTCGATCTATTTCGTGATTGTCTTGATCCAGCCGATATCGTGGAGGTTACGGGTGTTCTCTTCACGACACGTCGTGGAGAAAAGAGCTTGCAGGTGCAATCTTGGCGTCCACTCACAAAGGCGTTGTTGCCGTTACCAGAAAAATGGCATGGATTGCAAGACGTGGAAACCCGCTACCGTGCTCGAGAACTCGATTTATTGAGCAACGAAGAGGTGCGCGAACGGTTTATCGTGCGTTCAAAGCTCGTATCCGCCCTTCGTCGTTTCTTTGACGATCGCGGCTTCATGGAGGTCGAAACGCCGATGCTTCACCCCATTCCTGGGGGAGCAAATGCCCGTCCGTTTGTGACGCATCACCAGGCGCTTGATACGGATTTTTATTTGCGCATCGCGCCGGAACTCTATCTTAAGCGGTTGCTCGTGGGAGGATTTGAGCGTGTCTATGAAATCGGCCGCAGTTTTCGGAATGAAGGCATCGATCATACGCATAATCCAGAATTCACGATGCTCGAGCTCTATTGGTCGTATGTGAAGCGTGAGCCCTTCTTTGCGTTCTTAGAAGAAATGGTGAGAACGATGGTCGACGGAGCCATGGGAACCACAGAGATCACGACTCCGGAAGCGACGCTTGACTTTGGAGGACCGTTTCCGCGCATCACGTTTCGTGAGGCGATCAAGCAGGCGACCGGGATTGATATCGACACCTGTCCAAACGAAACATCGGTGCGTGAAGCAGTGGTAGGAGCGGGGTTACGCATCGATCTTTCAAAGACGGTTGGCCTGAGCGAGTGTTTGGATGAGCTCTATAAAAAAACGGCTCGTGCCGCCATTATTCAGCCAACATGGGTGTTGGATTATCCGGCTGATATGAAGCCGCTTGCAAACGTCTCTCGCGAAGACGCGACCAAGAGCGCGTGCGCACAGCTCGTGGTGCAGGGCGCGGAGGTGATTAACGCCTACTACCACGAATTGCATGACCCTCTCATTCAGCGCGAACGTTTAGAAGCGCAAGAGCACCTCGCGAACTCGGGAAGCGAAGAGGCACAGCGTCTTGATGCCGGGTTCTTGGAAGCACTTGAACACGGAATGCCTCCAACAAGTGGTATGGGAATGGGGATTGATCGATTTGTATCGCTTATGACAAGCGCAGGCTCATTAAAAGAAGTGATTTTATTCCCAACGTTGCGTCCAACGCCGCGACCCTAGTGTGTATGCTTGATCCAAAATTTCTCCGTGAACACGTCGCGGAAGTCAAGGAAAATATTCGTCGACGTCGCATGACGGTAGATGTGGACGGATACATCACGACCGATCAAGAGCGCCTCGGTCTCTTAAAAGACGTCGAGGTTCTTCGTCGTGAACGGAATGAGGTCGCGCAGTCTATTCCTTCTGCCTCTGCAGAAGCGCGTCCATCACTCGTTGAACGTGGAAAAGCGATCAAAGAAGAACTTGTCGTCAAAGAAACGCGTCTTGAGGAACTTGATGCTCGTGTACGCGAGCTGCTCTTGCAGTTTCCGAACATGACCCATCCAGACGTCCCAGAAGGCGGATCTGACGAAGAAAATAAAGAAGTATCACGCGTGGGTGAGATTCAGGCGTTGACGGCTCCAAAGTCTCATACAGAGCTTGCCACAATCCATGATCTACTTGATTTTGAACGAGCGGCCAAGGTGAGCGGAGCAAAATTCTATTACATTAAGCGTGATTTACTGATTCTTGAGCAGGCGCTTATTTTGTGGGTATTGCAAGAGCTTCGTCGCGAAGGGTTTATTCCCATGGAAACACCGGATGTTGCCAAAGATGAGATTCTGCTCGGCACCGGCTATCAGCCACGCGGCAACGAAACGCAGATCTACTCGATTGAAGGCACGGATCTTTCGCTCGTAGGAACAGCAGAAATCACGATCGGCGGGTATCATAAAGACGAGATCCTGGACGAAGCACAGCTTCCGCTTAAGTACGTGGGTTTGTCGCATTGTTTTCGTACGGAGGCGGGTTCGTATGGCCGTGAGTCCTATGGATTATATCGCGTGCATCAATTTACGAAGGTGGAGATGTTCGTGTTCTGTACGCCGGGCCAGTCGGAAGCGCTCCATGAAGATATTCGTCGATTAGAAGAGCGGGTGTTTACGAAACTCGGTATTCCGTTTCGTGTGCTCGATATTTGTACGGCCGATTTGGGTGCGCCCGCCTATCGTAAGTACGATCTTGAAGCGTGGATGTGGGGGAAAAAGAATGCTCAGGGAGATTGGGGCGAGGTCACGAGCGCTTCCAACTGCACGGATTTTCAGGCCCGTCGCTTAAATGTGCGCGTGCGCAAACAAGATGGAACGCTTGAATACGCTCACACCTTGAACGGAACCGCGATGGCGCTCTCACGTGGTCTCATCGCGATTTTGGAGAATGGACAGCAAGATGACGGATCTATTCTGATTCCTGAGGTCTTGCGGCCGTTCTGTGGGTTTGATCGCATCGAAGCAAAAGCGTAGAAAAATACGCGTATGTTTCCACCCCCGGCAAAAACATGGATAGAGGTCTCTGCCTCCGCCTTGCGCACAAATCTTGCGGCTGCAGTGCGCATCGCTCGTCCTGCCCAGGTCATGCCGGTGGTAAAAGCAAACGCGTACGGTCACGGATTAGCGATTGTGGTACAGGCGCTTGCGGGAGAGTCTGTCCCTTTTTTTGCCGTCGATAGCGTCGAAGAAGCGCGGGTGATTCGTGAGGCGAATTCCGACGCGCCTGTGCTACTCCTTGGATATGTTCCTCGACATCAGCTGAAAGAAGTGCTGGAATCCGGGTGGTCGTTTGTGTGCTCAAAACACGAGATGCTTGGATGGGTGATCGAACAAGCAACGAGTGAACGGCCCGCAAAGATCCATCTTGAAGTAGAAACAGGGTTGTATCGTCAGGGGGCAGACCAGGAAGAGCTTGAGGCGATGCTCGCCCTGCTTGAAACGGCGGGGAGTCGGGTGGTGGTGGAAGGGATCTGTTCGCACTTTGCGAGCGCAGAACAGGTCGAGAATCAAGATTCGGTAGAAACGCAAGAACGGTTGCTCGAGGAAGCATTTGCACGAGTTCAAGAGAGGGGATATACGCCACGTTGGTGCCACATCGCTTGTAGTGCTGCGATTTGGCTCAGAACACCCGAGTCGTGCAATGCAGTGAGGCTCGGTATTTCTTTGTATGGCATTTGGTCTTCGGCGGGCGTAGCAGAGGAGGCGAGCCGGCAACATCCAGCGCTTGCACTCACCCCCGTGCTTACCTGGAAAACGATAGTCGCGGAACTTAAATCTGTCCCTGGCGGTACGGCGATAGGGTACGGCGGAACAGAACAGGTGACGCGCCCCACGCGCCTTGCGGTGCTCCCTATTGGGTATGCGGATGGATTTGATCGGCGTCTTTCGTCGTGCGGAGAGGTGTTGATTCATGGCAAGCGTGCCCGGGTGCTTGGGCGTGTGTGCATGAACATGTGCATGGTAGACGTGACAGACATCCCAGAGGTGCGCCTAGAAGACGAGGTGGTGCTCTACGGATCGCAAGGGCACGAGCGTGTATCTCCGCAAGACACGGAACGCCGGCTCGCCAACTTTATTGCGTATGAAGCCGTCGCGCGACTTCGGGCGGATATTCCGCGTATCTTGGTACCTTAGGGCAGGACGTGGTACACTCAGTCACGTTATGTCCTCGATGTACCCTTCTTCTCCCGTGATACGGGGGGCTGTGATTCTTGGTGCGTGTGTCGCCGTGTTTGCGGGGGTGGTGGGTTGGCGATTGGTGACGACTCGTCAGTCTGAACTTCGTCGCTATGCAGAATGTTCTGCTGCCCTACGGACTGACTGTGAGCCTTCGTTGTTTTGGGTGCTCGCCGGGCTCGCGGAAAGCGATGCGTCAGGCCGTTTAGCGGCGAACGAGAATTTTGCAGGAACATCTTCTCAGAAACGTGTGGTAAGAACATCGGACAATGCGCCTATTTTAACGTCCGTAAAGCCAGACGGATTTACTCCAGAAGGGCAGGGATATGGAATTACCGTGGGCACGGCCGCAACCCTCACCGTTACGGTAGAAGGAGCAAAACAGGTAGAAGCACGATTTTTGCCGGCGGGTGAGCAAGAGAGCGTTCTCATAAAGGCCTTGAGCCCTGTTGAGGGGAAAGAATTTACGTACCAAGCCGCCTTTCCTTGGACCGAGACCCGGGCCGGGGATTTAGAGATTCGTGCGGTGAGCCAAACAGAGGGGGAACAAACACAGATGTTTCTTCCGTTGCGGATTCAGTCGGTTGCAGACAAGAAGTAACTTTGCTTCACTAGCGGGGTACTATGACTCGATTCCTCGCCGCCGAGGCCCCGGCACAAGTAGGCCAAATCATTACCGTGAAAGGGTGGATTCACGCTCGTCGCGATATGGGCAAGCTCGCCTTTTTTGACCTGCGCGATCGCAGCGGACTCATGCAAATCGTCTGTGTCCCAAGTCAAATGGATGAAGTTTCAAGAGAACGAGTGAAGGACATTCGTCTTGAATGGTGCGTGTCGTTTACCGGCGTCGTGCAAGAACGTCAACCAAACCAAGTGAACCCAGAACTCATCACGGGAAAGATCGAGCTTCTTGTGCATTCGTTAGAAGTGCTGAATGAATCAAAGACGCCTCCATTTGAGGTGAATCAAGACACCTCAAACGTGAATGAAGAATTGCGTTTGAAATACCGCTATCTCGACCTTCGAAGCGAGCGCATGCAACGGAACATCCGTCTACGTGACGCGGTGTGTACGTTTTTCCGGGAGTACCTGCATCAGAACGGGTTTGTGGAGGTTGATACGCCGTATCTCACCAAGGGCACCCCTGAAGGGGCGCGTGAATATCTGGTCCCGAGCCGGGTGCATCCAGGGAATTTTTATGTGTTGCCGCAGTCACCACAGCAATTTAAGCAACTTCTGATGGTTGGGGGGCTTGAGCGGTATTTTCAGCTCGCTCGCTGTTTTCGTGATGAAGACCAGCGCGGCGACCGTCAACCAGAATTTACGCAGCTCGATCTTGAGATGTCGTTTGTTGAGCAAGAAGATGTGCTCACCCTGATCGAGGACATGATGATCAAGCTCGTACGTACCGTCACCCCAGAAAAACGCATTCAACAGATCCCATTCCCACGACTCTCGTACAAAGAGGCGATGGAGAAGTATCACTCCGACAAACCCGATCTACGCGAAGACAAAAACGATCCACACTTGCTCGCTTTTTGCTGGGTGATCGACTTTCCGTTTTTCGAAAAAACCGATGAAGGCGGATGGACCTTTACGCACAACCCGTTCTCTGCCGCAAAACCAGAGCATCGCGAATGGCTCATGAACAAAGAGCATATCGAGGATATTCTGACGACGCAGTACGATATTGTGCTCAACGGGTACGAGGCAGGAGGGGGGTCTATTCGCAACCATGAGCCAGTCGCTCTCCGAAAGGTGCTCGAAGTGATGGGGATGTCGGAAGCAGAGATCGAGTCTCAATTCGGTCATATGCTCGAAGCGTTTGAGTACGGCGCACCACCACACGGCGGCATCGCCCCTGGGGTTGATCGTATCGTCATGATTTTGGCGAATGAACCAAACATTCGTGAAGTGATTCCGATTCCAAAAACAGGGGACGCTCGCGACCTCATGATGGGAGCTCCAAGCGCGCTCCCAGAATCACGCCTCACAGAAGCGCACATCAAAACAACGTAATTCATGACGGCGCTCGCCTCCACTGCGGTCTATACCGTGCATACAGACGCCTTTGAAGGGCCGCTCGACCTCTTGCTTCAGCTTGTAGAGGGCGAGCGGCTTTCGCTGTCTGATATTGCGCTTGCACGAGTCACGGAGGCCTTTTTGCAAGCAATTCGTTCACGCGCAGAAGACGAGAGCTATCCGCTTGAGGGGCTCGCGCATTTTTTGGTCGTGGCATCAAAGCTTGTCGCGTTAAAAGCGCGGTTGCTTATTCCTTCTCCCGTCGTGCCAGAAGAAGAGGAGAGCTCCTTGCTCGAGCGATTGCGCGCCTATCAGGCCTACATTCGAGCAGGAAGCTGGTTGCAAGAACGAAGTACGGGCGGCACCCTGCTTTTTTCTCGAGGGCCTCATGAAGAGGTGAGAGAAGATATTCTTCCGTATCCTCCCACAAAAGAACGCCTTCATGCCGCGTTTCTCGCGATCTTGCGGCGTGCTGAGCTGCCGGTTGCCCCACCTCGAACGCTCATGATGGAGCGACTCGTGACGCTTGAAGACCGTATGGCGTCCCTCCGTGAACGAATCACTGCCGCAAAACATCTTTCGTTGTTTTCTTGGGTGGGGGAGGACTCGACAAGGGAGTGGCGTTTGGTGTCGTTTTTAGCGGTGCTCGAACTCGTTCGTCAACGGGAGATTACCGCCGAACAAGAAGGATTATTCACAGACGTTACATTGAACGCGCTATGACCCACGCCTCACTTCTCGAAGCTCTGCTCTTTGCTCACGGCGCTCCTCTTGAAGCAGCAAAGATTCGTGCGCTCACGGGATGGTCAGAAGAGCTGTTTGACGAGGTGGCGGTTGAACTCAAGCAAGCGCTGCTTTCTCGAGGCGTTCAACTTCAGTCCTGGCAGGGCCGATACGAGCTCGTCTCGCACCCAGAAGCCGCCCCTCTCATCCGTCAGTTTCGTGAAGATGAAGCGCGCGGCGAACTCAGCAAAACCGCCCTTGAAACGATCGCCGTCTTTTTCTACAAAGGTCCTCTTACACGTCCGGAGCTCGAAGATATCCGCGGCATGTATTCGCATCAAATTCTCCGCAGTCTCTCACGACGCGGTCTGATTACCGAAACCGGCGAATTTCGGGTCGGACAACCTATCTACGACGTGACCCCCCTCTGTCTCCAATGGCTCGGCCTCAAAGACCGCTACGATCTCCCTGATATTTCCACGTTTGACAAAGCTTCTTCACCCACAGACGAGTCTACGATATAATACAAGGCATGCTTGCTGAATCTGTTTTTTTGGCGCTTGGGTTGCTGAGTTTTTCGCCGACAAAAACCCCCGTTGTGGCACATTTGCCGATCGCAAAATATGTGGCGCCGCAGTATCGCGCCCCTATTCGCAAGGTATCAACAGACGTGGGAGTCGTGACAACAGGGGAGGCGACCGTGCTGATTGATGGAAAGAGCGGGGCTATTTTGTATAGTCGTGATGGGGCGAAGGCGCTTCCTATCGCGAGCCTCACCAAGCTCATGACCGCGATGGTGATCTTGGATTCAGGCTTGAACGATCAGGAAGAAATCACGCTCGTCAAAGAAGATGAGCCAAATGAAGGACGTGTGGTGATTGGTCGTGGCGAAACATATACCCGACGTGAGCTTTTGCAGGCGCTCTTGATTGGTTCCGTGAATACCGCCGGAAACGCGCTCGCACGGACCTATCCAGGAGGAAGAGACGTGTTTATTGAAGAGATGAATAAAAAAGCAGAAGAGCTTGGGTTGGTGAGCGCGCAGTTTACGGATCCAACCGGCCTTGATCGGACAAATATCGCTTCCGCACAGGATGTCGCGTTTATTCTTCGTCACGTCCTTTTTTATAACGATATTCGGGAGATCACCAAGCGCTCCTCCATCGAGCTCAAGAGTGCCACAGGAAAAACCGTTCTCATCCAAAGCACGAATCTTTTATTAGATTCGTTTCTCAACAAAAAACCGTACACGATTTTGGCGGGGAAAACAGGATCTCTCCCAGAAGCAGGCTTCTGCTTCGCCCAAGCCACCCAGGACGCCGCCGGCAACGAGCTCATCGCCGTCACCCTAGGCAGTACCAACCACTTCTCTCGCTACCAAGACGTAAAGGCGCTGACCGCTTGGGGGTTTGAGCTGTTTATTTGGGAGTAGAGGACCTCTTGTCAGCCGGGGTGGAAATGTGGTACTCTCCTCCTGCTTTTGGGGCGGGATAGCTCAGCTGGTTAGAGCGTGGGACTCATAAGCCCGAGGTCGTGGGTTCGATTCCCACTCCCGCTACCACATAAAAGTCGCAACTACCGTTGCGGCTTTTGTTATTGGGGGTGTCGGCGCCTGGCGCGTCCCAGGTACCGACAGACGAAAAAACCCGCCAGAGGTCTGAAGACGTGGCGGGGAGGGGGCTTAGGGCGTTGTGTTCAGCGAGTAGCGTTCCCGCTCCTGTGCCCAGGCGATCTCGGGATCGATCGCGAAGGTGTGGCCATTCTCCCGGAGGAACGCGACCATCTTGCGTGACAAGGGCGTTGACCAACCACTCCGCCACCCATCGTCGGAGAACGGATGGTGACAGCCGGTGCAGGATGAGAGGCTAAGTCCTGCGCCGCAGTGGCCGCAGTTGCGTTCCGTGAATTCGCCACGGCCGCCTTTTTGTTCTTGCCCCACAAAACGATCGAGCGTCATCTGTGAGATGGCATCGTCGAAGAGGTCGCTCTCGGGCTTCGAGTGGTCGTTGATGAGTCTGTTCAGGTCCCGATTCAAGGTGACGTGAAGGGTCGCCTTCCCGCGGGGCCGACCATCCAGGAGATCGGTCGGATCTTCGATGTGGAAGTTCACGACGGACACCCAGTTATCCAGGATGAGGTCGGTACCCCAGTTGTCCTCGGCAAACCGCATCGCTTCCCGCATGTGTGCGTACTCGAGAAACACGTCACCATGCGCTCTGCCGTCCGCGTAGGACGCAGGAGTGCGTCCAGCATACGACCAGTCGATCATTGGTGGATGCTGTTTGGTGCCGGTAACGACCCGCGAGCCGTCCTGCCAGGTCTTGATCTTCTCCGTCCACCCGGTCCTCAGAGAGAGGATTTGGAAGGCGTTTCTGATGCGCAGCGGCGGACAGGCGACATAGCCGCTTTTCGTGTTGAACGCGGCCACGGCCTGGTCCGGCGTGAGGTGGGGGCAGAGACGGGCCATGTCTTCCGGGGTCGGGTTCTTGATGGGGAGCTGCTCGAGAAGGGAACGATACATTGCTCTGTCCATGGCGGGCCTCCTTGGGGTGGTGAGAGAGTTGCGAGCGCCTCGATTCGAGGTGACTTAGTATAGCGCTTTTTAGGTCATTTGTCAAGCGGTAGAGGTTGATTTTATTCAAGATTCGAGCTGAGCTTTTATAGATAGCTATTTGTGGGGATGCGTTTTCCTTTTACGACGCAAGAGAGCCTACGGTCGACAAATGAGGCTCGAAGTGCTAGAGTAGGCGGGTCTTATGTTGCTCACAACGCATGTCATGGTGGGAGCTTCGCTTGGGCTCCTCGTGGCACCAGATCGGCCGTGGCTCGCCTTTGGGGTGGGTTTTTTGTCACATCTCCTTATAGATGTGATTCCGCATGGAGATGCAGACCTCTACGAAAAATACCTCAGCGGAGTACAGGTACGGCGCGCGATGGCGTATGTGGGTCTTGATGCCGCATGTGCAATTCTCCTCACGATTATTTTGTTAAACTCACCGCTCCACGAAAATATTCGCGGTATCGTGTCTTGGGGCATCGCGGGTGGGGTGATGCCAGATGTACTCGTCGGAGCTCGTGAAAAACTGAAGCTCCAAGCCCTCGACGGATTCCATCGGTTCCATTTCTTTTTTCATAACTTCCTCTCAAAACGCTACGGGGATGTGCCCATGTGGCTCGGAATAGGCGGACAGGCGGCGCTGGTTGCTGGAATGATGCAGTGGTTTCGGTAAAAAACTCTCGAATGCTAGGCGAGAGGTCGACAAAAGGTCTGTTTTGGTGTTGTATAGGTACACGAAAGGTGAGTGCGCAGATGAAGCGATTGATCGCACTTGTTCCGAAAAGTCCCTGGAGAAGCGGTCGTTTCGGACCGCAGAATTGGCAGGACTGGCATCGGCAGTGTGTCCAAGCGGCACGCGTAGCACGGCCAGGGGACGAGCTCGTGGTGAGCTCCAAGAACTTCTTTCCGAAGGTCATGAGTTGTCCGGAAGAACTCTATTACGCCTCCGCCGTGCACGCGCTCGGCGCATCTCTTTCACTGCTCGGTCGTGGAACGGAAACGATCTCCCATCTTCAGGCGGTTGACGAGCGGGCGCGGGAGTTAGGTGCGGAACTCCTGTTGGTTGTGACCTGGACGCACGCGTTGAGGGTCTGGTATATCCTTCGACGAAGACGTATCCATGCTCGAATGCTCGTGGTCTTCGGTCTTCCACGACCGCTTGAGCTCATCACAGATAGTATTCTGACGCTCGCATATCCCGCATTCGACCTCTTGGGCTACGGCTCTTGGTTTGAAGAGCGGGTACTGGCAAGACGTGGTGACAACAAGCTCTGAAGAACGTCCTCGATCGGCTCCGCCGATTTTTTCATAGCTCGCCACGTGACTTACAATAAGAAAAGCCGCAATGATCTATTGCGACTTTTATGTGGTGCCGGGAGGGAGAATCGAACTCCCATGACCTTGCGATCGCGGGATTTTGAGTCCCGTGCGTCTACCAATTCCGCCATCCCGGCGTGGCAAGAGGATACAAAATCGGAATCGGGCCGTCAACTCAGGAGACGTTGCTTGACAGCGCCCACGCCTCCTAGTACACTTTGCCCACATTCGTAGCGGGGTAGAGCAGCCCGGCAGCTCGCTTGGCTCATAACCAAGAGGTCGTTGGTTCAAATCCAACCCCCGCAACCAAAGAAAAAACCACGTCATAAGCGTGGTTTTTTCGTACTAGGTTTCTTCTCCTGAGTCGACGGTTTTCTTCTTCCGTGCTGGAGCGCGCTTCGCGGCTCGTTTTTTCGGAGCGCCCGCTTTCGCATCGAGGAGGGCAATCGCTTGTTCTAAGGTGATAGTTGCATTCTGCAAATCTTTCGGAACCGTGGCGTTCACTTTGTCATGCTTCACGTAGGGTCCGTATTTCCCGTTGTGAAGTGTAACGGGCTTGCCGTCTTTTGGATGGGTGCCGATTGGCGTACCAGTGTCCGCGCCTCGACCGCGGCCTTTCTTGGGTTCCGCGAGGAGTTCGACGGCGCGTTCGAGGGTAATAGTCCACACCGAGTCCTCTTTCTTGAGCGAGCGAAAATCTCCGTCGTGAACGACGTAGGGACCAAATCTTCCAAGCCCCGCGCGTACGTCCTTTCCTGTGGTTGGGTGTACACCAAGAGAACGTGGAAGTGACAAGAGAAAGAGCGCTTTTTCAAGACCAAGTTCCGTGAGCGGAATCTCTTTTGGCACGCTCGCACGTTTTGGCTTTTTGACACCACGACCTTTTTCTTCCGGGTCTTCGCCTAGCTGAACGTATGGGCCAAAACCACCGGTGCGCAAATACACGTTCATTCCGGTTGCTGGATCGAGGCCGAGACTGGTTGGGCCTTGTTGCTGCTGACCAAGGAATTCAGCGAGCATGTCTGGCGTCAGGTCAGCAGGAGCGACTGTATCCGGGATCGTGGATTTAACAGGTGTTTTGTGTTTTGGATGGAGACCTTCGACGTAGGTGCCAAAACGACCAAGACGAATTTCAACGTCAGGAACGGCCGGCAGCATCAAGCGCCGCGTTTCTGAATCCGGTTCGGCGTGGAGCTCTTGCTCGATGCTGTGTTTAAGTCCGGTTTCGCCAAAGTAGAAGGACTTAAGATACGGAATCCATTGCTCTTTGCCCTCGGCGATGCGGTCGAGATCTTCTTCCATGCGTGAAGTGAAGTTCGCGTCGACAAACGCTGGGAAATGACGTTCCATATATTGCGTGACAATCATTCCCGTGAAGGTTGGGACGAGAGCGGACTGTTGTTTTCGAGCGTAGCCGCGATCAAGGAGCGTGCTGACGATGCTTGCGTAGGTACTTGGACGACCAATACCAACTTTTTCCATGTACTGAACCAGTCCAGCTTCTGTGAAGCGGGCAGGGGGTTTGGTTTCGTGGCTGACCGGTTCGACCTGCTTGCAGGTGGCGGATTCGCCCTCTTTCAAGTCGGGGAGTAAACGTTCGCGTTCATCAAGGGCGAGTTCTGGATC
>CAYTGF010000011.1:25675-41956 GCA_964437285.1 uncultured Gammaproteobacteria bacterium
GTACGCATGTAGGTGATGTACCCATGTTCGTACAGCGACTGAGCAACGCGCATCGCTTCCTTTGAAGAAAGGCCAAGCTTGCGGTTTGCTTCCTGCTGAAGCGTGGAGGTGATGAAGGGGGCTGCTGACTGCTTTTTCACGGTCTTCGTTTGAATGCCGGCAACCTTCCAGTGAGCGAACGTCTTGAGCTTTTCGACCAGGGCTTTCGCGTCAGCTTCGTTCAAGAGGCGAACTTTCTTTTCGTTCTTCAGGGTACCAGTGGTTTCATCGAAGTCTTTTCCGGAGGCGACAGGAATACCATCAACGGATTGTAAAACCGCTTCAAACTCGGTGCCTTTTGCTTCGAGTTGAGCCTTGAGGTCCCAGTATCCAGCTTTTGCGAAACGCAAACGAGCGCGTTCACGATCGACAATGGCTTTGAGTGCGGCGCTTTGCACGCGTCCAGCGGAAAGTCCGTAAGAAATCTTGCGCCACAAAACTGGGGAAATCGAGTACCCCACGAGACGGTCGAGAATGCGGCGAGCTTCTTGCGCTCGCACCAAGTCTTCGTCGAGCGGACGAGGATGGGTGAAGGCGGCTTCGATCGCCGACTTGGTGATTTCGTGGAAGACGGTCCGATGAACCGGAACCTTTGGTTTCAAGACATCAAGCAAGTGCCAGCTAATGCTCTCTCCTTCGCGGTCTTCATCAGTTGCTAAATACAGGTCATCGGCTTCTTTGAGCGCGCGCTTAATTTCGTCGATCGTTTTCTTTTTCCCGCTCGGTATGATGTAGAGCGGTTCGAAGTCGTGATCTACGTCCACGCCAAGTTGACCCTTTGGGGTTTTTTTGAGGTCGGCGGGGACATCCGCCGCGGATTGTGGAAGATCGCGAATATGCCCCATCGATGCTAAAACGGTGTAATCTGAGCCTAAAAACTTCCGTATGGTTTTTGCTTTCGTGGGGGACTCAACGATGACAAGATGACGCATATGGGGTTGATGGTAGCATAAGACGCGAAAAATCACACAAGCCCTGTTCTCGCCCAACGACCAGGTCCGATTTCACGAACGAGGCCTTGAAGTTCAAGAAGTCCAAGCCGCGCGGTCACAGATTCCGTCCCGCGATCGAGAGAATGGCTTAGCTGATCGACACTAACCCCGTCACCCTGAGCGAGGAGTGTTTCAAGGATGGGAGCATCTTCATGGTTCACGTGCAGACCTGTACGCGCTTGCTCCATGGAGTTCGGCGGATCAACGGCGAGCGCCTTCCAAAGATCTTGTGCGTTGGTACAGAGTCTTGCGCCCGCAGCAAGAAGTCGGTGTGTGCCAATGGAGGTCGGTGCAAAAATACTGCCAGGGACGGCAAGAACCTCTCGCCCAAGCTCAATCGCGATACGTGCGGTAATGAGCGTGCCGCTGCGTTCTTTTGCTTCCGTCACAATAAGCGCATGGCAAAGGGCGGCGATAAGCCGGTTGCGTTCGGGAAACGAGCCTTTGTGTACCGCCTCTCCCGGGGCGAGTTCACTTAGCAGCGCTCCCCCTGCTGCGAGAATCTCTTCCGCAAGACGTTCATTCGTTTGGGGAGAGATCTCGCGAGCGGCAACGCTTGAACCGAGAATGGCGGTGGTGGGAAGGTGTTGTCTCAGCGCTTCTGCGTGCGCACGACCATCGGTGCCGAGGGCCAGGCCTGACGCGATAGCGATAGGTGTGCCACGGAGCTCTTGCACGAGCTGGTCTAACGCCCTAAGTCCGTAAGAGGTGGGTTTTCGTGTGCCGATAATCGCAATGTGTGGGAGAACAGGAAGTGTGCCTCGTAAAAAGAGCAAACGCGGTGCATGTGCGCCTAGATGTACAAACCGCTTTGGCCATACCAGATGAGAAGGAAGAAGGAGCTGAACTCCCTGACGCTCACACCGTTCAAGTAGGCGAGTGGGAGAAAATGTGGAACGATGACTTATCCAAAGTGTAGTGAGTCGTTTTGGCCATCCCGCCGTGCGTAAATCATCGGTAGATGCGCGTCGTAGATCGAGTGTGGTCGGATGTAGGGCGAGCCAGGCAGAAACAGCCTTGTGCGCGGTCGCAAGGAAGAGTTCCAGTTCTTCTGCAACAGAAAGTGAGAGCCTCATGCTCTCACTCCGTTCCATGTCTGTTGCGCGGCGTCAAGCCCCTGGGTTTTCCAATGGTCTATCGCCTGCACCGCTTGTTCGATGACTCGTGTTACAGCGGGATCTTCGTCAGTGCTAAACCGTTCCAGCACATATTTTTCTACGGGTTGTGGCGTAGTTGGGCGACCGATCCCTAAACGTAAGCGAGGAAAGAGTGCTTCGGGAAACAGCTCCTGAATTGATCGAATGCCGTTATGTCCACCTGCGCCCCCACCGAGCGAGAAGCGGAGCGCGCCGAGCGGGAGATCGAGCTCATCTTGGACGATGAGCACCGCTTCTGGAAGAAGGTGATAGAAATCCACCAAGAGACGCAGAGCACGACCAGAGGCGTTCATATATGTGGTAGGAAGGGCGAGAATCACCGTTTCGCCATCATGGAGCGTGGTGACTTCTGCATTGAGCGAGGCTTTGCGTGAAAAACGCTCCGCCGCATGGCTCTGCGCATACGCTTCCACGCTCATCCAGCCAAGATTGTGCCGGGTGCGCGCATACGCTTCCCCGATATTTCCGAGTCCGACAATGAGCTTCATACAATGAGCAAGAGGGCATCTAGCGCCACTTTTGACGGCGACGTGTTTGGTTCACAAGTACCGGCTTTTCTTTGATTTCTCCGGCAACCGCGACCATACCAGGTCCGTGAATATTGTGACGTTTTGAAGCTTTCGATGAAGGAATATTCTGCGCTTTCACCACGATCGGCGTTCCTTCAAATCCGAACTTCTCTCGGAGACGCTTTTCGAAGAACCGTACCCAGTTTTGATGGATCGATTCTTTTTCGCCGACCACCGTGATCAAAAAGACGGGTGGAGCAACGCCAATTTGCGCGACATCATAAATGCGAGGCGACTTTGGGCCGTAGCTCGCCAGAGGCTTCATGGCTTTGATGCAGGCTTTCAAGAGACGGTTGAGGGCGTTGTAGTCGATGCGACGATGGCGTTCAGCTTGAATCGCGAGCGCCTCATCGAGAATCGCATGCACGCGTTGGCGGGTGGAAGCACTGGTAAACACGAGCGGCGCCCAGTTTAAGAACGGAAAACACTGACGAATGAGCGCTTCGTACGCATCTGCACTCTTGGTGGTTTTGTTTTTGATCAAGTCCCACTTGTTCGCGACGAGAAGCAATCCCTTGCTCTCTGATTCGAGCATGCCGGCAAGGTGACGGTCTTGTGCGGTTGGGTCCTGGGTCGCATCAAATACTAAAAACGCAACATCACAATCATCGATCGCCTGTCGATTGCGCTTAATCCCTTCTTCCTCAATGCGTCCATCGATGCGGCTCGCTTTACGCATGCCAGCGGTATCCACAATTACCAGATCACGATCTTTGTATCGAAGCTCCGTATCTTGCGGTTCTCGCGTGGTGTGTGCAATGGAAGAAACGATCACGCGGTCTTCGCCGAGAATGGCGTTCGTGAGGGAGGATTTGCCCACGTTTGGACGTCCAACGAGCGCGATACGTAGCGGGGTTGTTTCGTGGTAGGGGCGAGGCGGTTTTCCCATGGCTTGGAGCCGTTCATAAATCACATCGAGCACATCACCTACGCCATAGCTTGTGACGCCGCTCAAGGGTTGCGGTTCACCAAAGCCCAGTCGTTTCCAGGTGCTTTTTATCCCTTCATTCAAGCTTGTCGCCTTATCAATCTTGTTGACGAGAAGAATCACGGGCTTATGCGAGCTTCGTACGTGGTTTGCGATCGCGAGATCTTCTGGGAGCGGGCCCGTTTTTCCATCGACGACAAACAGGACTAAGTCCGCCTCTTTAAAGGCGAGGGTGCTTTGCGAGAAGATGCCTTCTCCTATTTCATTCGCCTCCACATCCATGCCCCCAGTATCGGTTATTTCAAAAACATCGCCACGCCAGGTGACTCGACCATAGTGACGATCACGGGTGGTGTGCGGCTTGTCGCTCGTGAGGGCTTTTGGTTGTTCAGTGAAGCGGTTCCAGAGGGTGGATTTTCCGACATTGGTGCGTCCAACAAGGGCAACACGAGGGAGAGGGGAGGTAGGGCGTTCGACGGGCATAGAGGGTTATTCAACAAAAGCAAAGCTCGCTTCGCCTAAGATAAGCAGAAAATCTGTCGTTTGGGAATAGGCGCGTTCCGTGGTCTCAGCATCAAGAGGGAAGAGACGGGCCGTCCCATTCTGTTCTTGTTTAAGCTGGTTTGGACCAATACTGACCACATTCGCCTGAAGAAGTTTCTGAAGTCGTGCTAGTTCAGCGGGTTTTGTGCCACCCGTCAAGTCGTAAATGGCGGTTTGTTCAAAGCCGCGTTTGGCGGCGTTCCCCAAATTGGTGATTTCATACCCGTTTTTCTCGAGTTTTGCCGCCGCTTGGGCCGCGAAGTTCGTGCGAAATGTCCCATTCTTGATTTCGAGCCGGATGCTTTCTTGGGGCTGAACCGCCTCTTTCCTCGTCACTTCTGTCGAAAACGGGTTTTGGACGATGTGACGCACCTCAGACCAGTCTGGCTGTTTTGGAAACAGCATATAGGCCCCATTGACGGTCGCAGACGTGAGTACGCCATTTGGCCGGTCGTCCAGAACATTCAGCGTCATGTTTTGTCGGGAAAACTCTTTTGCCATCGGCGCGAATTTCAGGAGATCCCAGACGGAAAAACTCGTTTGAACGTGGTTCGCAATAGCGCGGTAGATGTCGGCGAGCTTGTTTGGATCGGTGAGCGTCCCGAGCGAAAGAAGCTTGTCACGCACCGCAATCATGACGAGCTGCTGCCGTCTACTCCGGGCAAAATCTGACCCCTCGCCGTTATTTCCGTGCCGACTGCGGGCAAACATGAGGGCGCGTTCGCCATCCATCTCTTGAACGCCTTTTTTAAAGCTCACGGTTTTCCAGCTATTTGGTGGGTTGTTTGATGGGTACGAAGGATCGGTAAACCCATTTTCGACCGTCACCGTGATGCCACCAATAGCATCGATGAGTTTTGTGAAACCTTGAAAATCAATACGGACAACGTGGTCAATGCGGGTTTCGAGAAGCTGAGAAAAAGCCTGTGCTGTGCGCACCGCGCCTTCGCCCGGGGCGTCTTGTTCGGCGTACGCATGGACGGAGTTGATTTTTTCAAAGCGGCCACCCCCGAGTGGGTAGGCAAGATCGCGAGGAAGAGAGACGAGTCCTACTTTTTTCTCTTGAAGATCGACAGACGCAAGTAAAATCGAATCGGTGAGATTAGAACCCTCATGACCAGGTCCACCAATCCCAAGAATCAACACGTTCATCTGGTTTTCCCTTTGTGGTGGCTGGTCAGAAGGAGGAATCTGCGTACCAAAGAGCAAGCGTCGAAGATCTTGAAAGACCGGCAGACTGTTTGCGCGTGCCTGCTGGGTCGCGTCTTGATGGTTAGAAAGATACGACCAGCGAGCTCCATACGCAGAAGCGCTCGCAACAAGGAGCATGAAGACCACGGTCACAATCGTGGTTTGGCGTTTGAACTGGCCTTCTGCCGCTTGTAGGAGGTCCGGAGAACGAAGTTCCATGTTTTGTGAGGATATCAAAAAAGAAAAGATGTGTACATGTGACTCTATGGTTCAAAAGAGAGTGTGGTATACTACGGAGCGACTATGATCTTTGTTGCTCGAGTACGTTCTTTCTTCGTGTCCGCGCTCGGAAAGCGGATACTGAGCGCGGTAGTAATCGCCGCCATGATGACGGCTCTCTATACGGTGCCGCAGCGCGTGCTTGCTCAAGGAACGCCTGCTCCCGGAGCTGCTCCAGCTCCTGCCGCAGCGGCAACCGCCCCAGCGGCCACAGGACAGGGCGTGACGCTGAACGGCTATCAACAGGTGTGGGCAAACACGTCGAGCGTGACAAGCTGTACAGTTACGGGTAATACCGGTGCCTGTATCGTTCAGATTTTGGGGTTAATGATCACGTTTCTGTTCAGTGTCATCACGTACTTTTTATCGAAGCTCGTGATTTTGCTCACGAGTATCTTGATTGTGTTTGCGCGATATAACAAGTTTAATAACGCGCCTCCGGTCGAGATTGGGTGGGTGGTGATTCGTGACGTGGTGAACATGTTTTTTATTGTGATCCTGCTCGCCTCTGCCTTCATGACGATCATCGGACAGGCAGAAAGCAAGGGATTGCACTACACGAAAGTGCTCCCAGGTATTATTACCGGCGCGATTTTGGTGAACTTTTCTCGAACGCTCATGCTTCTCGCGATTGACGCTTCGCAGGTCGTCACACTCACCTTTATTTCGGCGTTTGAAGGGAGTATCGCGGGAAATATCTTTCAGGCGCTCGGGATTACTCGCATGACGCAGTTACAGAGTCAGCAGGCAACAGGGACCGGGGCGGAGGCGGTGGTGAGTCTCGTGAATATCGCGATTGCGTATCTTCTCGCTATTTTCTTGCTGACAACGGCGGTCGCGATGATTTTGCTGTACGTTGGGTATTTCATCTTCCGTATTATTGGTCTCTGGATTTTGATCATTCTCTCACCAATCGCTTTTGTGGCGGGGAGCATGCCAAAAGTGTTTGGCTCAATGTTTACGCATCTGCAAAAGCAGTTTGATGCGCGTTTTACTGCGTTACTTACCGGGGGGCCGATGATCGCATTTTTTCTCTGGTTATCGTTTGCCACGATTCAACGTCAGTCTGCAACGGATGGGCTGAGCGGCGCAGACATGGGATTTGATGCTCCAGCCGATCTCGCGCCTCTTGGATTTATTACCCAAATCGGTACGACGGGGGATCTTGCAGGGTTTATTGTCGCGGTCGTGCTTCTGGGTGTCGGGTTCTCTGTGGCGACGTCAACAGCCGGATCCGTGAGTCCGATCTTAGAAACGGCGGGCAAGAAACTCAAAGGATACCGTGATACGAGCTTTGGTTTTATCCGTGGTCTTCCAGGACGGGGGACATCAGCTGGTGCCCGGTATGTGAATCAACGCTATGGTCTTACGAATAAGATCTCACAGGGAATCGCGCGTGGAGCGGCTGGTCAACAAACCCAAGGGTTTCTGCAGACCGCTGGTGGGTTGGTTGGTCGTGCCACGAGTGCCGTCCCAGGAGTTGGTGGCGGATGGGCCGCGGCAGCGGCGGCCGGAGTCGCGGGTGTTGGGGTCGCTGGATATGCTGCTACGCGGAAAGATGCTGATGCGCGAATCAAGTCTCTTGATAGCCTGCCGCCAGCAGAGCGCATTGCGGCGATTCGCGGGTTAGATATGCCTGACGGTGACGGAAAGTACAGCTCGCTTACAAATCGCGCGAATGCCGAGGCGCAGCATGAGGCGCTCGTGAAAAACCGTGATGCAGATTTGAAGGCGCGACAATCCTCCGCGGCTGAACGCATCCAATCGGACATGTTCAAACTTCAACAGGCAGAAGATCGTGCTGCGGGAGTGCCTGTGCGAACAGAGCTTAGTGAAGATAAGAAACAGGATGCGAATCGTCAGGCGAAAGCTCTGGCCACGAGACAGTTGCAGGATGATGAAGCTCAACGAGCGGAGCGTTTGCGTGGGTTTGCGGATGCGGCGCGTGACACGGAAGCTGTTGATAAAATCGATAAGGAAAACAAGAAGTCGATGCGGTTTACCGATCCTGCGAAATACGAAGCCCGGGTACGAGAACTGTTGGCGAATCCGGAGCAGCTGAAAGAGATCGATTCAGAGCAGTTACGATCGGGAAGATTTGTCAGCGCTTTACTGCGTGAACAGGGCGTGAATGCAGATCCAGCCACTGGTACAATTGAGCGTACGCGACTCGATTCATTAAAGGAGTCCGTGAAAGACCAGAAGGAGCTTGTCGCCACGATTGATGCGGCGGTGAAGCAAATCGAGGGGGGTGGAGCAACGAGAGCATCGCTCGATGCTTCCGTCCGTCAGCGTGACGGCTTCGGTGTTGAGCGTCTCTACTCGACGCAGGGAAATGGAGAACCGCTCTATTCCGCGAAGGAACAGGCAGCGATGGCTCAGCTCAATGCCTCAGGCGCTACTGCTCGCACGCACGGTACCCCGCTTAATAACGCTCAGCGCAGTGCGGTCAAGCTCGCGATCGATAACAAGCTTCCAATCGCTCAAATCATGCGCATGGTTGATAAGGAGGACCCAGCCACCGGCGCTTCAGACAATACGGTGCTTGAGGAATTAGGTGCGATTGCAAGTAGTCTAGCGACAACTGCGACCACAGATCCGGCCGAAGCTTTGAAGAAGCTCGCTCAGTACCTCAAAATCGCCAAGGAAGACGGAAATGCTACGGGTGATCAGATGGCATCCATCATGAATAGCGTCATGACGAATAATGGGATGATTGATAGGCTCTTCGAAAATTACAACAAGATGTCCAAGAAACAGCAGGGTGACGCAAATAAGATCCTCTCCTACATGGTTCAGGTAGAAGACTCAAATTCAGCGATAAAAGATCGATTAACGTACACTCGAGATGAGCGCTTTCCACCAACGAAACAAAAGGTTCAAAAGCGTGACTATTCGGGAACTCTCCTCATCGATCCAACAACCGGAGCCAAGATCGAAGAAGAGCGAGGTCGTTCCAGCGCCTTGAATGCCATTTTGAGCCAATAATATTCGGACATCGTAGGTTCTTATGACACGTGATACCTGGCTGAAGCATTTTGAAGCAGCCCCTGAGCCTGTGCAGAATTACCTTCTGGATGAGGCTTCGGGGGAGGCGGAATCGGCGGCGCAAACGCAGCTAGGGTTTGAGCATGATGCGTGGGAACGGGTGATGGATGCGGTGTGGCTTGCGGTGTTTGAGCGGTTGTCGCTTGAAGGGTTTCAGGCAAAGCTCGCGCCGCTCGCTGGGACTCGTGACGCAAAAGCTATTGAGATGACTATTTCTGAGCGGGTGCTGTATCCGCTTGCGGATCTTCTCGCTTGGGATCTAGATGCGCGTTTAAGCGAGCTTGGCATCAAGCCAGAGTCTCTTCAGGGGCGGTTACGTATCTCGCTCAAGCCCATGTCGTATGGCGCGGCGGTTCGTCGCATCGCGACCGAGGCAAAAATCAGTTTACTCGGCGAAGAATCTGTTCGGCGTTTACGCGAGATCTTTATTTCTTTCATCAAACGCATTCGCACCATCGAGCAAGTTCGTGAGATTTTGCGTCGGCCGATGGTGGATGGTGGGCTTGGATGGTCTGTCGATCAGGTAGAGGCTTTTTTGGTGATGACAGGACGTGTGACGCAACAAGTCCCGATTTTATCCGAGGAAGAATATTCTCGTTGGATGCAACAGTCTCAGCGAGAAGCGGAAGTTCGGCGCATCGACGGAGAACGCGACACTCGAAATGCTGCAGTAGCGGCGATCGCGGCAGCTTCTGGTATCACGGCCGCGGATCAACGAGGAAAAGCTCCGGCATTCGCCTCTCTTATTGACCAAGCGGTCGAAGAAGCGCATATGCTGGCACAAGTTCAGGGGCTCGATGAGTATCTTGAAAAGCGCCTTCGTAATGTGATCTCAACCCGTCTTCGTGGCGTACGCAACCAAGTACAAGTCCAAGAAGTCCTCTTACGTGACGCAAAAGTAGGTGGGCTTGGACAGACGCCCGAAGAAACACAACGAATCGCGAGCGTCATCGAGCAGGTGTACAATGAGCGTCATCAAGCGATCGAAGACGAAGAACGAAAAAAAGTAGACGTATTTGTGGGCGAGCAAAAAAAACGGATTGAAGAACGTCAAAAAACCGAGGCAGACGAACGCGATCGATGGTACCAAGAAAAGGTGCAAGCAGTAGCACAGGGAGATTCGGGCTCCGTGAGCGCGCTTAAAGCGCTCATGCGCGGCGTGCGCGTGGTGGGGCCGGTCACGGATATGCACACAGGTCTCAGCGTATCTCTTGAGGGCGCCTCGCCTTCCGTGCGGTCAGTGGATGGGGTTCAGGGATCGGTACGCCTCATGAGTCTTATCGAGGAGCTTCACACGATGGACGTCGATCGGTTCCGTCGTTTAGCAAAAACGCCAGAAGAGGCGCGGCAGAAGGTCTTGCAAAAATTCCAAACCCTGAGGCAAGAATCGGAAGATCGTTGGATAGAAGGGGTAAAGCGCTGGCGAGAGTCGCCGATTCAGGAACAGTATTTGAAGCTGGTTTCCGGGGCCTTTGCGGCGCAGCAGACGGTGATTGAAGTCGCAACTGAGGCCGCGCAGTCGAATTCAAAAGGGCTGCGGCCAGAAGAGGTGGGGGTACTGATTGAGCTTAATCAACAACTCACCTTTTAATCTATGCCTGAAAAATTTGTCGTCCCGCAGTTTATCGACAACGAGGATAAAATTCTCGGGCCTATTACCGTCCGTCAGTTTTTAATCTGCTTGTTTGCGGTGCTGCCGATTTTTATCCTGTATAAAGTCCTGCCGTTCCTCTATTTTGTGCCATCTGGACTGCTGGTGGGCGGGTTTGCGGCGGTATTTGCGTTCATGAAAGTCAATGGCCAGCCATTTCACGTGTTTGCTTTGAACGCGCTTCAGACGTTTATGCGTCCACCGCTCCGCGTGTGGAACCGCCAGCTAGATGAAGTGCAAATTCGCGCCTATTTACAGCAAGAACGAGCGCTTCTCGAGAAGCCGGAACTCGTAACGTACGCGAAAGAACGGCCCACGATGCGTCACTTGCGTGACCTCTCCCTTATGGTGAACACGGGAGGCGTGTATAATCCAGATGACGACACCGCTCATTAATCCTATGCAAAGCAAACAGCTCGCCGGATCCAAGCCAGGCGTTTCCGCCCAGAAGTTTTTAGATATTTCCGAAATTCGCGAAAACGTTGTCCTGTTAAAAGATGGAACGATTCGTGCTGTACTCGCCGTATCGAGTATTAATTTTGCGTTAAAGTCGGTTGATGAGCAAAACGCCATCGTTCAGGCCTACATGCAGTTTTTGAATGGGCTCGATTTTCCTATTCAAGTCGTGATCCAGTCTCGCAAAATGAATATCGACGCGTACATGGATCAACTCAGTAAAAGTGAAAAAGAGCAGGGCAGTGATCTCTTAAAGCGTCAAATTCGGGACTACAAAGAGTTTATTCAGCAACTTGTGAAGATGGGGGATATCATGCAAAAGCGGTTTTTTGTGGTGATTCCGTATAATCCGCTCGCGAAGGCGGAATCGCCAGGTTCGCACAAAACCGTGACGGAACGCATGACGGATATTTTTTCGCCACGCATCGGCATTAAGCTCTCGGAAGAACGGTTTCAGAAATATAAGTTTGAACTGAGCTTACGGGTGAACCAAATCATTGGAGGGCTGTCGTCTATGTCGTTAAACGCGGTGCAACTTGATACGCAAAGTCTGATTGAGCTGTACTACACCGTGTATAATCCAGAGCTCTTCGAGCATCAGCGCCTAACCAACTTGAATGAACTTCAGCTCGAAGCCTAGGTATGCCATTTCAACCACCACAAACCCCGTCACCCCTTGATCCGCAGCGCGTGCTGGCGAGCGGGGTAAAATTGGAAAAAGGACTCTCAAAAGAGCAGCTCAAACAACGCCAAGCAGAAGAGCAACAAGCGCTCCAAGAAGAAAAGATCTATCGCCAAGGAGTGGCGAACATTAAAGATCTGGTCGCGCCCGCCTCGATGAAGGTGGATCCGTCCTATGTGCAGCTCGGAGACGTGTATTGCCGCACATTGTTTGTGGTGACCTATCCCCGCTATCTTTCGGTTGGATGGGCTTCGCCGCTGATTAGCTTGAGTACGCAGCTGGATATTTCGATGTTTTTCTATCCGATTCCGGCCGATGTGATTTTGAAGCAGTTGAAGCGTAAGGTGGGTATTCTCGAAGCACAAATCGCGTCTGATGCAGAATCTGGCAAGCCACGCGATCCGATAAACGAGACGGCGCTCCGCGACATCGAGCAGCTTCGTGATGACCTTACGCAAGGCATCGAGCACTTTTTCCAGTTTGCGTTTTACTGCACCTTCTACTCAACGGATCGCTCCGAACTTGATCGGGTAACAGCAAGTGTTGAGAGTACGTTTGGTTCGATGTTGATTTATACGAAGCGCGCGTTCTATCAGGCAGAGCAAGGGTTTAACTCCACGATGCCCCTTGGCAACGACGAGCTTCAGATCTCGTTCAACATGAGCACGTCGCCGATCGCGTCGTCGTTTCCGTTTACCTCAGCGGAACTGAGCTCGGATAATGGGATTTTATATGGGGTGAATCGGCACAATAACTCGCTCATTATTTTTGATCGGTTTTCGCTTCAAAACGCGAATGCCGTAATTTTTGCAACGTCTGGAGCGGGAAAAAGCTATGCGGTCAAGCTCGAGATTTTGCGTGCAATGATGCTTGGGGTAGATGTGATCGTCATCGATCCAGAAATGGAATACAAACATCTTTCTGATGCGGTGGGAGGGACGTATATCAGTATCTCGCTTGCTTCACGCGCAAAAATCAATCCATTTGATTTGCCTCGTCCAACGGGCGAAGCATTTCAGGTGGATGATATTATCCGGAGCGCGGTTATTACGATCAAGGGTCTCCTCAGGCTCATGCTTGGGACGGTGACGCCAACGGAAGATTCGCTCCTTGACCGTGCGCTTCTTGAGACCTACGCGAAAAAAGATATTACGAGCTCGTCGAACTTGCTTGAGGTGGAGCCGCCGATTTTACGCGATTTCCAGGATATTCTCGAAGGGATGGAAGGAACGGCCGAACTCATTATCAAGCTGAAAAAGTATACAGAAGGCACATTTGCAGGACTATTGAACTCGCCAACGACGGTGCAGGTGAATAACCAGCTCGTGGTGTTTTCTGTGCGTGATTTGGAAGACGAACTTCGTCCGCTCGCGATTTACACGATCATCAACTATATTTGGAACGTCGTTCGGTCTGAACGAAAAAAGCGCGTGCTCGTGATCGATGAGGCTTGGTGGCTCATGCAATCGGAAGATTCTGCGAAGTTTATCTTTGCGCTCGTCAAACGTTGTCGCAAGTACTATCTTGGGATTACGACCATCACGCAGGACGTGAACGACTTCTTATCTTCTCCGTATGGCCAGGCGATTGTCACGAATAGCTCGATGCAGCTTCTGCTGAAACAGTCTCCCGCGGCCATCGATCTGGTGGCGCGCACGTTCTTGCTCACGCAGTCAGAAAAGTATCTGCTACTTGAGTCCGGTGTGGGAGAGGGGATCTTCTTTGCTGGTCCAAAGCATGCGGCGATCCAGATTGTGGCATCGTATAGTGAGGATCAGATCGTGACAACAAATCCGCAACAACTTCTTGAAATCGAGGCTCGCAAACGCGCAGCCGCTGAACCTACCTAGTTTATGAATCCTTCTTCTAAACGTCTCCTCTTTATCGCGCTTCTGGTCCTGGGCGTACTTGGTATCGCCGCAACCGTGTATTTTGCTTTTGTGAAGCCCTCGCGCTCGGTTACACCTACGCCTTCAAATGGGCAGATTCAGGGGGCGCTTGCTCCAAGCGGCGCGGTTCCGGTGATTCCACTTGCAACCTCTACTGTTCCCGCGCCTGCTCCAGAGAGCGCAGAAGAGCAGGAGCGAAAAGCGCGTGAAGCCCTCTATCGTCGTGCTCGTGACATTGCCGCGCGCAGCGCGACGTATTCAAGTGCGGATCGTTTTGATGGAATGTCTCAGGTCTTTATTGACGTAACTCCAGAACTTCGCATCACGCTCGCCGCGGAACAACAACGGTTGATTCAAGAAACGGGCACACAGACGCACGTGCAAACCACTCGCGCTCTTTCTGCGCGCCTCGCGCAAGACGTCACCGTACGAACCGCGGCTTCTGTCCAGGTACAAGTAGATGCACAACAGGTGATTGAGCAGGGAAGTACCTCCACAACCCGCCTTCGTCGCGCCATTATTGAGCTACGAAGACAGGGAGACGGCTGGGTTGCGACCTCCATCACATGGGGCGACTTAGCGCTCTAACGGAGCTCGTGAGTGAGCTTTTGTACCCGGAACATTGCCTCGGTTGTGATGTTCCGGGTGTTTGGCTTTGTACAGATTGTTTGCACACGATCCCCGTGTTTGATGCGCCTAAGCCCGCCCCCTTCCTCCCATCTGGTCGAGCGCCGCTGATTCCGGAGGTTTTTTCTGTATGCGCTTATGCGGAACGTACATGGCAAGAGCTGATCCGCGCCCTCAAATATGAACGACTTGAAGTTCTCACACCCCATCTTCGGGCGGCTCTCGAACGCTATCGCACGCGCATCACTCCGCGCTGGCCGTTTGCCATGGGAGAAGGCTGGATGATTCTTCCGATTCCCACAAACCCAGAGCACATCGATGCTCGAGGTGGGGATCATATGGATGTGTGGTTTACGCTCGTTCAAGAGCTCCTCCCTGAAGCGAAAGACGGCCGCGGCCGTCTCCTTCGGCGGACGGGTGGAACCGCACAAGCGGGATTCCTTACCAAGGGCGCCCGCGAACTTGCGGCGGAGCACGCCTTTTTTGTCCCGAATCCTCTTACTTCGCGCATCCTCCTTGTGGACGATGTCTACACCACTGGCGCCACCATCCAGGCGGCTGCGGAAGCCTGTGCCCGCGCCGGAGCCACAGACATCGCCTGTTTTACGGGAGCATTTTCCGGATAAAGAACGTTCTATGTCCCACGTTTTGGTAGAGTTTTTTCGGAGCACACGCGCACGTCGATGGCGAGTGTCTGTGGATCGAAACGGCAGGGTACGAGTCACGATTCCTCACCGAGAAACGCAACAAGCGGCAGAGAGGTTTGTAGAAGCAAAAAAATCCTGGATTGAGCGAGCTGTCGCCAAGATGCAGCATCGGAGGGTCGAGCGCCTTCCCGCGTATTCTAGGCAGGAGCTTCCTGAGCGGAGGGTTGAGGCGCTGGCGCGTATTCGTGAGCGGGTGGAATATTTTGCGGGGGTGTATGGCGTGACGTATCATCGCCTCACCATAAAACAGCTCGCCACACGATGGGGAAGTTGTTCTGTACGGGGGAATCTGAACTTTAACGTACAGCTTTTGCGTCTACCAGAGAGACTCGTCGACTATATTCTCGTTCATGAAGTCTGCCACTTGCGCGAAATGAACCATTCGTCGAGGTTTTGGGCGTTGGTTGAAAAAACTCTTCCCGACTACCGCCTCTGCCGAAAGGAACTTCATTATGGGTACGCTCTTCGCTAGAGCGGTCAACCATCAAAAAAACCAGCTTCGCGGCAGGTTTTTTTGAATGTTTGATTAGGAGCTTCGTTTCCAGAGCGTCGCGTACTGTGCTCGCTGCTGCCACAAGAAGGCGAGGTTGAGTAGGAGAAACACGTTTCCCATTACCGCACCCGCTGAGAAGAGCCCCGTATCTAGGAAGGCGTGGAAGCCGACAATGTTGAGGGTGATCGGCAGAAGCAAGAGCGCAGCGAGAGCGGTACGTTTGGTCCAAAGCGAGAAGATCGCGAGGAGGTACACGACCACACTCATCACCATCACGTACTTGCTCACCATGAGAAGATTCACAAATTGGTAGGCTTCCGGTGTCCCATACATCTCCGGTGTTGGAGGTGGAAAGATACCGAGCGTCCCAAGAATCGGCATGACCATGACCAACGTAAGTAAAATCTTCCCAACAAGAGAGGCGATGTGAGAAAGCTTCATAGTGCCTCCAGTGTGCCAGTTTTTACGCGGTGGGGCAAGACGTCGGCGTCGTTGGGGGTTGGTCCACTTGGATGTCCGTAAAGCACGAGGTTGAGTTTCTTGTGTCGAGTCCAGCCCTTGATCTGCGCTTCTCGTTTTCGAGCGGCAGATTCGGATTCCACACACTCGGACCAGATGAGTAGCACCGGAAGATGGCTTCGCGTGTAGGCGGCACCCTGTCCCGCATTATGTCGTTTTACGCGTGCCTCAACATCGTTTGAAATACCAACGTAAAGGCTGTCATCACCGCAACGAAGAATATATACATGCCACCGTGACATAGAAAAGCAATCTACTTATTTCGCTCAGGACTATATTGATGGACGAGTGTCCGTAGCTCAACGGGGGAGTCCTTCGGCTCCGCGTTGCTGCGCTCAGGACATTCGTCGCCCTTCGACTTGCTCTGTTTGGATCTGCCGATCTGTTATAGATGGCAAAGCCATGAGCAAGCGAAGCGCGTCGAATGGCGGAAAGGGCGAGATTCGAACTCGCGGTACGGTTTCCCGTACGACGGATTTCAAGTCCGTTGCTTTAGACCACTCAGCCACCT
>CAYTGF010000012.1:0-35234 GCA_964437285.1 uncultured Gammaproteobacteria bacterium
CCTGACCTCTGCAATGCGAATGCAGCGCTCTACCAACTGAGCTATCGGCCCAAATTTGTTCTTCACCCCCCTTCCTGACACGCGGTGAGCCGCTCCTCTTCATGCTCTGCTACACAGCCACTCTTCTCGTAAGCCGAGCGCACGCCCCGTTTTGAGCAAAAACCCCTGCAAATCTGGTTTTACGTTTCACGTGAAACGTTATTGCGGTTTTACTGGCTTTTTTTCGCGTTTTCTCTTTTTTTTCGCTGGGTTGAGCGAAAATATCACTGTCATTCAAACTCGTCTTTTCGCGCCTTATGTGTCGCACAATTATGTGTCGCACAATGCTGGCATGGTGTCTCCAAGTGGAATTGAACCACTATCCAGGGCTTAGGAGTCCCTTGTTCTATCCGTTGAACTATGGAGACGTGGCGGCAGTATAGCGAGACAGGGTAGGCAAAGTCAATCCCGAAGAAGGCGATATTGACGAGACCGCTGTCTTTCGATAGTATTCTCACATTCTCTATGCCAAATAAACACGCCGCTATCAAAGATTTGCGTAAGAACCACCGCCGCGCTGCTCGCAACGCGCGCTTGAAGACGCACGTCAAAGCCCTCGAACGTAACTGGAAACCTCTCTTAAAAGAGGGAAAGCCTGCCACGGAAGTCCGTGAAGCGGTGCAAAAACTTCAACAGACCGCCGCAAAGGCCGCGAAGAACCGTGTGATTCATCGCAACAAGGCAGCTCGCCTTATGTCGCGTGCGCATCGTGCGTTGAATGCGGTGGCGAAGTAAAATACCCTCACGGGTATTTTTTTGAATAAGTAAAAAATTTTTCTATTTTACAGCTCGCTGCGCTCGCTATTTTTGTGCACGGACTCGTTATGTACAAGCTCGTTGTAGATAGACTCGTTTTTTGTTTTTGTGAGTGCGCTTGTTTTCTTAAGCGCGTTTATCATGAGCTCAAAGTGAACTTCTTTGTTTTCTTCGCTCGTCTCTCGAATGCTGAGGTGCCTATCTCGTCTCTTGCGTTGCCGCGCGCCCACGGTCGTTTGTCTCTCGTGTATACATGCACCCATGGTCGCTCATCTGTCCTGCGACCATAAGCCCATGGCGAGCGAAGCGAGCCACGAAAAAAATAGCATAGATTCCTTATTCTGAACCAAAAAAAGAAGGGTTGTTTAAAATCCTAAAATTTCTTCGCCTTCTTTTAGGAGACCTTGGCGTTGTCGGGTGAAGCCTTTTGTGGTTTGGGTGAATCTGGTTTTGAGACGAGCTTGTTGAGCAGGGGAGAGACGCTGCCATTTACGTTGGGCAAAGGCAGGCATTCGTGGATCAGGTGCGCCTGCAATGATGCGGAGTGCTTGTCGTGCTTGCTGCACAAGTAATCCAGACAGCTCGTCGTCTACGCCCACGAACGCTCGTTCCCGCGAATCTTCTTTTAGGTACTGTTCTGCTCGCGCGAAGGGCGAGGTGGCTTCGGTGGCCGCTTCCGGAAAGGTGCCGGTTGCTTTCCAGCGAGGAAGCGCATTCCAAAAAGACCAACTATCTCCCTCAATAGAGCCCGCAAACTGACGCAAATCAGCATCCCAGTTGATACCTTGTGTTTTTGCTATCGCTTCTGCCCAGGTAAAAAAGGCGGTTCCTGAGAGCGCTGTGTGACGATAGATCTTTGTTTTTGGCCACGCCGTAATGATCGCCTCCTGTTCCGAGCTCAGATCTTCTTCCAGCGTCACTACAATCGTTCCATCGACGTCGCGAGCGAAGGCTTCGGCGGCCTGCGGCCAATCTGTTTTTTTCCAGCTTGTAATAAGCCCCGTGGCGCGTAAAAAGCTTTTTTGCACAAACAACCCTCCACCCATACGAGCTCGAATGGCGTCGAGGGGTTTCGCCTCAGAAAGTCGCTCGATAGATACCCCGCTTGGATCGTATTTTTCACGATACGCGCGCTCTAACTCCTGCGCTTTTTTGAGCGCCTGAAAGGTATCAGGACCCGTACAAACCAATAACACCCCTCGATCGTACGAAGGGTGTATGGATTCCGCAAGTCCGTCGTTATCGTTTGATTTCTGACATCTCTTCCCAGTTTTTCCCTGCTTTTGCTTCTACTTTTAACGGCACACCAAGATCAACCGCCGTCTCCATACAGGCACGAATACGCGGAATAAGCGTTTGAACCTCGTCTTCGGGCATTTCAAACACTAATTCATCATGGACCTGGAGCAACATCTTCGCGGATGTTGACCAGGTGGGAAGCTCCCGATCTACCGCGATCATCGCGAGTTTCAGAATATCGGCCGTTGTGCCCTGAATTGGCATATTGATTGCCATACGTTCGCCCCCGGCACGCACCGCAGGCATACCAGAAAAGAGCTCCGGAATCGGACGACGTCGACCAAAGAAGGTTTCGACATATCCCTGCGTACGAGCGACTTCTTTGATTTCGTTCAGATACTCTTGCAAGCGGTGATACACAAGAAAATACCGCTGAATAAACTCTTTTGCTTCCGAAAAACTCACCCCCGCGGCCTCTGATAATCCAAACGCTCCTTGACCATACAGCACCCCAAAGTTCACGGCTTTTGCGGCTCGACGCTGGTCGGTCGTCACCTCATCGAGCGGAATCTGCCACATAGCCGCGGCGGTTGATCGGTGAATGTCTTCGTCTTGAGTAAACACCTTGAGAAGCGCCTCGTCTTTTGCAAGCGCCGCAGCCACGCGCAAATCGATCTGCGCATAATCGCATGACACAAGCATGTACCCCGGCTCTGTAATAAACGCCTTGCGAATTTTTCTTCCGAGCTCTGTACGAATTGGGATGTTTTGAAGGTTGGGATCTGTCGACGAAAGTCTTCCTGTGGACGCGAGCGCCTGATGGAATGTCGTATGAATTCGCTGTTTTCCATCCGTGAGAGAGGGGAGTGGATTGATATAGGTCGAAAGCAGCTTGGATACTTCCCGATACGATTCAACGGCCTCGATCATTGGATGCTGTCCGCGCAATTTCTCGAGGGCATCTGCCGCGGTTGAATATCCGCTCTTGCCGCGTTTAATCCCTGTTGTTGGCAGTTTTAACACCTCAAACAATATTCGACCCAATTGACTAGGCGAGGCAGGATTGAAGACTTCGCCAGCCATACCTTCCATATCACGCTCTAAACGGCGTTGTTCTTTTGCAAAGTCGGTCGATAGCTTGGATAAGTACTCACTATCAAGACGGATACCCGTCTCTTCCATACGAAAGAGCACCGGGATAAGCGGCTGCTCAAAACGCTGATAGAGCGCCTCAAGCCCCTCTTCCTGAAGACGCTTGCGGAGAAACTGAGAAATTTCGCTCACGAATGCTACCGCCTCTGCACCGATAAGTCCGTTTGCATTCGCATACCGCATAGAAAGATCATCGAGCGTCTGTTCTGCGAGGTTTGCCTCGAGTAAGTAGGCGCCGATGTGCGTATCAAGCATGACCTGCTCGAGGATCAAGCCCTCCTTCGCAAGTGCGTGCATCGCGTGTTTTGCCTCGTGGAACACCAGATCTGTCGCACGCTTCTCAAGCGCACTCAATAAAAGACGGCGATTCTTCCAAGCGTCACCCATGACATGCAGCACCCGTTGCCCGGTCGCACAAAGCCAGAGGTCCGCCGGCACCATTCCACCGCCAGCCGTAACCATGCACGCAAGTTCACCTGGGTGCGCCGCGAGCCACACCTGCACCGCATCCGCTGAAGCCGCTTCTTCCGTGACGGGCTGCAGAGCGATCTGACCATCAGACTCCCGAGTCGAGACGGGTGCTGTGGGCCGTCTTGCTCGCAAAGGGGTCGCTGTTCCACCTTCTCTTGGAAGTAGCGTCTTGAATCCATACTCACGCAAAAAAGAAAGAAATGACTCATTCGCTCGATCAAGTACCATGGGAGCGATCTTGATATCGAGTGGAACGTCCGTACGAATCGTCACGAGCGAGCGAAGGCCGGCGAGCTCCGTCTCACCTGCGAGTAGGGCGGTGCGTTGACGATTCGTAAGATCCGACGAGGCATCGTGCGCTGCCCGCATAATCCCTTCCACATCTTTGTACTTCTCGAGGAGTTCTTTTGCCCCCTTCTCGCCAATCCCTTTTACGCCCGGAATATTATCCGAAGCATCTCCGCGCAAGATCTTGTATTCGATGATTTGCGTGGGTGTTAAACCAAATAGCGGCTCAATCGTGGCTTCCGTAACTTCCTCCGTGTCGCTTATTCCTTTACGGAATAACCGCACTGCGGTATGAGGGCTTACAAGCTGCAATAAATCACGATCACCCGTCAGAATAACCACTTCCCACCCGGCCATCTCCGCTCGTCGAGCAAGTGTTCCTATAGCATCGTCCGCTTCAAAACCGATCGCTGAACAAGATGGCACTCCCATGAGAGCTAAACCATCTTGAATGAGGGGGATTTGCGCATAGAGCTCATCCTCTTTTTGTTCACGTTGCGCTTTATAAGCCTCAAAGGCTTCGTGTCGAAACGTAGGCCCTTCTAAGTCCCAGCAAGCAATAAACGCGTCGGGGGATTCTTGTTCCACGACCTTAATAACGGCCATGAGCACCCCATAGAGGGCGTTTACGACAACGCCCTTGGGGGACGTAAGCGGCGGCAATGCGTGCCAAGCACGATGCAAGAGCGCATTTCCATCTAGTAAAAACAGTCGCTTCGACATATGCCCAGAGCCTACCACAAACCCCCACGAAAAGCTCTTTCTCTTATTTCGAGCCTCGCTTCGCTCGACTCGCAAGAATAAGGAATCTTCTATTTTTGTTTTGTCGCCTCACTTCGTTCGGCGACATTTGTTTAAATTCAAGGACGCCTGGCAGGTGCCAGAGATCATTTTTCGTGGATCGCGGCGCTTGCGTTGTAGAACACCACACTGCGTCGCGGGACCTGAAATACACAGCCGAGCGAAGCGAGGCTGTGAACAAAAGAAAGCGAGATTCCTTATTCTTGAACAAAAAACCTCTCGTATCGAGAGGTTTTTTCTTGGAGGCGTGAGTGGGAATCGAACCCACGGATAAAGGTTTTGCAGACCTCTGCCTTACCACTTGGCTATCACGCCGATCAGCCTTCTACGTCACCGTGCGCATCCTAGCAAAACACCTCCAAAAGGTGAAGGGGGTACCAAAACCCCGGCACGGGGGCCGGGGTTTTTCGTTATTTTTTTGCGGTAGCGAGCTCTGACTTCACTTTCGCTTCTTCAAGCTTTTTGAGGTCGGCGGCAACGCGTTTTGCTTCTGCACGCTTTGCGTAGAGGGTTTTTCCATCGCCAAGTTCCATGATTTCGATCTTTACATGGCGATGCAACCCGAACTTCTTCGCCGCAGGTTTTTCCTTCATCCAAACGTCTACACGGTGCCAGTAGCGACGGTTCATGCGATCATGAACGATAAACACTTTGTCGCCAAACAGCTCTGGAATACGCACCTTCGTACCGAATGGCAAGAAGTTTGCGGCAACCATGCCGTCGTAGGTCGTCGTTCCGTCAGCGGCCGTAAAGGGGTCCGCGTCAGTTTGACCAATTTCTGAGTTATACGCCGTCATATCCACCTTATAGGTAAGCATTGGACGCAATGGCGCAATATTATCGATACGCACCGGATTGTCACTCACCGCGGATTCGCGCGTTTCAGCCGGTACCGTGACACCCTGAGCAAAAGCGGTAGGGATGGACGTAACCCCAAGAACCAGCGACAATATCGCAAGGGAGATACGAGCGCCGAGCGTAGGAAGATTGGTCATAGGAGAAGAAAAACTAGCGACTTTCCTTGGATCGCTCAACACGACCCCGTACGAAAGAACGCTAGCTTCTAGGTATCTATCATACCAAAATTTCTCTGGTTTGTCAAGTAATATTGTTCATTTTTTCGCTAAAATAAGCAAAAAAGTACCATTTTATGCCTTCACATTCTACGACACATAACGGGAAAACGCCCTGGTGGACCAGCTCCCGAAAGCAGTGGGCCGTTCGTGGCGTCGCCGCTCTCTTTGCGCTCGGTTTTGCGGGTGGATTTGCACTCCTCGTGTTTGCGGCGTGGGTAAGCAAAGATCTTCCAGATCCAAATAGCCTCAGTATGCGGTCCGTGGCCCAGTCCACAAAGATTTATGATCGCACGGGAGATGTTCTGCTTTACGAAATCTACGGCGACGAACAGCGTACCCTTGTTCCTATCGACCAGATTCCACGGTCTATACAACAGGCAACCGTGGCGATCGAGGATCGAAAATTTTATGAGCACCATGGGGTAGACTGGGTAGGCTTACTGCGCGCCGTCGTCCGGAATGCGGTGAAATTTCAGGGGCCTAAGGGCACCTCGACCCTCACACAGCAACTCGTTCGCAACACCATCATCGTGAACGAACGGAACTATTTGCGTAAACTAAAAGAGATTATTCTTGCGCTTCAAATCGAGCGAAGCTATACAAAAGATCAGGTGCTTCAGATGTATCTGAACGAGGTTCCTTACGGTTCAACGCTCTACGGCGTAGAAGCGGCCGCCCGGGCCTACTTCGGAAAATCCGCGCATGATCTCACGCTCGATGAATCGGCGTTGCTCGCCTCTATTCCTCAAGCCCCTGACCGACTCTCTCCCTACGGAACCGGTGTGCGTGGCGATAATCGTCCGCAGCTTCTTGCTCGACAAGATCTTGTTCTTGAAAAAATGGCGGAACAGGGATTTATCACCGCTGATGAAGCGAAGGCAGCACAAGAAATAGACACGCTCGCAAAACTGAAGCCTCAACGCGTGGGCTCAATCAAAGCCCCGCACTTTGTGACGTACATTCGAGGGTTGCTCGCCGAACAGTTCGAAGAGCAGGGTGGTATTAAATACGTAGAGCAGTCTGGGCTGAAGGTCGTGACCTCTCTTGATTGGGAGGCGCAGCAAATTGCCGAAAAAACCATTCAGGAGGCCGTGGAAAAGCGCGGGCCAACCTATCAATTCAACAATGCGGCGCTTGTGGCCCTTGATCCAAAAAATGGAGAAGTGCTCTCTATGGTTGGCTCGGCAGACTTCTTTGACAAAGCCATTGATGGCCAGGTGAACGTGACGCTCACGCCACAACAACCCGGTTCGAGCTTCAAGCCTATCGTGTATGTCGCCGCATTTATGAAGGGCCTCCTCCCACAAACGGAGCTCTACGACGCCTTCACGAGCTTTCCCACCGATAGCCGTGCCTACGAACCCCGCAACTACAACTTACGTGAGTATGGCCCGGTAAGTATTCGGAAGGCGCTTGCAGGATCGCTCAATATTCCCGCCGTAAAAGTCTTGTATCTTGTAGGCGTTGGTCGTGCGCTCGATTTTGCCGAGCAGCTTGGCTACACCACGTTTACCCCAGAAAACCGCTCTCGATTTGGACTTGCCCTTGTTCTTGGCGCAGGAGAAGTGACGCCGCTTGATCACGCACGCGCCTACGCCACCTTCGCGAATGATGGCGTACAGCAATCCCTTCGTCCGATTCTTCGCGTCGAGTCAAGCGATGGTAAGCCTATCTTCGAATCCATCTCAAAAGAGGGAGCACGGATCATCGATCAACAAAGTGTGCGCCTCCTAAACAGCATTCTCACAGATAACGAGGCGCGTACGTATATTTTTGGCTCGCGTAACAGCTTGACCCTTCCTGATAGACAAGTTGCAGCGAAAACGGGTACAACAAATGATTACACCGATGCCTGGACCATGGGCTACACCCCAAATCTCGTGACCGCCGTCTGGGTGGGGAACACAAGCAACAAACCCATGAAGCGTGGAGCGGATAGTTCGAGTACTGCCGCCCCTATCTGGCAAACGTTCATGCGAGAAGCAACAAAGAATCGTCCAAAAGACACATTCCCCGAACCAGAACCTCCAACCACTGACCGCGCCGCCGTTCTTGGGAATGTTCTCACGAAACGCGTTCGTATCGATAAAACGACCGGCCTCCTTGCGACAGAATTCACGCCCGCAAACCAAGTCGAAGAACGCTCCTATCTTGAACCACACGATATTCTTCACTTCTTAGACAAGGACGACCCACTCGGCGATACGCCAACAAACCCTGCGACAGATCCGCAGTACGCCGCGTGGGAAGCGGGGGTCCGCACCTGGATCGCGACGACCAACGCCACCACGACCGATCGCATCCCCCAAGCGGCGAGCGACCAATACGGGCCAGCATTTACTCCCACCATCACGATTCTTGAACCGCAAAATCAGCTTCTTGTGACAGGTTCATTCCTTGCTATAAGCGTTGATGCGCAAGCTCCACGAGGAGTAAAAGCTATCGACGTAAAGTTCGCGGATCGGGACTTCGGCTCGGTACAAAGTACGCCTTGGAACTTTGGCATCACGATCCCTTCTGATATTCCGGATGGATTCTACGATCTCGTCTTAACCGCGAGTGACGACGTAGGAAATAAAGCCACCCAAACCGTTACCATCTCCCTCCAACGTACCCAAGAACCCACCACCGAACAAAACCCCTTCACCCTCCCTCCACCAGACCCGGTCATCATTCCAAACACCGTCCCCTTATTCATCCCGTAAAACTCCACCAAAAAAACGCCCACATGGGCGTTTTTGAAAAAAGGATGGAGTGAGTTTCTTTTTTTTCTTCGCTCAGAATAAGGAATCTCTTTTCTATTTTTGAGAGACTCACTTCGTTCGTCTCTCGTGTATCCATGCAGCTGAGGACTTCTTTTTTCTTTTCTTCAGCCTCGCTTCGCTCGGCTGTTTAAGAGGGGAAGTCCCAGACAAGTCCGAGATTGCCTCGGACTTGTCTGGGGCTTCGAATTTTATGCACTCTCGTCTCTCATGCGACCATAAAGCCATGGCGAGCGAAGCGATCCATGAAAAAATAGCGTAGATTCCTTATTCTGGTGGAGGGTTTAAAAAACAGGGCGTATGCCCTGTTTTTTACTGCCGAATTGGCATGACGATGTATTGGAATCCGTTGTTGGCGTCTGCTGGTTTGATGACGACGGGGTTCATGGCGTCGATCACGTGGAATATGACTCGATCCGTACCCATCGCGTTTAACCCATCCATCACGTACTTGTAGTTGAGAAGGACTTTGTTTGGCTCACCTGTTACTTCTGCGGCAAGCTCTGCCGTGTGCGTTCCGGTTCCTGAATCGGCTGACGTGAGAACCAGGGCTCCAGATCGAATTTCCATGTGTACGTCGTATAAGCCTTGCCGAGAAAAGAGCGCGGCTGCACGGATCGCTTTTGCAACTTCTTGCCGTGACACAGCGGCGGTCGTTCGAAACTGAGTCGGGATAATCTGTCGATAATCAGGGAAAGAGCCGTCGATAAGCCGCGAGACAAGTTCGACGTTTCCGTAACTCACCACAAACTGACTGTCAGCCATGAGCCACTCTGCTCGCTCCGGAACCCCCACCTCATCTTTATACGCCCCAAGGAGGCGTCCGACCTCGTTTATCGCTCTCGCTGGCACAATACACTTTGCCGCGCCTCCTGTAGAGCCTTTTTCGAGCACGAGTACACGCTCAGAAAGACGGTATGAGTCTGTCGCGGCAAATACGCACCGGTCGTGACCGCTCACCTCTCCCTGAAAAAAGCAGGCAACCCCCGCAAGCTCGGGACGAGACTCAGAAGCGGATACAGCAAACGCTACCTGTCCAATGGCTTCTCGTAACACGGCAGCATCCAAGGAATATCCCCCTTCTGTGGCAAGTTTGGGGATAAACGGAAATTCAGATGCTGGAAGCCCCTTCATTTTTGTTGTTTTTCCATCGGCCTTGATCTCTAACGTGTCATTTTCAAGACTGAGCTCAATCTTTCCAGGTGAGAGCAATGAAATATAGTCTTGAAAGAGCTTTGCTGGGACCGTCCATGCCCCTTCTTGTTCTATACGACCACGAACAATGGCGGAAACGGCCATTTCAAGGTTTGTGGTCGAGAGCTTAAGGTTCCCGTCTTCTGTTTTTAAGAGAACATGGCTCAGAATAGGAAGATTCGCGCTTTTTCCAGCGGTGTGTCCAACAAGGGACAATCCCTGAAGAAGGTTTTCCTGTGTGCAGGCAAATCGCATAGTTGTTTGTGTTGTATAGGATATGCATAAGAAAGACAATAATAAGAACAGTAAGTCCTGTGGACGAGGTGGATAGAGTACCTATTTGGCTAAAACGAGAGCAAAAGAAGATCGAATCTATCCGCAGGGAAGGTGAGGATTGGGGGTGTGTATGCTGTGGGGAGAGGTGGATAGATTTTGGGTCGTACGTGTGTGCACAGGCGGTCCACTAGAAGCGCACAGGGTTCTCCAGAGGGTTGTCCCCGGGGATAGCTTGGGGATAGCACAACCCCCGCTTCATTGGCGGGGGTTGTGGGTATCTATGTGTATATGTGGGTAACCCTATGGATTACGAAGCTTGGCTGTAGAGACGTTCGCGTAGATGGGCGATATCGCGCTTCATTTGCTCATCTTCTTGAACGAGGGAGCTGATTTTTTCGCAGGCGTGCATCGCGGTGGTGTGGTCACGTGAGCCGAGATGGTCGCCAATCGCTGGAAAGGAGCACTTAAGCTCTTCTCGTAGGAGGTACATCGCGATTTGCCGAGGAAGAGCAAAGCGACGTTCACGGCTTTTTCCGAGGAGGTCATCGAGATGAATGTCGTAGTGCTGCGTGATTACCGCGAGAAGAGACCGAGGGGTAAGCGTCCGTTTCGCGCTTTGTGGCATGAATCCCTGCAGAATCGGTTCAAGGCTCTGGAGCGACGGAGGAATGTTTTTAAATTGGTGGTATGCAATGACTTTATTCAGGACTCCTTCAAGCTCTCGGATATTTGATTGTACGGCACCCGCAATCACGTGGAGCAGGTCATTCGCGATGGCATAGTTTTTTTCACGAGCTTTGCTGTCGAGAATCGCCACGCGGGTTTCGAAGTCGGGACGGGAAATGTCCGCCATCATTCCCCATTCAAACCGAGACACGAGGCGACTTTCAAGGGTTTGAATCTCTTTTGGTGGACGGTCTGAGGCGATCACGATCTGCTTATTGTTTTGGTGAAGCGCGTTAAATGTGTGAAAAAATTCCTCTTGCGTGCTCTCTTTGTGGCTTAAAAACTGTATATCATCAATCAATAGTACATCTACAGTTCGGTATTGGTTTTTGAAGTCGTTTCCTCGACCGCTACGAACGGCAGCGATGAATTCATTCGTAAAACGCTCCGATGTGACGTATCGCACCTTCGCGCCTGGATGATCACGGAGAATATGGTGACCAATCGCTTGAAGAAGGTGGGTTTTTCCCATTCCGGCACCACCATACAAAAAGAGGGGGTTGTAGGATTCGCCCGGACGTCCAGCGACCGCAGCACACGCAGCGTGCGCGAGTTCGTTATTTTTCCCAACGATAAACGAATGGAACTGGTATCGTGGGTTCAGGCCTATATCTGCACCGCTCTGGGTCGCGTCCGCAGCGGTTTGCGTAGAGATACTTGCGCTCAAAGGTTCTTGATGGCTGGTCTCTTGAGGGGTTGAGATCGAGACCTGACTCAAGGCCTCCATCACGACGGCACTTTTCACTTCTTTTTTGTAAGTGACCTCGCGTACTGCGCCCTGGCTCGCGTTTCGGAGCGCTTTCAGGATCATGTCGTGGTATTTTGTTTGTAGCCAGGTCTTTGTCCAGTCGTTTGGAACACAGACACAAACCCTTCCTCCATCAATCGCGCCAATGAAGGTATGCTTAAACCAAGTCATGAAGTGAGACTTTGGGAGGCTCAACTCAAGCTCGCCCAAAGCGGCTTGCCAGAGGGCTTGCGCGTCCATAATCTCTTCGATCCTTTCAGCTCTGATCTGAGTTGTCAAACCCCTGTACTTTTTGGCCTGGACCTATGGATATTTCCTGGTTTTGATCGGTTTTGGGCCGGGGCTTGCCAAAACTTCGCTGTTTTGATAGGCTCACCGCATTCATCTTTATGTCTACCAAGCGAACATACCAGCGCAGAAAGCTCCGCCGTGTGCGCGTTCACGGATTCCGTGCCCGCATGAGCACTCGCGGCGGCCGCGAAGTCTTGGCTCGTCGTCGTGCGAAGGGTCGCCGTCGCGTAGCTGTCACGATGCGCAACCCATAATGGGCGAAAAAACGAGCTGAACGCTCGTTTTTCTTCGTGCGTATGCTGCCACGCGCTTTACGGCTTCGTCGAATGCGGGACTTTGCCCTGCTGTCTCAGCGTGGACGGCCGGTTTTTTCAGCGACGTTCACCCTGAGATTTCGTCAAAGTCAAGAGCCTACCAAGGTGGGGTTTGTCGCGTCGAATAAGCTCTTCAAGCGAGCGAATAAGCGGAATCGCGCAAAACGACGTATGCGCGCCGTGCTTCGCGAAACCATGGCTTCATGGCCTGCGCACATGGATCTTCTGTTTATTCTGAAACCAGACGTACTCACCGCGCCCTACCAAGACCTAAAAACAGGGGTATTGCGCGTATTCGAGAAAATTCCGGAGGCGCTTCAACAGCCCGCAAAGCCACGTCAGCCGAAAGCTCGCAAAAAAAGCTCCGTTGTTTTTAAAGAACAGGCGTCGTAGCCTGTTTTTCTGTCTTTATGTCAGAAATACTTCTTTTTCTTATTCGTCTCTATCAGCGCACGCTTTCTTTGGATCACGGACCGTTCCGTTATCTGCGCCCGCACGGTCAGTGCAAATTTCATCCCACGTGTTCTGTATACGCCATGCAAGCCGTCGAACGGTACGGTGTTGCGAAGGGTATAGCACTTTTTTTTAAGCGGTTCCTCCGGTGTCATCCGTGGGCAAGAGGTGGTGTAGATGATCTGCCGTGATTGGCATCTCGACTATTTTTTGGCGACCACGCATTCCGCGGATCAGCTGAAGACTGGATTTGGGGAGGCAAAATACACTCGCGAGCAAACGAAGGAGTTCTTCGTTTGCTTGTCCTTCGTGGGGTGATGCGTGTAGACGAACGTTGAGAACCCCATCTTTATAGCTCACAACCTCGCTTTTCGCCGAGTTTGTAGTGACGCGAACGGTGAGTTTCATAGCGGGAGTTGGGTTTGCGTCGCAGAGCGATCTGGCAAAGACTGGAGAAGGGCGAAGGCGCGTGCCGTTAAGTGGGCGTCTGGAAAGGCGCGATGACGTCGACCATCAATCACGATGCCCAGCGCTTCCGCGACGGGGTTAAGGGCGTAGGAGGGGAGTTTGAGCTTGCGTTTTGCCACATGAATCGTGTCGATCCAGGGGTGCGCGAGGAGTCGCGGAAGGTGTTCTCGAGATCGCAAAGCAATCCCGTGATCGAATTTTGCATTGTGCGCGATCACGCGAAAGTCCCCAAGAGCCTCGCACTGCGCGTTGAGCTCTGTAAAAACGGTTGCTATATTGCGGGCACTGGCAAGCATCACGGAAGTGATTCCGGTGAGCTCAGTGTCATATTCGGTAAGTTCGCCTTCGTCTGGGCAGATGAGTTCGGCAAAGAAAGGGGTATTATGCACAAGGCCATGCTCATCAATCAAGCAACAGCCGATCTCGGTTGGAATCGGCGGGGTATCGGCGTGGCACATCGCCTCAAAATCAACGACGAGATACGTCATTTTCGCGAATATCTTTGAGGATGGTGAGGTCTTCTGGTACGCCATCAGGCTCGGTCTCGAGATACCAGTTAATGTGAGCGAGCTTGGAACTGTGAATGAGAGCTTCAAACCCAGCTTGACCGATGTAGCCTTTTCCGAGGTGTTCGTGACGGTCTTTTCGTTCACCGATATTGACTTTTGAGTCATTGCAGTGACTCATTTTTAAGCGCTTGAGACCAATCGTCTTATCGAAGGCCTCGAATGTTTTTTCGACCTGAGCAGCATCGCGGAGATCGTACCCCGAGGCGAACGCGTGCGCCGTATCAAAGCACACTCCAAGATCTGGATGATCTACGCGATCAAGAATTTCGGCGACTTCTTCAAAAGTATCCCCAATCACCTCACCGGCACCGGCGGATATCTCAACCAAGAGCTTGGTGGTGCCTTCATAGCCATCGAGGATCTTTTTTATCCCATCCACCACGTAGGTTAGGCCTTGTTCACGGCCGACGGTTTTTGAGCTGCCTGGGTGAAACATCGCGTAGGCCGCACGTATCAGCGTCCCACGTTCCAGCTCTTCGCGTATAATACGAATCGAGTTTCCTCGCGTCTTTGGGAGCTCGCTCGCAAAATTTATATAGTAGGGAGCGTGAATTACCCACTCTTTAAGGTTATAGGCTTTGCAGTTGGCAAAAAACGCCTCAAGCTCCGCTTCCGACCAGATGGGTGCAGGGCCGCCTTGAGGGGAGCGAGAAAAGCACTGAAAAACCTCGCAGCCGAGTTTTCCGGCATTGAGCGGGGCTTTCGAGATACCCCCCGCGGTCGATACGTGGGCGCCGAACAGCATAGGGCTCGAGCTTAGCGGAAAGGGGCGTGGTTGGCGAGTGAGGGTGTGATATACTAGAAAACATATGCTAGCCGAACGACCTCAGCGCCGCGCGCCCACACACGAGGACACGGTCCCCCGCTCGAATCCCACGACGCCCTCGCCTATCGAGGCACAGGAACCGTTGACGGAGTTTGAATGGGGCATGGTTAGAAAATTACCCGTTTTACGAAATGAGCAGCGGGATCTAAGAGAGGCGATTGCCGAGCGTCGAGAGCGCTTTCAGGTATTCGCACGTCTGTATGTAAGTCATCATCCAGAGAAAGCGGAAACGGTTGGCGTGATCGAGACCTGGGCGGCGGCGGAAGAGCGACAACCCGAGGGTTATAAGGCTTTAGCGAAGGAGGCTCTGAGCAAGGCTAGGCGGTTTCTTTCTGAGGATGCGATGATTTTGGGAAATATGCGTGAAGAGGCGATACAATGGTTAAGACTCCAGCGGCGACTCGACCTAGTAGAACAAAGGATCACGAGCATTCTTCCCTTCGCTGAGCGCGTTGGCAGAACATAAAACACTTTTGTATGAACGAAACACGTATTATGGGATCGGGCGCTCATGGCGAACGGCCACAAACGCCTCAAGCGGAAAAAGGGGTGCTGCATCAGCCTCTTGATGGGAGAAGGGTAGTTCTTGGTTCAGCAGAAGTCGATGAATTTCGTGCAGAGCTCGCGTCGGTGCGTAGCAAAGCGACGACGGCACTGGATACGGCACAGAATGCCTATACCGCTCCACCGGACCTTAAGAGAACCATGCTGCCAGGAACGCGAGAATACCCACGGCAAGTACAAGAGATAGACAAGATTCTTGCGAGCATAGGGCGACAGCGGTATGTGGAGAGTGCGTCGAATACCTCGTCTCGGGCGGCGGATGCCGCGTTACAGAGAAAGTTTGATAAGGGACACGTGATCTTACCCGGGACGCCGGAGGGTGATCGTGCTCGACAGCTTCGCGATCAACGCGATGCTCAGCCTACGCAACAAACAGGGGGAGTGTTTAGCCGCGTCCTTAGATGGTTCCGGTGAAAATAAGGAATACCAATTTTCTTTCTGGAAGCCCCGCCTCGCTCGGTGTGTCGGTTTATCGTAATAAAAACACCGAGCGAGCTCGGTGTTTTTTGATCTAGGACTTGGTCAAGCACTGCGCTTTGAGCCATTCGATGGTTTTTCGGTTGCGGAGCATGGCGTGGACGTAGTCGCGGTAATCTGGAGAAGTCACATGTTCGCGCGTGGCTTTATCGTCTGTTCGGAGAGAGGCGAGAATGCGGTCAATTTCGGCATCGACATCTTCAGCGGGAACGTCAATCGACTGCGCTTTTGCGACATGCTTCACAAGAACCGCGGTCTTGATGCGCTTTATTGCTTGCGGAACAAGTTCGAGGCGCAGATCATCCAGGGTTTTCTTGATGGACGAAAGATAGTCTTCCCACTTCATGCCCTGTTCTTCTGCGCCATGGCGCATTTCCGCGAGCATGCGTCGAACTTCTTCGTTCACGAGAATTTCCGGAGCGTCTTCGATCGTGGAGCCGGTGATGAGTTTTTCGAGCATCTCGATTTCTGCGGACTCCATGGATTTTTGTTCAGCTTCAAGGGTCAGGTTTTCGCGAAGTTTTGCACGTAGCTCTTCAGCTGTATCGATCCCCACCGCCTTTGCAAACTCGTCTGTGACTTCCGGTAACGCCATTTCATGGACCGCAGAAACCTTGGCGTGCACATCAACCGTTTGTCCGGCGAGGTGCTTTTGGTAATGATCTTCCGGAAAAATAATTGAAAACGTTTTTTCTTCCCCCGCTTTTAGGTTGAGGAGCTGCTCGGTGAAAGAAGGGAGGTAGTGTGGTTCGCTCAGGTAGACTTTGTATCCTGTTCCCGTGCCACCCTCGATAACCACATGATCTTTCTTCATTTCTACGTCGATTGTCACAACGTCCTCTTTTGTGGAGGCGCGGTCAACAAGGGTCTCTGTGCGACGCATTTTGCGCATCTGATCGAGAACCTCCGTCACCTGCTCATCTGATGGGACGACGGTTTTTTGGATCACGGCACATGTTTTTAGATCCGCGAGGGTTGTGACGGCAGGCTCAACAGGGACGATGGCGTGAAATTTTAGCGCCTGTTCTGGTACGACGGAATCAAGGTTGATGGTAGGAGAGCCGACGGCGCTCACGCCTTCCGTGAGGAGGGCTTTGACGTAAAATGCGCGAACAATACGTTCAAGCGAGGCTTCGAGGATGGCCATGTCGCCGTAATGGCGCTTTGCTTCCGCTAGCGGAAGGTGACCAGGGCGGAAGCCTGGAATTGGACGTTGTTGGGACAGGTTTTTTGCTCCTTCTTCTAAATAAGACGCGTATTCAGCGAGTTCTACGGTGATTTCGAGCTTGACCTCTGAACCAGGGAGGCGGGTGACAATAATCGCGGGCATAGTGGGCCGAGTGTAAGAAAAAACAGGCGGGACGTCAATGTGGGCTGAGCTTGCTATCCATCCCAATATTGCGTATCCTCCGGCGTATATGGCTCTCCAGATTGGTATCGTTGGTCTCCCGAACGTCGGCAAATCGACGTTATTTGCGGCGATCACAAAAAAACAGGTCGACTGTGCAAATTACCCATTTTGCACTATTGACCCAAACGTGGGGGTGGTAGAAGTGCCAGACGAGCGTCTCCAGGCACTTGCGAGCCTCGATGTGAGCGCGAAAACCGTTCCCACGATTATTGAGTTTGTCGACATCGCGGGGTTGGTGAAGGGGGCATCAGAGGGCCAGGGTCTTGGGAACCAGTTTTTGGCGAATATTCGTGAAACCGATGCGATCGCACAGGTTGTTCGGGCGTTTGATGACACAAACATTCTCCATGTGGATGGGAGTGTGAACCCGTTACGTGATGCAGAGACGATTAACATGGAGCTCGCCCTCGCGGACCTTGACTCTGTAAGCAAACGCCTGCAGAACCTTGAAAAACAGCTTCGCGCCGGTGCGACAAAAGTGATCACCCAAGAAAAAGAGGTGCTTGAACGTGCAAGGATTGCCCTTGATGCGGGACGTATGCTGCGTGAAGAATCGTGGACAGAAGAAGAGCGTCTCATGCTCCGAGGGTCACACCTGTTGACCATGAAGCCGATGCTCTACGTCGTGAACGTGAGTGAGGAGCAGGTGCAAGATGGATCTTGGGAAGCCCGGGTTGAAGGGATACAAGGTCAAAAAGTACCTGTCTGTATCAAGATGGAGGCCGAGCTCGCAGGTCTGTCTCCGACAGACAAGGCCGAATACCTTGCGTCTGTCGGACTGGAACGGTCGGGTCTGGATCAGCTCATTCGTGCTTCGTACGAGCTTCTTGGTCTCATCACGTTTTTTACGTCTGGACCGGACGAAGCTCGCGCCTGGACAATCACTCGTGGGACGAAAGCCCCACAAGCGGCAGGCAAAATTCATACCGACTTTGAAAAAACATTCGTCCGTGTCGAGGTTACTCCTTGTGAGGCATATCTTGCGCATGGTGGCGAAGTTGCCTGCCGAGCAAAAGCTCTCACCCGTATCGAAGGAAAAGAGTATGTGATGCAAGACGGAGACGTGTGCTATTTCCGCGTTACCGCGTAGGTTGCAGTCTTTCTCAAAAAGAAGCACGGAGTAGGTATGCTCCGTGTTTTTGTTCGCGCGCCCGGTCTTTGGCTCGGGCCCTTCTTTTTTGGTATGGCCGCTTCGCTCTTTCGTGGCGGCGCACTTGTCGCTTGGGTGGCGGTTGTTTTGTGGGACATAGAAGCTCGTGGCAAAGTTCTTGTGTGGAGCTGTGTTCTTGGGATGTGTTGGGGGATGTTTGTGCTCCCGATGAACGAATCGCGGCTTTCCTGGACGGCTTGGATCGTGGGAGATGATGCTGCACGAGTCTTTTTACAGGCGGAAGAGTCGGCAACGGTGCTTCGATGGAGAGCGTGGGGCGCTGAACGGCTCAAACAATCGCTTCCAACCAGAGAAGCGTCGCTCGCGACCGCGCTCCTCTATGGAGAAAATACATTTTCCTCGAAAGACAAACGGTTGATTCGAGAGATTGGTCTTTCACACATGGCAGCCGTTTCAGGATCGAACCTTTCTTTTTTGCTCCTCTTTCTCTTCACGGTTTCCGGCTGGAAGAAGCTTCCGTTGCGGTGGGGGGTGTGGGTGCGTCAGGGGCTGATTCTTTTGTGCGTTGTGGGAACGGGTGCGGCGTCGTCCATGGTGAGAGCGGGGGTGATGGCGTCTCTCGCGACCTGGGCGGGGGTGGTTGGGCGACGTTCGCGTTTTCTTCGTTCGTTGCTTGTGTCGGCGGCGCTTATTCTTTGCCTTGAGCCGCGGCGGATATTGGTCGATCTTGGGTGGCAATTTTCTACTTGCGCCTGCCTTGGGCTCTGTATGGCGACCACCACAGAGCAGCGACCCTCGTCGATTTTTCAGGCTCTACGAGTTTCATTTTGGGCTTCGCTCTGGACGATTCCTATTCAGTTGTGGCGCTTTCAATCTTGGTCATGGATAGGGGTGGTCGCGACGGTTGCGCTCATGCCGGTGCTTGAGATGATTCAAGTGGGAACGGTGGCGCTTCTCGTGTTTCCGCACCCATTCATTGGGAGCGTGCTCTCTGTTTTTTTAGCGGCTGTGTGGCAAGCGTTTGAGTATTTGAGAGCGATGCAAGCGCCCATGCAAGGTGCGACAGGAGGTGGGGCCTATCTTTCGCTCTATATTCCACTCGGTTTACTGCTTATCCACAAAAACACCCAATCATGGGGACAGGACGTGTCGGATGTACTCGACGTATCGCTCTGGATATGGGGGAAAACCGTTGTGAGATGGGCGTGTTCGGTGCCGAGTTTTCTCGACACGTGTCCTGATTTGGCGATACCGCTGATCGTTTCTATGCTGAAGACATCCGCAAGAACAGATGGATCGAACGCCTCATGAGTACTCGGCATGAGGAGTGTTCGCAAGAACGGCAACGGCTATTCTTGAAACGGATTGCGGAGGGGATCACGGAATGATGGACGACAGCTAAGGGAAACCCGACCAACTTTTCCTTCCCTGTGGCGCATCATTGGCACCATATTGGTACCTCGTGATGAAAAAAGCTCGCTTATTGTTCGAGAGAAGGGAACTTGTCTCGGCAAGGAGCGAGCTTTCGTGTGTTTACGGAGGTGATGTATGCAGGAACAATGGGATAGGTGGGCTTCATTCGCGTTTCTGGTGATGCTCGTGGTGTTTTGCCTCTTGGCACTGCCCGCGTGCGCTCAGGGGACGCTCAACACGGCGGAGGAGTCTATCGCTGACCCGGTCGCTCCCGCGTGCACCCTCGACGGAGCGCAGCACCCCTTTCGAGGGGCAAAGCCTACTCCCGGTGGACGAGGCTTTCTCGCGAGCGGGAACCATCTCGGATGGGACCTGATGGCGCCAGAAGGCCTCCCGATCTACTCGATCGGGTGTGGGGTGGTGCGATTGGTACGGGCAGCAAACGGATACGGTACTCTCGCGGTGGTCATCGAACACCGGCTCCCTGAGCCGACGCTCATGACGAATGGGCGCGGTTCACGGGTGCTCGTGAGCACGTTCCTCTCTATCTACGGCCACTTGCGACCTACGAGTGAACGGGGCGGGAGGGGTGTGTCTACCGGGCTTCGTGTGGGGGATTCGGTATCGCCTGAAACGGTGATCGGCTATGTCGAACATCGTGCGCAGAATGGTGACGGAGACGAGCATCTGCACTTCGGTGTTCGTCTTCAATCGGTTTCTGCTGCACAACGCAGCGATCCAACCGCCTGGTTTCGTGGATATGACACGACGCCTACACAGCGCGGTTGGTTCGCTGACCCTGAGCGCGCACTGCGCGAGCTCGCCGGGGTTTCTCAAAAGAAGCCCCCGGTTCTTTCGGTGATGGATGCGGGTGCGCGTGTTGATGAACGACCTCTGCTTGATGCGGGTGCAGTCGTGATCGTGGACGCGCCTCCCGTTCACGTCTCGACACCGGACGTATCCGCGCCTATGGACGGGCCCGCCCCGTCAATCCGCCTACGGTACGAATTTCGTGTGCGCTCGACGTTGCGTGTCACGCCCCCGTTTCATCTGCGAGATCATTGGTGGCGGATGGTTCCGTGTGAAAATACGGGATCCACGATCGCAGAGCTCGTGAATGGATGGGCGCGCTGTGATGCGGAACGCATCGAACTCTTCGATGGCTCTTTTTATGTCCCTGATCATCCCGACTGGGGAGATCAGGGACATATGGGAACGGTCGCCAATACGCCGAATCGCTGTACTCCGGTCACGGGGGCAGAGTGGCGTATTACACGTTTGCAAGATCAACGCGTGCTGTTCGAGGGATCCGTCTCCGGACTCCCGTGTCGCGCCGTTGGTTCTCAAGATCGTCTCGGACTTCCTGAGTAGTCTCGCTCTTCTTCCGGCTGCTTCGCGGCCGGTTTTTCTCTTGAGCCCTTGACAGGCTTGTTCTCCGTGCGGGTCTCGTATGGTATGGTGCTATAGAACGAAAATAGAACACTAATCTTTATGACAAAAAAAACCACCCAAGAACAAGAAGGTCGTAAGCAAGCACTTCAGCTCGCCATGGATCAAATCCAAGAACGCTTCGGTGATGGTTCTATTATGCGGCTTGGTGATGCTCGGAAGATGCAGGTCGAGTCTATTCCTACGGGATGCTTGTCTCTCGACTTGGCGCTTGGAGTATTCGGGGTTCCACGCGGTCGTGTGATTGAGGTGTTTGGTCCAGAATCTTCCGGAAAAACTACGCTCGCGCTGCATATTGTGGCAGAAGCTCAAAAGCGCGGCGGGGTATGCGCGATTGTTGATGCCGAGCACGCGCTTGATCCAGACTACGCTCGTAAAATCGGGGTAGATATCAAACAAGTGCTTATTTCTCAGCCAGATACCGGGGAGCAGGCGCTTGATATCGTGGAAACGCTTGTTCGATCAAACGCGACAGATGTGATTGTGGTTGATTCAGTCGCTGCGCTCACTCCAAAGGCGGAGCTTGAAGGCGACATGGGTGATCAGCACATGGGGTTGCAAGCGCGCTTAATGAGTCAGGCGCTTCGTAAGCTCACGGGTATTATTTCTCGCTCAAACACGATCGTCGTGTTTATTAACCAGATTCGTCAAAAAATTGGTATTGTCTTTGGGAACCCAGAAACTACTACGGGAGGAAACGCCCTCAAGTTCTACTCGTCTGTGCGTATCGAGGTTCGTCGTTCGGCACAAATCAAACTTGGTGAAAAAATTATCGGCAACAGAACCAAAGTAAAAATCGTGAAAAATAAGGTTGCAGCGCCATTCCGGACGTGTGAATTTGACATCATGTATAACGAAGGTATTTCGGTGGCGGGAGACCTTCTTGATACGGGTGTTGAGCTATCTGTAGTCCAAAAATCCGGCAACTCCTACTCGTTTCAAGGCGAAAAACTCGGTGTGGGTCGAGAGAATGCGAAAACAGCCTTGCGAGAGCGTCCAGAAATGTTGAAGGAGATTCGCGAAAAGTGTATCGCTACCTGGCAAGAACGAGAAAAAACAGATCCAAAAACAGGCTCCGTTACCCCACCACCAGACGAAGAAGAGGGCGAAGCGGATGAATTAGCAGAAGCGTAAGAGTTTTTCCTGGTCGCGATGATAACAGACGCGTTCACGGGATGAGTCTTTTCTGTGAACGCGTCAACATTTTTCGTAAAATGCTGGTATTGCGTTATACTGAGAGGCGTCTCCTTGTCCCATGCCACGATCTTCCTCATTTTGGTCTTCGTTGTCGTTAAATGAGCGCACCCAACGCGGGCTCATTGCGATTGCCCTTCTGTTTTTCGCGCTGCTCATCTCTCTTGGATTTTTTGACGCTGCCGGTTGGTTTGGCTCTTCTCTCCAGCGCGGTCTCGGATACGTCTTTGGATGGGACCGCATTCTCTTTCCGTTGATTCTGGTGGTATGGGCCTACGATGTTTTGAAGCCAGAACTCGAGCTCCTGCAAACACGTTCGGTGGTTGGATTGGGGCTCATATTTTTGTCATTAAATCCACTCACGCATCTCTGGACCTTTGGTTCGACGGCTCGCGTACCAGATGCGGCGATGATCGATGCGGGCGGAAAAGTTGGCCAACTACTTGCGGGACCCGCTATTGGGTTTATTGGCATGGCGGGAGCGATCGCCCTTTTTGTCGCTGTCCTGCTCGCTTCTATCATGCTCGTGTTTCATGTGGGTCTTGAAGACGTTCTCTTCTTTTTACGCTACGTGGGTCGTGCGGCTCAGTGGATGTGGGAAGCTGTGTCTCAGCCTGTGCGCGCGTGGCTTGATAAGCGGGTAATGCTCGAAAAAGCCCCTGCTGGATTTACTTCAACGCACATCCTATCATCGGAAGTTCTTAAGAATACAGATGACATGGAGCAGGATGAGGGAGGAGAACAGGAAGATGCGGAGATGCTCGATGAAGGCCTCGAGGAGGAAGGATCAGCGGGGCCAGATGAAGGCGACGATGTCGAGGACGAGCAAGATCTCGATGAGATTCCTGTGCCGGTAAAAAGACGTCCACGAAAAGCGTATCCAAAAGTGGATATTCCACTCGATTTGTTTGAGGTGCGAGATCAAAAGCCCCTCATTGGGAATCCAAAACAGATTGAAGACGTGATTCGAAAGACGCTTGCGGCTTTTGGTATTCCTGTTGAGTCTGCAGGGTATGCGGCGGGTCCGACGGTGACCCAGTACATGGTGAAGCCGGCAGAAGGGATCAAAGTTTCTCGCATCGTTGGGCTCCAGAACGATCTGGCGCTCGCGCTCGCCGCACAGAGTTTGCGTATCGAAGCGCCCATTCCCGGCAAGCCGTATGTGGGTATCGAGGTTCCAAACCAATCCGTCGCTATGGTTGGTATGCGGGAAATGCTTGAATCAAAAGAGTTTCGCGATCGCAAAAACGCCCTTCACTTTATTCTGGGAAAAGACGTTTCCGGAAAGGCGTCTCTCGCCGATATAAGTAAGATGCCTCATGCACTCGTTGCTGGTGCGACAGGTTCGGGAAAGTCTATCTTTTTGAATGTTCTTATCACCTCTCTTCTCTATACGAATCGACCGGATGAGCTGAAGTTCATCATGGTTGATCCGAAACGGGTTGAGATGCAGATGTACAACGGGATTCCGCACCTGCTTACTCCTGTTATTACGGAAATCGGGGAAGCAGTGAATGCGCTCAAGTGGTGCGTGCGGGAAATGACGCGTCGTTATAGTCTTTTGCCTGCGGCGAATGCAAAAAATTTAGCAGATTTTAACGCCCGGGTTTCACAAGAAGAGAAGCTTCCGGTGATTGTCTTTGTGATCGATGAGTTGGCAGACCTCATGATGACCTCAAAAAATGAGATCGAAGGACCGATTGTGCGTCTGTGTCAGATGGCGCGCGCCGTAGGCATCCATCTTGTGCTCGCGACGCAGCGTCCATCGGTTGATGTCATTACGGGGTTGATTAAGGCGAACGTGCCGGCACGTATCGCATTTGCCGTTGCCTCCGCGGTAGACTCTAAGACCATCCTTGATCAGGTGGGTGCTGAGCGTTTGCTTGGACGTGGAGATATGCTGTTCTCTACGTCGGAACTTCCTCAGCCTCGACGTGTGCAAGGCGCGTTTGTCTCCGATCAGGAAATTACGAAAGTGGTGGACTTTCTTAAGTCGGCCTACGGTCCCAGCGACTATGATCTTACTGTGACGGAGCGTCGTGAGGGGGGTGGGACGGTTCTTGGGGGTGGGGAAGAGAGCGACAGTGACGCCGATCCGTTGTTGTCAGAGGCTTGGAATGAGGTGCTTCGCGCCGGTCGAGCGTCTGCCTCGCTGCTTCAACGTCGGTTAAAGGTTGGATATTCCCGTGCCGCTCGCATCCTGGACGAGATGGAGCAACAGGGGTGGATTGGGCCAGAAAACGGATCAAAGGGCCGCGAGCTTTTGCGTAAAACAGCCACCGGGCAACAAATGGAACTCCCGAATACAGATGCGGAAGAGCAAGGATCTCGATCAACGGATGCCTATTATGATCTCTAGTCTATGGCGTTTATCATGAAGCGAATTCACGCCTCCGGATCATTGAAAGATGATCTTCGTGAACTACGAGAAACGAGAGGCCTAAGCGTGGAAGATGCAGCACGGGTCACAAAAGTTCTGCCGTCTATTATCCGTGCCTGGGAACGAGGCGAGTGGCTTACGTGTAGCACGGACAAGGGGTATATCGAGCGAATGGTGTTGGCGTACGCTGCGTATTTCGGAGGAAGACGTTCATTTTTTGAGAAAAAACTTCGAGAGGAGCTTGAAGGACTTAAGGTTGAGCCGGTACGAGCAAAGATTCTGGCGATGCGTCCGTTTCAGGGATTTGATGTGAAGTGGAGCGCGCGCGTGCGAGTGGTGGCGATGTTAGTGGTTTTTGTCTTTGGTTTAGGCTTCTATATGGTAGCGCAAGCAAAAGCGATCGCAGACCCGCCAACTCTGGAAATTCTTTCTCCAAAAAACGGCACCAAGCTCGATCAGCCTATTGTTCGTGTTGAAGGAAAAACTCAGCCAGAAACAAGTATCTTTGTGAATGAGCGCCAGGTGTCTATTCGCGAAGACGGAACATTTTTTGCCGATCTAGATATTCCTCGCGGAACAACTGAGATTTTTGTTCGTGCGAAAAAACGCCACAGCCGTGAGGCGCAAGCCCTTGTACGGGTTGTCTACGAACGTGAAGTCGAAGCCGCAGAAGAACTTTAAGGAATCCCCTTTCTTTTTTCGAGAGACTCACTTCGTTCGTCTCTCGTATAGTTATGCTTGAGGGGCTCACTTCACTCGTCTCTCGTGTAGCTGCGCATTTAGTGAGCTTCGCTTCTTTTTGTAGGCGTCACTTTGTTTGGTTCTGACGCGGCTATACACCTATGGCGAGCAAAGCGAGCGATGAAAAGCATAAGCAAAAAGTCCTTATTTCTCTTATGGGTTTAAGGGGCGAAGCCCCTTAACTATCAACATCTCTTTGGTGGAGTATGGAGATTTTTGCATAAAAAATTATCCTAGAGAGTGTCTAGGACAGGGGTCAGCGTCTTCGCAGGAGATCTTCCAGGGCGAGTGCAAACAGGAGCGCGAGGAATACCGAAGGAGCGAGAAGGTTGCGGGGAGCGAGGAGGGCAGCGAGAATCGGGATGAGGTAGATGCTCATGTGATTCCTCCGGGGGCTGTGCTACTCGTACGAATTCACGGGCGGCGGTGGCGGGAGGCTTGGCGTACGTCCTTCAGACGCGTCGCTTCGGTCTGGGGGAATGACGGGGATCAGCCCCCGTGCGAGCAAGGATGCTCTGCGGCGAGGCGGGGTCCGGACCTGATCTGGCACGAGGGGAATCTCCGGTTCGAGATCAAACAAGACAGAGCTCCTTGTATCTGCGCACAAAACAGTTGCGAGCAGGGAAGAGAGTATGTCACATGAGCGATGGTTTGTCAATGATAGGAGAAAACAACAAACCCCCGTGTTTGGGGGTTTGTTGTTTTTGGCTTAGGCGTTGTTGCCAAGCTTTGCCATGAGTTCGTCGTAGGCCTTGGCGTCTTCACGCTTCAAGTACTTCATCTGACGGCGGCGTTCGCCGACCTTCTTGATGAGACCGCGGCGGGAGGAGTGGTCCTTTTTGTGGGTCTGCAAGTGCTTGATGAGTTCGTTGATTTCGGCCGTGAGAAGAGCGATCTGAATTTGAGGGGAGCCCGTGTCTGTGGCGTGGGTCTTGAACTTCTGAATGACTTTTTGCTTGAGGGAAGCTTCCAACATGGGAAAAGAGTTACCTGAACGAATGTCTGTTCTATGGATGGAATCATCCACACAACGCACCTTCGTCTTCGCGCAACAGAGAGGCATGCCCCCTATGCGTCGTCAGGAAGAGTTAAGGGTTCTTTACAGAACGCCGCTAGCTTACGTATTAGGGCTAGTTTTGTCAAGAATGACCCATGTTTTTGGTGATGTTTTGGATAAGTGCTAGAGCTTCTTCACGGGTCTCAATCGCCCCTTCGTCACGCAGCTGTTCAATGCGTTTTACGAGTATTCCTATCTCTCTACCGGGTTTTAGTCCTAGGGCGAGGAGGTCGCGGCCTTGAATGAGCGGGGTTTTGGCGGCGACATCTAATCCGTACGCGGTTACGGTCTCCGCGAAGAGCCGTCCTGCCTCATACGGCTCACGGTCTACGCCTGGGAGTGCTCGTCCGCGATGATCCGCTTCCGCGGCGGCAAGCAAAACCCGCCAAGACGTTCCCTCTAAGCGCTTGATGAGGCGACGCAGCGCGTTCCGGTACTGGGCTTCGTTAAGCTGGCCCCTTTCGAGCTCGCGCGCGAAGACGCCCGGCTTGAGATGATCAGCCGCGATATGACAAGTCGCTCGTTCTACCTCGCCGCTTACGGGAAAGCGCGAAAAGAAGGCTCGGGTAGGTTCTACACCAGCTTCTTCATGTCCTCGAGACCGAATCCGATCACCATCAATCTCGGTGGTGGCGGGCTTTCCGAAATCATGACAGAGTGCACCAAACATCACCTGGAGCTTTTCATCTGGGCTGAATGAATGTTCGGGCCGCCGTATAATTTTCGCGGCAGCATCGAGCACCATGAGTGTATGTGTCCAGACATCGCCCTCTGGATGCCATTCGGGTTCTTGTGGCGTGTCGATGAGGTCTCGGAGCTCTGGATAGTCGAGTTCGATTATGCCGAGTTCACGCATGAGGGCGAGTCCAATCGAGGGCTTTGGTGATTTAAGGAGAAGCTTTTTCCATTCTTCGACGATACGTTCATTTGGGAGGTGTTCCAAATCGCCACGTTCGACCATTTCTTTCATGAGCAGAAACGTATTCTGATCAGGGGTGAGGCCCATACGAGCGCAAAACTGGACACCACGGTAGACGCGCAGCGGATCATCTTGAAACCGTTCCGGATCCGTGACGCGCAAAGTATTTGTGCGCAGATCTTCTAGCGCCCCAAACAAATCAATCACCGTTCCGGTGAGAGGGTCCGCGGCGAGCGTATTCATCGTAAAATCGCGGCGTCGTCCGGCCTCGCGAACGGACATTTTTGGATCTCCGCGAACCTCGAACTCGTTATGACCCATCCCCGTCTTTGATTCTCGACGAGGGATAGACACGTCCAGGTCCAGTCCATTGCCAATAGCGACTTTGTAGATGCCAAAAGCTTTTCCGACGGTGTTAATCGCTCCTGGAAAGAGATGTTCGAGATGCGCTTCGAGAATCGGTGCGGGCATGCCGTATACTTCGATATCAAGATCTTTTGGGTGAAGACCGAGAACCGCATCACGAACAAAGCCACCCACGATGAGGGCGCGAGCCCCTTTTGTTGGACCGTGAGGTCGATTATAGCGGCGGAGAGCGCTTACGAGTTCGAGCGATTCTGCGAGCCTTTGGGCGGCTTGTAGGAGCTGGGGGTGTTGGTCTAGTACGCGGTTTGCGAGCTCTTGGGCCGAAGTAGGGATGTTGGTGTGACGAAACGAGGGGGTCTCCATGCCGCTAGTATAGCTCGACTCGCGACGTTTGTCATTCAGGATATTTCTTGCTACAACAAACATGTTTTCCTATGTCTACACGACCCGTACACGACCTTGAAGCGCGCTGGCAGCAGCAGTGGGAGCTCGATCAGCTCTACCGCGCAGATACGCGACCAGATGCTGAGCGTTTTTTTTGCCTGATTGAGTTCCCGTTTCCTTCTGGGGACGGACTCCACGTGGGACATCTCCGACCGTTCACCGGTGGGGACGTCGTAGCGCGCAAGCAACGCATGTTGGGAAAGAATGTCCTGTTTCCTATCGGCTGGGATGCGTTTGGGTTGCCAACCGAGAATTTCGCCATCAAAAACAAAGTGCGACCTCAGGATGCTACTGCAAAGAACGTTGCGAACTTCACGCGCCAGGCAAAATCTCTTGGGCTAGGATTTGATTGGTCACGTGAGGTGAATACGACAGACCCCGCGTATTTCAAGTGGACACAATGGCAGTTTTTGCAGTTTGTGAAGCATGGAATGGCGTACAAGGCCATCTCGGAAATCAACTGGTGTCCACGTTGTAAGATCGGTCTCGCGAATGAAGAAGCGCAGGGCGGTGTGTGTGAGCGTTGCGGAAACCCTGTTGAGAAGCGCGAAAAGTCACAGTGGATGCTCTCGATTACGGATTATGCAGAACGTTTGATTAAGGGCCTTGATCAGGTCGACTATCTCGACAAGATCAAAACGCAACAAAAAAACTGGATCGGGAAGAGCGAAGGTGCGACGATTCGTTTCGCGACGGAGCGGGACGCGACGATCGAGGTGTTTACAACACGCCCAGATACGCTTTTTGGAGTAACGTATGTTGTGCTTGCTCCAGAGCATGCGCTCGTGGACGCACTCACAACCGCCGATCATCGCGTGGAGGTTGAGGTGTATCGCACAGAGGTTGCACGCACGACCGATGAACAGCGCTTGAATGATAACCGTCCAAAAACAGGGGTGTTTACAGGGAGCTACGCCATCAATCCAGCAAACAACGAGCGCGTTCCGGTCTGGATCGCGGATTACGTATTGGCAACGTACGGCACCGGCGCCGTGATGGCCGTGCCGGCGCACGATGAACGAGATTTCGCCTTTGCGAAAGCGTTTGATTTGCCCATGAAACAGGTGGTCGCTTCGTCTGATCCGGCGCAGGATCAGCTTCCATACGAGGCTGATGGGTTCGGCATCAACTCGGATTTTCTTGACGGCATTCCCACCTGGAAAGCAAAAGAAGAAATCACTACTTGGCTTCAAGAGATGGGTCACGGTGAACGTAAAACGACCTATCGTTTGCGCGACTGGGTGTTTTCGCGTCAGCGGTATTGGGGGGAGCCGATTCCCCTCGTGAAGTGTGAAGCGTGTGCAGCAAAAAAACAGAAGGTGCTGTTGATTCATGGGTTTGAGGGAAGTGGGTATGTGAACTGGTTTCCTTGGATGAAGGAACGGCTCGAATCCCAGGGGTTTGAGGTTTTTGCTCCGACCATGACCACGTCGGATCATCCGGTGCTGGAGGAGTGGCTAAAAGAGCTCGCCCCGTTCATGGATCAGCTAGGAGATCAGGACGTGATCGTTGGACACAGCTTGGGAGCAAAGGCGGCGCTACATCTTATTGAGCGCTCGCAGAAAAAGATCGGGTCTGTCTTTTTGGTCGCGCCCGCTATTGGTACGGTGGAAGAAGAAGATTGGTTGCGCTTTCAAACGGAGTGGGGTACGGCGGATGTGGACGCGGTGCGTCGATTTTGGGAGGTAGGCTATGATTGGAAGAAGATCACACCATTTGTGAATGGGAAGTATGTGTTTACGTCCGATAACGATCCAGAAATCCGGCCGTACATGCTCAAGGACCTTCCAAAGGGATGGTTTAAGCAAGTATTCCCAGGACTTGAGCACTTCGATGACGTGGAGATTCCTGTTCTGTTAGAGCGTATTCTGCGCACGAAAGCTACGGGCTGGATTCCGGTGCCGGAAGAGCATCTACCGCTTGAATTGCCGCCGATTGAGGCGTATACGCCGTCGGATGATGGCGAGTCGCCGCTCGCGACGATGCCGGAATGGTTCAATACAAGTTGTCCGCGATGCGGGGGTTCTGCAAAGCGTGAAACAGACACGATGCCCAACTGGGCGGGATCAAGTTGGTACTTCTTACGCTACACTGATCCGCAAAACACCGAAGCCTTTGCAGGTGACGAAGCAATGAAACGCTGGCTTCCCATCAACCTCTACAACGGAGGGATGGAGCACACAACCCTTCACCTCTTGTATTCGCGGTTCTGGCATAAGTTCTTGTTTGATCTTGGGTATATTCCTCAAGAATGCGGCGATGAGCCTTACGCCAAGCGTCGATCTCAGGGGTTGATTCTCGCTCAGGACGGAGAGAAAATGTCGAAATCAAAAGGAAACGTCGTGAATCCAGATGATGTTGCGAAAGAGGTGGGCGCAGATGTCCTGAGAATGTACATCATGTTCATGGGGCCATTTGATCAGCCGGTACCGTGGGATATGAATGGGATTCAAGGCGTACGCAAGTTTTTAGATCGTGTGTGGAATCTGTATGAAGGAGAGATGCTCGCACAGGAATCATCCGAGCTTAAAACGCTGTATCACCAAACCGTCAAAAAACTCACGGAGGGAATTGACGGATTGCAATTCAATACGTGCGTGTCGCAACTCATGATTCTGTCGAATGCGTATCAAGAAGCAGGAGATATTCCAGAAGTTCAGCGCGAAGGGTTCGTGCAGCTTCTTGCGCCATTCGCTCCGCATCTTGCAGAGGAGCTGTGGCAGAAACTGGGGAAGACGGGGAGTGTGCACCTCTCTTCTTGGCCTGCGTATGAGGCAAGTTCGCTTGAAACAGAGAGCTACGAACTTGTCGTGCAAGTGAACGGCAAGGTGCGTGGAAAAGTGCAGGCGCCTCGAGCCGCGACGGAAGCAGAAGCGCACGTCCTCGCACTCACTAACGAAGATGTTCGTCGCTGGTGTGAAGGAAAAACCATTCAAAAAACAGTGTTTGTTCCTGGAAGACTGATCAGCTTCATCGTTGCATAAAAAAGACGCCCCGAAGATTCGGGGCGTTGTGGGTTCAGGCTTGATGCGTGGGGCAGAACCGGTTGCTACAGACGAGCATCAGAATCTGGGATGGATCCGTCAGGGTCGTGCTCTTACAGTGGGGGCACTCGCCACGTGACAAGAGCTGGACGTTTCCTACGAGCGAGATCGGTTGTCTGAAGTTGGGGCAGGCGCTATTCATGCAGCACGAGACGTCTCCGTCGTGGAGGGTGTGACAGGAACAGCATTGGCGGCGTTGGCTCACGTGATTCTCCAGGTTATGTGAACGAGCAGAAAAAGCGTGTTCAATTGTGATATGATTTGTCGCTCTTGTCAAGGGATTTGTGGTATCATGAAAGAGATCTTTGTATGCCTTCTTTTTTCCACCGAGTCGGTCGAGCGCTGCTTGTTGTGCCGCTTCTTTTTACGCTCTCTGGAGCGGGTTGTACCAAGCTCGAGAGCGATGAGACACGCGATCTTAAAGCTCCCGTGACCTTGAATATTTGGTCGGTGATAGACGATGGTGGCGCATACTCCTCCGCCATCAAAGCATATTCCCAGCGGTATCCAAACGTGAGCATCAGTATGCGCCGATTGCGATTAGAAGACTATGAATCTGAGCTTCTGAACGCGCTTGCAGAAGATCGCGGTCCGGATATTTTTCTCTTGCATCATGATTGGACAAATAAATATCTTTCCAAACTTTCGTCTATGCCGACGTCCGTACGTGTGGCCGAACGAACGGTGAAAGGCACGGTCAAGAAAGAGGTGATATGGCAAGCGACCACGATTCCATTTATGACGAATCGTGAATACCGCGACGCCTTTGTTGACACGGTTCCTCGGGATACGATTCGCACCGTGAATGTTTCGACGGACGGCTATACCAGCAACATGCGTGAACGGATCATTGGTATCCCCACCTTTATCGATACACTCGCCGTGTACTATAATCGCTCGCTCTTGAACTTGGCGGGAATCCCCCTTCCTCCAGAAACCTGGGATGATTTTCAGGCAGCGGTACGCAAGCTTACAAAACTTGATGCACGTGATCGATTGGTGATTCAGCAGTCTGGCGCCGCGATTGGTACCGGTTCAAACATTGAGCGAAGTGCGGATGTGTTGTCCGCCCTCATGATGCAGAACGGTGCGCAGATGGTGGACCAAGTAGGAACGCCGATGTTTCACATGATTCCGGCGGACGACACCGTCAATGCCGAGCCTCCGGCGTATGGAGCGATTCGGTTTTATGCAGAGTTCGCGGATCCAACAAAAGATGTGTATACCTGGAACGGCGATCAACCAAACTCGTTTGAGGCGTTTGTCCAGGGAAAAACGGCGATGTTTTTCGGATACTCGTATCAACAAGACTTGATTAAAGCGCGTGCGCCGCAAATCAACCTTGGCATCACAAAACTTCCACAGATTCCAGGACGGCCAATAAAAAACGTGGCGAATTATTGGTACTGGGGGGTATCAAAGCGTTCAGGTCAACAGAATCATGCATGGAACTTTTTGCACTTTCTTGCACAAAAAGAGCAGCAGCAAGAAATCGCAAAAGCCCTGAAGCGCCCATCGCCACGACGCGATGTACTCGCAGAGCAGCTTCGCGATGAAGAAATCGGCACCTTCGCGGCACAGGTGCTCACCGCGTCGACCTGGTACCAAGGACGCGATCCACGTCTCATGGAGCAAGCCTTTACAGACATGATGGATGCGGTCGCGAGAAAAGAAGTGAATATTGAAGAAGCACTTAGGTACACGGTGCAGCGAGTGGGTGAGACGTACTAGTTCCAAAAAGCAGCGCCGAGGCGTTGCTTTTTTTGCGGGTTTGTGGTAGACCCAAGCGGGACTTTCTCGGAAAGGAGAGGGGTATGGACCGTCTATTTGATCGTCCGAGCCCACCTCGTTTCTGGTGGGAGTCGGAAAAGTGGTTTGGGGTATGGTTTCTGCTCTGCTGTCTTACGCTCATACTGGTCATGGTGAGGCCTGTGAGTCGGCCAAGACCTCTGGCTCGTCCCGTCATGAGGCGGGGCGTACTTGCTCCGCTCGCGCGTTTGCGGATACACCGCAGACGGGCGTTGTGCGTCCTCCGTATGGGGTGAAGCTCGCGTTTCCTGACGTGTTTGATCGGGTGGTTCCTCGCTCGCTTGTGTGGGTGGAGACGGGCATTCGTACGTCACGTCCCTGCGTCGAGTCTCGAACGCGATCCGTTCAGATCCTCGCTGAGCAACGGCGGATCCCTTGGTCGGACCAGTATTCTATCCCAGAATGGGAAGCGATCATCACGAGCGAGAAGCAACGATTGGTGCTGGTGGTGCGGGTTGGCCCTCCGGGTCGATACGAGCACATCGGCTTCGAACGCATGTTTCTTGCGTGGCAGCTTGCCACCGTCGAGACCGACGTACGCTCCTTCTCTACGTGGATTCCGCCTACATCGCTGAATGAGGAGGTGCTTCGACGTGCCGCCGACCGACACGAAGACAGGACTTCGTGGCTCATTCGTCCGTGTACTGCACGAACATCTCGCTAACCCCGGCTCTCGCCGGTTTTTTCTTTGAGAACAAGGAAAAAAATCTTTTTTACCCCCTCACTTCGTTCGGGGGTTTTTAGTAATTTTTTTGCGATCAGTTTGTCGCTCACAAAGGAATTCATTCTATTTTTATGGCTCGCTTCGCTCGCCATGGTTTTATGGGTACATGAGGCTGTAAGCGCGTGAACACACGAGAGACGAGCGACCACGAGCGGATAGCTACACGAGAGACGAATGACTGTGAGCGCGTGAATACACGAGAGACGAGCGTAGCGAGTCTCTCAAAACAAGAAAAAAAGTTCCTTATTTTGTATGAAAAACACCGAGCGGAGCTCGGTGGCGGTCTGTTAGACCATGAGGGGAAAGCAGGAGAGGGTCAGCGCCAGGAGCCGGGGTAGTGCTTCCGGCTGGGGACGCTCTCGAGCAGGTACATCGGCTCGTCGTCGATCTTGACCGTGCGGTTTTCGACCTGGGCGAGGGTGCTGTGCACCGGTCGCTTGCCGTAGGCGCACGTCCTGCTGACGGTCATCCGCGAGCTACGCGAGCCTTTCCGCTCGTAGGCGGGAAGCTCGATGTGGCGCGCCTCGATCTTCGAGGCTTGTGCCTTGCGGAAAGGGGTCCAGGGGGTGCGCTTCGTGCCGCAGCGGTCACCGCGGTGGCGAGAGCGCTCCTCATCTTGGTTTCGCGGCTCGCAGGTGGGTGTGGCACGCAGGCTCTCTTCCTCGCGCCGCTCCGATCCGCTGAGCTTGCCCAGGGTTCGCCGCGTCTCGGGGGTGAGGTACCCGAGGTCGCGGAGCAGGGCCTTGATCTCCGGCCAGTGCTTCACGTCGATCGTGAAGGCGTGGATCCGCGGGGTTCGGCCCCTCCGTCTCCACTCCCGGAAGAAGATCGGAATCGTCTTTGTGGTAGAAGAGACCACCGCTCTCTGTCCATCCCACGGGATCACGGAGAGGCTCTCGAGGTCGGGTTGGGTGATGACCCCGTTGTATTCGATCTCGCAGCTCCCGCCCTGACCGAGACGGATCTTGGTGATGGCGAGGTTGACCGCTGTCGAGATCCCCGCCGCGTCCTTCATCCGCACGCGGAAGCAGGGTAGGTCGAAGTTCTTCCACTGACGCTTCGCCCGGTCACGGATCGCGCGGTTCTCGCGATCACGGGCGGTCTTGCCCTTGCGCATCGGCGCTTGTGCCTGCGGATAGAAGAGCTGCTCCTCGTGTTCTTGCTGGCGGGCGCGCTCTTCGCGCTCCTCACGCTCGCAGGACGGGCAGTAGAGCTCGAACCCGGCCGAGGTCACCTCCGAGTTGCGCCGTTTGAGCGTGCACTCGCAGGAAAAGCACTCGAGCGGCCCGCAGTTGTTACAGCGAGAGGAATCCCTCCGGTGACGAGAGATCGAGACCGATCGCTGATTGCAGTGAGGGCACTTCTCCCAGTCGGAGACGGGCGGGTCGATGTCCTGGATCGGCTCGTAGTCATCGTCGTCCGGCTGGCACATCGAGTCGTCGTCATCGAAGCCCTCTGCGATCTCGAAGCGGTACATCGGATCGAGCTGCGCCGTGGCGATCGCCTGCAGGATTTTTGCCCCGCGCTGACGCCATGCGTCGTTGGGCTCCTGGGCCGGGTTCGGGTCGATGGTCGCGTTGGTATCGTCGTTCGGCATGGACGTTCCTTTCGCAGTGAGAGGTGGAAGGTTCAGAAGGATCGTCTCGAACTCCGGGAGTTAAACCCGGAGCTCAGGAAGATCC
>CAYTGF010000013.1:0-29662 GCA_964437285.1 uncultured Gammaproteobacteria bacterium
GCCACACAACCAACATCCATACTCACCGCACGCCACCCACGCGTGCGGTTCTTCATACCAAAAGCCGAGCTGAGCTCGGCATTTTTTTCTAATAGTCGACCAACTTCCTGACCGCCGCATGCTGCTGAATTTTTTCCAGGGCTTTCGCTTCGATCTGACGGATACGTTCACGGGTAACGTCGAATTCCTTCCCCACTTCTTCGAGTGTATGGCCGACGCCATCGATGAGCCCAAAGCGCATTTCGAGAATCTTCTGCTCACGCGGATTGAGATCCTTGATGATGTCGCGGACGTAATCACGCAAGAGCTGAAGCGCCGCAGCACGATCTGGGGGCAAGTTCTTTGAATCTTCGATGAAGTCGGCAAGGGTCGTGTCGCCATCATCGTCGTCACCGATAGAGGTTTCAAGAGACACCGTGTCTTGCGAAATCTTTATAATGTGGCGGACTTTTTCTACGTCTTGACCCATTTCTGCAGCGACTTCTTCTGGGAGCGGCTCGCGACCAAGTTCTTGAATCAGTTCGCGCTCGATCTGCTGATACTTGTTGATCGTTTCAACCATGTGCACCGGAATACGAATCGTGCGGGACTGATCGGCGAGGGCGCGGGTGATGGCCTGGCGAATCCACCAGGTGGCATACGTCGAAAACTTAAACCCTTTGCGATATTCGAATTTTTTGACCGCGCGGAATAATCCGATATTCCCTTCTTGAATCAAGTCGAGCAGCGAAAGGGATTTGCCCGTAAATTTCTTCGCGATGGAAACAACAAGACGCAAGTTCGCTTCAATGAGCGCTCGTTCTGCTTCTTTGTCATTTTTTTCTTTGCGTTTAGCGAGCGCAACTTCTTCTTCTCCTGTGAGCAACGGAATTTTTCCGATCTCACGCAAATACATCTGAATGTTGTCGATGTTTAAAAAATCGAGCGGCTCCGGTTTTACCGTCGCGTTTGAATTCTTGTGCGTCGCTTTTTCCTCCTGGCTGTGCAATGACTTGAGAATCCCTTTTCGCTCCACCGCCCGACCTAAAATCCCCTCTTTTTGTTCCACCATGCTAATGCCCGCCACATCTAAACGATCCGTGAACGCTTCAAGGGTGTCGATATAGTCTTCGACTTCTGGAAACCCGTAGTACAGCTCATTTTCCGTCATGAACCCACGTGCGCGCGCTTTTTCAAACAACTTATCAAGCATCTCGGACGTCGGAGGTGGCGTCTTGATATATGGAGGCGCTTTTACGCGGGGCGCTTTTTTGGTGACCGCAGGCTTCGCCGGTTTTACGAACGCCTTTTTTGCCGGAGGCGCTTTTTTTACGACCGTTTTTTTCTTCGCGGTCGCTTTTTTTATCGCGGTTTTCGAACCCTTCTTTGAAACAGAAGGATAAAATTTCTTTTTAACGGGTTTTTTGGAAGGCATAGCATGCCATTAATCCTGGCTGAGCGCAGAAAAACGTTGAGAGAGCTCTTGAATCCGAGCGAGGTCTCCCGCGGCTTCCGCACGGCGCATGTCGTTTTGAAGTTCCTCGCGCACACGAGCGCGAGCCGATTGCCGAAGTTGGCGTGTGAGCTGCTGGCGCTCATACGTCACATCGGCACGCGAGAACGACGAAAAGGCGTGTTCAGCCAAAAGAGTGAGGGTGTTGTAGGTCATCGTCTCGTTCGGTCCAAGCGAGACCGCGAGACGGGAAAGTGCCTGGCTCCAGGCCATGGCGTTGGGTGGTGGAAAACCGGTGGAAGTATAGGCTGAACGCAAGCCGACGTAAAGAGCTTCGAGCTCTTGCTCACCCGTGAGCTCAAGCGGGAGCGCGTCTGTTGCAAACACTTCAGTAAAATCTGCCGCGGATACGAGCCCAAGCGCTAGCCATCGCCATGCAGGACGATCTTCAATTTTGACACGTGCTTCTGGCGCAATAGACGCGGCTCTTGGCGGGGCCACGGGCGTTGGTGCGCCGCGTTTTCCTGTCCGAAGACTCGACTGAAGGACCCCTTCGCTCACGCCTAAATCCGTCGCAAGACGCTTTACCCACACCTCACGCTCGATCGGATGCAAAATCCGACTCAGTTCTGGAAGAATCTCATTCGCGATCGTTTGTTTTTCTTCTGGTGTTCCTGTGGCGTGACGCGTAAACGCTCGCTTGTACACCCAATCAATAATGCCGGTCGCTTGAGCGATCGCCTGACGCCAAAGCTCTGGATCTTTCTTACACGCCTCGTCCGGATCTTTTCCGGCTTCTGGAGGGAGTGTGATGAGCTTAATCGAAAACTCTTGCTGACGCGCAAGATCAAGCCCACGAAGCGTCGCCGCACCCCCTGCCGCATCCTGATCAAACGCCATCGCGATATTTGTCGTGAATCGCTTGATGAGCGCGAGCTGCTCAAGAGTAAGTGCTGTTCCACTCGCCGCGACCACATTTGTGATCCCCACCTGATGAGAGGATACGACGTCCATGTTTCCTTCCACGATCACCACCTGCCCTGTTTTGCGAATATCCGCTTTTGCCTTGTCGAGTCCGTAGAGAATCGCTGATTTCCGATAGACGGGTGTTTCAGGAGTATTCATGTATTTCGGCTGATTGGGATCATTCACGAGAATACGCCCCGTAAAACCCACGATATTCCCATGGACATCGGCGATCGGAAACATGAGCCGTCCACGAAAACGATCGTAGACACCGTCACCACGCTCACGCTTCATCGCTAAACCTGCAAGCACCAGTTCTTCCGCCGTGACGCCGCGACGTGAGAGCGCCTCCGTAAGCGAAGACCAGCTGTCTGGCGCATAGCCAATCTGAAACAGATCCGCGGACAAGTCGTCGATTTGTCGTTTTTGAACATACGCTCGCGCTTCGGCGGCTTGTGGTGCTTGCAGCAATACCGAACGATAAAATCGTGCCGCGAGTTCATTCACTTCGTGCAGTCGTTTCTTTTTTGTCGTTGCTTTCTCGCGATGCTCCGGTTCAGGAAGAACGACTCCCGCTTTCTGCGCCAAAAACGCGAGCGCATCACGAAACTCCATCCCTTCGATGCGTTCGATGAAGGAAAAAATGTCGCCACCTGTATCGCAGCCAAAGCAGTGCCAGGACTGACGTGAGCGAGATACGTGGAACGATGGACTACGCTCCTGATGAAACGGGCAGACACCCTTAAACGAGCCGGCACCTGCAGGCTTGAGTGGAACATATTCGGCGACGAGATCGACCACGTCGATGCGCGCCTTGATGTCAGGAACAACATCGATCATAGAGGCATCCTGCCAGAGAACCCCGTGGCTGTCGACCAACGCTGAAATGGCCAACATTCATCCATCTTGAAAGACCTGGGTCAATCCTGGTACAACGGATCGGGTCCATCTTCTGGAGGTTCTCGTGAGCAACGATCCTGTCGTCACCATCCCCTCGTGTCTGGAACCGGATCCGCGTCCAGCGCCACCAGCCCCGGTTCGAACGGTGGACGAAGCCCTCGCCACCGCCCTACGCGAAGCGAACGCTTTCTGCAGGCGTCTCTACACCGAGCCTTCGCGGCGGGACCACTTCTCGCCCCTGAGCGACTTCGACTTCGTTCCCGAAGATGACGCGTACGTCATCAAGGCGAGCAAGCGTCAGCAGCAAGCCGCCACCCACTGGACGATGATGGCAATCACCCCCAGCTCGCAACCCTGCACCGTCGCCGTGATCGGCCACACGGAGCGCATCGATGCGCTCGCCGTCCTGCTGAGCTACCTCGCTCTGCGACGTGGCACGTCTCTCTCCTATCAGATCCCCGTACTGAAGGAGACCCTCACCGCCGACGCCAACGGCGTCCTCTCCCTGAGCGGCTAGCGCTTGGGGAGTTTTTTTGTTTTCAACCTTCAAGTCCTACTTCAAGCAGAACTTGAAGTAGGACTTCCGTTTACCGCGTACGTCCATGTCGCAACGTCCTTCGTGCCTTCATTTTCTTCGCCTCCGCGTCGGGAAGCGGCGCCCCCTTCTCGCGTTTCTTCACCTCTTTTTCCAAAATCGCAATCTCGTCACGCAAGATCGCCGCGAGTTCAAATTGCAGTTCCTTAGCCGCTTCTTTCATTTCTTTTTGCTTCTGCTTAATTACTTGGTCTAAACGATGCGTTTCAGGCAGCTGTTCTAAGGCAAGAATATCCTTCACGCGATCCGACTTCCCCTCTAATCCAAGCATCGCACTCAAATCTTCCTGCGCTTTGCGAATCGTTCTTGGGGTGATTCCGTGTAGCTTGTTATGCGCTAACTGCTTCTCACGACGACGTTCGGTTTCGTGAATCGCGCGTTGCATCGACCCGGTAATGGTATCGGCATACAAGACGACTTGCCCACGAACGTTACGCGCCGCACGACCGATCGTCTGAATAAGCGACGTCTCAGAGCGCAAGAACCCTTCTTTATCTGCATCTAAAATCGCGACGAGCGCCACTTCTGGGAGGTCCAACCCTTCACGAAGCAAGTTCACGCCGACCACAATCTCAAATGTTCCTTTGCGAAAATCGGAAAGAATTTCGAGACGCTCGATGGTGTCGATATCGCTATGTAAGTACTGAACCTTGAATCCGCGCTCCTTCATGAACTCCGTGAGATCCTGTGCCATCTTTTTCGTCAGTGTTGTCACGAGCACGCGTTCGTCGCGGTCAAGCACGGGTTTGACGCGTTGCAGCAAGTCTTCGACTTGGCCACGATAGCTTGGATCGCCTTTTCCAGGCGTGACGGGCAACACCAATACTTCCGGATCCACGAGACCGGTTGGACGGATAATCTGTTCGACGATCTGCGACGAGTTCTTCAACTCGTAGGGGCCCGGCGTAGCGGAGACGAAAATCACGGATTCCATCTTTGCTTCAAGCTCCGGAAAGCGCAACGGGCGGTTATCCGCGGCGGATGGCAAGCGAAAACCATGCTCAATGAGCGTCTGTTTACGTGAACGGTCACCTTCATACATCCCGCCGAGCTGCGGAACAGTAACGTGCGACTCATCAATCACGAGCAAGAAATCATCCGGAAAGTACGAAAATAATGTATCCGGCGGCGCTCCTCTTGGACGACCAGAGAGCGGCTGCGAGTAGTTTTCGACACCGTTGCAATAGCCAAGCGTCTCGAGAAGCTCAAGGTCATACTTCGTGCGACGTTCGAGGCGTTCTGCCTCGAGGAGTTTCCCGTTCGCTTCAAAGTACGCGAGGCGATCTTCAAGCTCTTTGCGAATTTCCTTCATGGCGCGTTCACGCTCTGGACCGAGCGTCACGAAATGCTTCGCCGGGAAAACCCAGAGATCTTGCTGCTCCTTCATCACTGCTCGAGTGAGTGGGTCTGTTTTTACGATGCGATCCACGACTCCGCGCGGTGCTTCGATACGATAGACCACCTCTTCGTTCGCGGGCATGAGTTCGAGAAGATCACCGCGCACGAAAAACGTTCCGCGCTTCAGTTCGCCAACCGGAACACGAGTGAACTGCATGTCGATTAATCGTTGCAATGCGTTTTCACGGGACACATTCGTCCCAAGCTCAAGATGGAGCACCGTGTTTTCGTACGCTTGCGGAGCACCAAGACCATAAATACACGAAACCGACGAAACAATGATCACGTCTTTACGCGTGAGGAGCGCCTGCGTGGCCGCGTGCCGCAAACGATCGATTTCCTCGTTAATCATCGCTTCCTTTTCGATGTAGGTGTCTGTCGTCGGCATGTACGCTTCTGGCTGGTAGTAGTCGTAGTACGAAACGAAGTACTCAACCGCGTTCTCCGGAAAAAACTGACGAAACTCATTACACAGCTGCGCGGCAAGCGTTTTGTTGTGCGCGATCACGAGCGTAGGTTTTTGGACACGCTGAATCACGTTCGCGACGGTGAACGTCTTACCAGTTCCCGTTGCCCCGAGCAGCGTTTGAAAGCGTTCGCCGCGAACCACGCCGTCCGTGAGCTGGTTTATCGCGACTGGCTGGTCACCAGACGGTTCATAGGAGGCCTTGAGATGAAATACATCAGACATACTCTCTGTTGTACGCGATGAGAATCGAGTGAGCAACCCATGAAAAAACCGGCGGTTAGCCGGTAGCAGACTTGCGGCGCCTGCTGGCGCGCTCCTCGTCCTCCTTCTTGGGGCGGTTGTCATCACCCCCGAACAGCGCGAGCAGCTCACGGAGGGTGATGCTACTCCCCAGGCGCAGCGTGATCTTGCCGAGCACGGTATGGAACGACCGCTGCATCGCAATCCCTGCCCGCGTTCGCTTCAACGAATCATTCAACAGTCCCATGGGTCATTCTCCTTCATGTCGAGGATACACGTCCGTCACCCCCTTTCCTACCACACATCATCCGCGGCGGTCAACGGGGGCTGGAAAAGAAAAGGCCCCACCGAGCAAGCTTGGTGGGGCATAGGAATCAGGAGCCGTCGCCGTCGTCGGCGCCGTGTCCGCGATCGTCATCATCGTCATCCCTCGAATCATCGTCGGACCCGTCCGCGTCGTCACGATCGGTATCCGAGTCGTTCTCATCGCGATCGAAGACGTCCGGGAAGAACGCTTCGACCTCGGCATGAGAAGGAACGTCCTCCCCCGCCTCGCCCTCATCCGCGAAGACACGGTCGATGGGAGACTCGTTCAAGAGCTCGTCCCAGGTGCGCTGCACTGCATCGCCTGCCGCGGAAATCGCTTCGCCAGCCGCTTCCGCAGTGTCGAACACGAGGTTTGCACCGGCAATCGCTTCGTCGATCATCGCCTCAGGACCTCCGGCGTAGACGAACTGCTCCGCCACCTCAACGAGCGCATCAATGAGCGCGTCGCGCGCATCATCGACGTGGTTCACGTAGTAGTGATGCACGCGAACGACGCGAGTACGGATCTTCTCCGATCGAGCGATGGCACGATTACGCCCATCCACCAACCACGGTGCCATGTCCTTGCGCGTGCGCTTGGAAGACGGCTTGCCGCGCCACTTGGACTGGATCTTAGTGACCTTGTCGCGGTAGATGGTGAGGCGAGAGATCTCTCCCTCGATCGGAGTGGAAAGCTTCTTGAGATCCTCAAGCTGCTTCGCTAGCACCACGTAGCGGAATCCCTGACGATGTGTTTGGGCAGGCCAGGTGCGCACGCGCTCCGCGGTGATGAGGGACGGTCCCTCGTTCTGGAAGAAGGTGTCGAAGGCCTTCGCCGGAACGCTCGACTCCGACTCGATGAAATAATTGAGCGTGGCCTGCGCTTGCCGTACCTCTTCGTTCAGCTCCGTCACTCGACGATGACGCTTCGCCTGAGCTTCCGTCAAGGCGTTGAGCTGGTGCACCGTCCCATTGATCTTTCCGTACTCGAGGAAGAAATCCACGAGTTGGGAGTCGGTCTTCAGCTCCGATGACAGACCGAGGAGCGTGCGACGAGCCACGTCCAGCGCGTTGTTCACACGTGAACGGTGCAGCCGCGCGTTACTCCTCCAAGAGAGATACGGAATAATGAGTGCGCACATCGGCCAACTCGGCCGCGGATGCTCCACGCGGAACTCGCCACGCTGCCAGACTTCGAAGAGTTCCTGGAACACCTCGTCCTCGAGAAGCCCTCTCTGGACGTCTCGCAGACGGAGGAGCTCCTTCGTTTCGACGTCCGTCGCGGCCGCATGTGCTCGCATCTCCGCTTCGGCGGCCTTGAGAGCAGACTCCTTCGTCGCGAGTACCTGGCGCGCCTGATTGATGCCATTGCGAGCATCGCTGATCGCCCTGGTCACCGAAGTCGCCCGCAGAGCTTTGATCGTTCCCTCCTGGTCGCTAGCGAACCGGCGAGCCCAGAAGTCCTTCAGGTCGCGCAGGATCAACTCCTGTTCGCGACGAAGCTTGCCCGCATCTGCTCTGATGGCCTCTAGGCTCGTGTGAAGCGTCCGAGCCTCTGTGTTGAGGGTGCTTACCGTTTGTTCGGCGGCAGCTCGTGCCTCGCCAATGGTTGTGATACTCATCCGTTTCTCCTTGGTTCCTTCAGCCCTTCATTACTTCATCAAGAACTTCGTCCACGGTGGCCGCCGACGGAAGTGCGATGCGCACTCGCTCCTGACAGCGCGCAAACTCGAGACCTCGCGCATCGCACCAGGCGAGTAACACCATCGTCTTCTCGAACAGTTCACGCATTGCTCGCTCCGCTGCCGGCTCACACCTCTTCACGAAGAGCTGCGCCTGCGTTTGCGGGTCTTCAAGAAGCGAGACACGCGAACCCGTGGCGAGCTGCACAAACAGTCGCGCCACACGAACGTACACATCCCCATTCGGATCACGAATCTTGCGCTTGAGGGCGAGCTCGGGCCAGAGCAGCGCTGCAGCCGTCACCAGCATGAGCTTGGACGAAGACAACGAAGCGATCGTCCCACGCGTACAGAGATCAATGATCTCCGCCGCGGCATGGACGGCTCCGTTCGAGACCGGTCGAGCCGCAAGACTCGCGATGATTCGCTCACGCTGCGGCGGGTCGATGAGCGCGTTCAGAGCAGATGTGATCGCCGCCGGCGACATCTCGTCGAGCGAGAGGTGCCAGCCGCGCTCACACCCAAGCTTCACGCGCTCGTCCTGCCGATCCATCTTCTTCACTTGCGCGTAGAAGGCGGTCGGAACACGAGCGGCGAGGAGCTCCTGATACGTGTTGTAGCCAGCCGCACTGAAGGCCGCGTCGACGCCCGGGAAGTAGTCGGCCACGTTTACACCCTGATAGGCGATCACGTTGCGACGGAACCTGACACGACCACGATAGAGCGGACCGTACCCCACCAGAATGCGGAGATTCGGTTGCCCGCTCAGCACGTCGAGCATTGCTTCGAGCTCGGCCTCGGCCTGCGGATCACCACCCGCACCAGCCGACACATAGACGAGATGCTCCTCCGCACGAACATCAAGTTCGCGACGAGCTTCCTCGCGCGTGTAGGCTGCCTCGGGGCGGAACCCTTGGATGACGCCAGTGAATCGGTTGTGCTTCTCGTTACGAGCGGTGAGTACGTAGCGATCGCGCTCGTTCGCCTCATCCGGCGTGAGAAGCAAATCGTAGCCCGCCAGGCGGTCCTGGAACGCCGGGTCTTCCTGCTGCGACTCGTCACGATGACGATTCACGAACACCCGGCGACGCGCCACATTGAGCAGCAGGTTCGCTTCATTGAAGCTCCCCTCCGGCGCCGTGTCCATCACGAAGACGGTCGGCCGCATCGCTGTCACCACACTCGTCACGAGCATCTGAGAACGCACGATGTAGTCGCGACGTTCCTCATCGCTCGCAATGCTAGTCTTCGAAGGAAGCTTGTAGACCTTGAACCCGTGAGCGATCTGCGGAGCGTCCGATGTCGTGAGAATCGCGATGTCGAATTCGACGTTAAGCGCTCGCAGCAACTGGCGGAGTGCCGTCGCGATGACCGACTGGCGACGGATATGTCCGCCACCGGTGCCGTTGAGAGCGTAATGCACGAAGGTGAGACGATCAGCCATGTGAACCTCCGACGGTTGTAGGTGAAAATAGCCGAAAGAACGGTGCAAGATTCTACCCGTTTTCCTCGGTTTTGTCAACTTCCCCAATAACAAAACCGCCCCGCCGCGAGAATCGCGACAGGGCGAGGGAATCAGGTTCCGGACAGGTTCGGGAACTGCTTGCGCAGCTCCAAGTGCTCCGCAACCTTCTTCAGCCCCTCATCACCGATGAGGTGCCAGAAGCCGCGGGGGTCGTGATGGTCAGCGGCGGCATTCAGCACGAAGGGCTCCTCCTCCACCGCCCTGATGTACTCACTGCCGAAGCAGTTGAGAGCCGGGTGTAGCAGCTTTTCGGCTTCTTCCTTCGCTTGCTGCAACGGCCAGCTGACCAGATACATGCACCCAGGTTGACGAAACCGCTTGAATCGGTCATCCGGAATCACGAGAAGGAGATACCGCTCCGAGTCGTGAGGCAGCCGGTAGAAGTAGCAGTGGCCGGCAGAAAACATCGACGAACGGCGCTCCTCCGTCGCGTATCGTCCAACGTCTCGCTTGAGCACAAGGTCCGCTGGCGCTGCCACATTGATCCCCATGGCTTCAAGAACCCGAAGGGCCATTTCCCGGATCAGCTGATCTTCCTGGGAGGAGCCGAGTGCCTCGCACAGCGCCTTCATGCCATCATCACCCGAGACCCAATAATAGGCGTCCGAGGCGTTCACGCGTTCCCACGCACAACCATACCGTTCGCTCAGGGAATGCAGCCCCTTCTCAAGAGGAGAGATGTAGCACAACCAATCCAACGCCTGATCGACACCATGGAGCGCCAGTTTGAACAGCTCGCTGACCCGGGTGCCAGAGCCGTCACTCTCATTGGCACGAAGGGCGGCCTCTAGCCGTGACCGTTCCTCGAAAGACAAGGAATCGGCCACAGAAGGCAGAGCATCGAGCGCCTTCTGCGCTTCTACCGCCTCAACAGTCCCCTGCACTCGCAGCCACGTCATCCGACGCTGCTGAAGGCCAAGACCCAGCTCCTGCCGCGTCGGAAATGCCCGACCCGGGCAAGCGTGCCTGAGAGCAAGAACCGCCCAGCCAGACTCGTCCGAAACCGGTTGCTGAATCATATCCATGAATTGGTACATGACGCACTCCTTTGTGAATGACCCTCAACAGACAAGCGCCACACAAAGTAGCATTTTTTGCAATAACTGTCAATCCACCTACGTAAAAAACCCCCGTACGAAGCTCGCAACGGAGGCCATCAGAAACACGATGCATTCACCCGCTCTTCATCCGCATAAGAAGAGAACGCCCTCGTTCAACATCTCGCGCTAACTGGATTTCGCGTCTCTCCCGAGCTGCTGTCTGTGCCCTCAGCTCTGCGTGCGCCTCCTCAGAGAGAGCTTCCATGCGGCGCCTCGCATCATCCGCAGATCCCCAATCAGAGCGACACGCTCTTGAATGATATCGTTGCTCTGGCGCGCGGTAGTGTTCATTTGCGCGGGTAGCAATGCCAACGCGCGGATGCGCGTCCACGTGTCGAAAGCCCCCAAGCTCTGGACTATGGCCATCTACAGACAGCCCCGCACAGACCGGCGCCCTGTACCTATTGAACCGAGTCCCACGGAAGATCATGGCGTGCCGGTGAACAATTTCTGGGTGAAGCGCGTGGATCGCAAGACCTTCAACAAGGTTCAGAGGAACCTCGGCTCCGTCGGCTACACGATCAATCGTGTCCACCGATCTCTTTCCGCAATTGACCGCCCCGTCCTGAGCAAGCATCCAGTAGATGCCCGATCTCCGTTCTATGGGGAAATCATCCTCTGTCCCCGTATACCTGATCCCGAATCGCCGGCAATACTCAACCAACCCTATCCTACCAATAACCCGACCATCAACCAGGAACCACGCGGCAGGATCACCGAAGCTGACGAGAACTTCTCGCTCGAACGTGGGGATTTGTGATACCCCCTGAAGTGCATCCGTGCCCCCAAGATATGCGGCGAACGTCGTACACCCGAGCACATCACCGAACCCAAGGTCGTACAGCTTGCGAGCCTGGACCACCTCCGGAACATGCGACCACGCTGCCCACTGCGCAGGAATCATTGCCGTTTTTTTCATCATCACCGAGCCTCCCTTGAAGCGCTCTGAGAGAGCGCGTACACACTCAATCATGGAACGAGCCCCTGGTCAAACCCCCCGTTTTCCGCTACACTCCGCGCTATGCTCGACTGGAAATCGCTCCCGAAACCCATCGTTGCCCTTGCGCCCATGGCTGACATGAGCGATCTTCCGTTTTGTTTGATTTGTAAGCAAAAAGGGACGCCACTCATGTTTCGCGAGATGGTGTCGTCCGAGGCGATCGTTCGTTTGAACCCAAAAACCCTCAAAATGGCGACCTTTGACGAACGCGAACGGCCGCTCGTTCAACAAATCTTCGGCTCGAACCCGGCCGTCATGGCGGAGGCGGCGCGTATTATCTACGAACGGTTCAAGCCGGATGCGATCGATGTGAACATGGGCTGTCCGGTTTATAACCTCGTTTCGAACTTCAACGGTGCATCGCTGATTCGCGAACCCGAGAAGGCGCATGCGATCGTCCGCGCGATGAAAGCCGCCGTTCCCTGTCCCGTGAGTGTAAAGACGCGTCTCGGTTGGAAAGAAGACACCGACTGCATTGAGTTCGTAAAAGTCCTCGCTGATGCCGGCGTCGACCTTCTCTCGATGCATGGTCGAACGCGCGAACAAGGGTACAGCGGTGTCGCGAACTGGCATCGCATCGGCGAAGCGCGACGGAACGTGCCACACATCCCCTTTCTCGTGAATGGCGATATCACGACTCCAGAAAGCGCGAAGGAAGCGCTCGAGATCAGCGGAGCGGACGGGGTTCTTATCGGTCGCGGGATGCTTGGAAACCCCTGGTTCGCGAAGCGGGTCGAAACCTATCTCACCACCGGCGAGCTTCTCCCTCTCCCAACCCAGGAAGAACGCGTGAACACGGTTCTGAACCATGCGCGGTTACAGGTTGACTGCTACGGCGAACGCGGACTCGTGAAGCTACGTAAGCATTTGCCCTGGTATTTCAAAGGAACGCCTGACGAAAAACGTTTGAAGCCGCTCTTGGTTCACATCTCAAGCCTCAAAGAACTAGAGCGACTGCTCGCGACAACCCTTGACACAAACCCCGTTTCCGCCTAAAACACGATCGCCACGAGCGATCGTGTTTGGTCTTTCACAAGGAGCGACAACATGACAGATGAACAGGAGAAGGAACGCGCAGAGCAGTGGCTGAACGAGCAGGCCGCTCTCGATCTTCTTGAAGAAGATTGGGCAAAGTTCAATACGCGGAGGAAGAGCGCGCCTCACTGGCGACCGCACCTCGCAGAGCTCAATCTTAGTGGATGCCGCCTGGAGAGATTTGATCTGAGGGGCTGCACATTTAAGAATGTCTTCTTCCGCGATACGAACTGTCATGGAGTTCTATTTATCGGAAGCGTTTTTGATGAGTGCGTGTTCGATAGAGCACATCTCAAACAGGCGTCATTTCTAGGGGCGAGGCTCACAAGGTGTTCGCTCTACAAGGTTATCCTCGAACACACTTCCTTTGAAGGGGCACATCTTCTCAATACGCACCTGCATGCCGATCGCTCCGCAACGCCTCATCCTGAAGCAGATGACTACCACGTGAGCTTTCGTCGTGCGCAAATTATTGATAGCTCCCTCAACGATGTGCTCTTGAGCGGAGCAAATAACCTCTTCGACTATGCGTCGTTTGAAAAGCTGCGTGGAGGCTATCTAAAGACAGAAGAGCTCCTCTCGGATGCGCGTTGGCATACCGTATTTCTTGGAACGGCTCGACTGCATCGAGAATTACGTTCTGGCCACCCACCAACCAACACCGCTCCAGAAGCGCAAGCGCCACCACCCCCTTCCATGCTCCAGGAGATGCAGGACGGGGCGATTCGTGCGGCAAGCGAAGAGCTCACGATCGCCTGTCGTGATCTCGCGGTACAAGGAGTGACATCACTCCCCCTCTCGAATGAGCTTCGTGACAAGCTCATCTCCTTCCTCAAGACAAAGCCAGGCGAGCACCTGATCGCGGGGCTCCTCTCGCTTGTTCTCCAGTCAGGCATCACGGACCACCTGCCGCTCATTCCAGACGAGGTGAAGGCGCTTTTGCGGGAGCGTTTGCCGCGGGAACTGCGTGTCGGGGCGATGCAACAGATCTTCAAAGAGCTCGGCAAGCTCCTCCTTGGCGCCGCCGGCTCTACGATCGCCAAGCTCCAGGAAGCAGCCGCCGCTTCTCCCTCCTCCACACCTGAGCCCGCTCGGCTCCCGGAACCATCCGCAACACCCTTCCGAACCGTTCCCAGGAGCCGTATCAAAACGGCTCCGGCACGAGCACGAAGAGGCGGCTGACGGTCTTCCGGCCTCGCACGCACCACCTGGTGCGTGTTTTTATTGAATAGACATCTTGACATTTGTTCTCGAGTCATGCTATCACTTCGCCACGTCCCTTTCACACCACAGGAGGTCCTCATGGGAGGCGAAAGTAAAAGCGAAAGCGCTGAACAAGCGCGACAGCAAGCATTCACCGAAGCGCTTCGTCGAGGTGATGTCCACACGTTCAACGCCCTCCGCAAGGAGCATCCGCAACAGTGTCTCGAGTTCGCCGATCTGGACCTGTCGACAACCGCACTGAACCTCGTTGGTTTTGACCTGAGCGGGTGCAAGTTCATACGCGTCAAATTCGACGGTCTGAACCTCACGAACACGCGGTGGATCGGCGCCGCGTTCTATGGTTGTTCCTTCCGGAACACCAATCTGGATGGCGCGATTTTTCAGAGCGCTCGCTTCGAGGGGTACCGCGGAGAGACGAATACAACATTCAATGGGGCAAAGGGGCATGGCACGAATTTCGCCCGCGCGGTGTTCCGGTGCACTGAATTGGCATCCGTAGCGTTTCAAGTGTGCTGCTTTTCTCACGCCACATTCTATGGCGTGAGACGCTCCCGGTCACCTGTCAGTTTAGGCGGTTCGAGCTTCATGAATGCCGAGTTCCTCCTCCCCTCTGACTGCGAGTCATTCTCAACTGAGCAGGCGCTGAGCTTCGCGCATCATCTCTCCGAAGAGCAACGACTAGAGCTCAAGAAGAACTCATCCACGCCCGCGTCTCTCGGAGATCAGTTCCGTGCAGCTGCTGCACGGATCGAGACAGAAGAAGAAACTGCTTCGCTTACGCCTTCGCCTTCACGTCCGGACGATCAGACCAACAACACGCCCAGCATTCCCGAAGGAGAACCCCCCACCATGGCACAGCCGCAAGCACCCAGCCTCCAGGACCGCGCCATCGCCTCGGCCAAGAACGCTCTCGGCACCGCGCTCAGCGAGGCCGAGGAAGGCCTCTTCCGCGCCACCTGCGAGACGGCCGTCGAGCTCGGACGAGATGGCCTCGTCAAGCTCATCGACGAGATCGCGCCGCTCAGCCCCGAGAGCCGAGAGAAGCTCGTCGCCTTTTTCAACACGGAGATGGGCAAGGGCGTGACCGGCGTCGTTCTCTCAGGCTTTTTCTCCTCACCTCTCGTGAGCATGCTGCCCGGCATCTCTCCACGAGCCGTCACCTTCATTCAGGACAAGGTGGCGTCAGAGATTCGCAAGGGCACCGTCTTCAAGCCCGCGGCGCAGACCGGGATCAGGCTCTTCCTGACGGGCCCGCTCAAGGGGGTCTTCGACGCGGTGACGAACTTCACCGACCTGGTCGAGCGCCGCATCAGCATCGAAGAGCAGCGCGGCGAGCCGAAGAGCCTCGACCAGCCCCGCCCGGTGATCGACGCCTTCAACGGCCCGGCCGTCCCCGCAACCGCCGCCCCCGGCGGTTCGTCGAACGAGTGACCTACTTCCCCCAGCCTCTGGGGGAGTTTTTTTAGGCGAATAAGGAACTGGTTATTGTTTTTTCATGGCTCGCTTCGCTTGCCATGGGTTTATGGATGCGCGAGGCTACGAGTCTATTGATGCACGAGAGACGAACGAAGCTCGTCTCTTAAAAAAGGAAGAAGATTCCTTAGCTGGGTGAATACACGAGAGACGAACGAAGTGAGTCTCTAAAAAAGAACCGAGAGTCCTTATTCTGAGCGAAGAAAAAAAGAACTATTTTGAGTGCTTCTATCAAACGAGTCGAGCGTAGCGAGTCTCTCAAAAAAGAAAGGGGACTCCTTATTCAGAACGCCTTGACGCCCACTACTAGCCGTGCTACCAAATCGTCACGCCCTTTTCACCAAACAGGAGTCCCCCCATGGGAAGCGAATCCAAGGAACCTGAAGCAGGAATTGATGTCGAGCCCGCAAACTGTCGTGGGATGCTCATTGATGCTCTCATCCTGGGAGATGTCGCCCGCTTTAATACTCTGCGGAACCAGAACCCAAATACACGGCCCACGTTCTACAGTATCAATGCAGCTCTATCAGGTAGAAGCCTTGCAGGTATCAACATGAGCCACTGTGTCCTGCGACGCATGCGCTTCAATGGACTCAACCTCACGGATGCAGACTTCTCGAATACTATATTTCAGGAATGTTCATTCGATGAAGCGGTGCTGCATGGCGCGAAGTTTGACGAAGCATCGTTTGATCGCTCCATGAAACTAAATATGATTCCCATGTCCCTGAAGCAAGTACTACAGCTCAAGCGAGAACCTTCTCCCTCCCTCGGCGATCAGTTCCGGCAAGCAGCAGAACCTCTGAACGCAGTCCCCATCCGCATGGACGGCGACGGGGACGTGGATGAGGACGTGGACGACGAGCTCAATCTCGAATCACCTGAGTCCATCACCCCTGCCTCACCGCCGTCCCACACACCCATTTCCCCTCCCTCTCCCTCGCTCACTGAGCCGAACGAACAGGCGAGCATCGCCTCCACGCCTCAGCCGCCGCAAAGCATGCAGCAGCAGATCGCTGACAAGGCGAAGAGCGTTGCCCACCTCGTTCTCACCGAGGCCGAAGAAGGTGCATTCCGTGGTATCGTCGAGCTCGGCGTCGAGTCCGGTCGTGACGGTATCATCGCCCTCATCGACCAGGTCACCCCCCTCGATGCCTCGACCCGCAAGAAGGTTACAGATTTCTTCAACACGGAGGCGGGTAAGGGCCTCGTCGCCATCGTGACCTCGGGGCTCCTCGAATCACCGCTCCTCGAGATGGTGCCCGGAATCTCACCCCGCGTCGTCCGGTTCATTCGCGAGCGTGTGGTGGTGGAGATTCGGACGGGCAGCGTCTGGAAACCCGCCACGAAGGCCGCGCTCAAGCTCTTGCTGAGCGGCCCGCTGAAGCAGCTCTTCGACACATTGGCAATGTTCACGACGACGATCGAGCGCCGGATGGACACGGGGGCCGAACACGAACCCTCCCGTCTCAGCGAGCCCGTGCAGACCATCACCGACTTCAACATGCCACCCGTCGCGGTGCCGGCCTCCTTCAACCCCTTCGCTAATGATTGAACAAGTGACCACCCCCCCACACCAATCCTGGTACGGGGGATTTTTATTCTGTGGGGCAGAATAAGGAACTGGTGTTGTTTCTTTTCATGGCTCCGCGAGGCTACGAGTCTATTGATGCACAAGAGTCGAACGAAGTGAGTCTCTCAAAAAAATAAACGAGCTTCCTTAGAGGCGTGGCCTCTTTTATCTTGTTTTTTTCTTTACAGCTCCGGCAAGAAGAGCTCTGGGTTCACAGGGATACCGTTTTGGCGGACTTCGAAATGTAAGTGTGGGCCGGTGGACAGCCCGGCACCAGGATCACCCGGCCTCCCGCCGGAATAGCCGATCACTTCTCCTCGTTCAACGTAGGTATCTGGTTTTGCAGCGAAGGCGGACAAGTGTGCGTATACCGTCGCGATGCCATTTGGATGGATGATCATCGCATAGTTACCGTACTGTCGACCGGTGCGATTCCAAGCGACGTAGCCACCTGCGGCGGCACGCACGGGTGTTCCGACCGGAACGGGAATATCCGTTCCTGGATGTTCAAATAAATTTCGAAATGGATAGCTCGTATCATGAAAATGCGCTGAGATGCCGCGCTTTGCAGGCACAGGCCACTGCAATAAAATATCTCCACGCGCTAAAATTTCGTCCGCGCTGTCGAGCTTATTCTGCAATCGCGTGCGAAGCGATTCGAGTGTATCTGCCTCGAATGCCTGCTCACGACGCAAATCCGCCACAATACGACGATATTCGTCTTCACGGTTTCGTGTTTCAGAGAGTAGGCTCGCTTTTGCTTCTCGTTGCTCTTCAAGATCTTCTTCTGCTTCTTTCAGCGTCACAAGCTCCACTTCTTGCGCCCGTTTTGCCTCTTCTTGGCGTATTCGATCTGCTTCAAGCGAGGTTTTTGTGGCACGGATCTCCTGCGTAAGCCGACTTAGATCCTGTTCGAGCGAACGCCATTCTTCACGATGCGCGACAAACGCGGACATCGAGCCCTTCGCGAGCATCGCGACAAGCGGCGAGGCTTCGTCGCTGCGCGCAAGCTCCGCAAGCGCTTGCTCCAAGAGCGCACGCCGAAGCGTGAGTGAGGCCTCCGCTTCCGCGATCCCTACATCAAGGGCCTTGAGCGTTAATACGAGGCGCTCGCCTTCCGCTTGTGAACGTTTCATGCGCGCCTCGAGTTCAAGTGCGTGCATATCAAGTAGCTCGACCTGTTTTTTGAGGGTTTCTGCGGTGTCTGTTTGTTTTTCAATACGCGCTCGATACTGCGCAATCACCTCATCAAACTGCTTCACGTTTTGCTCTTTTGCTCGTACTTGCTCCTGAATTGTGTCGATCTCGTCTTTTAAGCTCTCCTGATTTGGATCCGCGTCTGTCGCCGCTTCCGGCGCTGTTTGTGCGAACGCCAACGGCACCGCCGGAAGAGCGGTGCCGATCATCGTTATAAGGAACAACCAAGAGAACAAAGAACGGGAACGTTGCATGCGCTCATTATGCCAGACAAGCGAGGGCGGCGTCGATACGGCTCAGCCCCTCTGTCTTTCCGAGTAAATACAGGAGTTCGAATGGGCTTGGTGATTGCTTTGCGCCTGAGAGCGCCATCCGGAGCGGCCAGAGGACCTCGCCATTTCCCCAGCCCTTTTCTGTAATCCAGGTTTTGGTGTGCGTTTCTAGATCGGCGACGGAGGTAAACACCGCTTCATCCTCACCCGCGAGCCATGCTCGTACGGCCGCGAGGCGTTCGTGTGCTTCAGCGCTTGTCTGGGTTTTCCAAACGAGCGTCGTCGCGTCAACCGTTGGCGCAGCAAGCCAAGGCGCCACAAGCTCCGGCAACAGCTGAACGCGCGTCGCTCGATCGCGAAAGAGCTGCGCGGCTCGGGTACGCTGCGCGACGTCTTGCACCGTTTCCGCAAGCGCCGGCTCCGCAAGCGCAAGATATTCCGCTTCCGACATCATACGGAGATACTGCCCGTTCAACCATTCGAGTTTTTCGAGGTTAAAGATCGCGCCGGAGGTGTTCACTTTGGTGATATCAAACAACTGACCAAGTTCTTCTTTTGTGAAGATTTCACGATCACCCGTTGGATTCCACCCAAGCAACGCGACAAAGTTCACGATCGCTTCTGGGAGATAGCCCTTTGCGAGATAATCTTCGACCGCGACATCTCCCTGCCGCTTTGAGAGTTTAGAACGATCTGGATTCAACAACAGCGGAACATGCGCGAACTGGATCATGTCCCAACCCATGGATTGCAATACAAACACCTGTTTTGGCGTGCTCGAAATCCAATCTTCACCACGAATAATGTGCGTGATAGCCATGTCGTGATCATCACAAATCGCGGCCAAGTGATAGGTAGGATATCCATCCGATTTGATAAGTACTTGATCATCAACCTGTGACCACTGCACCTCAATCTTCCCACGAATCAGGTCCTCGAATACGCACGAACCTGTAAGCGGAACTTTCATGCGAATCACACACGCATCACCAACGGCGGCACGATTTTCCGCCACCTCTTTTGAAAGCGCTCGACAACGACGATCGTACATCACGGGCTGTTTGGCTGCGGTCTGGGCCGCGCGCATCGCATCAAGCTCCTCCTGCGAACAAAAACAGTAGTACGCGGCATCACGCTTGATGAGCTCGTAGGCGTACGCTAAATGTTTTTCTCGACGTTTTGACTGCAAATAGGGACCAAATTCTCCCTTGTCTTGCATTTCGCCTCCATCAAAGGTGAGCCCCTCGTCTGCCTCGATTCCACACGCCTTGAGCGTACGAAGGAGCCCCGCGATCGCGTCATCCACAAGACGGCTGCGGTCGGTGTCTTCTACACGAACGATAAACGACCCGCCATGGCGCTTGGCAAAAAACCAGTTATAGAGCGCCGTTCGAAGGCCGCCGATATGGAGATATCCCGTTGGACTAGGCGCGAATCGTACACGAGCAGGAGTAGACATATGACTCGATCCTACAAAAAAACCCTTGTTTAGGCAAGAAAAAGCCCCGATGAACATCGGGGGTTAGTTGAGGATGCGCGGACCAGACCCTTCGAGGCGCTTCAGCAGCCCTTCAAGGCGGTCGACGAGATTTGTGATCAGGCGATCGTTGAGCGCATTCATTTCGACCGCCGCCAACAGCGTGACGTGATCTGACTCCCGCGCCGATTGAGACCGACGTTGAGCCAGAACGCTCCGAACTCCAACATCACGTCGATGGAGGAAGGATTGTACAGACTCGGGTAGAGCTGCAGAAACAACGCAGCGATGAGCTTCAGGGGCAGATCACCATCCGGGATGCGCTGACCTGGATTTAGACGCACGCCGCGAAACTCAAAGCGCTCAATCGTAAACGAGACAAGGCTTGAGGCTGGATCCATCTCATCCCCCTTAGTTCAGCGACAGGTTCTTTGCCGAAGCATGACGACGATCGCACTGCTCCTCGTGACGACGCTCGAAGACAGAGGCTAGGAGCTCGTCACGACGATAGACGAGACCGCACGACATGATGATGAACGGCGGCATTGTCCGCTCTTCCGGATCGAGGAAGAAATGAACCGTGAGCGCCGGGAGCTCGTCCTCGTGGTCGAACACCTCGATCGCCATGCAGAAGAACTGCGAGCGGTCGAAGGTTGGCCGATGAAAGCTGCAGCCGACGTGCTTACGATCCTCCATCAGCGGAATCGGTTCCGAGTGCAGGAGAGACAACCGGACAAGCCGGCACTCTCGGTCCTCGACCCTGATCTGATCCGGCCCAAGCTCGATGCGGACCTTGGATCGGTCGTGACGGAGACGAACAAGCCTCGGCTGCAGTGCCGCACAAAGCACTTCGAGCGAGTCCGAGTTTGGTCCACCGGGCTTCTTCCAGTGACCCCGCCCGTCCCGCCACTGCAGCTGCACGTACCCAATCGGCTTCGGATTCGACATTTCCTTGCTCCTTGTAAAAGAACGGTTGTTTGCCGAAACTACCCCATTTTTGCGGCTTTGTCAATGGCTCTTGGTCAACACGGCCCACATAAACCCACCCGTCGCGCGCCATATACGGCGAGCTCGTGAAGGCTCGAGGGTCCAGCGCCAGAGCCATTCGAGACCAAGCATCCGCAAGAGCTTCGGCGCACGGCGCAAACGACCCGTCCACATATCAAACGCCCCACCGACCCCAACCATTACTCGAATATTCGCAAACACTTCGCGATGCTTCGCGATCCAGGACTCCTGCTTCGTTCCTCCCCCGCCAAACGCACACAGCAACACATCCGGCTTCCACGCCAGCATCGCTTCGCGATCTTCCCAAGTTTTTCCATCTTCGGACCCATCATCACGAACACGACCACCGCTCCAGGTATTCATCATGAGATCCGGCAAGCGCGCTTGCCAACGGGTTGCCGCTTCTGCAGCTACATCTGCTTCACCGCCAAACAATGCAACGCGCCAACGTCGTTTTGCCGCCTCTTGCAACACCTTCTCAGCAAGATCAACACCAGTACAGCGAACCACCTTCGCCCCTCGTGCCCGTAGCACCAACCAAAGCCCCATGCCATCTACCGTGCGATAGTCAGCGTTGCACAAGGTTTTTCTATAGTCCGGTCGTTCGCTGGCCGTCAGGAGGTTTTCTGGGTTCGCCGTCACGATCCACGTCGATGTTCGAGCGTCGATAAACGAGAAAACGTCGGCCCATGAGCCGCCTTCCATCGGCACGCCAAACACGGACGAGGTCATACGCGCCGTCGAAAGGAGACGTCGTAGGCTACATCTTCAATCTTGCGCGCATGCTGACGAGCTTGATCGACTTTTTGTCGAGAGTGACCCGTCGCATCGAGCTCGAGGAGCGCGTCAATCACTTCTTCTGCAAGCCCTCGTGCCGCATCCAAATACCGGGACTGAGGATGTACCGTCACATCACGAACCACGAGTCGCGCCACTTCGCCGAGCAGATCAGAAAGCGCGCCAATCACCCGTTCTGGTTGATCGACGGGTAGCTCGAATGGCCAGCGTTCTTCAACGAAGGCTAAAAACAACTGTGCTTCGAGCAGTTCTTCGCCAAACGCTCGCCAAGCGGACTGGGTTTGCAGATATTCAGCCGTATACTCGCGAATGAGCTCCGCACGAGCCGCGAGCGCGTCACGCAGCAGAGCATTCGCCCCCGGAAGATCATCGCGATGGACGGCAAAAATACTGCGCTTGGCCATCGCTTGGACTTTTCCGGCTCGTTCCGCAATATCTTGCGTTGCCCGAGCCTGTCCGGCGTAGACCGAACGAAGCTCGCGAATATCCGCCTCTTGAAGATACATATGCTCCGTATCATACGAGCCTTGGAGCAGAATGCCAAGCCAGAACCCCTCTTGCCCTCGATACGCTTCTTTTGCTACCCTTTTTGTAGGAGTTCTGCCATGAATGCGACCATTCTCCCCTACGTAACCCTTCGCGACTATCACCCTCCCCACCCAGAGGGCTGGGCCATGAGCCTCGTTCGACTTGGGCACACGAAGCTCCGTGCCTACCTCGAAGATCCTGCGCATCTTCTCCGTTCCCGAGGGGGTGATCGCGATGCTCTCTCCCTTGCCGGCGATCTCTTCGACCGTGCAAAGCGAGACCATCCGAACCTCCACATCTCCCTCGACGAGATCACCGATGACCACCTTCTCTACTTTGGTCGTCGATTCCCTGTTCTCCGCAAAAGGCGCGTCACCCAAGCCGCGTAACCCCTTTCCATCCCACCAGGGATGCTTTTTTATAAGGAATCTTCTTTCTTTTTTCGAGAGACTCACTACGTTCGTCTCTTGGGTGGTGTTGAAGATGTTCTTCCTTTGCTTCGCTCCTCTGTCATACGGCTATACACCGATGGCGAGCGAAGCGAGCCATAAAAAACAAAACGAGATTCCATATTCTGAGCGCGAACCGTTTTCCAAAAAATAACGAGGGGCGAAGCCCCTAAAACCCCTTTTCTTTGTTGGAGTGTATTTACGTGGTATTTCGGGATACTATAGAAACACTTTTCTATGCGATCATTCACGATTCAAGACTACACACCACCTCAAGAAGGCTGGAGCGAATTTTTACGGGTGCGCGGAAAAGAAGCCGCGAAGGCGTATCTAGCCGATAAAATGCACCTTCTTCCGGGCATTCGCGCAGAATACCTCGCCTGGAAACGAGCGCACCCAGAAGCAAGAATTCTCCCACGAGAGGAAGCGATTTTTTCTCGAAATACGCGTCATCCCGTGAAAAATCCCCCGGGATATCCCCCAATCAGGTAGGACCTTGAAAGATCGTCTGCGTTTTGCTAAACTTGGGGCGGTTTCGAGTTCTCGGGACTGTAGCTCAGTTGGTAGAGCAGTGGCCTTTTAAGCCAACGGTCATGGGTTCAATCCCCATCGGTCCCACCACGCATCACGCCTTTCCTTTACCGGAGGGCGTGTTTGTTTTTGTATAAGGAATCTGCGCTTTTTTTCATGGCTCGCTTCACTCGCCATGGGTTTATGGCCACGCCAGGCTACAAGTGCTTTGATATGCGAGAGACGAGTGAAACGAGTCTCTCAAAAAACCGTTTTTAAAAAAATCCCGGTGGAGTGCCGGGAAGCGATGAGCCGAGCATTAGGACCCTGTGTCCTTGGTTCCGTAGAGGGCGAGTTCGCGGATGGCGGCTCGCACCTCGGGGAGGAGGTAGCCTTCGAGGGAGTCGTGCTGACGGAGGCGCCGACGGATGACCGAGGCATTGTTTAGATGATACACCACCGATCGTGAAAGATACGTCGCGCGTGGCGGAAGAATCCGTTCTTCACAGAGCGCTCCATAGAGTCGGACCACGTATAGCGTGGTTCTCACCTGAAAAACCGTTCCGTTCTGCCAGGTTCGTTCGATGGTACTCTGTCCATCTTCACCAGGAGCAATGTCTTCAAAGAGAACAACGCAGGCAACCTCATCCGCCCCCTGGGCGTACTTTGCCCTGAGATCATCCGCGCATAACTCGATGGACTGCGCAGCGTATGATGCATCAATCTCGAGACGAGGTTGCGAGGGAAACGCTCGTTGCAACAGCGAGAGACGATCCTCAAGAGAAGTCGTCTCACCAGGATCCGTAAACCCATCCTCCGCCACGAGGCATAGCACCACGCGGTCGAAGAACGGGCGTGCCAGGAAATCTGTGGTCCGAAGTCCGAGCAGGTGCCGCACAATCGCGACGTCTTCAAGGCTCGGCGGATCAAAGGCTCGAGGGAATAGGATCACACGTTCCATACACTCCTCACTGGGTTTCAGGACAGAACCGCTCAAGGCACTGCCGCACAAGGTCTTGGTTCCCGATGAACTGCGTTGTCATGATACGACGAATCTCGGCTGGCTCAAGCGCCGGCTTGTATCCACGGACACTCGCAAGCGCATCAAACATGTCTGCCACCGCCACAAGTTCCGTGAGGCGACGAATCACGGGATCAAACTGTCGACGTGGAGGCGTTTCTCGCGCGTCCTCTCGACGTTCAACTCCTCGACGAGGATAGGGTCGCTCCTTCACTTCGTGATGGGCGACCACGATCTTTCGTACCTCACCAAACGCCGCATCCGTCAAACGATCAAACCCATACCGGGTGTGCCGCTCCATTTCTTCGCGCTCATGCGCTTCGAGGGTGGCGGGCTTGCTCAGCAGGTCATTCGCCACGTCGCACTTGCCGAGGTCGTGCAGCACTCCAGCACGTACGGCGAGGGTAAGCTCGTTCTCTGCAAGTCCGAGCTCCTGCCCCAAATCAAGTACCATGAGCCCCACACGCACAGAGTGCTCGTATGACTCGGGATGGTGCGCGAGAAGATCTGCGAGATGCTCGATCAGTGTCACTTCTTGTAAGTACCTGGCATACCGCTCAAGCGTAAGAGGATCGAAATGTGCTGGATAGACCATGACCATATCTCCTGTTTCGCCCCTTCTCTGTACCAAAAAACTGACGATCATGCAAGCCATCCAAAAACAAAAATCCTCCCGAAGAAGGGAGGTTAGCCCAAACGCGCGCTGAAGTCGTGACTAGCGGGATACGCGATGAGCGCACTCGCCACACGGCTGACGCGGATTTCCATCTCGTCCGCCTCACCAAGTTGGACTCCATCCGCGATCGCCATCGGCTTACGTCGACCAGTCTGCAGGTTGGTGAAGCGGACTTCGGTTTCGATCGGCATGGTGCGCGGCGCGTACGTCGACGGTGAACTGTGATCATTGAAGCAGGCCACAGCGAAGGTGAGTTGCGGTATCGTCAGCGGACACACCTGAGCGCCCATGGCGCGCGCATACCCCGTCGATCCCACCGGTAGCGCGACCAGGGCAGCATCTGCGACCAACCGCTCGTACCGACACCGGCCATTTTCGTGCATCGAGATCCAAATCGTGCTGTACGCCTGCTGGATCCAGGCGTCCTGATACGCGATCGACTCGTGCCACTCACCTTGCGGATCCTTCCAGCGCACCGTCAGCATCGGCAACTGATAGACATTGAGCTCCTGGTCCAGCAACCTGCGAGGACGATCGTTCGACGGTTGATTCAGATGAAAACCACGATGCCCGGAGTTGATTCCGATAAATGGGACGCGCAAGCGCCAGTACTTGCGTATGGCGCGCATCATGGTGCCATCCCCACCGAGAACGATAACGCAGGTGGGCTCGGGCTGCGTCAGGAGCTTGTCATACATCAGATTGAGCCTCTTGCGCAGTTCTGCCGTCTTGGGGTTGCGATACTCGCCGTCATCATCCGTGATGAGAAGCGGAGCTCGGAGATCCAGCTTTGTCTGATAGGGATTGCATAGCTTCGGCCCCTGATACAACTTCCGGGACTGAATGTAGTTCGCCACGCCATCTACCAGCCACAACCGTCGTCGCCACTCCTCATGACGAAAGATCTCCCCACGGATGACTTCGCCGCGCGGAATGTGACGTTCCTGATGCAGAAATCGACATCTCGGCGGGAACTCGTGTAGCGTTCTCAGAGGATTTTCCGTCAAGATGACGAATCGCCCTTCGCGCCAGAGGCTTTCCCCGCCGTTCCAGTTTTCCTCCATCTGAGAAGGTTCACCGAACTTCCGCCTCACCATCTCCTCGTGCACCACCTGCCAGACCTCTCCGAGCCTCTGATAGCGATCCTGAAAGGTGATGTTCGCCGTGTACGTATCGTGGTCAAGGTCGAAGAGGTCGACGCGACAACGCGGGATCGAGCGAAAACCGATATCTACCAGCGCCGCACGATCAAGAGTCGTGACATGCTCAAGTGACGCTTTTTCTGATCGCGCTCCAGAAGGCACGATCAGAACTTCCTCGAAGAAGGGATGCTCTGGATGCTCTGGATCACGAAGCTCCGCAAGCGCGCGCGCAACATCAGCGTCGTAGACAGTTGGGGGGTTGAAGTTCTGGGCGAAGATGGCGATGCGTCGAGTCATGGAACGCTCCTGGGTAAAAGGTTCGCTTCTGGGAAGAAGATGGTGAATCGTAAGCATTTTTGAGGGGATTGTCAAGCCGCCTCGCCCTGCCCAGACCTTCGGTATCTGCTACGTTCCTCGAGGCTCTTTTCCAAGGAGGAAGCCATGGCAAACGAGAACACGCGCTCGGCACTCGACGGCGTCTGGCCCGAAGGCGAAAAAGGAAAGGCGCGGCAGCGGTATGAGTGGGGACGAAGGCACGAACTTATGCTCACCTTCAGCGACCGTCTCCAGGTCATCGCAGATCCACACCGCATGAAGTCAGACGATCCTGACACCGACTACCCCGAGCTAAGTTCGGAGAAATTTTCTACCCAAAATATTGGAGGTACCCGTCTGATTATGCCCGTATAATCTCCGACTCGAAAAATCGCTCTTGAAAATCCACCGCTTGCCGAATTTCCTCGTCGGACAACGTCATGCCATCTGGCACGACGATCAACTTATCGTCGTTATCATTCAAACGATGAACGATGGCGATGCAGCGGCCGGTGAATTGGTCGAGAGCATGGTCGACGCCAAGGACATACGCGTCCAGCTCTTCTCCATCAGGAGAGAGCGTACCGGGGACATATCCGTAGTTTACGGGATACGTCCAGCCGTGCTTTGGATGCGCGGAACCGAGTTGGCGGTCCATCGTGACGGAGACGATTTGGTTGAGGAAGGCATGAGCGTTCGTGGACATAAAAAATCAATAAAACAACTAAATACGATCATCCGTATCAATAAATGGAACATCGTAGTCCTTCATGAGGCGCGACGCAAGTGGCTTGAGCCTTTCGTGTCCCACCTGAGAATACGACGTGGCCTTTAACGTGATGCCATGAGCCTTAGCAAAGGAGACGATCTCTTTCGCGAGCAGACGCACATACCCTCGTCCCTGATAGTAGGGATCCACGGAGACGAACGAGATGCAAAATACACGAGGATCATCGGAACTCTGTCGAAGTTTTGCGAGACCCGCCACAACACCGTCAACCTCAACGATTGGGTATACGACTTTACGCTTCTCGTAAGGAGTTACGAGATCATCAACCCAAAAGTACTTAAATACTCCACCCTCATCCGTCGGCAGAAAACGTTTATCCTGTGGGAATGGCTGACCCTGATAAATACGTTCGATCATCTCATCAACCGTGCAAGTGCGAGTGAGAACGACTTCGCGCTCTGGTGCGGCGGGTTTTGGACGGTCCATATCCTAGAGCTTAAGATTTTTTTCGATACTTCGCCGTCTTCTTCGCGATGCGCGCTGGCTGTTTCACCCATTGTGTTCCCTCTTTCGTGCCGAGGTTTTTCGCACGATCCGTCGCGATCTTTTCGATCGTAGCACGCTTAGCAGCGCTCCAGAGCGCTTCGTTGGTGCGTTTGGCGGTGGTGGAAGGCATACTCAATGAACGAATTGTACCATGGACCAATCAGGATCAAAGACACGCGGAATGGTTGCACGCGGCCCTCTACCCAAGATAGCTTCCAATACGCACGAAGTGACAGGTGTACCCACCTGGATGTTTCTGCAGATAGTCTTGGTGTTCCGTTTCTGCGGGAGTGAATACCCCTAACGGCTCAAGCGTCGTGACCACCGGGTCACTCCATCGCTTCGAAGCATTCACCCGCGCGATGAACGCTTCGGCCGCCTGGCGTTCCTCTTCGTTGGCGTAAAAGATCGTTGATCGGTACGACGAACCAACGTCATTTCCCTGCTGATTCACTGTGGTCGGATCATGGATACGAAAAAACCAATCGAACAAGGCGTCGAGCGACGTGACGGCTGGATCATACTCGATACGAATCGCTTCGGCGTGGCCTGGGTGGTTCGCGTAGGTTGGATGATCGTTGGTTCCGCCCGTGTAACCGACTTCTGTATCGATCACGCCCGGCTGGGTGCGGAAGAGTTCTTCCATGCCCCAAAAGCAGCCACCAGCAAGGACGAGGGTTTTGGTCATAGATTGGTGGAAAGGTTGAAGTGATTCACAATGCGCCGTACATAATCATGAATGGGCCTAATTTTGATTCTTCTCTACTTCTAGTAGCAGCGGTGCGTGATCTGAAACCACGTCAGGAAGCACACAAAACGAACGTACCTGGACCCCTGGAGAGACAAACATGTAGTCAGCGTAGGTTCCGGGCTTGGTGTAGAGACTGGTACGCGTGGAACGGATGTCATATTCACGAATCAAGTTCCGAAGTCCGAGCCCCTGCTCGATGAGCTCGAGACTGCGCGTGTCAGGATTCAGGTTGAAATCCCCACCCAGTACAAGCTCACCCGTGCGCGCTTTCAGTGCAGCAACCACACGTTCCGACTGCGCGATACGTTCCGGGGTATCCCCCTTCCCAACTCCGTGGCCAGCCCAAATGCCATGGAAGTTCGCGATAGTTAGAGCATTCATCCCTGGGCGCTCCAAGATGAGGTACTGGACATTCCGGCCGATCGACGATCCATCGCGTTCCACCAACGAGTCCATCGACTTGTGGACGAACACGTCACCCACGTCACGGAGCGGAAGGGTTTTTCGCGCAAATGCCGCTAACCCCCATTCATACACAACCGAAGGCGCGAAGTACCCCGTGTGGTCAGGAAGTCGTTCGCCGATTTCAGAAAACACGTTTGGACGCTGACGGTCATCCCAAACCGTTTTTTCCGTAGCGTTCGAAAACATCTCTTGCAACAGAAATACGTCGATCTCTTGATGAGCCGAGAAAAAGTCGAGGAGCGGCTGACCGACGATGCCGCCCCAGACATTGAGGGAGAGGATGAGCATGGGAACAAAGGCGCTACGCCGACTTGCTCCAAACTCCCATTCGGGATCGTAGATAGTCTCGTGTTTCCTTATCGGTGCAAAACACCCTACAACCTTTCATGCCACGAGTGAGCAGGGTTCGATACGTATCCTTAATGATTGCATCCGCTTTATTGTACGCTGCTTCCGGGTTGAGCTTCGCCATTTGCTTAAATCCTCTCAACGAAGCGTCTGTTTTTGCACGCTTTTCTGGCAGTGTTACGATTTTCCCATTTCGTACAACAAGATCCGGCCCCACGATCACACCTACATACTCCATCTCTAAACCTTGACAGGTATGAATACAACCTGCCTCGTTCACGGATTCGGTGCCCAAAATCCAAAGATTGCCGTCCGTCGCCAAGTTCCAGCGCATACCGAATTCATATTCAGAGAGCTGAATATCAAACACTCCTTTTGTTTTTTTACTTATCCAATCCCAACAGTAGCCGGCAACCACTCGCGCCTTATTCTTCTCTTTGTTCTTTTCGAACACCCAATCACGTAGCTCGATGGGCGAATCGAGAACGTCAAAATCATATTCCTTCGTATC
>CAYTGF010000013.1:29672-32182 GCA_964437285.1 uncultured Gammaproteobacteria bacterium
ATTTGAAGAACATCATCAAGCCACGCCAAATATCCATCAGAACCATTGCAGCGGAACTGTGATGAGAGTTTTAGCTTCTGTACACTTGCACCGCATTTCTGCGCCCATTTCTCGATCTCTTCCGTCGTACCGATATCGTGCCAGGTGACTTTTTGGTCTTCGTCAATGAAGAAAACAGCGCACTTGGATGCCTCGATAATCTCCTTTATCTGGTTCTCGCCAAGATTCTTAAACATTCCCGATTTCCCGTTCAAGCGATGCGCTTCATCAACAATTAGTACATCGAACACGTTCTTTTCAAGGTCAACATACGAGCCAGAGCCCGAGAACAGGTTTCCTATCTCTGTACGACGCAATGTTCCTGCCAGCATCGATTCGTAGACGGCACGAGGTGCGGCGTTTTTTGTAACGTACTGCGTGTTGAGTCCGAGCTTGGTAAGCGCGACTAAAGCATTGATCGCTACTACCGACTTCCCCGTCCCAGGCCCACCCTCGATGATGAGTACACGTTTTTCATCGCTCGACGCTCGCTTGGCTGATGCCAAAATGTTTTCGTAGACCACTTTTTGGTCATCGATCATGATAAACTCTTGGTTACCCTTCAACATCTTCGCGAGACTATCTGCGAGACTTTTAGATGGCTTGATCTTGCCGCTATCAATGCGGTAGATAATCTTGGTTTTGTCGCCGTACTTCACGAAGCGCTTAATGAAAGCCTGGAGCTTCTCTTTTTCACTATCTCCTTCTAAAAAGACAGGTGCCTTTTGGAGATAGTCCGCGTAAAACTCGTTCTTGATCACCCTATCCTCGATGTAGTTATGCAAATAAGCGCATGGCTTAAGTTGGATCTGCTCTTTGTAGACCGCTTCGTTGAAGCCCTCGAGGAGCGCCGCATACGACCATACCTGATATGACGGGTGACTCACTTCGCCGAAAAACCCTGTCGACACCAACCCATCCTTGTCTGATAACTTCGCTTCAGACCACTGTTTTAGCTCAATAAGTACCGCATGATCTTTTTTCTCGGGCGATTGCCCCGTAAGAATAAAGTCGATACGCTTCGATGTTTGTGGAATTTGATACTCAATAGATACCCCGGCGTCAGCAGGGATTTCTTCGTCACGAAGCACATCACGCATGTACCGCATCGATTTTTTCCAGGACTCTTGCTCTGACTTTGCCACCATTCTTCCCGTTGCCTTGAAATAAAAGTCGATGATGATCTGGTCGATAACATCACCAATGACGTGATTCACGAAGTCCTGCTTCGTCGCCTGATAAATAATCATACCCTAGAGCTGCGTGTACTTAGTATGATTCCCCTTCGCCTTTTCTACAGGGTACTTTGCTTCATTTTTTTCGATCTTTTGTTCCAGAGCGCGCAACACATCGATTCCAAAGTCGTTCCCCATGAGCAGAACCCAATATAATACGTCCGCCAACTCCTCGCCGACTTCTGTTCCGTGCTCTTGAAGGTGTCGCTGCATTTCCTCGGAATTTTTCCACTGAAAATGCTCCATAACCTCACCCGCCTCCAAAGCCAAAGACAACGCCATGTCTTTTGGATTATGAAATTGCTTCCAATCACGAGCGTCCCGGAAAGCGACGATTCGAGAGACAAGATTTTCGAGAGTAGACATATACGAAACAACATCAAAACTGATGGTCTTTTTGTAGCATCATTCCTGGCGGAATGCCAATGCCCCTACAACCACTCCCCCCGCTGCTTCACCTTCACCCCAAACCAAAAGAACATCGCGCCGTAAAGGATAAACCAAAACTTCCCATCGCTCTCCAACGGTGTACGGGCGTTCTGAGGATTACGCGTTGAATAATACACCGGGACCGTTGCGCCCACGTCTTTTCGAAAACGCATCGAGCCAACGGGATTGGTAAAAGTCACCGTCTTTCCGTTACTAGCAGTAAACGTCACCTCCGGCACAGCGGAACGCCCGTTGGAGCGGCTAGACGCCATTCCTGGATGTATCGCCACGACCGTCCCCGTCGCATGACCGTTTAACCCAATAAACACGCTATACTGGTACATCATGTATGCACCATACAAAAAGCAACTACCGCCGATGAACATCAGAATATAGGGGATTGGGAGCGTGTTTCTGAATTGCTGCATAGAAAATTATGGCGATACTGCACAAAGTATAGACCGAGGGACCATGAGACACAACGAGCAAACAGTACCCACCGAATGCGCGGCATGACGACACCATCTCGCTACTAAAGCCAACCAACAATCCCGTTCCAGATAAAATGTCTACCAAATGTCTACCACCCGTCGTTGTCGATGAGAAGCTGGTCGAAAAACTTCTCCAACAAACATTCAGTTCTTCGCTAGAATAAGAAAAAACCCGACGCGGGGGCGTAAGGTTTTTCCATGGCGGAGAGAGAGGGATTCGAACCCTCGCGGGGCTTTTGACCCCCTACAGGTTTAGCAAACCCGCCCCTTCAGCCTCTTGGGTATCTCTCCGTGATGAGGCGGGGAGACTGTACCA
>CAYTGF010000014.1:0-31347 GCA_964437285.1 uncultured Gammaproteobacteria bacterium
ACACAACGGACAGCGCTGAAGAACATCGCGAGGAGTCATATTCTGAGCGTACCACAGCTTGACAAGAACACCAATATCCCCTAGAATCCCCGAGCTCTCCCCTTGAGAGTAAGGAGACCCTCATGGACAAAAAGACTGGGATTCAAAATGTGATCGGAACCCTGACCGCCAGCCTGCTCCACCTCCTCCGGGAGATGCAGGCCTGGTACCAGGGCCGGTACGATCACACCGATTCCTTGCCCGAGGACCACTGTCTTGGCGGGGCGCTCGCGCGTTTCGCGGCGAGCTGCGGACGCATCGGGAGCATCCGGCTCACTACCACACTGGAGCCTCACCGGTTCGCGAGGCCGAACGGGATCGACCTCGTCGACCTCACCATCCTGATGAGGGGCGAGTACCTGAGCTTCCTCGCTCACGACAAGGAGAAGCGGCTCGTTGCGGCTGGAATCACCCACCTGGTGCGGGACGGCAAGACCCTCCTGCGCATCGATGGGTGCAGGGAGAAGGTGTTCTTTCGGCTCAACCTCCACGCCATGCACACTCCCCTCGTCGAGATGTCCTCGCTCCTCAAGTGGATCAACGAGGAACCCGCCTTCGAGATTCCCTCGGGGGAGGCACCGGAGCGATGCTTCGTGGACTTCCGCGATGAGCTGACCCTGCAGACGTACGCCGCCGTGCGACGCCCAGGAGGGGTCCCCTGTCAGCCAACCATCGTGGAGCAGACCCTCGAAGGGATCCATCGCCTCATGATGGCGACGACCCCCTCCGTTTCCATCACCCTCGCGACGCCGTTCGACATCGATGTCGCGGCGTTCCTCCTGGGCCACGAGGCGGAACGGCTGAGGCGCCCGCTCATCGCTCTGTTCGGCCGAGAGCTTGACGGACCTGATCTCGAGGAGATCCGCAGCTCTGACCCGGAGTTCCTCAACGAGCCCGCAGAGACGCGACGCGTCCTGATCGCGAGCTCGAGCCCGGCCAAGGCCCGCACGCTCCACGAAGCCGTGAAGCATTCCCTGTCCTACATCCTCGCCAACACTGAGCGATCTCCGAGCTGAGCTCGGATTTTTTATACATCCAGGTTCGTGACGCTTTTTGCATTTGTTTGAATAAACTTCTTGCGTGGAGCGACGTCTGCGCCCATCAGGGTTTCGAAGACCTCGTTTGCATGCGCGGCATCATCTACGGTCACGACTTTCATGAGACGCGTTTCTGGATCCATGGTGGTTTCCCAGAGCTGTTCCGCGTTCATTTCTCCGAGACCTTTGTATCGCTGAATGTCGATGCCACCCACTTTTCGAACTTCTTCTCCATCGGCAACCACCTCTGCCGCTGGTTCCTCCTCTTCTTCTTTTTCTTCTTTCTTCCCCTTCTTTTTTCCGCGCTCTTCTTTGATCTTGAGCAAATCTGCCAGCACCTTATCCCGCTCTTCATCACTGTAGGCGTAACGTACATCTTTTCCGGAAGCGAGACGGTACAGCGGTGGCTGCGCGATAAGAACGTGTCCGTTCATGATGAGTTGCGGGAAGTACCGGTAAAACAGCGTGAGCAGAAGCGTACGAATATGCGCTCCGTCGACGTCGGCGTCTGTCATGATCACCACGCGATGGTAGCGAAGTCTCGCAATGTCAAACATTTCACCAATATTTGTTCCAAGCGCGATCACGATGTTTTTCACCTCGTTATTCACGAGCATTTTGTCGAGACGCGCACGTTCTACGTTCAAGATTTTTCCCTTGAGCGGTAAAATCGCCTGCGTTTCACGGTTTCGACCCTGTTTTGCAGAGCCTCCGGCGGAATCTCCCTCTACAATGAAGAGTTCACTTGCGGCCGGATCTTTGGAAGAACAGTCGGCGAGCTTTCCTGGAAGGGTCAAGCCCTCGAGCGCTCCTTTACGCAACACCGTATCACGAGCGGCACGAGCGGCGGCGCGAGCACGCTGGGCAAGCACACATTTGCCGATAATCGCTTCCGCGTCACGTGGATGCTCTTCAAGATACGTCGCGAAGGCCTCGTTCATCAGGGATTCGACGGCGCCACGAGCTTCCGGCGTACCGAGTTTCCCTTTCGTCTGCCCTTCGAACTGTGGTTCAGGAACACGAATCGAGATGACGGCGGTCAACCCTTCGCGAACGTCTTCTCCAGACAGGTTATCGTCTTTTTCTTTCAAGAAGCCCTTGTTACGAGCGTAGGTATTGAGAACACGAGTGAGTGACGCGCGGAATCCTTGGACGTGTGTCCCCCCTTCTGGGTTGATGATGTTGTTCGTAAACGCGTAGAGCGTTTCTGCGTAGTCATCGGTATATTGGACCGCCACTGAGACCTCAATCGCATCGATCTGTTTTTCTGCGAGAAAAATGTTCTCGTGCTTTGGCTGTTTTTTGTGGTTCAAAAACCCTACGTACGAGGCCACCCCGCCCTCAAAATAGAACCCGTACACCGTTTTTCCTCCTTCTTGACGATGGTCTTCTACGATCAAGCGCACCCCCTTTGTGAGGTAACACTGCTGGCGATAGTGATCAACGACACGCTGGTAGTCGAAGGAGATTCCCTGAGTGAAGATGGTCGCATCGGGCTTGAAGGTGATCGTTGTTCCGTGACGACGGCTTGTCCCGATCTTTTTTACTTGCCCCTGCGAGATGCCGCGCTTGAATTCCTGCTTCCACATTTCTCCATCACGCTCAACCACGGCCACCAAATGGTCGGATAGGGCATTTACGACCGACGCACCAACGCCGTGCAACCCACCGGAAATCTTATAGCTACTCCCTTCACCACCAAATTTTCCACCGGCATGAAGCTTCGTGAGAACAAGTTCGAGCGCAGACACTCCATATCCCTTGTGAATATCAACCGGAATACCGGCCCCGTTATCCATGACGGACACATAATCGTCCGGCAAGAGGGAGATGGTGATCGTGTCTGCACGACCCGCCATCGCCTCGTCAAACGAGTTATCCGCGATTTCACGAACTAAATGAAACAATCCATCAGGACCCGTAGATCCGATGTACATACCCGGGCGCTTGCGTACCGGCTCAAGCCCCTCAAGAACGGAGATTTGCTCCGCGCTGTAGGCATTTTTTTTGGCAGAAAGATCTTTTTCAGGCATAGCGAGACGAGGTCGATCGTAGCAAGGCGGCATGCGGAAAAAAAGAGCCACGTCAAGAGCTTTTTCCATCGCTTCGCTCGTGCTATCCTGAGAGCATGTCTCTCGCCCCTTCAGACCGTATCGGTAGTGGTCATAGCGCCCAAGAACTCCAGTTCGCGAACTGGTGGGTTCGGCATCGAGTGACGCTCCATACGCTTGGATATGGCGCGATCCTGTTTTGGATTGTGTTGAGTTGGGGATATGGCCTTTGGGTGGTGTTTGATACCTACGCCCTCTCCTATCCAAAAGACCAGCGCATTCCGGCTCGTATCGCCCTCATCGCGCCTACGCCAGATGCGCTTAGCCTCGCCGCTCCTCAACCGCTCCAGCCAGGATCGACGAGCTCGGTTCCCGCAAACGAGGGCCGATTTCATGCGCTCGCTCCCGTTTCAAACCCGAATACCCTTTGGTGGGCGGAAATCACCTATCGTTTTCGTGCCGCTGATCGCGAGACCCCTGCTCGTGCAGCGGTCCTCCTTCCCGGAGATACCCGCATCCTCGGCGAATTCGGCATCGCCCAAGGAGCGATTGGAAACCCGGGTATCAGTATCGAGACGACCGTCTGGCATCGCATCGATCCAGCCATAACCCTTCCAAGCGCCTACGAAGCCTATAAAACCGAACGGTTTCCGATTACGCTTGATACACCCGTCTACAAAACCGACCTTCTTCTCGAAGGAAAACCGCTCGGCACAAGCTCTGTGACCCTGCGAAACCCTTCCGGCTATCAGTACCGCGACGTCGAGGTTCTCACCCTCCTATTCCGTAATAGCGCGGTCGTGGGAGCGCAAAAGTTTATCGTTCCACAACTTGGACCAGGCACCCAAGAACGTGTCGACCAAGTATGGCCGGAAGCACCTGAGGGAGTTGATCGCGTCGAAGTTCATCCATTCGTGAATATTCTTGATCCGCAAACCTTCGTGAGACCGTTGTAAGGGGCGACCGTTTCGCGTACGCTCACCTCATGCGCTCATGGTTTTCGTTTTTTGAACGCTTTGACTGGCTCCTGTTTTTGTCCGTCCTCGCGCTTGTGGGGTTTGGGTGTTTATTGATCTACAGTATTGGTATTTCGCAGGAGCAAACCTCGCTTGTCCGTCTTCATAAACAGCTCATTGCTACGGCGATCGGTCTTGTGGCGGGTGGCGTGCTTGTGTGGGCAGACTATCGTCATGCGCGGTCATTCAGCTTGATTGGCTATCTTGTGGGAGCTGGGCTTTTGGCTGCGGTTCTTCTCGTGGGAACGCGGGTCAATGGAACCGCGGGATGGTTTCAAGTCGGAAGTTTTTCCTTTCAACCGGTTGAGCTCGCCAAGATCAGCCTTATTCTGTATTTAGCGGCGTTCTTTTCAAGGCGCGCTCGCGGAAGATTGAGTTGGAGCATGTTTTTTCTGAGTGGGAGTGCCGTTGGCCTCTATGTATTTCTGGTGATGCTTCAGCCGGATTTTGGCTCGGCGATGGTTATGATCGGCTCATGGCTTTTGCTCTGCCTGTTTATTGGTCTACCCCCAAAAGCCTGGCTCGTTCTTCCGCTGACCGCGGCGCTCGTGGCGGGCGGAGCGTGGGAATTTGGCCTTCAGCCTTATCAACGCGATCGTATTCTGACCTTTTTTGAGGCAGAACGCGATGCGCAAGACAGCGGGTATAACGCAATGCAGGCACGGATCGCGATTGGCTCAGGCGGATGGCTGGGAAAAGGCCTCGGCGAAGGATCGCAAGCCCGTTTGCGGTTTCTTCCGGAAGCCTCGACCGACTTTATTTTTTCTGTCCTCGGTGAAGAGCTGGGATTCGTAGGTATTGCTGTCACGATGATTCTGTACGGCATCGTTTTGTGTCGGCTTCTCTGGATTGGCTGGACGTCAGAAGACGACTTCGCCGCCCTCTTTCTTGTTGGCACAACCGCCGTCCTTATTATCCACGTCTTTGTGAACGGGGGGATGAACTTGGGCATTCTCCCCATCACGGGTATCCCCATGCCCTTTTTAAGCGCTGCCGCCTCCTCCCTTCTCTCCCTCTTCCTCTGCCTCGGCCTCGCCGAAAGCATCGCCATCCGCCGCCGTACCATCGGATAAGGAATGCTTTTTCTTTTTTTCATGACTCGCTTCGCTCGTCATGATTGAATATGGATTTACCTACTTTTTTTACACAACCTCACTTCGTTCGGTTGTATAGTTTTTCGTAGTGCTAGGCAAGAACTTCGTTCGGCTGTGTGGTTTTTCGTAACGGCAGGTATGAGCTTTATTTCCAAGAAGGTGCCTGGCACGTGACAGGCACGTGCCTGGCACCTGCGAGGCACCGGTATGTCGAGGTAGCCCAAAAGAGTCGAGCGAAGCGAGACGTTGAAAAAAGAAAAGGGTCTTTTCCTTACAGGGCGCGCTCGTGGGTTTGTTTGATGATTTCGAAGGCTTCTTCTGCGGAATCTACCAAGCGCAAAATACTGAGGTCGTCTTTATCGATATATCGTTCTTCTTCCCACATACGTTCTTTTATCCAGGCAAGCAATGGCGACCAAAACTCGCGATCGACGAGAATAATAGGAACTTTCTTCGACATTTTACGTGTTTGAATAAGCGTCGCCATTTCAAATAGCTCATCCATCGTCCCAAAACCTCCTGGAAAAAAGACGTACGCTTGAGCGGACGCAGAGAGCATCACCTTACGCGTAAAAAAATAGTTGAAGGCGATTCCTCGTTTTACGTACTGATTACGCCGCTGTTCCATCGGAAGGGCGATATCGAGTCCCACACTCTCACCCCCTGATTCATATGCCCCCCAATTCGCGGCTTCCATAATACCCGGACCGCCTCCCGTGATCACGGTGTAGCCAGCTTTACCAAGCGTAAAGGCGAGCTCTTTCGCCATTTCGTATGAGTGCGACCCCGTGAAGGCGCGAGCACTTCCAAAAATCGTGACCTCTTTTTTGAGCTTTGATAAAAATTCAAATCCCTCAATAAACTCCGCCATGATCCGAAAAATCCGCCAGTTAATATTCTCGGTAAACGAAGGCTCCGCGTACGGCGTGCACACATTTCCTGAATCGCAGATCCAGCGCTCAATGCGCTTTGGTTCACGCGGGAGCGGCTCAGGATGCTTACCCGTCCACGAAGGTTCTGGAGATTCAAAGGTCGCGTTTTGCAAAGAAGGGACAAACATAGCTATACGCGCAGTATAACAAACGCCCGTCCATTCGGACAGGCGTTCTTTCATGCACAATTAGCAGGTTTTTGCGGCGGCGTTCATTTGCATGCGCAAGAAACGCGTTGGCACAATCTTTTCACCGATCTTTGCGACCAACACCTCGATAAGTTTTTCCACGATGACTTCGTCGTCTTTGATGAAGGATTGCTTCATGAGACACACATCGCTGTACCACTTATTGAGCTTTCCTTCGACGATTTTTTGCTTGATATCTTCTGGCTTCTTGTCTTCTGCGAGTTCCGCCAAGAATTCCGCACGCTTCTTTTCTACCTCTTCTGCAGGAATCGTTTCTGGGCTTACGTATTGAGGATCCATGGCTGCCACCTGGAGCGCGAGGTCGTTTGCGAGCGCAACGAATTCCTCGTTGCGGGCCACGAAATCCGTTTCACAAGCGAGTTCGAGCATCGCGGCGAGCTTTCCGTTGTGGTGCACGTAGGTCACGATCACCCCTTCAGACGCGGTGCGTTCCGCCTGCTTTTTCGCCGCTTTGATCGCTCCACGCTTTTTCAATACGTCGATCGCCTTGTCCATATCACCACCCGCTTCTTCGAGCGCCACCTTACAATCCATCATCCCTGCGCCGGTCCGCGTGCGGAGCTCAGCGACGGTCTTTGCATCAATCGCCATATTCTCAGAAAAATGAACAGTGGGTTATTTCCGTTCTGGAGCGCCCTGGACGAGCGTGTTGCCCAAACGAGCGCGCGCTGATTCCCATTCGTCACGACCTTCTTTGATCGCCGAAGCCACCGCGTTAGCGATGAGGGCAATCGAGTTCACCCCGTCGTCGTTGGCTGGAATTGGGTAGTCGACGTCGGCTGGGTTCACGTTTGAGTCACACACGGCGATAACCTTCACTCCACGGCGTACCGCTTCCGCGAGCGCGGTCTTGTCCTTGCGGATATCAAGAATGAACACGGCGTCTGGAATACGAGCGAGCTCCTGGATTCCTCCAACGCTCACGTCCATAAGCTTGATCTGTTCCGCGATCTTGAGCTGCTCAAACTTGGTGTATTTGCCGAGTTCGCCCTTTTCCTGCTTGCGCTTCAAGTCTTTAAAGCGACGGATGGTCTGGGCGATGCTCGCGAAGTTCGTGAGTGTTCCACCAAGCCAACGATTGTTGACGTACGGCATCCCACACGACTGCGCTGCCGCTTCCACGAGGGAAGAGGCCTGCTTTTTCGTTCCAACAAAGAGAATCACCCCACCACGAGCGGACGTCTTTTTTGCGAACGAGAACGCTTCTTCAAGCGACTTCTGCGTGACTTCGAGGTTCAAAATATGCACCCCGTTACGTTCACCAAAAATGAATTTCTTCATTTTTGGGTGCCACTTAGACGCCTGATGACCAAAATGCGCGCCAGCCTTCAAAAGGTCGACGAGAGATGGAATATTTGCCATAACTATTCCCCTTTTTACTTATGCGAGAAGTGATCGATGCTCTATAACAGAGAAAGGGGTCAATCACCCGTCCCGGTGGTACACCGGGAGAAGTTTCGCACAAAAGTGACTAAATATAGTCCTGAGTTCTGCCAAATTGGTGAAACCAAGGATGGCAGGATATTAGCCTAAATCTTGCCGGTTGGCAAGATTCGCCCTTATTTTCTATCAAGCACAACAAAAAAACTCCCCACCATTGCTTGAGGGAGTTTTTTTTAGAACCGCTTAAACTGGACAATTTTTACCATGGTTTCTGGACCAACTTCGCGCTTATACATGCGAGCAAAGTTCTCGTACATAGCTTGGTTGGAAGCGTAGTCTGCGTGGCCAACCTTATCTTCCGCTGTCAGTTGACCAAGGGGTTTTTCGACGACCTTGGTGAGCTCTGCCTGACCGATGCTTTCAAGAGTGTCTCGGTGAAGGAGATCGACGATATCACCGGTTGCGAGCTCTTTCTCATCCCACAAGCGCCATGTAGACGTTTTTTCGCCAGAGAGAATCAACGGAACGAGGTTTGCGTCGAACTTGAGTGTTTTATTTTGCTTAGTTTTATGCACTCGCCCCCGTTACTACTGCCTTGATGCGGCGGATGCCGGCGGAGACGGCTTCTTCTTTGAGGATGGTGAAGGAGCCTAGGTCGCCGGTGTGGGTCACGTGTGGGCCGCCGCAGATTTCTTTTGAGAAATCTCCCACGGTATAGACCTTGATCTGACCACCAAGTTCCGTGTATTTCTCTTCGAATAAACCGATGGCGCCGGCGGCTTTTGCGTCAGCGGGGTTCATCATCTCGAAAGAGACCGGGAGATCGCGTGCGATCACTTCATTTACCAGTTCTTCGACTTTTGCGATTTCTTCTGGCGTAAGTTTTTGTGGATGTGGAAAGTCAAAACGCAAGCGTTCTGGGGTAATATTGGAACCGCGCTGCTCTACATGAGGTCCAAGAACCGTGCGAAGCGCCTGATGAAGCAAGTGTGTCGCCGTATGAAGACGCGTGGAAGCGACGGAGTCATCTGCAAGCCCACCTTTGAACGCGCCGGAGGAAGCTCGTGAAAGCTCTTGATGTTTTCTAAATTCCGCCTGAAACGCTTCACGGTCAGCGACCTGCCCACGTTCACGAAGGAGCTCTTCCGTTAATTCAAGCGGAAAACCAAACGTCGAAAAGAGCTGGAAGGCTTGCTCCCCATTCAGCGCCCCTTTTTCAAGCATCTTCTCCAGTTCACGGAGACCCTTTTCCAGCGTCTTTCCAAACTTCTCTTCTTCACGCGCAAGTTCCGTTGTGATGGTTTCACGGCGTTCTTTCAGTTCTGGATAGTCTGTGCCGTATTCTTCGATGATGGTCTCTGCCAAACGAACGGTAAACGCTTCTTCCATTCCTAAGCGTCGACCTTCGCGAATCGCCCGACGTAACAACCGACGAACAATATACCCCTGCCCGACGTTTGAGGGCGCCACTCCACGTGGATCACCAACGATAAATGTCGCGGCACGGATATGATCTGCGATAATACGGAAAGGTCGAGCGGCTTGCTGATTGCTTGGCTCGTACGTCGTCCCCGAAAGTCGCTCGATCGCGTGCATGATTGCCGCAAACGCATCCGTTTCAAAAACAGTTTCTTTCCCTTGCAGAATAGCCGCCATGCGCTCCAGACCCATTCCGGTATCCACATTTTTCTGAGCGAGCGGCGCAAACGTTCCATCCGCGCGCTTTTCATATTCCATGAAGACGTTGTTCCAAATCTCCACAAAACGGCCGCAATCACAGTTCGGATGACACATCGGACCAAATGCCAAGTCATGCGGCGTGCCCATGTCGTAGAAAATTTCCGTGTCTGGACCACATGGGCCCGTCTGACCCGCTGGACCCCACCAGTTTTTCTTTTTTGGATATGCGTAAATACGCGGACCATTTGCGCCATGTGTTGGCTCGTTTTTGAAGACTGCTCCCACTTCTGCCGTGACGCCCTTCACCTCAAATTGCGCCTGCCAAATATCGATCGATTCCGTATCGCGCGGTGCATCCGCATCACCTTCAAAGACCGTCACGTAAATGCGTTTAGGATCGATCGCGAGCCGATCAGGATCCGTCAAAAGCTCAAACGCCCACGAGATAGATTCGCGCTTAAAATAATCCCCAAGCGACCAGTTCCCCAACATCTCAAAAAACGTCAGGTGGCGGTTATCCCCCACTTCATCGATATCATCTGTCCGCAAGCACTTTTGGCTATCCGTTAAACGCTTGCCACCTGGGTGCCGTTCCCCCAACAAATAGGGCACGAGCGGATGCATGCCCGCCGTCGTAAACAACACCGTCGGATCGTTTTCAGGAAGAAGCGATGCGGACGGAAGAATGGTATGGCCCTTTTCCCGAAAAAATTCGAGAAAATGATGCCGAATGCGACATAATTCCATAGAGATATGGTAGAGAGTACCACGTTCCCGTATTTCAGCAATACCCAAAACCACCGAGCGCTGCTCGGTGGTTTTTGGTTATTTTTGGATGTAGCCGAGGACGCGGACGGTGGCCCATTGGAAGGGGTCTTGGGGGGATCGGTTGAAGAGTTGCTTGAACTCTTTGATCCCTTGTTGTTCCGCTTTGAGGTCTCTTGGGAAACGAATGCGGTACAAAAGCGTGTTCCAGGCGAGGTTGTGGGCGGGATTGGAGAAATCTGGCGCTTGACCAAAGAGCGATTGGAACGTTGGAAGGGCACGTGCAACCTGCTTTCTCTCCTCTATGAGATTGCGCATCTTTGGAATCTCGCCTTTTGAGATACGCTCTAGGTCTTCTTGAGGAATATCACTTCGACGCATGGTTTCAAGAGCATCACGAAGAACGGCGCGACGTTCTCCTTCTCCCAGGGCCTGCGAGGCAGGACCACTTCCAAATCGTATGAAGGTTGTGAAGCGAGCACGCTCTGCCTCAGCTGCCTTGACCTTGAAGGCACGCAGATCCGCCTCAACGCGCGCGTTCACCTCCGCCGTAGGGGAAGGAACGGAGAATGAAGGAGACTGAGTCGTGGCTCCAGAGGTTGACGGGAGTGGGATAAACGGAATCGGAAGGGCGATGCCTGCACCAGCCCCTGCACCGCCACCGCCAACGGGAGCGAATTCGTTGTCCGTAATCGTGATCGTGAGCGCGGGAAGTACTGCGCTCGCGAAGGCTGTTTCACTCGTGATACCGATCGAGATGGTATCCGCTCGAGTGCCTGCGTACCGGTTGTCGTCAACAGGAGTGATCGTTAGGGTTTGAGTGATATTCCAATCAGAATCGGTAAACGTGATGGTACTTGGCGAGACACGGAGCTGGTTAGGGACCGTAAACCCAAGGAGAACCGTGCTCGTTGGTTGAGACGTAAGGACGATCGTGAGCGTATCACTCGCGCCCTCTTGAATCGTAAAGGTCGACGCCGAGAGCGTGATCGAAGAGGTATCGTTGTCCGTGATCGTCACGGTGACGGTAGGCGGTGTGACGGATGCGTAACCGTAGACCGACCCCGAAACCGTCATCTGTACCGTCGTGCTGTGTGAGGCTTCATACGAGTTATCATCCGTTCCCGTGATCGAGATTGATTGCGGGGTTGACCAGTTTTCTGAGGTGAAAGCCAGACTCACGGGAACAATCGTGATGCCGTTGGTACTCGTAGAAAACGTGAGGGTAACGGTACTTGTTGGCGCCGTATCGAGAACGTACGTCATGGTTTGAGCGGAAGCTCCTTCTGTCACGCTCACCGCGTTTGTGGAAGCGGTGATACCCGCCGTGTCGTTATCCGTAATGGTGGCGGACATGTTTTCAACGGAAACGCCGGAAGAATATCCATACGCAAAACCAGAAGGCACCGTGATCGCATGAGTCGCTGAAGCCGTATGCGTTCCTTCCGCAACCAGGTCGTTCGTTCCTGTGATGGTAATAGTTTGTGGGGTGCTCCAGTTATCCGAGGTAAAATCAACGGTAGTGGCGTTCAAGGTGATGCCGTAGGTGGAAGTGGCGAATGTCACACGTACTGTACTCGTTGGCTGACTTGTGAGTACGAGGGTATAGGTGTCCGTGGCGCCCCCCTCTGTGACGGTCGCGGTTGTTTCTGAGAGCGTAACCCCTGCGGTGTCGTTGTCTGTGATCGTGTATTGAATCGAGTTCGTTGCTCCGAGGGACGCATACGTTGGCGAGGAGAGGTCGATGGCGACGATCTCGTTTGCCTCATCAATGTCGTCGTTCGCGACAGCCAGCGCAACGGTGGTGCTCGTTTCTCCAGCAGTGATGGTCGCCGTACCGGAGGAGAGCGTGTAGTCGGTACCGCTCCCCGTTGCCGTTGTAAGTGTTGAGCTCACCGCGTAATTCACGGTCACATTTTCAAAGTGCGTCGTATCGAGAACGATACGAATAGATGTAGCGGTGACGCTTTCAAGCCCCGAACCAGCTGAAAGTAAAAACGAGACACTTCGCGTTGCTGAATCGACGATAAACGCGACCGAGCCACTATTTGCCGTTGAATACGAAGATTCTGCCGCGTTCTGATCAATGGTTTTTACCCGCCAGTAGTAAGAGGTGCTAGAGAGCGTCTGACCCTCTGCTCCCGTTGAGTACGCTCCGCTTCCCGCGGCCTGGCCCACCTGAAACGAGGCGGCACCCTGAGCCGCAAGCGCACTCGTATAATCAATTACCACTGAGCCGAAGTCTGATGAGTTATCTATTTGGATTTGAAACTTTACCGTATCTGAAACATCGCTATCCGCAAGGGTGAAAGTGAAGATGGGGTTCGTTGTACCCGTAGTTGAGCCGTTTACAAGTCCCGTGGGCCCCAGAGATGAGGGCGCGTCTGGAGTAATGTTTGTTTGAAATGTGTATAAACTCCCAGCAGATCCGGCCGTAGCGCCACTTGCCACGGTACCACCAGTAACAGAAGCTCCCGAATAGGCTGTTCCGGATTGTGATGAGTAGTAAATAGCGATACGGCCACCACCCCCACCCCCGGCGTCGTACGAAGTGCCTCCGTTTCCACCCAAACCACCAGCGCCGCCTCTCGCAGAAATTGTACCATTCCCAGAAATTGACCCAACGTAAAGATAAAGTGACCCGCCGCTTCCACCGCCGCCACCTCCAAAACCCAGAAATGCTTCGTTATTACCCGCGTTACCGTTTGCGCTTATCGTACCCCCTACAGTCAGCGCCCCAGATACGCGAATACGTATGATGCCCCCTCCATTTCCTCCCTCTCCACGCATATCGTTTCCACCCGCGAAGTCATATCCGGAGCCACCACCCGAGCCAAACAGGGTGGGATTTGTCGAACTACCATACGTAGTGGATTGAGTATACCCACCGCCCTCGCTCGTTCCTCCGGCTCCAGCATGGGCCGCACCCCCTCCACCTGCGCCACCACCGCCAGCCCCCTTACCGTATCCAGTTGTGGTAATAGTACAGACGCCAGTTGTACTGTCTGGACCATACCCATCCCCTCCACTCCTTCCTCGTAAACATCCCCGTCCATCTGCATTAATGCTGGAATTCGCGTCAAGTGTCAGTGCGCCAAGTATTGTTGACGATACGTTCGAATAAATATTTGAGCTCACAAGCGAAACGCTCTGAGGCGCGTTTAAAGTCAGCATCGTGCTCGCGCTGCTCGCGCTATTGGGTCCTGTGTAAACAAAGCCGCGCCATTCAAGGCTATTGTCCACATCTACCGTCATACTGCTGGGACCGTATACGGTGGAAATACTTGTTGTGACATTTGTCCAGGTTGGTACATCGATACGCACACTCGTCGTACTTCCAAAAATCATGGTAGTACTCGTCGTAGATAGCCCTTGGCTAGATGAGAGCGTGAACTCTGAAATACCCGCATAACACTCCCACTGCACACTTGGGAGCGTAATCCAAGAGGTGGCAGACACGGTGAGACTTGTGCTTGTGGCGGCGTAGGGACACTGAAGAAACGCCCCCGAAGATACGGAAATCGTGTCTCGCACATAATCTCCAGAGAACGGAAAATCAAAACCGGAAGTGATGGTAAGCGTCCCCCCACCGTCATCTGTTACACGGTTGAGAATATAGGTAGAGCCATTTTGCCCACTCGTCCAACCAGATCTAGAACCACCCGTCGCCGTAATAGAAGAAAGGGTGAATGTTGAAGTATCGTACTTTACCGCAACACGCCCGCCCCCTCCATGACCTCCTCCGTTGCTATTTGTACCAGCTCCCGTTCCTCCAACACCTCCATTTGCTGAAACAGTACCAGAACCCGCAAGGGTCCCGGCCGTGATACTGATAGAGCCTCCGGAACCAGCCCCACCGCCATTGTACCCCGATTGACCCGCAGAACCATTATCACCATTCGCGGATACGCTGCCGGTTACCGTGAGAACTCCGCTAGCCACAAGAGCGACTCTTCCTCCTCCATGACCTCCAAATGCATTAGAATAGTACCCCTGCCCTCCCCCTGATCCTAAGAAGACTGGGGCTAAAGAATCGCCATACAAGACAGTTGTTGTCACGGCCGCACCATCACCAAGTGCCCTAGATCCGAGACCGCCGTGGGAGCCAGCGCTTCCGCCGCCACCGCCCCCACCACCATCTTGTCCGGCCCCCGTGGCTCCAAGCGTGCAAACACGGGTGGTCGCGTGTGGACCAGAGCCATCCATTGTGGCGGCTCCACCTCCGTTACATCCTTTTCCATCAGAGTTAATCTTCCCTGTTACCGTAATATTCCGAGCCGTAATTTGGACCCCTTCAATATCATTCCGCAAATGCGTCGTCGTGGCATTTGTTTCCACCACAAAATCATCGTTCGCCCCCAGGACCATGGCGGAGGATGAGCCCATCGTCATCGTGTATCCGCTTTTCACCGTAACCGTCCCCCCCCCAAGATCCACCGTGCCAATCCAGGTAGTACTCACATTCCCATTGATTTCGATCGCTGTGCAGTTATTGCTAGTTACATATGTTTGATTTACCACTGTCGCACTAGTAATGCTGCACGTGGCCGCGTGCGCCGTAGATCCGAAAAGAGAACTGCCGAGCAAAAGTATACTAACGGCTATACAGCGAAAAAGAACTTGTGGAATACGCATACGATTCCTCTATAGTACTCCTCTTTTTGTCTTTATGAAAGCGGTACGCCCTCTTTTCTATTCTGCGTCAACCGATACACCATCTCCGCTTGGTTCACGAGCACTTTTAGCAATGAAACGTCGACTTCCGTGATCTGATTTGTCGCAAGAAACAATAAAAGATAGGCCTTGCTATCGGTGGATGAAGCATCCGAAGGGATGGCGAGCACATCTTTCCCTTCTTCCGTTGCTAAAAAGGCGTGGGTGGCGCGCGTATCATCCAACGCTCGCAGCTCTCGATTCGGAACACGAAAGACGCGACGATGACCGGTTTCTACCTGAACCTCCACAGCGGTCCGCAGAGAAGCGTGTTCCATGATACGCAACAGAGCTCCATCAGCGGCGGTGGCGGATACGGCACTTTGTACGATAGCCTGAAGCAATTCTCTTGGTAGTCGTTTACGATCAACCAAGCTCAAGGAAGTATCATTTGCGAGCCCTTTTAAGAGCTCGATTTTGCGATTTACCGAACCGATATAGTTATATGAGTCAACGAGCTCGAGTTTTGCTCTCTGGATGCTATCCTCCATTTGTTTTGCCTCGCCTTCACGACGCTCAATAAACCGTTCATACCAGGTAAATGTGAGGATTCCCGCCAAACCAAAAAGAAAAATCGTGATTTCTTCAAGAACCGTTTCAGATAGGCCAATATATCCTCGCGTGTAGAGCGATGGCGAAAGCACCGCGAGGACAAAGAAGACAAGATACGCGAAAGAGATCCACTCAATGCGGCGCTGCCGAGAATCCATAGGCCTCTACCCTACCGAATATTCAGACAAAATACCACCACCTAAACATCGCTCCCCTTGATACACCGCTACCGATTGCCCCGGTGCAGGCGCCCAAACCGGCTCAGCCGTACGCACTTCATACCCCCCGCCTTGAATACGCGTAAGATGCGCCGCCACAGGAGCTTGTCGATATCGGACCATTATCTCAGCCTTGAAAGACGCTCTTTCGTCAGCGCCCTCTTCAAGCCAATGCACGGCTTCTACACATAATTCGGAACGCGAGAGAAGCGGATGGTGCACGTCCGGAACCATAATCAGAGCATTTTGCTTACGGTCTTTTGCGGCAACGTACCACGCGCGTCGATCTGTATGCACTGCAAGGCCTTTACGCTGACCAATGGTATAGGCATCAAGCCCGTCATGCAGTCCGAGGATTCGACCGTCCGGATCGAGAATCGGACCTGGTTGCGAAGCGATTTTTTTTCGTAAAAATTGGTGAAAATCAAGTTTTCCCACAAAACAAATACCCTGGCTATCAGGCTTTGTCGCGACCGGCAAAGCGTACGACTCCGCAAGCGCACGAACCTCCGTTTTATGAAGATGACCGATAGGAAACAACGCTCGAGAGAGCGCTTCCCGCGACATGCGCTGCAAAAAGTAGGTTTGATCCTTCTCTGGATCGACCCCTTTCCAAAGATGCGGTCCCTGCGCATCTCGCGATGAACGCGCGTAGTGACCTGTCGCAACCCCGTCAAACCCAAGCTTCATCGCTGCTTCAAAAAATAACCCAAACTTGATCTCTTGATTGCAGAGAATATCCGGGTTTGGAGTGCGCCCCGCCTCGTATTCGGCGAACATCCGTTCAAGTACACGAGTGCGGTACTGCTCTTCAAAATCAAAAGTGAGAAGCGAAATACCCAAACGCGCCGCTACCCGCAACGCATCACGACGCTCACCTCGCCACGCACATTCCCCCGTCCAAAGATCTTTTGAGTCCGACCAATTCTTAATAAATCCCCCGACCACCTCATACCCCTGCTCCCGCAAAAGCGCCGCCGAGACACTCGAATCCACCCCGCCAGACATGCCGACGAGAATCTTCGAACCCGGAGGAAGCGGTGGAATCATACGGGCGAGCGTAACAAAAATCAGCCGTTCTCGCAACGAAGTCCTACTTCAAGTCCTGCTTGAAGTAGGACTTGAAGTAGGACTTGGCTGGGACCGCTCGGAATAAAAACCCGGCCGAATAAAAACAAAAACGAGCCCGAAGGCTCAGGGACTCAGTGCAGCTGGCTCCGTGCGAACTCGAGGTGGAGGCACGGGGTGTCATCCCACGAAGGACCCGTCTTGAGAAACTCCAACCGACGCTGCACCTTGGGGCCGTCGCCACAGGTCTGGAACGCGAGATCCTTGTTCGAAATCGTGTGCCAGTCCGGCAGTTCCGACACCAGGCGCGGGTTCGTGAGCAGCAGGATGCCGATGGTGTACGCGTCTGGAGGAAAGGGCTGATCGAAGATGCCGGCGTTCAGGGAATCGTCCAGCAAGTCCGGGTCAACGCCGGGCAGCTGACTGAGGTCAGCTGCGCCCCTAGAAGGAAACGCGCCGCCTACTCGCAGTGCACAAAACCGCAGAACAGCGTATGGACGATGACCGAGCGGACTCTGGCAAGCGGTTCGTGCATCGAAATGTGGTGTCAGATCCGTAGAGAAGCGCTCGCCGTAACTCGCCTTCAGGGCGTCAAGCACCTTCTGAAACGCGCGCCCAGGATCCTCGTCCACCGCTCGCGGGGCGGGCACAACAAGCAAGTCGCAACGTCGCCCCTCGAGAGCGTCCCCTCTGAGCAGCCACCGCAGATACTCGAACCGCTCCACCTGGACGAGCGGACGAAGCCGCTCGACCTGCTGGGACAGCGGGTCGATCACGCGAGAAGAACCGGTTGAGTAGTTGTCGTCACTCATGCGTGCCTCCTTTCAGGCTCGTTGTTTCTAGCACAAACCGAACTATTCGTCAACCCTTCACCGACACTTTTTTCCCTTCTTTATTCGCCACAATCGCCGCCTGTCCCTGCAACACGTTCCCGGCCGCGTCCTTCACCGCGAGCTGGCCGCAGGCTGCGTCAATGTCTTCACCGAAGGTAATTCGGTGCGTCGCCGGAATACCCAGCTCATGCAGTTCGCGTAAAAAGGCGACGCGTCGATCTTTTGGCGTGCCTTCGAAGGCTTGTGTATTGTGATACTTAATCAAATTAACGTGAACCAAGCGCATATCATCGCCAAACAAGCGCTTCAACGCACGCGCATCCTCCGGGCGATCATTAATACCGGACAGCAACAAGTATTCGAACATCACTTTGCGATTCGTCTTTTCCATGTAGGTTCGCACGGCAGCCATCAGCTTTGCGAGCGGGTACGGACGGTTTACCGGCATGATCTTGGAACGCACCTCGTCGATCGCGGAGTGGAGTGAGATGGCCAAGTTCACCTGGAACTTCTCATCGGCCAAACGCAAAATTCCGGGCACGATGCCACAGGTCGAAATACTCAAATGACGAGCGCCGATATTCATGCCTTGCGGGTCATTCATGAGGCGAAGAGCTCCGAGCACCTCGTCGTAGTTATGAAGTGGCTCGCCCATACCCATCAGCACCACGTTTGTCACACGCTCCCCTTTTTCACCAAGGCGGCGAACGTAGTACAGGACCTGTTCAACAATTTCGTCGCGAGTGAGGTTTCGGGTAAGACCCATCGTGCCCGTCGCGCAAAAACTACACGCCATCGCACACCCAACCTGCGAAGAAACGCACACCGTGTTGCGCTCGTCTTCGTGGCGCATGAGGACCGTTTCGATCTTTTTTCCGTCCGCGCAGGCGAGCAATGCCTTAATCGTCTCGCCGTTGTCCGCTTCTTGTTCGCGAACAAACGACATCGCGTCCCAAGGCACCTCTGCCGCGAGGACAGCGCGAAGGTCCTTTGGAAAGGTAGAGAGCTCTTCCCAAGAACGACGATGCTCAACGTAAAACGCCCGCTTCAGTTGCTCGAGGCGGAATGTTGGTTGCTTACGGCTTTCCAGCAGCGTTTGTACGTGAGAGAGTTGCATGATTCGTCCAGAGTGACTGCGCGAGATGCTTGGCCGCCGCAAAGGACTGTTCCTTGGTGGGCGCGCCAAAAATCACAACCAGTACATCCTTCCCGGTTTCCGGCTTGCCGTCAACCCCAACAGGCCGTAACCAGCCTACAAAATTATACCTAGACGCTTCCAAGTACCCCGTTTTGCCAGCAATAACCCATACATCTTGGTCGTCCGTCAACAATGCATTCGTATTCTTGATAACACGCTCGTTTGGTTTGCTATTGAGTATACGAACAGGGTACTTCGCCGTGCTCGCGGCTTTTTGAAGAGGGCGATACGAAAAGGCTCTATCGGCCAGCAACGCCATGTCTTTCGCCGTTGCAACATTCTTTTCGCTCATGCCTGACGGTTCGGCGAATACGGCTGTTTTCGCCCCTGCTTTTACCGCCTCCTTTTGCATGAGTGCTACATACTGCTTTGGCGTCACCCCCATCGCCCGGGCCACCATCATGGCAGCGTTATTCGCGCTAGCGGTAATACTCGCATACCAAAGATCTTCAAAGCGGATTTTCGTGCCCACAGGTACGCGCAATCGACCGCCCCCAACCTCATCGCGTGCCTGAATCGTCATAATCGCACGCCAGGGCACTGTTTTCGTTTGCCAGACGGAAGCCGCAACGAGCTTCGTTAAGCTCGCGAGGGACCAGACCTTCTCTGCGTTCCAAGCATAGAGTTCGCGCTTCGTCTTTGGCGTCATGGCATAGACGGCAGCGAGACCATAGTCTTCGGGCCGAAACTCAGCGATAGCAGCATCTGTCGTCGATTCAAGCAGCGGACTTGTAGGTAGCGCCTCTGTTGTTGTTGACGCAAAAACCATCCTTGGCACAAGGAGTCCTAAAGACAAGAAAAGAATAATGAGATATCGCATGGCTAGCGCTGAATCACCACCTTCGTCCCAACTGGGGCCCAGTCATACAATCGTTTTGCAACCCCCTCGCCTACACGCACGCAACCATGGCTCACAGGAGTTCCTAAATGCGCTTTCCCCTCTTTTTTCCCACCCGGCCATTCTGGAAGCTCGTGAAGACCATAGCCATCAGCTCGGAAAGCCATCCAATACGGCATCCAGAGGGCCGCTCCTTTTGACCAGGCGCGCGGATGCTTGTTCAGCACAGAATAGGTACCGACCGGAGTTGGTGTTGAGGCCTTCCCGGATGAAACCGGAAAAGAACCGATAGCAACCCCCTTCACTTCCTGATACAAACGCTGTTCAGACAGGTCGACACGGATCTGTTTTTGTAACGAGAGCGAACTCGATGAACGCGGATCAAACCCGTTCTGAATTTCCTCGCCATCAACATACCCGTCACCATCTGTATCTCGCACAAGCGGATCTGTTTCGAAAAGGACCTCAAGACGATCATTCAGCCCATCCGTGTCCGTATCTTTATCTCCGAGCTTTCCTTTTCCTGCCTTACGTGGATCGTAGCCATTTCGGACTTCTACGCCGTCAGCAAAACCATCACGATCCGTGTCAGCCATCACCGGATCCGTTCCAAAAACACGCACCTCCCAAGAGTCGAGAAGCCCGTCTTGGTCCATATCTTCCGCGGCAAAGGCAAGGGTTGGCGTGAATGCCACCCATGCTCCCAACACCCCAACAAGTACGAGGCGTGAGATAGTCATATACCGCTAATCTAGCTTGAGCGATTCACCTGGTGCAAGCGAACCATGGATCGATGTCGACGGAGGCGAAGGTGGGGCTACTTCCTGAGCCGTAGACGAAGGCTCGACGCGATGACGGTCTGCCGCCGACGATTCGAGGGCTTCACGAGGGATGTCTAAACGCTTTCCCTGAGGAGGTCTCGGACCTGAGCGCTCCCCATCGGAACGAGGCGGCAAAGAACCGCGATCTCGGTTCGAGGATCCCCCGCCTGATCGTCCACCGTCTTGTCGCGGTCGATCTGAACGTGGTGGTCGATCACCCCGAGGGCGCTCTGCTCCGGAGGAGGCGTCCGAACCCGAGGAACGACCGCCCCCTATGGACAAAGGCCGACGCGCGCCACCGCCGCGAGCTTGGCGTTCTTCGCGCTCTTTCTTGAGGAGATCACGACACTCTGGATCGTAAATCGGCTTACTCGGATCAAGCTGAACGGCTAATTCAAAAGACTTTCCACAGCGTTGACAGATGTGCGCAAAGCTGGGCTTCTTCTTTGTTTTTTCTGCGGCTTTGGCAAGCTTAATCGAATCTTCGATCGCGGCCAGACGTTCTGGACGAATCACAAGCCTTGGCGGCGTTACCGCTCCCTCACCCGCGCTCGCGACCACGTCGCGCTCTTCCTGCTCACGCTCTTCTTCTGTTTGAATCGTCGGATATTTCAGCACGGCAAGCGTTGGAGACGGCGACGAGAGCGCCAGTTCTTCAACGCTCTCCTTCTCTTCTGTATCAACGGAAAGCGTCGTAGCTCCGTGGACCAATTCCATTCCTGTCCATTTTAAAACCTTCTGTTCAATCACATGACGTGGCTCGGAATACCGCTCACGACTCGCCTGAATCACTTTCGCCTCGCTCCCAGTGCGGTTTGCGATGGGTGGAAGCGTATTTGCTGAAAACGGCTGTGTCGCCACACCATCAACCATTAATTTTAGGTACATTTGAAACTTCGCCAAGTTCACCAAATCTTCTGGGAGGAACGTTGGGGTAAATTCCGTTTCTAGAAGCTCCGCATCTTGCGGACCCACGCGCATCGCGACCATTGTCCCCACGTTTCCAAGTACCGCTTCTTGCACCGGCTCTTCGAGCTGCGCCATGTACTGGTGCGCAACAATCAAATTCAGGCGGTATTTACGCGCTTCAGAAAGAATGGTCGCGAATGATTCGTTTGCAAAGTTCTGAAACTCGTCTACGTACAGATAAAAATCACGACGTTCATGTTCTTTTTGGTTTTGACGTTCTTGCGCGGACAGCTGGATTTTTGTGACGAGCATCCCTCCCAAAAGACGCATCCCGTCTTCTCCTACGCGTCCTTTTGACAGGTTCACCATCAAAATCTTCCCTTCGTCCATGATTTTTCGAATATCAATCGTTGAGCGCGTTTGCGCGACAATATTGCGAATCAGTGATGACGAAAGAAATTGACCCACCTTGTTCTGAACCGGAGCGATCGCCTCTGTGGCATATTTTTCCGACCAGGCCGAAAATTCCGCGACCCAAAAAGTCTTCACCACCGGATCACGAATCTTGTCAATAACTTTTTCTCGATAGTCTTTATCTACCAACAAGCGATTAATCCCCATGAGCGTTGCCCCCGGATAGTCGAGCAGAGCGGAAACGCAATTTTGCAGAATATACTCCATGCGCGCACTCCACACATCTGGCCAAATCTTCTTAAAAACCCCCATGAGACCGTCGCGAACCAAGTGCTTTCGATCATCCGACGGGTTCTCGAGAATGTTAAATCCAAAGGGAAACGCCGTATCGGCTGGGTTAAAATAGACAACATCATTGATTCGTTCCGGCGGAATAAAGTCAATGAGCTTTTCCGCTTCGTCACCGTGAGGATCTATGTAACACAATCCATGACCAGCGTAGATATCAGACAGGATCATGTTTGACATGAGCGTCGTCTTGCCCATGCCTGTTTTCCCAATGATATACATGTGACGACGACGATCATCCGTGCGAATACCAAACTTACGATCAGCATTCCGAAAGTTCACCTTGCCAAACAGGGTGATTTCTTTTTCATGGTCGTGAGTATACTCGAGAGACATAGGCGGAAGCTAGAGATCAGCGTACGGAATATTCGCCGGAGCATCCGTTTTCTTCGACTGCGTGCGGCGCAAAAGTGGCGCCTTTACCTGCAATAAGATTGGGAAGTGCCAAAGCGTCGCAAGCTCTTCTGTTGAAAGAAAGAAAGGCGCGAGACCGACGGAGGGCGAACGATCCGTAAACGCAGCAATCAACCGAGTTTTCCGAGCGTTATTGCGCTGATCCTTAAAAAACCAGAAGGCACTGTTCATCCCAATCTTTTTACTATTCGGCACGAGTGACTGCATGTTAAACGTGTTAAACTGCCGAATCGCTCCCAAAAATGGCGTCACGACTTTTGGACGTTGCATCTTCTCTTTTTTCGCGAGGTACACCACGCGCATTTTGCACATGAATCCGATCTTTGACATTTTTCGCTCAATGGATTCCAACACGAGCCGCTCCCCCGGTGAAAGGCTCATGATTTTTGGAGGCCCATCTTTCTTTTTCTCCTCTTTTTTCTCTCCTCCACCGAATGGTAAGAAGATCGAGAGGATATTTCCGATAATCTCGATTGGTAGGAGCAAGATCTGCTCACCAAGAGAAGGCTTCGACTTTTTCTCTTCGCCTCGAATTTTTGCGATTTCTGCTTCTGCTCGTCCCCGAGCCTCTTTTTGATCTGTCGGCATCATGACGATCTGGTACCAGAGCTGTTCACCAGGTCCAATTCTCGACATGTTTTCCAAGATCACCGCGAGTGGGTCTTTCATTTCACCGGATACCTGGTCCGTAAAATCCACGTAGGTTTTAATGGGATACGCGTCTGACTTCACGGTGGTGAGCTCCGTTCCCCAGAGATCGTAGACCTCATCTGGATAGGCTCGAGGAGCCGTGTTCACATAGTCTTCGATGAGATCAATATCTGCGTCTGGATACTGGGCATAAATAGCCGCCTCAACAAGGTCTTTGAGCCGTTTTTCAATACGCACGCAGTAAGAAACATCGCCCTCGAGAGAGACAATCTCGATGGAAAGCGGCGACTGAAATTCCCCTTTGATCCACTTTTCTGTCCAGTTTGGTCCAGCCGCAGCTCCAGCAAAGACCGAAAAAATATTCTCGACCGCTTTTACGGTTTGCTCAGAAGCGCGCGGGACGGTGACACGCAGCACTATGAACTGCTTTTTTGCAGCCACTTTGCCCTGAACGTGTTCGAGCCACAATTCACGGGCAATCCAGAGAGCGATCCACAGAAAGAGCACCCACCCTCCTGAGCGGAAGAGGATCCACATTCCCGTAAACGGATCGTCGCCGACAAGCATCAGCAACTCGTTCAAAGAATCAAAAAGAAACATGCTACCGTGTACGATAGCATGTTTTTCGCCTGGCAAACAGCGCCCTATTTTGCGGCCTGTTTCTTTGATTGCTCCCACTCGTTCCAGCTCACCAGCGCCATCGGCGCGATAAAGATGGATGAGTACGTTCCAACGGCAATACCGAGAATCATCGCAAGAGTAAACTCATGCAACGAAGCTCCCCCAAAAAAGAACACCGCGAGCAACGTTAGCAGCGTGGTCACCGAAGTGAAGATCGAACGCATGTAGGTCTGTCGCAGCGAGAAATCGACAACGTCCGCGAATGAAGACTTCATGCGTGGAAGATTCTCTCGCACACGGTCCATCACGACGATCGTGTCTGTAATCGAGTACCCAAGAATCGTGAGGATCGCCGCGACAAACGGCGTTCCTATCTCTACGTGGCGGTAGTGTCCAAGTGCCGCGAAGACTCCGAGCGGAATCACCACGTCGTGCGCGGCAGAAAGCATCGTCACCACCCCATACTTCCAAGATTCTACCGGCGCAGACACCTTCCGGAAGGCGTACGCGATGTAGAGCATGATGAGCAAGAGCGCGACCAAGACCCCTCGGAGAGACTTCGTGCGAAGTTCCTCCCCGATCACGGGACCGATGGTGTCAAACCGCAGCTCCGTTACTTCTCCATGCTTTGCTTTGAGCGCGCCAACAACCTGCTTATAGTCTGCCTCGCTCAGTTCTTTGGTACGAATTTGTACTTCTGCATCACCCACCGGCTGAACGACCGGGGTTCCGGTATCAACCCCCGCCCCTTGCACTGTTTGAGCAATTTCCGTGACCGCAGGACGAGTCGTAAAGCGGAACGCCATGAGCGATCCTCCGGTGAAATCAATGCCGAAACGTAATCCCCATGTCAAGAGCGCCGCCACTGAAAGAGTGAATATTGCCCCTGAGAAGAAAAACCAACGGCGCCGTGAGGCGACAAGTGAACGCGACATAGACTAAGACTTATTCTTATCAAGAGTTTTTGGCTTCAGAAAGCCCCAATCCCACTTCGCGAGCGGCGTAAGCGCAAGCGCTCGTAGCCACATCCGACAGGTCACAACCGCCGTAAAGAGGGAGATCGCGATACCAATAGCGAGCGTCAAACTAAATCCTCGAATGACTGACGATGAGAACCAATAGAGCACCGCACAGGAAATGAGCACAGTCATATGCCCATCGCGCACGGACGGCCAAGCGCGGGTGAACGCATCTTCAAGAGCCACATTCAGACCCTTCCCTAAACGCCACTCTTCTTTTAGCCGCTCGAAGATCAAGACGTTTGCATCAACCGCAATCCCGATCGACAGAATGAACCCGGCAATTCCCGCAAGCGTCAGCGTGACCGGAATATACTTGAAGACCGCGAGAGAAAGTACGGCATACAACGCGAGTGACACAACCGCGACAAACCCTGGCACGCGGTAGACGAGAAGCATGAAGATCGCGACAAGAAGGAATCCGATCATCCCCGCCTTGAGCGATGCTTGAAGCGATTCTACCCCCAAACTTGGACCGATTGTTTGTTTTGCGATGAGCGTAATTGGCACGGGTAATGCTCCAGCCTGCAAGTTTCGAGCAAGAGCTCGCGCTTCTTCCAGGTTTCCTGCGCCTGTAATCACGGCCTGTCCACCAGGAATTTCTGACTGGACCATCGGAGCGGAGAGTAATTGCCCATCAATAAAGATTCCTACACGCTTACCGATATTTTTGCGAGTGATTTCCGCAAAAAGATCCGTGCCTTCTTCGTTGAACTGAAGCGCCACCTGAATCCCACCGGTTTGCTGGTTGAAATCCACGCGCGCGGATTGCAACTGTTTTCCGGTAAGCTTTGTCGCGGTCCAACCATCGTTTGGTGGGAGCACGTCTGTTTCTGTGAGCTTCTCGAACGACGCGACCTGCGCACGCACATCTTCCACGGCACGTTCATCCGTTTTCATCATCAAGTGGTACCCAAATGGGGTTTCCACCACATCAGAGATCGTGTTTTTTGCCATCGCGAAGAATGGCTTTGCGAAGGCCTCGACAAGAACTTGAACATTCGGATCCACCGGAGCTTCTTCGATCCATTCAATCAACCCGCCCGTGGACGAGGCGTTCGGCTCAAGTGAGTGCTGTTTGACGAGCTGCTCAAAGTTCTGCACCGTCACCTGACCCTTGAGTTGGTCAATCTTTGCTTTTGCCTGCTCTTTCGTGAGCGTTGATTGACTGCGTTCAGCCCCTTGCCAGCTTACAAGTAAGTGACGACCTGTCGCCTCTTTTGTCACCTGCTTTTTTTCGTCGATTTTGACGACGTAATAGTGTTCTGGGGTATCAAGCACTTTTGCCACCACACCGACCGGTTCACCACGAACCGCGTAGTAGAGCTCGAGATTACGAGCGTTTTCACGCAAGAATTCCGAAGCAACCACCGTCGTGCCTGACACGGCATTTTTTACTTCTGTCGCAAAATCCGCCCCAGGAGCACGCGCCTTCACAAGCAACGCTTCAGCCTTGGCTTTTGCGGCTGCTTGTTCACTCGTGATACGCGCCTGCTCTTCTGCGGTGAGCGCACGAGGACCTTCTGTGTTTTCTTCTTTAAATTCAAGAATAGGCGTGTCACCGATACGCTTAATGGCGTCTTCGATATTACTTACCCCGGCCAACTCCACGTTCACGCGCCAGCTCTCACCCGCTTGCGTTGTCTGCACCAACGGTTCAGACACGCCAAGAGCATTCACGCGGCGTTCAATCACATCACGAACGCCGTTCACCGCTTCAGAACGATCTGCCGCAGGGATCTTTGAAAGATCTGCCTCGTATTCCAAGCGCGAACCGCCTTGCAAGTCCAATCCGAGCACAAACGAGCGGTCTGACTGCTTATCAGACCAATCCGTCCCAAGAACCGAACCCGTCTTCACGATCAGCCAGTTCATCGGTGTTGGAAGAAGGTAGATGAGCGCCACCGCCGCGAGCACAAAGAGCCCAATCGCCCGTCGACGGATCGTTGTTGAGGAAAGCGGCTTTGAGACGGATGTTTTATGCGTAGCCATAGACAGAGAATTGAAGGTCAATCAAGACTGAAGCTGAGGAAGAATTTTTGGTGGAAGCGAGCGCGTAATCCACCACTGTTGCACCACCGAGAGCACGCTCATAACGAACCAGTAGAGCGTAAGACCTGCGGGAAGCGTCCAGCCGATCGCCGCCGTGAGGAGCGGCATGGTGTACATCATTTGACGATTCATGATGGTCGCCATGCTCTCATCTTGTGCCCCGGGCGCGTCTGCGACTTCTGCCGGAGGTGGCGTCACGGTTGGTGCCGCGCTCTTCATGAGCTGACGGCTCTGATAGAACTGTACGAGTGCGGCTCCCACAGCAAGCGGAATACTCCGTTTTGTAAGGTCCACGATCCCAAGGAGAGATGCGTGAATCACTCCCGGATTATCCACAAAAGAGTACAAGAGCGCAGGATCAAGCGCCGTAATCCCTTGCGATAACGCTCGATAGAGACCGATGAACACCGGAATCTGAATGAGGAGCGGCAAGCAAGAGGCGGCCGGATTCACTTTTTCACGACCGTAGAGCGACATGAGCTCACGCCCTTGTGCTTCACGATCGTCTTTATACTTTTTTCGAATTTCGTCGATCTTTGGCTGAATCGCCTGAAGCGCGCGTTGCTGCTTGATTTGGAGCGCGGTAAAAGGCCATAGCACGACTTTCACGAGCAAGGTAAGCGCAATAATCGCGATACCAAAGTCATTTCCAGGAATGACATTGTAGAGACCAACGAGAACGTTCACGAGCGGCTGAAGGAAGATAGCGGTAAACATACAGAGATTACGCGTTCAAACCCGGGTCTTGCGCGTCCGCTTCTGCAACCGTTTCTGGACGGTCTTCGGTCGCGCTTGCCGTTTCTTCTGAATCTGGGACTTCTTTCACTTCTGGTGATTCCGTAACGATTGGCATAGCCGCTTCTGCATCTGTGGCGACATCACTCGTCTGATCTGAGTCGACGACGACGCTCCCACCCTGTTCGCGGATCGTGATTTTCCAGCCGGTGAGTTTTGCGGCAAGACGGACGTTTTGGCCACCCTTCCCAATCGCGAGAGAGAGCTGGTCTGCTGTCACAAGCACCGTGGCGAACTTGTCTTCTTCGTCCAGTTCGACGCTCGCTACCTGAGCCGGAGCAAGCGAGGCCTGAATGAACGCCTTTGGATCTTCACTCCACTGAACGATATCCACTTTTTCGCCGCCAAGTTCACGGATGACGGTTTGAATACGCACCCCTCGCTGACCGATACAGGAACCGATTGGGTCGATCGCATCGTCGTTTGTCGCGACCGCAACCTTGGCACGACTTCCTGCTTCACGTGCAATCTCTTTTAATTCGACCACTCCGTTCGCAATTTCTGGAATTTCCTGCATAAACATCGCCGCAACAAGCTGTGGACTGCTACGCGAGAGTCGAATTTCTGGACCCTTCGTCGTCAGCGCCACTTCACGAAGCAACGCCTTGATACGCGTACCTGGGTAGTACCGTTCAGATTCGATCTGATCTTCTGGAAGCATTACCCCCGTTGTACGGCCAAGATCGATGAGGACCACGCGACCTTCACGGCGCTGTACCGTCACGCTCATGAGCTCGCCTTCACGGCCTTTGAAATCATTAAAAATCACGCCACGCTCTGCTTCACGAAGACGCTGCAAGATCACCTGCTTTGCGGTTTGTGCGGCCATGCGACCAAACGCGGCAGGAATACCAAGCTCAACGCGGATTTCTTCATCGATCTGCGCATCAGGCTTCAGATCACGCGCGTCAGAGAGCATGATCATGGTTTTTGGATTGAATTTGAACTCTTCTGCAAACGCCTCAGCCGTCATGGCGTCCGCGCCCGTTGGAGCAAGAGCTCCGCGTCGTCCTTCCTCTTTTTTGCGAGGAGCCGTCGCTGCATCAAAACGCGTAAAATAATCTTCGGACAACTCCATGTTTTCAACCACGGATTTTACGTCGAATACTCGAATACCCCCGGTCATGCCATCGTACTTTTCTGGATCAAACTCCACTTTAATATTTTGGTTTTTGTTCCCGAAATCTTTGCGATACGCATTCGCGAGCGCCGATTCAACCGTTTCAAGAACGGATTCGTACGAAATATTCTTTTCTTCCGCAATCTGCTTCATCGCAAGAGTAATTGGACTGGCCATAGAGTTCTATTGTTCTTAAATTGTGAGAAATAAGCTTGAAATAAGCCGACCTGCTCATAAAGAACAGGTCGCTTCATCCATCGTACCGCCTCGACCGTCTGCCGTCAAAGCCCAAGGGCACGAAGCGCTTCAAGGGCTTGCTCCTGCTCACGACTGAGTTTTTTTGGAACGGCGGCTTTTACGGTCACGATGTGCTCGCCACGATCGCCACGGCGACCGGTTGGAACACCCGCCCCCTGAAGCACGACTTCGGCTCCGGTGGGCGTGCGCTCTCGAATCGAGACATCGCGCGTTCCATCCACCGTCTCTACCTTGATAGATCCACCGAGAGCGAGCGTAGAAAACGAAACTTCTACCTCAGAACGTAACGTCGATCCTTCGCGGGTAAAGCGCGGATCATGAGCGACGTGCAAACGCACGTAGAGATCCCCCGGCGTGCCACCATGGCGTGCCGCTTCGCCCTGCGTGGGCATTTTTAGCGCATCCCCGTTTGAAATCCCTGCGGGCACCTCAATGGCAAGTTTTGTTTCTCGACGGCTTACCCCTTCGCCCTTACAGGTTTTGCAAGGCGTTTCTGGAACCGTTCCTACGCCATTACACGCGGAACACACACTCGCGACCTGCATCGTGCCAAACATTGTACGCTGTGCTTGTCGCACTTGTCCGGAACCGGAACATGGCTTACACCCGGTTCGCGTGGTTCCTGGAGCTGCCCCATCTCCTTTGCACACTTCACACGCGTCAAGTTTTAAGAGCGTGACCTCTTTTGTGATTCCGAAAATAGAATCCTTGAAACTCAAATCAAGATCGATCGTAATATCTTGTCCACGAGGCTTTCCGCGTCGACCGCTATTTGCACGACCAAAGCCGAACATTTCTCCTAGCACATCCCCCAAATCCCCCAAATCATCCATGTTCACCTGAAACCCTCCCCCACCAAACCCGTTAAAATCAAACCCTCCAAAACCCGCCCCTCCCGGCCCAGGTCCGCCCTGCTCAAACGCCGCGGACCCAAAACGATCAAACGCTGCGCGCTTTTTCTCATCACCCAACACCTGATACGCCTCATTCACATCCTTGAACCGCTGCTCGTTTCCTCCCTTATCTGGATGATGCTCGTGCGCTAAACGACGAAATGCCTTTTTTATTTCGTCCGCCTTCGCCGTCTTCGGCACCCCGAGAATTGCGTAGTAATCTTTGGACATGACAAAAATAGTTTATCGAACCAACTCGAACCCGTTCTCCTTCACGCGAAATCGATAGTTTTTGTTTTCGAGACGGAATTCAAGATCGGCAGAACCTGCGAAGAATTGCACCGGATCCGTCACGAATGAGTTAATAAGCCCGTTGGAAAGATCCTCCGATGACCGACGGAGTCGTACCAACTCCTTGCCGTTTGAACGAATCGTTGTAAACACTGTTCTTTCCTTAGGGGGAGCATCTACTGGCACGCCTTCGGTGGCAAAAGAAAGCTCACTCCCATTAAGCGTAAGGCGTGCAACGGGATCATACTCCCAATAGCACTCAGATACACGAAGCTCTCGCGTTGTCGTGGCCGCACCAAGATGAAATAAGCTATACCCTTTCCAGCCACACGGGCCATCACCAAATCCACTAGATAAGACAATATGGTCCTCATCTGCAAATCCGATAGGCCGAGATCCGCCGCTACCAGAGGACGCCAGGATGACTGGCTCGCCCATCATATGGAATCCACCTCCTGCGATCACGTCGCATAAGGATCCGTAATACCCACAACCTGGGTCTTCCCTGTAGACTCCGGGATCACTCGTGTTTACCAGTTGGACGTAAAAGTCGCCTGATGGGCTGAACAGCCTTGGACCCGTCTGTAGTCGACCCGCTTTATACGCGGCAAGTTTTCTCGAGACTATTTCTTCTGGATTCGTGTTTTCGTAGATCCAATCAAGCAACTCATTTTGCCCAACCGGCAATCCGTTATAGATTGCCGATCCGGACACTTCTTGCGCTGTCGATGTTGCTACCTGGGACACACCGTTCCATTCCACTTTGGGAATCGTGCGAATGAGGAGCATGAGCGCGGCCACACTGACCAGCCCCAAAAATAACCAACTAAGCGAGAGAACCTGCAAGGTGCGAGAAGGAGTCATATGTGGCCAGTATAGCACGAGGCTTTACGCCGCCTTCACGACCAAGAAATAGTTCTTCGCGACCTCTTCCCCATCAACCGTGACATGGACGTCATACGTGCCAAGCGCGCGGATCGGGAGAAGATGGAAGTTCAGAAGGCCGGTGATCTTTTTTTGTGGGTCGTTCGTGGCTTGAACCGGGAATTCATGATTGAAGATCTCGGTTCCGGATTCACGATGATGCATCGCGACACGTACTTGCCGTTCACGAT
>CAYTGF010000015.1:0-25572 GCA_964437285.1 uncultured Gammaproteobacteria bacterium
ATCGATCATGTGATCCGCGTGATGCCGGCCATTGTGGAGCGGTTGCGAAAAATGAGTCCCGTGAATCTTGATATGAACTATTTCACGTATGAACACCAACGATAACCAGGCTGGACACGCGGTTGCGCCCGTCGCTCCTGCAAATACGACGGCTACGCAAGGGGATGTCGCCGCTGGCAGCAAAAAAGAAGGCTGGTTCTACACCGATGTCGTGAAGGAGCACTTCTTCTCGCCAAAAAACTTCCTCGATCAAGAGACGTCCGTCGATCATCCATACAAGGGGATGGTAGGCTCGCCGGCATGTGGTGATGCGATGAAGGTGTGGTTGAAGATTGAGCGCGATGCCCAAGGCGTCGAACGCATCACGGATTTCAAATGGAAGACGTTTGGATGCGCATCTGCGATCGCCTCGACGTCGATGTTGTCCGTAATGGTCACGGAGAATGGAGGGTTGTCGATTGATGAGGCGCTCAAGCTCCGACCACAAGACATCATGATGCGTCTTGGTGGATTGCCCGCTCGTAAAGTTCACTGCTCGGTGCTTGGCGACAAAGCATTGCGTGCCGCGATTAATGACTATTTCCGCAAGTCCGGTCAGGTCGAGAAGATTATCGTTGAACAGGGTCGAATTATCGATAAAGTCCTCAAAATCACCGATCACGACATCGAAGAAGCTGTCCTCGAAGGCGCCGACACCCTCGAAAAACTCCAACAAAAAACAAAAGTCGGCACCGGGGATCCCGCTTGCATTCCGGAAGTGGAGCAGTTGTTACGGTTTTATAAGGAAAAATATTTTGGGTAAGCACAGGAAAAAAACCTGCCAAAGTAGCAGTATTAAGGGTTGTCCAGGTGATGCGCTATATTCTCACGTAAGAAAAGAAATAAATTCATTGTAAGTTGATAAAAAAATCCCCGCGAGCGGGCGGGGTTAGCGTGTTGGGTAACGCGTGTGTGGTGGTTGGGCAGTTATCAGGCGGAGAAGAGCGCCTTGGAGAGCCGCGAAGGTGATGATGACGATGAACGCGGGTCGGCGTGTAGCTCGTTCTTCCGTAAATAGCCAGGACCCAATCGCTGCGGCGGCGAAGATTGCGCCGGCGATTTTGAGGGAGCGATGGAGCTGTTCTCGGATCGAACTTGTGCCGTACGGTGTCCCGAGAAAGACAAACGCCAGCAGAAGACCGAGTATTTGGGCCATGACCCAGGGCCAGAGGTAGCGAACAAACGCGTCCGTCAAACTGGTGAATAGCGACATCATTCGCTCCTTTCGTTTTGATAGTGGGCGAAAACAGACAGTTTGTCAACGAGATTGTTCGCACCTGGCACCTGGCGCACATTCTTGCTAGCCTCTTTTTATATGAATGATGTCTCGACGCCCAAGCCTCTCAAGATCGCCAAAATTACGGTTGATCGTGATCTTTGTATTGGCGCCGCTCCGTGCGTGACGGTTGCGCCGGGGGTGTTTCAGCTCGATGATGAAAACAAAGCCTACGTCGTCGACCCAAAAGGCGCGGATGACGATACGATTCTTCTCGCTGCTCAAGCCTGTCCCGTGCAAGCCATTATTTTACACGACGAAGAAGGAAATCAGATCTATCCATAAAAACGAGCGCTTTGCTCGTTTTTCGTTTTCATGATTGATAAAATGGCCATTTTTTGAGTAGGCTTTCGGCGGAGGTGTCGCATGACGATTGGAAAAGCGTGGATGGAAATCAATCAAAAGGCGATCGATTCTGACGCCGGAACCGATATCGAGAGCGCATTTCGCCATCTGCGCGCCAGACTTGCGGCAGCGAAGGCGGTCAAGATTGCGGTGGGGACGCCGGTGCGGCTGATGGTTCTATCGGCGGCGCATGTTTCTGAGTCATTGCAGCTTCAGGTCGCAACGTTCACTTCTTTCAATCTTGTGCTCGCAGATCAGATCACAGACCCCCTGCTTCAACGAGTCTTGAGTCAATGTAAGGATGAGGGGTTGAGATGCACGCTTCAGTTCCTTTCGGACGATGGCCCTCGCGATTCGCCCGCATCTCGGATGTATGAACTGCTGGTTGAGCCTGAGTAGGGCTAGTCAGCAAGAGACGGATCACCTATCGAGTCACCTATTGAGCGTTCTACGCTCATTTTTTATACCCCAATCCCTTTCCACGCCAACTCAAAACTCATCCGCATGAGTCCAGCGATGGTTTTGTCTTCGATGATCACGCCGATCGCGGAGTTCTGAGAGAAGTTCACGATGGAGACTTTATCGCCAAAGATGGTGACATCAGCTTGAAAGGGGAATAGCTCGGCGGGAATGAGTTTTGATCGAATACGAATCACTTCAGGCGTCGTGCTGTAGAGTTTGTTGTTATAGTGTTGGCTGAATGCGGTATCAGGGAAGATCGCACGTGTCGTGATGCTGAGCGCTACTTTTTGCTTGATGTATCGCGCAATGAATGCTTTTGGAAGTTGTTTTATCAAGTCTTCGACGTTGCTGTAACTCAGCATTTCGTATGCTTCGCTCGTTTGAATGTGTTCATTATACACCGCGATGACGCCCGCGATCCCTTCAAAAAAACGCACTCGTGGCTTATTTGGGGTAAGCGAAAAGAGCCCTTGGAGTTCAGGCAAAAGCGCCTTCGCTTTTTCGTACCGGTCTTCGGCGCTTGTTATTTGTTGTTTGATGATAATTGGGAGTTTTGCCGGGTTTTCAACTTGGTAGCATTGTGTTTTTCCTCGTTCGATCTGAGTGACGAGGCCCTTGAGTTTAAGATCCTGCAAAACAGCGTACACCGTGGTTCGATTGAGCTTCGTCGCAAGCGCGATCGCGGAAGGCACCGCTGAGCCATGTTCAAGCAAATACGCATACACCAGCGAAGATTTTTCCGGGAGCCCAATATCACGCAACTGTCGAAAAAGAGGGGAAGAAGCCATGGACAGAGTATACCTCGTGGAGCGCTATTTGTCAATTCAAACGAACAAAATAAAAAGAGAAAAAGAAAAATAGCTAAATTAAGCTATAAAGCATCATAAATATTGATAGCATGTCTAGACAAAATAGGAAAAAACCAGTATAATTGAGGCACAAGAGTGGTGAAACGCTCTTGAAACTTCCACAATCATCCAAGGAGCCGGCGGCTCGATAAACCGCCGGGAGAAGAAAATGAAGATTCTTGTTATCGATGACAAGGCGGCGCATCAGGCTTCCGCTCTTGAGACCCTTGCAGGTCACGAGGTGACCATCCTCGACTCGTTCGAGGCGGCCATGCGGGCAATGCAGCCCACCATCAATAATGAGCTGAGGAATCAGCTCATGACGGAGGCGGGTCTGCCGGTCAGTTGCAAGCATATTGAGGAGGAGGAGCGCAAGACTTACTGGCGCGCTTGGGACGAGGCTGGTCAGAAGTCGGTCGTTCCGTTTCCGTTTGATGTCGTCTTAACCGACATGATGATGCCGATGGCGAAGGAGACGCTGGCAGACGGGGTTTTTGATCCTCGTGTGCAGATGCCGTATGGATTCGTCATTGCATTGGAGGCGGCTCGGCGTGGTGCGAAGTTTGTGGCGATGCTTACGGACACGAATCATCACAAGGGGCCCATGAGTGCCGCGCTCGATTATTTTGGGCCTGCTTACTATCCGGACGTTGATGATTGTATACATGAGAAGCCGGTGGTCTTCACGATCAATGGTGCGAGCGCGGTGTTCGTGCACACGCCGTTCGTCGAGCGTGTCGAGTCCGGCGTCACGTGCGACTGGTGTGTGGAAAAGCCTGGGGCGTGTACGGGCTGCCTCGGCACTGGGTTCAACAAGAATCCAGACTACCACCCCCGCGAGTGTCATGAGTGCGGCCACTCGGAGGCGGTAGGCAAGTGCCGTAACTGCAAGGGTGCGGGCACGTGCGATCGCATCACACACCTCGACTCCAAGGATTGGGGCCGCGTCCTGCGTGACCTCATGGCACGTGTCGAGTAGCCGTCCCTTCCCGCTCTCCCTCGCGTGCACGCGCGAGCGGGGATGCTCCCACCCGTCGGGTTTATAGACGGGATTCCCTTTGAGTGCATCATTCGTGGTGCGTTCGAGAAGGAATACAAAAACGAGCGTTGAACGCTCATTTTTTTATCTCTTCTTCCATTTTACGATTCTGCGGGCGATGAATTGGGTGTCTCGTGCGTATAAAAGATCGGGTTTTGTGCTGCCGTCGATGAGTTTGAACGCTTCTGGTGTGAGACCGTGTTTTTGGAGAGTTTCTTCTGAAATGTCTACGCGGGCTTTTCCGTGTTTGGTGGCGTATTGCGGCAGGGTGGCGATGATGGCGCCGCCTGGCTTAAGGACGCGAACCAAGTTTGGCAAGCAGTCGATCCAGAGTTGTTGCACCTGTTGCGCTTCGCGTTCGAGCTCAGCCACTTCTTCATCTCCGTGAAGTGGCGTGCCGAGATAGCCTTCGGTAACGATGGCATCGATCGAGTCTTCATCGAGCGGAAGCGGTTGTGTGGCGTCGGCGACCGTCACGTGAATGTCGCTTTTTGGGGGGATGTGTCCGCGTTCTTGAGACCAGGCAAGATTCAGTTTTGCATCATCAATAATACGGGGAAGAATATCGGAGCCGTAAATCGTGGGAATACCGCTCATGCCCGCGGTCATCACGTAGGTGCCGCTGCCGCAGAATGGATCGAGGATGGTCGCGATGTCTGGTCCGGCAAGGTGGGTGAGGATCGCGGCGAGTTTTGGTGGGGTCATGCCGTTTTTGGCGTTGCGACGTGGACGTCCCATGTCGATTTCTGTCCAACGGTCGGCATCTTGTACTTCTGTTGTGACGGCAATGTGGCACGTCGTTCCTTCTTCGACAATCGTAAAATCGTAGCCGCTGTTGATGAGATCAAGTTTTGCGATCGCGGCAGGGGAAACGCCATCCGCGCTCTCGAACCAGCGAATACTGCGTTCGGTGAGGTGCTTGAGCGTCTGTTTAAGCTCGATGGGGAAGCGTCGACCCTTCGCCGACGAGCCGTACCACGTGAGGGCAAAAATAAGCTTGCCTTCTCCACGAGGATGAAGTTTTACCCAGTCCGCAACGAGTTCTGGTGTGCAGTCTTTTGTGGGCACTTGGAGAATGATTTTGGCGATTTTCGTGCATCCTGTGAGATGATCGAGCGTTTGATCAGGAAGCGTATCAGCAAAAAAGAGGCCTTCTCTCATGCGCCAAGAGGTGTTTGGAAGTGCGGCAAGAGCTTCTGCAGAGGAAAGCGCTGGTTGGGTTCCAGGAAACGCGATGAATGACATACCTAGGTTGTATCACGAGCTGAGCGCCTTGTCACAGGTTGACGAGATGTTCGTTTCTTGATATGCCGGAGGTCTCAGAGGGATGGTCTCTCTGCGCTCCGTTTGGAGGGAACATGCGCTCTTTCTGGATGTTTCTGCTCATCACGGCCTGCGCGCCGACGCTCATCGTGTCTATCACCCCCGGTGACGGGGGAACGGAGGCCTCGTTCGTGGTTGATGGAGCTCGTGTCGATGCGGGGGTAGATGCTCCGGTCGTGCTCGACGTGCCGGTGCTGCTCGATGTCTCGAGCGGAGATCGAGCCATGGGTCTGGATCGCGTGCCGGTCGTCGATCGTCCCGCGAGTCCAGACGTCGTTCAGCCGCGCGATATCGTGCTCATCTCGGATACGCCTCCGTCGTGGCCCTTTGGACTGCGTCCGGGGGATCGTATCAAGGCGCGTTCGTCTTCCACGATCTACGTGTTCGGAAGTAGCGGCAGGCGTCATCTCTTCTTCAACGAGGCTGTGTACTACTCCTGGTATCTGAACCAGATGGGAGTGATCGAGCTCGCCGATCGTGACCTCGCGTCCATTCCGCTCGGTCCTAACGTGACCGTTCGTCCGGGAACGTGGCTCATCAAGATTCAGACCGCGCCGCACACCTACGCGGTCACGCGATGCGGGGTTCGACGCTGGATCACGACGGAGTCTCTCGGTCGACGGCTCTTTGGACCGATGTGGAGTACGGGATCAGATCAATCGATTCCGGTTCCCGGGATTCGTCGAACGCGCGATCTTCCTGAAACGCTCGTCGTGGAGTATCGCGAAGGCGCGTCAATCACGACGGCGGTGCATCCGGATGGATCACTCATTCGGTATGCGGGTGGTGCAGAGCGATACCTCGTGCAGAACGGGCTGCGTCGTCGGCTTACGCAAGAGGGATTCGTCGCCAATCGCTTCAACGAAGCGTTTCTGACCGAGACAGACATCGCCTATCCCGACGGAGCTCCGATCACGGGGTATGAGGCGGCGCTGTCAGACCCGGTGCCCTGTACGCCGTAGGTCGGTTGACAAACCCCTTTCGAGAGGGTAGTATGGCTCTCCACTCACCCTGGAGGTCCTTCATGTCTCGTCCGTTGCCCCCACGTGATCCTTCGATGGTTCGGCGTCTCGCCTCGCCCGTCCGCCTTCCTCAGCCTGGAGCGCTCACGATAGGTGAGCTCGTTGAGCTCAGCAGCAAAACCGGACGCGATCCGGTCGAGCTCCGTGCCGCACACATCTTAGCGGGTGTCTCTGAACCGCCGGTTCCGCATCCGCTTCGTCGCCAACGTGGCGATACGATGCGCCAACTGGCCGCATTCACGGACGCTCCGCCACCGCCACGCGTCGACTGGTTCCATCTGGGCCGGTTCTAGCGCCTCTTTCCCGAGTTCGCCTCGGGTTTTTTCTTGCAAGCTTTTTGCTCTTCAAACTCGTTTCTGTCATTCTTGCCGCATGGCTATTGTGTTGCAGCTTCAGGAAGTCTCAAAAACGTTTGGACCACGACGGTTGTTTGATGCGGCAACGGTTTCGCTGGCCGAAGGGCAGCGCGTGGGGCTCGTGGGTGCAAACGGCGTTGGAAAAACGACGCTCCTCAAGATGATTTTAGGGCAAGAGGAACTCGATGCAGGAACGGTGCTCTTTCATCCTTCGGCCCGCCTTGGCTACGTAGAACAGCATGAACACATCGAGGGAACGGAGCGGCTCATCGACTATTTGCTCCGCGTATCTGGTCGCGAAGCGTGGGAATGCGCGAAGGTTGCTTCCTCGTTTGATCTCACGCCGGCGGATCTCGAAAAACCCTTCGATGCGTTTTCTGGGGGGTATCAAATGCGTGTTCGACTGACAGGGGTGTTAGTTCAAGAACCAAATCTGCTGCTTTTAGATGAGCCAACGAACTATCTCGATTTGCAAACAGTGTTGTTGCTAGAAAACGTGTTGCAATCGTATCGTGGAGCGCTCCTCCTCGTTTCACACGATCGCGAATTCTTGAAGAACGTGTGTACGCACACGCTTGAATTAAGTCACGGAAAGCTCACGCTTTTTCCGGGCCACGTGGAAGCGTATCTCGCGCAAAAGGAACATCAACTGAAAGAACGGTTACGACATAATCAAAAAATCGAAGAACAGCGAGCGCATATTCAACGCTTCGTGGATCGATTTCGTGCAAGTGCTACAAAAGCGACGCAGGTACAGTCTCGTTTGAAGCTGCTCGCCAAGCTTGACACAATCGAAATCGCACATTCATTGCGCACGGTTCGTATTCATATCGAAGCGCCACCGCATAAAAAGGGGACCGCACTGACGCTCGAGCATTTGAACGTTGGGTATTCGCCAGAGAAGCCAGTGCTTCGTGATGTTACGTTTTCGATTGAACGTGGTGACCACGTGGCCATCCTTGGAGAGAACGGACAGGGGAAGACGACGCTCCTGAAAACGATTGCAGGTGAGCTCGCCCCGCTCGAGGGGATGTTCAAGTGGGGATATAAGCTTCGTGTTGGGTATTACGCGCAGCATGTTCCCAAGATGTTGCCGAAGTACGGATCGGCGGGAGCGTATTTGTCATCAGTAGCGGGCGGGGTGCTGCCGGAAGAGCTCTTACGCATGGCAGGAAACTTTTTGTTCACGAAGGACGATCTCGAAAAGCCGATCAGCGTACTTTCGGGAGGGGAGCGAGCGCGTCTCTGTCTCGCGGCATTGTGTTTAGGGAAGTATGACGTCCTTATTCTCGACGAACCCACGAACCACCTCGATTTCGACACGGTTGAAGCGTTAGGTGAAGCGCTGCAGGAGTTTCCTGGCACAGTAATCTTTGTGAGCCACAGTCGAACGTTCGTTGCGCAGATTGCGACGACAATATTGGATATTCGCGATGGCAAGGTACGCCGCTACCCGTATCCGTATGAGATCTATGTGCACGAACTGAAAACCCACGAAGCATTTGTTCCGCCAAAAGAGCTTGCTGACGAACTCCTCGTCGAAGGCGAAGTACCCTATGTCCGCTGTAAAACCGATGTCTATCACGACATGCAGAAGGAGAAGCGTGTCCTCGAGCGGCGAGAAAAAGAGATGGCGAGCCTCTTGAAAGAACGTGAACGCATTTTTCAGACCTTCGCCACCGATCCGTTGAAGCGTGATGTGGGATTAGCAAAACGTTTGAAAGAAATTGAAGCGTTGTCGCTTGAACAAGAGCAGTCGTGGTTCGACTCGCACGATCGCTTGGAGGCCCTTGAACGTGAGATGAAGACCGCGAAGGAAGAATACGGATAAAAAACACCTCCTAGCGTGCGAGGAGGTGTGAGGAGGTGTGAGGAGAGGGGCGTGTCGTTGCTATCTTGCTCGGTTGAACGCGGCGCGTGCCGCCGCGATCTTACGAGTGCGCTGTTCCGCCTTGAAATGGGCCACGGTACGGCTCTTGGTGCTCAGGAATTCGATCGGCAGATGCACGAGCAGCTGCTTCAAGCGATGAGCCGGCTCCATACTTGCCGCATCAAAGGCGATGCCGATCACTTGCCAGTCGATGTTCTTGAAGAGGCGGCGAGCATGAAAGCGAACGGACCAGACGCGCGACCGTTCGCAGAAGAGGAAGAGTTGCGAGCCGGGAGGGACCTCTCTCGCCGTTTCCTCCAGATCCGCCTCCAGAGTGATCGGCTCTTCAAGCGTGAGACACTTCGCCGCCCACTCGGGCCGATGCGCGTCGATCCACTGATGCATTGCCGCGGCTTCACTCAGATCCGTTCGGTTCGTGTAGCCGCCGCACAGCAGAATGTCTTGAACGTGGGATGTGCCACCAAGCCCGTTCACGAGCAGGTGTTCAAATACGCTGTTCAGGTAGCGAGCGTAGTTGCCATCCGTGAGCGGATCTCGGGGCGCGCCGTATCCCAGGATGCAGGCGTACAAGGAGCGTGAGGGCTTGTCTGTTTTTCCCATAAAGGCCTCCTACTTGCGTATGTTTCCCCAGGAAGCCTCGCCTGTCAATGAGCGAGAGGGGTACACGCAAGAAGAAGCTTCGGAGTATTTTTCCTATTTTCCTTACGTCGACGCGCTCCTTACCCGTTGTCCGCCATCTGGCATCAACGACGACCCGACGGACATCGCTCACACCGGGTTTATCGGCTCACGAGACTACGTGAACCGCGAACACCCAAAACTCTTACTCCACGGCCACACTTATCCAGCAGCAAACGAGCTTGTTCGTGAGATAGGTTCGACGAGGATTGAGTATGTGTTTGGATCAGCGGTTATTGAGCTCTGACGTGGGACGAGGTGTGCTATACTGTTGGTATCTGTATTTATATGCTTTCCAACGAAGCACTGATAAAGAGTGACGCGCGGAGTAAGAGAGAGCGTGTAAAAAGCTTTTACGCGAGCATGATTCGGTCATTTGAGGAACGCGGTGGTCGTGTCCATACTCGGATAAACGCTATCGATGACGCGGTTCCAAGTGGCGAAGTCATTGTAAGGCGTGAGCATCCACTCAAAGTACTCCGTGCGTTTACAGGGGGAGAGACGCTTGCTATTCATCCAGACGAGGGACAAGCGTACGCCAACGCTGTCGAGTGGAATCCGTCTAAGGGTTCTCGAGGTCTCGCGAACGCATTTACGGAGGGTTTTGGAGAGTACGAGGGATTAGTAACGGTTATTGGATTCAGAAAGAGCACGGATATTAACATCTCGTATCCGCGAGGTTTGGCGTTTTACCAGCCGGGGCTTGATCGAGACCTCGTGCGGTGCGTGCAGGGGACTGTGTCAGTGAATGATGTGCGTTTCGTCATCTTTCGTGTCCCCATGGACCGCTTTCCTTTTGAAGATATGACGTTCGATGAACGTGAAAAGTATGAAGACTGGGTGGAAAGTGGTCACGCAATCCAGAAGCCGTTGTTTATTTTTCGGGCAGTGACATTTCCGTATGCGGAAAAGAAAAACGATCCCTTCCGCGCAGAGTTGGCGGCGTAGGGATCGTCAGGCGCTCGTTAGCGCCGGCGCTTGATCTCAAAGGTGTTTTGGCATCCGGTGCAACGGATCGCCCCGGGCACTGCCTCCAAGCGCTGGTTCGGAATCTGCTCCTCACAGTCGATGCAGACCCCGTAGAATCCCGCGTCCAGGCGCTCCAAGGCGGCTCGCAAGTAGGGGATCCCGATTTGGTGTTTCATTCCGGTGTGAACCGGGCCATCGCGGCCTTGATGCCGCCACATCTCGTAGCGGTCGATTTTCTCCTGCAATATTTGCCGTACCCGATTCATGGCTTCTCCTGGCTTGGTTCTAGTGCATTTTTTGCCGTTTGTCAAGCCTGTGCCGCGCCCAAAGGCACACCTTGACTCCCAAGACCTTTTTTGCTTAAATAAGGCCACTTATTCTTAGTGGACCGGCCGTTTGGGTGGGAGTATTCTTGCCTAAAGCCCTGAATAAGGGCCCGTGTCTCAACTTATGGAGAACCGTTACGAGCTTCTCTACATCATCCCAACGTCGTTTACGGACGACGAAGTGGGGGGTGTGGAAAGCAAAATCACTGCGCTTATCACAAAATATGGCGCCGCCGTTGAATCCACCCAGCGCTTGGGCAAGCTCCGCATGGCCTACGCCATTCAGGAACAGCGCCATGGTCACTACGTCATGACGATGTTCAAGGCGGAAGCGGGTTCGATCGCGAAAATTGAGGAAAACCTTCGCATTAACAACGATATTCTTCGCCACATGATCCTTCGTGCGGATGAAGCAGGTTCTGACGCGAAGTTCGAACTCGTCCAGTTCACCGAGATCGTGGTGGAAGGCGGACGTGGTGATCGTCGTCGCGACAAGGGCGAAAAGACGGAGAAGAAAGAAGACCCTGAAGCTGCAAAAGACGAAAAAACCGAGAAGAAAGATGAGGTTTTGACCTCCGAGGAAAAGTCGGCATAATGGCCGCATATGGATCTCAACCGCGCTCAACTTATTGGCAACGTGACCCGCGACCCGGAATCACGTAGCACGCCATCTGGTCAGAATGTGTGTTCGTTCAGTATCGCGACCAATTCGCAATGGACGGATGCGCAGGGGCAAAAACAAACTCGTGCCGAGTATCACAATATTGTTGCTTGGGGAAAGCTTGCGGACATTTGTGCGCAATACCTCACCAAGGGCAAAAAAGTGTTTCTTGAAGGGCGTTTGCAGACTCGTGAATACACGACGCAAGACGGCCAAAAGAAAACGCGTACCGAAATTACCGCTGAAAACATGATCATGTTAGACCGCGGTGGGGCTCCTGGAGCCCCTGGTGCGCCTCGTATGAGCAACGAACCATCCATCGTCCCCATTGCTGCCAACGACGCGATGGACAAAGGTATGGGCCCCGCCGACCAGGAGATCCGTATCGAAGACATCCCTTTTTAGATAAGGGGGTATGGGGCGAAGCCCCATAAAACTACTATTAACCTCCCGAGCAAGGAACGAGAGATTCTAGCCCATTGCTCATAAAAAATTATGAAAAAGAAAATTGATCGTCAATGTTTCTTCTGTCAGATGAATATCCAGGAGATTAACTACAAAGACACAAACACGCTCCGCCGTTACTTGTCGTCTTTCGGCAAAATCGTCCCTCGCAAGCGCTCCGGCGTCTGCGGCTGGCACCAACGCAAACTCGCGAACGCCATCAAGCGCGCGCGTTTCATGGCTTTGGTTCCATACTTGGTACGATAAGTCTCGTTCGAAACACAGAAAAACGCCCCGAGGGGCGTTTTTTCTGTGTGTTAGAAATTTTGTTTGTGCACCACAGAAGATGCCTGGTGATTATTGACGATTTTGGGGAATCATGCCAAGGTCTAGGTCGTCGTACGGACGAGAAGGAGGTTTGTATGGTTTTGCTTGTATTAGTGATCTTGGTGTTCGGTAGTGGAGTGCTCACGTACCTGATTCGTTCCGTGAATGATTGGGACCAGCGTCGTCACCAAACTTCTCGAAGGCGGCAAGAGTTCGAGTCGCGAGAGCGTCAGCTGAAGCTTCTTCCAGAGATCATCTCCGCCTATCTCGGCGTGACACAGGATCAAGCGAAGGCGGATGAGCTCTCCGCGTTTCTCACGGGAATGGTCAATGGGTCTTCATCGGCCTCCACGATCGAGCTTCACCGGAAACTTGACCAGATCATCGCCCTTCTCGAAACCGAGACAGAGGAAGAGGAAGAAGAGGAGGGAGAAGACGAAGGTGAGGACGAAGATGAAGATGAGGATGAAGAGTCTCCCTCCGACCGGCTTCGACTTCAGATCGAGCGTGAGCATACTCTTCGAGTGAACGCGGTTCTCGCACATGTTCGGGAGACGTCTCGACCCAGTCCCCAGGAGCTCCAGGCTCTCCTCAAGACAGTCCGACCATCTGAAGGAGTACCGTCTACAGGTGTCCGCATCGATCCATCCGCGACCCACTCCCCTCCGGTGAACGAGGATGTTTCCGCGGAGGAGTCCCCAGCAGCAGCTCCGGCAGATGAGAAAGTCCAAGCCAGCTGAACCCTTTCCGAGCAATGCTCGGATTTTTTATGCTACACTTCTCGTATGGAAACCGGATCTTCTCTTCACTCACCACTTCCTGCGGAGGCGAGCGCCGCAAGCGACGCTGTTCATGACGGGGAGCGAACAGCGAACGAGCTCCAGGAAGTGCCGACGAGCGTTCGTGTACGAGCACGGATTGAAGCATGGAAGGTGTTACCGCACCAAGCATTGTTTGAGGAGTTGAAAGATCTAGCATCTGATAAGGAGGGTTCAGATACTCGCGAAAAGACCTGTTTGATGTTGGGCGGTCTTGATTTTTTGATCAAAAACATAGGGAACGAGCTTGATGAAGTTGATGTTGATGAGCGTGATGCGGTGAAAGATACGGTTGAGGTCTTGGTACGGTCCCTGGGGCGACTTGCTGAACAGGACCCGGAGTGGGTGGGGAGAGCGGTAAGCCGGTTTGAGCCAAAAGCTATGGCCACGAGCCTCGTTGATCTGGTTTTTACCGAGATGCATAAAAATCCGGAAATCGGGACTTCGTATAGTGAAATCCTTTCGTCGCCTAGCCCCTCGGAAGAACAGTTTCTTGAAGGGGTGATTCGGGATGGGACATTCAGGGCAACCGATCTTTCCGACATGGAGCGATTGCCCCTTCGTTTTATTGATAACCACCGTTTATACGAGGAGAGCGGAAGTATTGCGAAAGAGTTCTTTCAAAGAACCGTCAACTTTACAGATGGCGATGCGGTACAAGGACGAGTACTGCAGGTGATGGAGAAAAAAGGCGGATATGAGATACACAACCTTTTTGTTGGCGGAGGCGTAGGCTACGTGTCTCCAAAAGTTATTCCCATTCTCTGTCAAAATGTTTCTTTTCAAGAGGTAGCGTGGGAGAGCCTTCATGTATTCCAGCAGCCAGTACAGGATACCATCGCAAGCCTTCTTGATCGGGGAGTAAAGCCAAAACGGCCCGTCGATCTCTCGTATCGAGAAACGGTTGATGTGGAGGCAGCTCAACAAATGGTTGATCGTGGACACGCAGTGTTCCTCGCTCAGAATCACACCCTCCTTCTCAAAGAAGCGGTGCCGACTGTTTTAGACAGAGCCCTCTCTTCAGAGGAGGGGGCAAGGGCGTTTGTCGAGAGCATTCCTCTCGGCGAGTATCGAAAAACACCCCTTTCAGAGGAGCAGGCGCGCAAAATTTTTGCTGTCCCCGGCCTTGCCGAGACCCTTATTCGTCGGTTGGATTATTTAGAAACGAACAAAGTGGCGTTTTTTGATGCTGCTGTGGAAACGGAGGAGGGCGTTCAGGCGGTTGTTCGAGCGCTTGATTTGAGCCGTTCGGCCCTCGGCCCAAAAGCCGTAGACGCACTATTCTCTCGCGCTACAACAGAGCTCCTTTCGCGGCCATTATCCTGTAACGCCGAGGGGGAGGAGCGGCTTATCCAGAAAGCTCTGGCAGATCCGCAAACGACTACCGTATTCGCAAAAAATTTCGAACATTTTACAAGGCTTTCGGCGGAAACTGTTGATGTGCTCCTTACTTCTGGGCGCTTTCCTGCAAGCATCGCCTCTCATTTGTTTGCATTTCGACAGGATCAGCGCCTTACCGTTGCAAAGCTGCTCCTGTCAACAAATGAACGTTTTGAGGTTGCGCATGCTCTTGCAGGAGCGAGCCCCGACTTTGTGGGGCCGCATATTTTTGATGAGGAGATATTTCGCGTCTTGCTTCAGACAGGCGCTCTCGCGCGCGTGGATCGTCCAACCCTCTTTTCATCAGAACAGCAAAGAGAGCTAGCTCACTATTATATCGATTCAAAACGTCTGGACCTTCTTCAGAAGAATATTTCGCTTTTTGATGTAGGGGCTCTAGACGTTTCAATCGCGGATATACTCATGAGGCAACAAGCGGTCAAGCTGCTTGCAACCCACGCTGATCGCTTTCAATCATTTTCCGTAGAGGCGAAACAAAAGATCGATACATTTCAAGCGGTTTCTTTGAGACTTGAACAAAGTCCCTCACGCACGATTCGTCGTATGAAGGACCAGTTAACGAATGAATTGAGCTCAGCGAGCGATGTCGAGCAAGCTTTTCAAAAAATCGAATCCGTGTTCCTCCGAAACCATCTCCCATTGGCGGCAAAAGGGTTTTTAGCGGAAGAGATTATTTATGGTCCGGAGCATTACAAAAAAGCGTTCTCTCCTTCGCTGAAGGCGGCGTCACCGCGTGAAGCGCGTATGTTGCTGTATCGAGATATCATCAACATACATATTGATACGGGTAACCCCTCCATGCGTGGGTATCTTCTTGATATTAAGAACGCAGAATCCGTACTGGAGCAACTAGACCGAAAGGAAGAGCTTTCTGCCTCTGACGGGGCGAAAGCGGAGTCTTTTTTTCGAAAAGCAGGCGTATTGGCGACGACGAGCCACAGAGAAGGGGTGAGCGCTGCGAAATCAGGGTCGCTGCAGGAACAGTTTCAGCAGTGGAAAACATCATTTGGAGTTCGTGAAGGCCAGACGTTTCAAGACCGTCTGAGCGAGATGTTTTTACGCCCTGCCGGGGTTGCGAGCATAGACGCCGCACTTGCACGTATGGAGGCATCAAAGCATCGCGCAGATATCGATAACAGGGCGTTTGCAGAACGGTATAAAAATGGAATAACCCTTGAACAGAACGACTTGTTAAAAGGCGTGGAATCTCCGTTTTTGTTGTCGTATCTCCAGAATGGGAATGTCTGCAGAGAGATGCTTGGATATGCCGCGGGTTCGGACCGTACGCCGCTGGATACGGATGTATCACGAGTGGATATCTCGTCCGCCACGCAGGAGGTACGCGCGACATGGAGGTCTGTTGCCGCAAAAGATTATGGAGATATGATTCTTGTGATGCGACCCACAGAAGAGCGTTTTCTGCGTACGGATACAGTGTCACGGGAATCTCTCAATGGGCTCGTTCGTGATCAGGCGTATGGTCGTCTCAATAAGTATGAGCTATTTTCTTCTGGATATTTGGGTCATACGCATGAGAACATTCGAACCGGCGTTCCCTTCACTGAGGTTCGCTCCATTCTGATGAAAGAACCTGAACGAAGGTCGTTGCTTGATATCAAAATGGATATTGTCGCAAATGGGTACTTTGTCATGATCGCCGATGGCGACGGAAAGCCCCTCTTTACTCCAGAAGAGTTTGATAGGATGCGCACCCTTTATGAGGGGACGGAGATTCTTCCAGGATCTCTCATGAAACTTGATCGAACGGTGATGAACGAAGCGCAGCGGACCTCGCTCGAGCAACTTCAGTCGCAGATTGCCGAGGAGCGAGCATCTATCGAACAAGCTCGCGAAGCTATTGAAACACGCGTCCGTGAATCGCTCGAAAAGATTGGAATAGGGCTGCGTATCGACGGTGAGCTGGCGGTGGGAGCGGAAGTATTGAACACTGGCTCGACCGCTCGGTTGACGAATATTCCTGGTGAAACCGTTGATTTTGACCTTGTTATACGACTCGACGAATCAGACCTGTCTCGACAAAATGAAATAGAGGTCATGCTGAATGAACTCCTTCCAGGAAAAGAACAGCCTGGCGGTTCTGAGCAGTGGCGTCGAACGGGAGTGAGTGTGGAAGGAGCTTCCGTTGATATTGATATTACGTTCACAGGCAAGCCGGAAGTTCAGGGAGTATTTTCTCATGAAACAACAGCTCAGCGTCTCGCCTCTCTCGAAGCGCAAAGCGCCGAAGACGCGGACTGGGTGCGTGCAAACATCGTCTGTGCAAAACAGTTGCTCAAAAAGGCTGGAATCTACAAAAAACTTGATGGAGGTCTTGGCGGACTTGGTGTGGAAAACTGGATTCTACAGCATGGGGGGAGTTTTGCGAACGCTCGTGAGGCGGTTCTACGGGCAGCGATCAACGAGCGGGGAGCTGTTCGTTCTTTTGAGGAGTGTGCAGCAAGGTATGCGATCCCTGACCCCGGTATTAACTTAATGGACCGCATGGTTCTTGCGAGCGGTGAAGAGAAAACAACGTTTCGTCACGATAACTTTTTCTACTTCTTGAACCGCGACGGCTCACATGGCTATGAAAAGTTCGTGCGGGCGCTTCAGGCGTTGTAGCAGAAGAAAATCCCCTGGACCGTCGGGTTCAGGGGAGGTAAGGGGGGATATCGAGTCCCCCAGCGTCGTTGATGCGGAGATGCGGTTGCGCGTTGGGATCGAGAGACGCCTCCCTCTTTGCGTACAGGCGATCGCCTGGTCGAAGGGTGCACACGTACCCGTCAACGAACCTTCGGAATCTGGGAACGAAGAACGCGCCGTTGTTGGTGCTTGCGACGACCCGTTGGGTCACGGCGGCGTCGTCTGTCACGAGATAGAGCAGCGCTCCATCGACCGAGGATGGCGGGAGAGAGTCGTGCGCCACCAAGACTGTATCGAAACGCTCGGCCCACGAAACTTCACGTTTCAGGAAGGAGGAGAGGGGCTCTTGCGAGGGATGTTCTCCCTCGGTCACGACCACGGTCATTGAGGCCTCGTATTCACGAGGATCACCGTTCATGCTGTATCCGATCACTCGTCTGAGACGGTCGTAGCCGTCCAGTGAGAGGAGGGTTCGTTGATCTGAGTCGTTCTGTTCAGTTCCCATTCTTGCAAAACGGCGTAGACGAGGGTGTCCTTGAAGGCTCAGATCCTGGTTGAGTTCATGCACGCGGTAGACGGCCATGGCGTTCCTCCGCATGCGAGTACACAGGACGGAGCCACGCGCGTCAAGCATCGTCTTGACCGAGTTGCTTGGTGACGGTAAGTTTCTGTATAGGAGGTGGCTTGATGAACAAGATCAAACTCTGTAAGGACTGTCATCGTGCACCGGCGGTTGCGGACGACCTGTGTCGTCCGTGCAAGCGTGACCAGGAAGAGAGCGACTTGCTCGAGGAGTCCCCACCGGGTCGTCCTATGCGGCCGTATGGTGCCGCCCCTCCCGATGAGGATGAGGGAAGTACCTGACGCGGTTCCCATCGGACCGTGTTTTTGTTAGGGTGTCGTTTGTATGAAGCTCGAATTGATTCGTTTGCGTTCGGACGTGGTGAAGAATATTCGCGCGTTTTTTGGTCAAGAAGGGTTTCTTGAGGTGCAGACGCCGCGCTTGGTGGGGCTGCCTGGGCAAGAGCTATATCTCGAACCATTTTGGACTGAGGTCGTTGAGGCGAATGGAACAAAACATCCAGCAGCGCTGATCACATCTCCCGAATATGCGATGAAGCGGTTGTTGGCCGCGGGTATGGATAAGATCTACGACCTCGGACCATGTTTTCGGAACCACGAGCCTTGGGATGGATCGCATGATCCCGAGTTTTTGATAATCGAGTGGTATCGGCGCGACGCCGGTCTCCAAGAGCTTATTCGAGATACGGAAGCCATGATTCGTGCGGTTGTGCGAACTGTGGGGAAGGAACAGGACCCCGCGTGGGCCGCGGCGCTCGCGACGCCATTTCATGTACTCACGGTTCGTGAAGCGATGGAGCGCTATGCCGGGGTCGATCTTGATTCGCTTCTCGAGAACCGAGAGGCGCTCGCCCAAGTCGTACAGGCACACGGTCAAACCGCGGGAGCAACCGACACGTGGGATGATCTCTTTTTCAAACTCTTTCTTTCCGAAGTTGAGCCGCACCTTGGTTGGAACGATGATCATTCTGCGTGGCAACCAACGTTTTTAACCATGTATCCTGCCTCGATGGCGGCGCTTGCGCGTAAGGATGTGGATCCTCGGTACGCCTTACGAACCGAGCTCTACATCGGTGATCTCGAGCTCGCGAATGGGTTCGCGGAGTTGTGCGACGAGGTGGAACAGCGAACGCGATTTGAAGAAGAGCGCGCCATGCGAGCTTCATCAGGCAAGCCTACGTGGGCTTTGGATGAGCGGTTTTTATCGTCGCTTCCGGCGATGGGAAATGCCGCGGGTATCGCATTTGGCGTTGATCGCTTGGTCATGCTCCTCGCACATACCACCTCCATTACCGATGTCGTACCATTTTCTGTCCGAGAGCGGTTTATGCGTTGACACGGGCGCCGTTTTTTGATAGGAACTGTTAGCAAACCAAGCAAGTGAGGGTGTATGTCGAATGATGCAGAAGGCCTGGTTAGGCGATCGTCTCGGTTTCACATCGTCACGAACCCTCCGCCGCACGGGCGCGCGATCGTTCTTTCGCTCGCTCGCCTGTGGCCGAAGAGGGTGGGAAAGAAGGGAATTTCAAAGAACGAGATTCGTGGAGTTATTCAACAAATGAGCAACGTGAGGCTTGGTGGGACGGACGAGATCGTTCGTTGCCTCAGTAATGCTGGGGTGCTCATCTCCAGCTTGCAAGATGGCGCCGATATGTACTATATCGACCCCGTTCGCGCAGAGTACGTTGCAGACCTCCTCGAGCGTGGCGTGCGAGCGGGGTATTCAGACCCCACGGCGGATCACATTGAGCGGCGTCGCGAAGCGCTTGTGCAGGAGCTCGCGGCGAGTCGAATGAAGGAGCGCACCAGCAAGCCAGACCTTTCAACAGAAGAGTCATTCCAGCGAGCGTGTGACGAGCTCGAGCAAGACATGCGCCGCTTTGGCGCAGAAATGCAAACGTTCTTTCAGAAGCGGGCACAAACCACCCTATCCTGACTCGCCTTTCCCAGGCGGTTTTTTGTTCAGGATTCCTTGACAGGAATGGGGATTTTTGGTATACCGTCCGGACGGAGGTTCTGGATGCACGGTACGGATACAGGTTCACGCGTTGTGAGTTGGATCATCGATGTCATCTCTCGCTTGGGGGTGGAGAGTACGTACATCGAGGGAGGGTTCCTCGCTCCTTCGCACGTCGATCGGGCGTGTCGAGAGGCGGGGGTGCAGAAGAATCGCACCGCCCTGCTCGAGCTCTTGACGAAGAAGGGGGTGCTGCTCAGACGGAAGAACGATACGGTCTACTACCTGGACACCACGGCGGCGCGTACCCTTGTGCACGGGCTTCTCCGTGATCAGTCCGTACCGGACGTGTCCCACGCAGCCCGCGTGCTCGCGCTGACCTATCAGCGCCTGTCGCAGGAGGCGACTCGTCGCCGAGAGGCAATGAAGTCGCCCATCCTGAGCACGCTGCTCACGGACGACCTCGCCATCGCCTTCAACACGCTTCGTGGTCTCGCGAAGCTGTGCGATGGGGAGTACCGACTCTGCCTTCCAGCGGACATCGGAGAGATCGACGACGCCTGGCTCGACCACGCTTTCGTGCCGGTCACGCGCCGGACCGATTTCGTGGCCGGGATGGAGCGCCTGCTCGCCGAGCCAACATTGTTTCGGCGGGTGGGGCGGCACGAGCGCGGAGTGATCTATCGCTTCTGCGTCGACCCGCACCGCGTCAACGTCCAGCTTTCGGACACGGTCCCCATCCCCCGGCCTGTGAAGGCTCGGTCGTCCCGCCCGCCTTCGTGCGGCATCCGCGCGGCCATCTGAAGAGTGCTGGCTCGGTCTCATGACCGGGCCTTTTCTTTTTTTTGCGGGGGTAGATCTCGTATCGTTGACAAAAAGCTTGACTTTTTGGCATACTCAACGCAAATTCTTTCCTTATTACGGTATGGCATCTCCATCAGATATCAAAAAAGGCGTCGTGATCAAAAACGACCAGGGACTCTGGCTCGTTGTTGAGTTTCAGCATATTAATCCGGGCAAGGGGGCGGCATTCGTTCGTTCACGTCAAAAAAACCTCCAAACAGGCAAGGTGCTTGAAGTCACCAATAAAACCTCAGAATCGGTTGATATTGTGGAGGTTGAGCACCGAAACATGCAGTATCTCTTCCATGATGCGACCGGTTTCACCTTCATGGACAATACTTCCTACGAACAGGTCACCATGCCTGACGACGAAGTAGGGGAGCAGGGCAAGTTCCTTCGCGAAGGGCTTGATGTGCACATCGCGACATTCGAGGGGCGTCCCGTGTCGCTCGAACTTCCTCGTAAGCTCACCTTCAAGATTATTGAAGCGCCAGATGCGAGCGCAGGAAACACGGTAAGCGGCGGAAATATGTTCAAAGAAGCCGTGGTTGAAGGGGGGATTAAGGTGATGGTTCCACTTTTTATCAAAAACGGCGAGTCCATCATCGTGAACACCGATACGAGCGAATACGTAGAACGAGCAAAATAAGCAGAAAAATCCGGCAGGTGCCGGATTTTTTGTGTCTAGGCAGGCTTGACAAAAGTCATGAATCTGGGTAGTGTAGGACAGCTCATTCACAAGAAGCAGAGGTCCTATGCTAGGGGCATCATCCAAAGAACCTTCTTTAGAGGAGGTCGCGGCTGCGTATGATCTTCTTGGGTTGCCACAAAGCGCAACCAAAGACGATCTCATGCGGGCGTTTCGTCGTCTTGCTCGTGAAGCACACCCAGATCGCCAGGGAGACGCCTCGTCGGATCAGTACCTCAAGCTCACACGAGCAAGAGACTTGATTCGCGTGGAGATCGAAAAGGGTGTTCCTGGCTCGCTGAAGAAGGTGCTTGGACGTCTCGCGTACAGGCGCGGTTTTCTTCGCGCTGCCGCCAACTACTTCGAAGAAGCACGAGGGCTTCTGACTGAGGAGGAATTATGAGAAGGAACCAGAAGACAGGTACAGGGATCGTGATCGCGGTGACCGTCGATCGCGCAAGCTTTGAGATGGCTCGTACGCCCTACATCGCTGATGATGGAAAAGCACCGTTGCCCTGGAAAGTGCTTGAGCGACGCGTGACGAGCACACTTAAGGCCTACCTCGCGATGCTGGAACCGGAAGAAGCGCGAGCGACCGTCTTCGACGATCTCGCCTCGCTCGTCATCCCTCTCTCGCTCGCCATCGAGCGAGGTCTGCAGGATCTCGTGAACCAGTATCGGGACTTTCCGGCGCTGAATGGTCAGGTGCTCCTGTTCCAAGGAAAGGAGCGTTCTTTCTTCGATACGCTCAGGACCGTTCGCACTTGGGCGATGAGAGAAGGGGTGCTCCCGTCCTACGCGAAGGATCTGGTCGAGGTTGAGCCGGAGTATGAAGAAGCGGAGGAGCCGGGTTCGCTCCTCGATGTACACGAACCGTCACGAAGTGACGATCAGGAGGAAGCATGAAGAACAAAGATCTGATTTTTCGAGGGCTGCAGCAGACGGAAGTCGTGAGTGCCCTCGCACGTCGTGATCCGGCGACGCGTCGCATGGTGACGAATGCGATCGGTCAGTACGGGCTCGCCCCCGTTCTCGTGGAACTTGGGACGCTCGAACCGGTGCTCGAATGTACGGGAGACGATGCGCTCACCCGATCGGCCCTCGCGGATCCGGCTCAGGTGTCGCCTGAGCGGCTGTGCGATCAGCTCCTCCCTCTCACCCCCACCAGCATGGCTTGGGACCTCGTTCCGCTCCCGGTCGCCATCGCGGCGATCCTGAAGCGGAGTCTCGAGGTCATGCAGCAGGCAGAGACTGAGCGAAAGGACGCTGACGAGGCGGCCGCAGCGAGCAACCCGTCGGTAGCCGTTCACGTCGAACCTGACGAGGACGATGTCTCGGGAGACGATGAAGGTCTGCTCGACACGGGTTTCATCGATCAGCTCGATGAGGAGGGTGAAGGAGAAGATGAGGAAAGGCCTTCGAGTTCCGGCTCGGTGTTGCCGAGCGGCTCTCCCGTCATCGTCCGAGCCTTCTCCGAGAAGCTCCGTGAGGAGCTGTCACTGCTCTTCTTTTCTCACGATGATGCTCTGCCGGTGCCAACCAGGTCCGACGCTTCTCGCATCCAGGGCCTCGAGGTGGACTCGGTCTGCATCGGGTTGCTTTCAAGCCTCCTTCAGCTCCTCGAGCGGTCTCCGCGTGAGGACGACGAGGAGGGTGACCACTTTGAGGCGTTGGTCGTCGATCACAGCTTCCTCGTTTCCGCGATGGTGAGCGAGTGGATTGACACGCTCCTCGGTGTCACTCGGTCTGTGGCGTCCCCGCCGCCGTCTGACGGTCCGGCGGTCGAACAGGTTCCGGATCTCTGATCTCTCACCGTTCTTTTCTCCCCCCTCTCTTGATGTGTTCAGGGGAGGGGGGTTCTTCTTATCACTCAGGACGTGCTGCGCGTATCGATGTTGTCGATAGTCGCGGCCAGTTCTGGCCCGCTCATTTCATCAACGGTTCATCACCTCAGGAGAACGTCATGACCATCCACGCTCTTGCTCGTGTTCAGGATCTTACGCCTCCGGCCTATCGGATTCCTATCGGGCACACCTATGAGAGCGCCTTTTTTCAAGCGCTCGAACGACGTATGGCGGAGCTCGAAGGCTCGTCCGACATTCCCTACCTGAAAGCATTCCACGGGAGTCTCGTCTTCATCATCGTGATGATTTTGAAGAAGGCACGTGCCCCGAAGAGTGCTCTGGATGATGCGACGATGCTTGGTCAGCTTACGACGGGGCTCTTCCGCTCATCGGCGGCGGGGAATTCGGGAAAGCGTCCCTTCACAAGCGAGCTGTTTCCCGCGGTCCAGTTGCTCGCCCTCGGAGCCGTGCAAGAGCACATTGATCCTATCGAGGCTGCTGCGCGCATTGCGGTGCGTATCGAGGTCGCCGTCGGATCTCTTCCGACTGAGGCGTTGGGAGGCTCCCAGGCACGAGAGCGGGCCATCGCGTTCGACGCGATGACGAAGCAGGTGTTCACGCCTCTGCTTCGTCAGGCGTTTCGCTGGCTTGCCGACGCAAAAGAAAGGCATGCCGTACTTAAGTCGCTGATTCGCGTACGGCATGAATCAGGGGAGCTCATTCGGTGTTACATCGATACGAATGAGCGAGTCGTCGACGACTTTCGTGAGGTCACGAGTCTTGATCGTCTTGAAGGCGCCTCCTCCATTCTTGCGTTGCTCGATAAGGGGCGGCAGCTCAGGAAAGATTTGGATGATCAGGTGTTCTGGGGGGAGTTTGCGAGCCATGTCCCCATCGCCGTTATTCAGCTGGTTGACTCGCTAGAGTACGTTTCCAGTATCTTCTTGCGCTCCCTCTGTGCTCTCGCGCTCACGGATGCGGGTATGGATGACTGGCTGCTTCCTCGACCGTTTTCTGCCGTCTTGCGAGGGATTCGCGATAGGGCGGCTGGTCTGATCGCTCCGAAAGGGACGCTTCTGGCGGAGGCGGTACGGAACCGGTACGCCTCGGTACGGATGTATGTCATGACGAGGATCGCGAAGATCGCTCGCCGGGGCATCCCAGAGGGGGTAGAGGCACGTATCGATGCAGACCTTCGTCTGAAGTACGACATGCTTCTCGAGGACGTTTCTACATTCGTCCGCAACGGGGAAGTCTTCTCCCGAGAAGGGAGCGAAGGAGGGCTTCTCTACGAACCAAAGCCCGTGGTGGTTCGTTTGCGCCCCCCTGTGGAGCATCGTGAAGAAGAGCTTGCGGAGGTTCGTAGCCCGAAACTCACGATGCGTAGACTGGAAGAGCTCTTTCGATTCTGGATCGAGACGCACAAGGACGACATGGTTGTGGGGCTCAGACATCGTGCAGAGACTGGGGAGCACACAGACCATCTCCCGATCGCGGCAGCGCTCTTTGCCTCCGCTTATCACCGTCTGGAAGCTCCGTGGTCAGAGGAGCTTGAGCGCGAGTACGCGTGGATGTTGGGTGCCGTCGCAGAGGTACCCATGCTTCTGCGTGCCGGGGATCCTCCCTTTCCGAAGCCCTACGCACAACTCATTCTTGCGGCGGATACAGATGCGTCCGTAGACGGCCAGGGCGCGAAGTACCTCGCTCAGCTTGCGCGTCTCGCTGAGAGTGTTTTTCCGAAAGAGGTGACGAATGTTGGGTGTGATGTAGCGGATGAATGGCTCTCGGGTCATGTGTCGCCCATCGCGCACCTCCTTTGCTTCGCCCACTTTGGTGAAGGGTTCTATGGCGCGGATTTCCGGTCCATTGATCCTCCGGCTCTCGCAAGCGCTATGATCGAGGAAAGCGCTTGGATCTCCCTCCTTCCATCGGAGGGCTCGGCAAAAACCGTTCCAAAGCTTCGGTCAAAGCTTCACCGTCTCTTGATGGAGGTGAGGGACGGTTCACGGCTTGATGCATCTGAAACATCGGCGCCACAGCGTTCGACGAAGAAGGTGAGCAAAAAGCCAAAGAAGACCACGAAGAAGAGGGCGTAAACCCTACCCCTTCCGTTCACCACGGAGGGGTTTTTTCTTATGCGTTGATGTAAAAATGTCGAATCATTCGTGGTAAATCTTCCTTTGATGTGTCTCCTTGTGCGAGTCGTTCGAGAATTTCTTCCGGCGTCAGCCAGTACGCTTCTACAAAGTCTTCCGGGTTGAAATTCGGCGCTTCATCCGTCTGAATTTCGTAGGCTTTGAGAAAGGCGGCGGTTCCGTGTTCATGTGGCGTCATGAAGCCGAGTACGCGAACAGGAAGAGCGCCCACATCGATGTTGAGCTCTTCGAGCGCTTCTCGAGCGAAGGATTCATCGTACGTTTCACCGCTACTTACGTGTCCCGAGACGCTCATATCAAGCCCAAGAGGAAAGAGTTTTTTTGTGGCGACTCGACGAGGAATCCAAAGCTTGCCTTCGCCGTTCCGGATAAACCCATTCGCAGCGCGGAAGTTTGATAACCCTTTTGCGTACACCTCAGAACGAGGCATGACGCCGATGACTTCATCGTGTTCGTTTACAAGGTCGAGGAGTTCGTCGTGGGGCATATGCCTGCAGTGTAGCGCGTGAGCAGGAAAAGAAACACTCGTCGTACGACGAGTATTTTTATGGTGGGCGGAGAGGGACTTGAACCCTCACACCTTTCGGTACCAGCTCCTAAGGCTGGCGTGTCTGCCAATTTCACCATCCGCCCA
>CAYTGF010000015.1:25672-30252 GCA_964437285.1 uncultured Gammaproteobacteria bacterium
TAAAAATCCCCGATTGAATCAGGGGAGGCCGGGGACGACGTAGCATCGCCGGCAGCGAGGCTCGTAGGTGACGTCTGGGTACTCGGGATCATCGTCCGAGATGAGACGCGGCAGCGACGCTGATGCGGGTTTGCTGTACTGCAGGCGCTGCGTCTTGGTCGCTTGACGATCGCCACAGATGGAGCATTTGGCGTGACAGTGGACTTTGACGTAGTCATTGTCCGCGAGGAGCAACATCATGAGCTGGAAGATGTTGCACATAGCATCCATGTCGAGCCCACCGACGACGATGTGACAACCGCGATACATGGCGGCACGAAGACAGTCGCGAATTGCTTCCGCGTTGCGGCGTTCGACTTCAGGGTTGGGATCAAAGCCGAAGAAGTGCATCTCGTCGATCAGTGCGAGGCATGGTTCAGCGAGAAGCGTATTGAGATTCTCGATCAGTCCGTCTTCCATTCGGCCCGAGATGACGTGAACGTTTTCCTTGGTTTCGATGCCCACGCGGGAGTAGAAACTGTCCGGGTTGCGCTTATCGCCGCTCGGCTTGATGCGAATGAGGGGGAGATGTTTACGTCCAACATGGATGAACTGCGCGATGGTGTTGGCAGTATTGCTCTTGCCTCCGCACATCGGACCAAAGCAGACGTACGCTTCTCCAACATCGCTCAGCTGGTGATCGAGAAGTGACTCGATCTGGCGACGAACATGATCGGGGAGACTCGCGAGAAAACGCTCTCGCAGCTCATCTTCAACTTTGAGGGGTTCCTGCACGTTGCACCTCCGCCGCGCATGCTATAACCCACGCGCCGTGCTCACAAGATTCTGTCCAGGGTCAGCAAAACTAGGCTTGTGGCCTAGTTTGCAAAACGAATCTTCGTCGCAACAACACGAATGTCATCTTTCTTTCCATCTGACTGCAGTGAGGCGTGATACGCGTCGTCCGCGAGCGCTTTCGCGACGGCCTCTGGCCCTTGATGTTGATAGAGGTTCGCGATTTCCTGCATGCGTGAGCGCTTTCGGTTGTCGATGAGCCCGTCGGTGCAAGAGAGGAGGAGATCACCTTCCTGAAGAGCGTGGGTACTGATGTGTGGTTCGAAGGCGATACCGTTCTCGCGTTTATTTATAGACGCGTTTCCTAGCGCGCCGGTGATGATGTTGCGAATTGTGCGCAACTCTACTGTGTCGCCAGGACTGCTCAGAACCTTCGTGGCGGCAAGTCGGAGTTCAGGGTGCGAGTCCGCAAGTTCGATCAGTGTGCTTTTTTGTATGCGTTGTTCGGTGCCGTCCTCGTCGCTTAATGGGCGTCCTTCGATATCTTTTACGCCTAATCGCTTCAAGGTGGTGAGAGGGGAGTGATCTTCCGTGAGTTGGATCAGTTCTCCCTTGCGGAGAATATAGGTGCGGCTGTCACCAATATTTCCAAGTGTTACGAAGGGCTTGCCTTCTTTGTCACGCCAGATCTTGCTGAGCGATGCCGTGGTCCCAATCATGCTGGCGGCGACCTCGGTCAACCGTCTTGCTTCAGTACTGAGTCGGCTCCGGTCAATCTTTCCCGTGACGGAGTCAATAGGATTAGGAATGTTTCCTCGTTCGTGCAGATATTTCGCTGCACGGTCTAAGGCCGCATCACTCTTTTGAACTTTCTGCTCGATTTGATCATTCATCACGCTGAGTAGTTCCTGCGTAGCAACTTCAACGGCATCTTTTGTAAGGGGAGTGTTCGTGTCTGCATCGAATACCCGACGGACAAGCTTCATGGCGGTTTTGTCCACTTCTGATGGGGCATTTTTTTCTAGATCAGCAAGCGATTCTCTCGTGAGAATTGAAGCAGCGACGCCAGATGCGAGCTCGCCCGCAGGAACGCCTCCCATGCCATCCGCAACAAAGCTGATACCGCGCGCGGTGGAATAGAAAGCGGCGTCCTCATTGCGCTCGGGGTGTTCTTTAGACGCGTGCGTGGCTTCTGCCGCGTGAAGCGTAAATGGTCTCGGTCCTGACTCGATAGCAAGCGGCGTCGGTTTTCGTGTTCGAAGAGCTGCTTCTGGTATTGGTGGTGGAATGGCTCGCACCGGTCGACGCTGCAACGCTTCTGGCGGTGGCGTGGATGGTACATGTTCAAGGGACGACATAGAATGCAAGTATACCGTGTCATTCACTTCTCCGCACCGTGTTAACGATGATACGTTTTGCCGCGCAGAATAGTTTCTGCTCGATAGAGCTGTTCCAAAAGCACGATTCTTGCGAGCATGTGTGGCATGGTGTGCTTGCCAAAAGAGATCGTGGTACGAGCGCTGGTGCGAAGCTCAGGATCAAGGCCATTTGCCCCACCTAGCAAAAACGTGAGAGGGGTCCCGCGCTCCGCTTCTCGCTCGAGGAAATCCGCCCATTCTTGCGAAGACAGGCTCTTCCCGGTTTCATCGAGCGCGATGATCGTGCTCCCGCTCGGGATCTGTCGTCGAAGCTTCTCCGATTCGCGATGGCGAAGCTGGGCGGTCGAGGTGGTCGCGGATTCTGCTTCGTCTGGAATCTCGATAAGCTTCACCGCGGCATACGGCTTTAAGCGGGTCAGGTACTGGGCGATCGCCTCGGTTTGCCAGGATTCCTGGGCTTTTCCTAGAGCGAGGATGGTAAAAGAATGCATACCTGTGAATAAGTCAATTTTGCCCTTTATTTAGGGCTCTTGACAACCCCTAAGCGCTTCTATACAATCTGACCACCTTTGAATCAAAAGACCTCGAGATAGCCACAGGCTGGCAGCGATCCCTGATCGACCTCAGCCCGTGTCTGTCTCCCTGCGAAACGGAGACGACGTAGGTCGCTTTCGTGACGCAAGGGCTGCAGACGGAACTTCGACAATCAAAGAAAGCAATTGCAACATATCAGAAGAAGATATGTGCAAGGCATCTTCATGGTTCATTCTACCAGAAAGGGTAACCTTCTCTTGTGGATGAACTTTGTAAGACTTGTAATTAAGTAGTACACCTTTGATTTTTCTCCATCCGCTGATCTTTGATCAGAGCCCGGATGGTTGAAGCACGTAAGGGCGTATGGTGGATGGCTAGGCAGCGAAGAGCCGATGAAGGACGTGGCAGCCTGCGATAAGCTCCGGGGAGGTGGCAGCAACCTTTGATCCGGAGATGTCCGAATGGGGAAACCCTCTCAGTTGAAGACTGAGAACGAACGACTGAATTCATAGGTCGTTGCGTGGGAACCTAGGGAAGTGAAACATCTCAGTACCTAGAGGAAAAGAAAAAAACATAGCAGACCTCTTGTTTCTCAAGATCAGTAATGGTCTTGGAGAGACAAGAAGCCTGCAGTATTCCCTTAGTAGCGGCGAGCGAAACGGGAACAGCCAAAACTATTCTGTATGAACTCTCACACCGAGTTGAACGCAAGTTTAGCCGCGGATAAGAGGGAGGCCGTGGGGCGCCTTCAGAATAGGGTTGCGGGACGGAGCATGCGTGACCCATGTAGCGCACGAAGAGATTTGCATAGTAGTTGAATCCTCTGGAAAGAGGAGCCAAAGACGGTGATAGCCCGGTAAACGAAACTACTGCGAACCTTCGGTTCCAGATCCAAAGTACAACGAGGGCCGAGAAACCTCGTTGGAAGCAGGCACGACGATGTGCCAAGGCTAAATACTCTTCCTGACCGATAGTGAACTAGTACCGTGAGGGAAAGCTTAAAAGTACCCCGAGAGGGGAATGAAATAGTATCTGAAACCATACGCTTACAAGGAGTTGGAGCGGGCGCAAGTCCGTTACAGCGTTCCTATTGAAGAATGAGCCGACGAGTGTGCTATACGTCGCTTGGTTAAGTCCCTGAGGGGGCGAAGCCACAGTGAAAGCGAGCCTTAATAGGGCGTTTTGGTGGCGTATACACGACCCGAAACCCGGCGAGCTAGCCATGACCAGGATGAAGGTTATCGAAAGATAACTGGAGGTCCGAACCCACGAGCCGTGCAACACTCGGGGATGAGTTGTGGCTAGGGGTGAAATTCCAATCGAGCTGGGTGATAGCTGGTTCTCCCTGAAATAGATTTTGGTCTAGCGCTGGTTCATAACTTAACGGAGGTAGAGCACTGAATGGGGCTGGGGGCGCAAGCCTACCACTCCCAACCAAACTCCGAATGCCGTTAAGTGTTCCCAGCAGTCAGTCCGTGGGGGCTAAGCTCCACAGGACAAGAGGGAAACAGCCCTGATCGCAGACTAAGGTCCCAAAGTTCATGCTAAGTGTAAAAGGACGTTGAGTGGCTTATACAACCAGGAGGTTGGCTTAGAAGCAGCCATCCTTTAAAGAAAGCGTAACAGCTCACTGGTCAAGCTGCTCGGCACCGAAAACTTACCGGGGCTAAGCATGACACCGAAGTCGCGAGATCTGCGCCAGTTTACTGGCGGGATCGGTAAAGGAGCATTCTGATCAGCGCAGAAGCGGAAGGCGTGAGCCACCGTGGAGCGATCAGAAGTGAGAATGTCGGCATAAGTAGCACTAAGACGGGTGAGAACCCCGTCCACCGTAAACTCAAGGTTTCCAGGGCAACGCGAATCGTCCCTGGGTTAGTCGGTCCTAAGGCGAGG
>CAYTGF010000016.1:0-24307 GCA_964437285.1 uncultured Gammaproteobacteria bacterium
GCGATCAAGTCCGAGACCCGTACCGACGGCCGCATCGCGGTCGTCGAGTCGACGCACCGTGCGGCCACCTCGGTCGGCTACTCGCTGGCCCCGGTAGTCGTCGCCCTCAATCCGAGCTTCAAGCTGGGAGCTGGTGATGCGCACCGGAAGTTCACGATCTGCGCCTTCGAGGCAAAGTTCGCGGACATCCGTGCTGCCCTCGCCGAGCTCGCCACGCTCGAGCCGGGCTGGGGCGGCTCCCCCACGATCGGCGGCAGCCCTCAGGGCGTGAGCTCCGCCCTCACGATCGACCAGGTCGTCGCGGTCGTCGCGAAGCACCTGAAGTTCTGACCACCCCTCTCCCTCACCGCCGCGAGACAGTGAGGGGAAAGTAACGACTCTCGCTCGGGTGATTCCCGCCAGGTCCTGAACCTGAAGAAACCATCCAGTACCGACCTGCAAAACGGGGCGAATCTGGCGAACGCCTGAACCAGAGCGGAGGAATAACCGACAGAAAAGATCTTCAGCGGAGGCAAAACCGCTCACACAAAGACCCGCACCGGGCGCGTCCACCCCTTCTGCTCATAGCAGTCAAATGGACGCACGCACTCGAGCTTTTCACCACACGCCCGCACGGCCTCTGTCGTGGAATTCTCGGTCGAACGCTTCACTCGCTGGAGCGTTCAATCGAGAAGGGAGTTGCTTCCCCTTTTCTGAATGGCGCGCGTCCAAGCGATGCGCGACCATCTCCGGCGCCAATGCCGGAGCGTGTGCATGGGCGTAACCCACCGAAGATTCCACGAAACGGATACTGCTTGCGTGTTCTTGGGGGAGCAATTCCGCTCCTGTTGCGAGGTCAACGCAACATACGCATCCCAAGGACATCAAATTTCAAGCAGCGGAGATCTTGCGTTCCATGCGCGAGAAGTCCGGGTGCTCAAGGCGCGAGCCAAGAGCGGAAAGGAGAAACCATGGAAAAGAACGGTCAAGAGCTCTTCGAGTGGGCGATCGAGCCCGACTGGGAAGAGCTGGAGGACGACGACCATGGGGCGTGGTACGACAACTTCGACCCGCCCCCGGAGGAGGAGCCCGAACTCTGCGACGCCTGTCTGAAAATGGCGGTGGAGCATGTGGCTCGGGTGATCGGTCGGACCGAAGAACGGTTCGTCGGTCTGTGGCCTGAGCACCTCAGGCTCTCCGCTCTTCATGATTTCGTTCGTGAGCACCCCTGCATTCACCAAACGCAGGAAGATGCTTACTGAAGGGACATATAAGCTCTCCCCAATCCTCAAGCACGGGAGAGACGTCGTTGAGCCCCCTTCCGAGAGATTCTTCTCTCATGCTCAGCGCAAAAAACATCTGCAAGAAAGCACACTGGACCATCGCGGTACCAGTGCTTGCAGAGTCCAAAACTGTCCACGCTCGTGCATGCACGAGCGTGGAACCCCCTTCTTTGTTCAGACGCCTGATCTCTCTCCGGGCTCTGGATGAAGAAGGGGGTTCGATGAACATGTTTTTGATCACGCGGTGGAATATCCGTGGCGACAAAGCATGAGAAGAATTTCCATAGGAGCTGACGGCTCAAGAAACCGTCGGAATAAACCACCATGGGCGCTCCCGCGCTTCTTGGCTTCTCCCTCGTTCGGACCACGAACGGGAAGGTGCGGCTCCTGAGCAGCACCGACCCCACCAATGCGGGTCACTCGTTGGATTATACTGAGTTTGATTGTGAGTCGAGTCTTGGTGCAATTGCCGCGGAGGTGCAGTCTCTGCGCGAACGACTTGACCACGAGGTCGAGAAGCAGCGCAATACCTGTATTCATGAGTCTAGTCTTACCGATTCCTTGGCCGCCGTAGACGATGAGACTCTTTACTGGCGAGCGTCTGCACAGGGGCTGAAGATCCCCACTACCCCCGAGGAGATCGACGCCCTCCCCCTCCGTACGGTTGGAGGATACGTAACGATTCAGTTTGGGAGCGATGGCAGAAGCCTCCCTACCGAGCAGGATTTGTTAGTTGACCGCTGGCGGGTGGTGGAGATCGTCGAGGATCCCCATGGCGCCCCGCTTCACGAAGTCGTCATCACCGACGAGCTGACCTTCGTGGAGGCCTGGGAGATCGCCACCCATTACTGCCCGCTCGACCCAGCCGAGCCCCGGTTCCGCCCTTGGTCGATTCAGTTCAACACCTGAATCCGGCGGGGCCGCCCCGGTCTTTCCCCCTCACGCGTCCTCCCAGCTTCCCGCTGGTTCGCAGGACGCGTCCCCTTCTTCGTTCAGACGCCTGATCTCTCTCCGGGCTCTGGATGAAGAAGGTGATCTGTAAACCACCCCTTGACAAGACTGTCGAAGAGTGATAGGGTTCTCTCGCGGACTTGCTCTCAGCGATCTACGCACCGCCCATTCTCCTTATCTCATCACAACCTGTTGCGATAAGATAAGGAGAATGGGAGCCGAACGAGGCAACTCGCTTGGTGCGTGAAGCGGGATGTCGCTTGCCGCCGGTTCTGAGCGCTCAGAACCGTCCCCTGGGGGCGAAGGAGCTTGCCGGCTTCCTTCTCCCCCGTTCTGTCAACGTAGGTAGACATGGCCCGGCGACAGCAGGGCGGTGGCCTACCTACGGCAAGAACTCTCTGAGGACGCAGGCTGGCAAGCCAACGTTCTCGCGGACCCTCATATACCTGGAGAGGGCCGCGCGCGAAGCCATTTCCCAGTGCATCCTGGCCTGGGCAGCACTCACGTAGTGGGATGCTTGAAAAAAATGGAACCGCAAGCTCCGTAAGGAGCGGCTGATGAGTCCCACCAACGTCGCGGCAAAGATGACAGCGGTGATGACTCTCAGAAGAAACTGGATGGACAGTGCGACAGAGCCCACACTGGAACACCCTTTTTCACGCCACTTTTCCGGGGTCTCACGACCCCTCCCCTCGCGCTCGGCGAATCTTCGCCAGCGCCTCCCTCTGTGATCACAACCCGCTTGTGGGTACAGAGGGAGTTCTCCTTTACAGGCTGATGGTCGAGTCCACGATGCTTGTCTGGATATCGACCGCCCTCCCCTGACCAAAAGCATTTTTGTTCAGAGGAGGGCAACACCCGGGAATTCCCCCGCCAGCCCTCAGAGGTCCACATGGGGACGCATTTCAGAATGCTCGCCGCCTCGTCCCTCTCGATCTGGGAGCGGTTCCTCACGGTCGAAGACCTGCTGAGGGCCGAGACAGGATGGGAGCCGCGCGAGTCGGTCGAGGATCTGCCCGACACGATGGAGCCGTACGCACCCTGGTTCTCTCTGCTGGACCATGGGTGCCGATCCGCACTCGGCTACTCCTGTCTAAGTGAAGGCGTGCGAGCCGTGCGGCTCGATGCGCTTCTCGCAGAAGGCGAGTGGTACGCATGGATCCACTGCTATGCGCTCGGTGACTACGTCACTGGCGTATCCCTCGTCGAGCGACGGGCGGGCGAGATCGTTGAATCCAGAGCAAGGCTTGGTCGTGGGTTTCTCCTCCGGAAAGACCCCTACCTGCTACTCGAGGTCAATGAACTGCTCGGCATCCCTGTCCGCCAATGCGCTCCGTGACGCTCTTCACGGATCCCCTTCTTTGTTCAGATGCTTGACCTCTCTCCAAGCTCTGAATGAAGAAGGCGATATCTCCCTGCTCGAAAAAGCGTACGAAAGAGAACGCTTCCTCGAGCACGGCGATGAACCACGGTATACAAGGGGTGGAATATCCCCGCGGTACCTTGGTGAAACCCTGCTGATGGAGGCCTCCATGACCACCCCCCACACCCGCCGCCCGACCGTCACGATCTGCCCCCCGGGGCCTCGTGACGAGGAGCTCTCGCTCGGGTTCATCCCGACGCGAGACGAGCTCCCGGCGGTCCTGCGCCGAGACAACCTCTACGAGCCCCCCAGCTCGAAGTGGGGTCGCCGGCCGAAGCCCGCCGCCCCCGAGCGGGAGGACGACCCCGGTGGCCCGCCGGAGGTCGGCTGCGGCCTCTTCGACTGATCGTCGAACGCCGGAGCGGGCGCTGTCCACGTAGACCCTCTACGTGGACATCTCACATAAATGATTCATCAATGATGGATCCTTCATGCGAGACAGCCCCTAACCACCGCTGTCCGAGGAGCGATCATGAAAACAACGGAAGGCTTCATGCTGGTCAATTGGGATGACTGGGCCCTTGATATCCCGGTCAGGTTCTATGCTTCTTGGGAAGCGGTCGTGGCCTACCACACCGAAAAGAATATTCCGCCGCCAAGGCATCCAGATATTCCCGCAGAGCCTTGGAACGGGTACGGGCATCGGCCCACCTCTGGATATAAATACGTGAAGATTGAGATTCTGGACGTATCTGATCCGAAAAGCGAATAGCTTACCCTGCCTCACGCATCAGCCGTGAGGCCTTTACCCCCATAAGGAAATACGCATATTCTTTTCAAAGAGCTCCGCTACGCGGAGCTCTTTTTGGTTATGGGTATGCGGATATACACGAGAGACGAGCGAAGCGAGTCTCTCGAAAAAAGAAAGAAGATTCCTTATTCTTGCCATACACCTATATATAGGTTAAAAAACCTTTTTTCCTCGATAAACAAGAAGAAGACTCCTTATTCTTACAACAAAATCGTAATATTTGGCTTATTTTAGGGAAATAGCTAATTAAGTGTATAGGGACCCTTGACAACACTGACAAAATATGGCATACTATCCCTTGTCAGCGCGACCTTCACAGCAGATCGAGGACCACGGAATGATCACCCTCTGGGTATCATCAGCTCCGTGGTTTTCTTGATCCCCCGCTGAAAGGCCGCCTGCCGGGCACAGCCCTCCTGCATGGAGGGCGCGGCAATGTGCCACCTCGCCCGGCGCCACTGACACCCGCCGCGCCGCGCGCACCCCGCGCCGCGCAAACCACAACCCCCTTCCTCGCCCCTCAAAACGGCGAGCACCCCCCGCAAAGGACGGGAAAAATGGTCCTGCTCTGTCAGAACATTCGCGCCTAGTGAAAAGGGCGCCAGCATTTCACTCCTTCACGCTAATCGAGATCGGCACGCGTGACAGTAAGAAATGCTGAAAAAGCCGGAAGGCCCGTTCGATCGAGCGAGTCTCGAGTGCATCGAACGTGAAATACCCCACATCGCACTTTATCAAACGCTCCGGGGTCCAACCTCCGGAGCAGGCCTCGTACATCGGATGTCCAGCCGGTGTACACTCAAGGCTCCCACTTCAAGATCCAAGGATCAAGAAGGCCGTGGAACCACCCCGTGAACTCCATCCAAGCGCCGAGGCGCAGCGGATGCTCACGGATGGCCGACAGCGTCAGCTGTGGACTAGCCCTGCCGCTTGCGGCTCGGCGATCTGAATGTTCTCGATGGCCACGCAGCGACTACGCTGCCCCGCCGACCATGCGAGAATTCTCTCGACGACCGCACATCGTCGAGCACCCCTCCTTTCGCTTGATCCTGATCGAGCGTAAAGAGGAGTGCGACAGGGTTGTTCCTGAGCCACCGTTTCGAGCGATGAACGAAAGCTGTGCTTTCGTGAAGCAAGGAACGGTGCTCGCACGCCATTGTCACCCCGCGTCGCGACGAGGCATCCCGTCGGCAGCGTACACCGCTGACCGCCGTGACCACGACCTCGAGCGACGCTCACCCGCCGGCCACCCAGAAGGGGGCCGGTACCGCGCCACGAAAGACGGAGGAACATCATGCGCGAGATGTAGGTACGCTCACATGACACAAACCGCGCCTCCCCCGAAGGATTTCAGGGGATGAAAAGCTCGGTTGGCGCCCGAGCGGTTCTCTAGCCGTCCTAGAGAGAACCATCCGTCGTCGACGGATGTCCCACTCGCACCCGATTGGTGCGGCCCGCTCCTTCACCTCGCCGGCACCGTGACAGACGTTGAACGTCGCGATCACGGATCCTGCCGGCCGCCTCCCTTAGGCTCCCGATGCGCATTGCGTATCGGGATTCAAAGCCGAGGTGCCCGCCAGCGTCTGACCAATCCCGGTCGGCGTAAGGCGGCATCATGTTCCGTGGATTTCCAAAAAGAAGGACCCGTCGGCGAAGAGTCGACGGGAATGTGAACACCATGTCGAAGAAGACGAAGGGCGCGCTCGACCTCACCTCCACCCTCGCGGCCCTCGTGGCCGCCGAGGAGCGCCTCGCGGCGATCGTGAAGGAGGCGCCCGAGCGCGCCGTCACGTTCCGCGACCACGCGGACGCGGTGGCGATGCCCACGCGCAGCGTCGTGGACCGCCTCACGCAGGGCCTGCGGGAGGACGACCTCCGGGTCGTCCGCTCCGTCGGGCACCTGTTCGAGGGACGGTTCACCCCCGCCCGCATCGCGCTCGAGGCGGTGTGCCTCATGCGGCGCACCGCCGAGGCCAGCCTCAACGGTGAGGAGGTCCGCGCCACCGAGCAGACCGAGTGGCTCGAGGTGACTGGTGACATCCGGCACCCCGAGACGCTCGTCAAGCTGGGGACCGCGTTCGGCCGCGCGCGCGACATGCGCCAGGGCGACTACGTCGTCCTGAGCGCGGCGCTCAAGCCGCACCTCCCGAAGCCGGAGATCATGCTCGCCTTCTGCGAGATGATCCCCGGGAACTTCATCTGGCGGAACGACGCGGAGCGCTACATCGGCGACCTCTACGAGGGGAAGCCGGTGAAGAGCGCCTCGTTCCGCTGGCTCATGCAGCGGCTGGTCGACTTCGTCTGTCGGCTGGAGGACGAGAACACGCGGCGGTTCGCCGCGAACCTCCGACAGGCCGAGGCCACCCACGGCCCGAAGCTGGTCGAGCTGCGCAAGCAGGCCGACCGGCTCGGGATCGAGGTCACGGAGGTGCAGGCTGAGAAGCTGCGCACCGTCCGGGACTGGGAGGCCGCCGTCGAGGCCCGCCAGGCCGAGGTGAACGCCGGCAAGGCGGCCCGCGCGAAGGCGCAGGCCTCCGCGCCCTCGCCCCAGCAGACGAAGCCCGCCCCGGTCGCGCCCTCCAAGGCGCCGACCCTGGCGGAGCGGCTGCTCGGCAAGGCGCCGACCCCCACGCAGGCCGTCCAGGCCGCGGCGGCGACGGTGGCCCCGGCGCCCAAGAAGGCCGTGGCGCCGCGGTCCGAGACGGACGAGCTCCGCTCCCGTCTGGAGGCCGCGCTCACGTCGAAGAACTACGTGGAACGCGCGAACGGCGAGACCCTGATCGCCGGCGCCCGGAGCCGCTTCAACGCGGCGACCGACGACGCCGAGCGCGCCAAGGTCGTCGAGGCGTGCGAGGCCTTCGCCGACCCGAAGCTCGGCCAGGCGCGCGCGACCGCGCGGGCGAAGGCGGCGAAGGCGGCGAAGGCGACGACCATCGTCGTCCCCCCGACCTCCGCCCCCCAGGCCGCGGCCACCCCCGCCAACTGATGGCGGGAAGAGGTCAACGTGCTGACCTACAAACCTAGGCTGAGCGCACGCAAGCTCAGTCCTGAGCCGGTCGTCCCCTAAGACGACCGGCCTCCCCATTTCTGCAGAATCTCCGATTCTACAGAAATGCCGGAGCATGGGACGTATGATCACGCTGGTTCACCTCGTGGACCAACACGACCATGCGCCCCAACGCCATGGGCCACTCGCGGAGCCCCAACTCCCGCGACGCCAAGCCGGCAGGCGTCAACGCCGGCATCAACCTCAACGCCCACGATCTCATCGTGGGCCTCGCGAGCGGAGAGGCTCGCGTCGTGACGCTCTTCGAGCGTCTCGAAACCCAATTCCAGGTCATCGTTGCGAGAGCAGCGCTGGCCTGGATCCGTCGGATGCCGGAAGGCACGGCGGAGGAGCGCGACCTCAAGTCGCGCACCGCCCTCGCGGTCCATCGGACACTGCGCGAGACCGCGCGGTGCCCGGTTCCTCTCAGGTCGCTGCGCGTTCAGCTCGCGCCGGTCTGTTGGGAGATGCGCCGGCAGGCGGGCGCGGTTCACGCGACTCGCGAGGCACGGAACGCGCGCGGACCCGTGTGTCCGCCGATCACGGACGAGGAGGTGAGCGCCTACGCTCCTCCGAAGACGGTCCTCTCGGCCGCTCCGGCCACGCTCTCCGCCACGGCCTGATGCGCCTCCCCGGCGCATCGAACGCGCGCGGCACCCCGTGCCGCGCCTGCACTCCTTCATCCTGAAGGAGTCCTGCACTATCTGCTCAACTCGCTTGAGCAAAAAGTGGAGGATCGCTCCCGTGTTTCTTCGGAGGCACGGCTCTCCATGTGGATCGACTATTCGTCCCTACGCGACTATTCGACCAACATGGAGAGATTCCCGATACTCTCCCGAGCACAGGCACGCAACACCGCTTGTCGCTCGCATGTTCATTCCCTCCGTATCGACGTACTCGATGCGGATCTCCATGGGTAATAACACCCAGCCGGAGTTCTCGCGGTCCCGGCGCCGCGACGTCAAGGGGGAGTACGTCAAGTCCCCTCGCACCTGGTCTGAGAAGCAAGAGCTCCGCGGTTATGACCTAACCGCCATCGCTCGCGCCTATCAGGCCCGCACCGCGAACCTCTCGAGGGAGTCACAGGGCGAAGAACCCGACTACCTGACGGAGGAACGCGACACAAGTCCTCGAGACGAGTCGCTCGAGGCGTGGGTTCGCCAACTGGAACGGCGAGAGGAGGAGATCGACTTCCTCTTCCAGCGCGTAGATAGTGCGCTGAACCCATTCATGGCTCGATGGCTGACACCGGAAACGGTGGAGGAGCTCGTCGCCATGCTCATGACTCTCCTACCTAGTGCGGTGGAGGGTAGCTACCTCCACTTCCGTCTCCAGCGTGACCTTGAACGGCTCACGACCTGGACGGGACTCGGTGAGTACCTCGAACGCCTCGCGGAAGCGAAGCGTTTCGAGGAGCAACTCGTCGAGGAGCGAACACGTCGCCTCGAGGCGACGTCGCGACGGCCCAGGACTCGTCCTGGAAACCGCCGCTAGCTTAAAACTCGGCCCCCGCTGGCCGCCCGACCGTGTTCTACGGTCGGGGTCCGTTCTCTGCTGATCACTTGATGATCGTCGAGAGAAGGGATACGCGTGATCGCCTCACCCACCCCGGGTGAGGCTTTCTGCTTATATCTTTTCGCAAGCGCGGTTCATGTATGAACCTTGCTGGCGAGGAGATATCCGTCCCGCTGCATATCGCAGCAGCACGCGATGAGCCTCACGGGTTCCATGATGGCTTCTCATATCAAGTATGTGGGCTTCTCGTCCGCTTCGGTCCGCGACGCGGTGCTTGCCGCGTACCAGGACCACAACCCTGGCTACTGCGGTGCGTTCATCGGCCAGGTGGAGAGTGTCCTGGAAAAACTCCCCAAGGATGGTTGGGCGGTCGGGTACTGCTGCGCACAGGGGCCCACGAAGAAGGGAAACTGGGTCGGCTTGCGCTACATTAGCAACGGGCCCAACAAAGAGGTCCACCTCGAAGAAGTGCTCATCGTGTTTCGCGAGAATGGGCACCCGATCTTCTTCCCTGTCGCGCGGAACGCCGAAGGCAAGTTCCAACGACTCCCCGGCGGACCGCGTCGGGTGAAGGTGCTGGCGCCGGACCTAGCCGATGTGTCGGCCCCGGTCTGAACTTACGGAAGGTAGTGCACCTGCTGCACACCTTCCGGCTCTGAATGACAATCCGACTCCGTCGGGTGTCTCAAGAGTAGATGTAACGCTCGAACGGAACCCCATCCTCAACGGGGAGAAGGTACTCAAAAAACATGAGCCAGCCCCTGTTTTCCGGGTCGGTGAGCGTCAATGATTTCGTTCGTCGGCAGGTCGCCGCGTCGCCATTCTCCCACTACGAGGGTGGCGTCGATGGTGCGGCTGAGCTTGCGCGAATCGCGCCCCTCTCTGTGACGCCGGGATACCGAGACGGGGTCGTCCTCGTACGCGTGGATCCGAAGGGATTCTTCTGCGGCGTGGTCGAGGTCACCCCTGAGACCGCGCTCCGCGCAAAGTTCGCCCCGCGGCGAGAAGGCGAACTACCGTTTATCTCGGTCGAAGCGGTTGGCGGGACCAAGTTGCCCGCGGCGTATGTTGATCTGGTACTGTACCGGCACGACGCTCTTCTCGAGGGGAACGAGTACTCGACGGAGGCCGACTGGGAGTTGGTCTCGATCAACGCCCGACCGACCGAGGGCCCCGAGCCGCTCACACCGATGACGATGGCACGGAACCAGCTCGGACTCCCCGGCGGCACCGCGGCCATGTACACCTCCGAGCAGTGGGCCGAGTCGGTCCGCTACTGGTCCACCCGGGCGATGATCGCCGGGTGACCGCCCCCCGCGTCACGGCGGCTCCGTGACTCTGGAAGAAGATGGTGCGCCTCGTGCAGCACGTCTTCTTCTCCTGAATGATCATCCAACATGATTGGATCTCTCAAGGAGAAACGTGAAAAAGAACTCAAAGCGAGTTCTTTTTTGTTTCCGGGTTCAGAATAAGGAATCTTTTTCCTTTTTTAGAGACGAGCTTCGCTCGTCTCTTGTGTATTCATAGATCTATCTCGTCTCTCGCGCTAAAACGGTCCGGAGTCGACTCCGGACCCTGTCGCATGGCGAGCGAAGCGAGCCATAAAAAATCAACGTGGATTCCTTATTCTGAGCGAAGAACCTTCCCGTTTTTACTTACGGTTCTCCGGATGTTTCGCGGCATGCGCTCCAACGATCGCGATGGCGAGCGCATCTGCGGCGTCGTCTGGTTTTGGGATCTCTTCGAGTTTTAGCGTCATGCGAACCATTTCTTGAACGGCTTTTTTTTCGGCCTTACCATATCCCGTGAGCCCTTGTTTGATTTGATTCGGCGTCAGTTCGATCACGCGGATGCGCGCATCTGCGATCGCTAAAAAAATCACCCCACGCGCCATTCCTACTTTAATAGCAGTTCGCGCGTTCGTCTGAAAAAAAAGCTCTTCGACGGCCACGATCTCTGGTGTAAAATGATGAATCGTTTTTGCGACCGCATCACGAACCTGCTGCAATCGAAACGAAAACTCAGAGGTTTTATCCGTCTGCAAACACCCATGATACACCCATTTCATCACCCCACCCTGCACATCAATCACCCCAAACCCCGTTCGGTCAAACCCAGGATCAATACCAAGAATGCGCATATTTAGACATTTGATACTTGTATCGAAAAAATATCTTGCAGCATCGGCAAGAGCTCTTTCTCACTATTCCCACGCGACGACGCAACCATGACCGCCAACTCTTCCAGCTCACCTCCCGGCACGAGACTTGTTTTTCCATTTAGTGCTAACAAATAGATGTAACAACACAAAGCGCTCCGCTTATTCCCATCTGGACGGCGGTGATTTTTTATAGCGAACACGTCACTAGACCAGCGCTCGTCCAAAGACGGTAAATATGGGTGGCCGTAAGCAAATAAAACGCCCTTAAAATGTTCCAGATCTTCAAGACTTGGGTAACGTACCAACACATCAACGTTTTGAAAGCGACTTCAGAGCCTCCCCGTAACGCGTAACAATATCTAAAGCAGCGCGCTTGGCAGCAGAATGCGCTTGAGGCGTTCGCTGGCTTGGCGCTTTTGATTTCTGCGTACGAGGTTTTGTAGACATTGCCATACCCCTCTACCCTAGCATAAATCTCGCTCTCGCTGCCAGGCACGTATCAGGCACCGAATTTCCACCATCCTCACTAAACCACGTTATTTCGCGGTTTTCCAAAGCTGTTCAAACACATTCAAGTGCCCCTGAACGAGCGCGGGGTTTTGCATATTGATGGCGGTGACGGGTTGGTGTTCGTTTGAATACAGAATCGTGAGTACCGTGCCAGCTTCCGGGTAAATGTGTAGACCCGAAGGATTTTCGAGCGCAGACGACAAGTAGCGTACGTCATAACACGAGAGTGGCTTCGTCCGAGGCTCAATCGCGGAGCGTTGATGTTCGTAGGCAATCATACGAATGCGAATATCGCGTGCGCGCACCACATCGTGATACGGCTTCCAAATTGGTTGCATCGTCGTGTCCATAAACGCCGCGCCACCGGTACCGAGAACGTACTTTGTTGCCCCAACAGGCAAGCGCTTCAACAAGCTCGTAAGCAACGAGAGGTACTCGTCGTTACCCGTATGGACCGTGATTGTGGGCACGGGATTCTGTAAGCGTGCGCGTATTTCTTCAACGACCTGTGAGGCGATTTCCGCTTTCTCGAGAAATTCTTCACGCAAACAACTCGGATCCGCAAGAGAAAACCGGGCCCCGCTACGCGTTTCTTGCTTTGCGACGAGCTTACGCGCAACTAAATGTTCAAGCGAGGTATAGACAACGTTGCGATGCAGTCCCGTGACCGCAATAAGCGCGCCCGCTAAACACGGCGCTTGCCTGATAAGCGCTTCGTAGACAACGGCGTCATGTGTCGTGAAATTTAGCTCCGACAGACGCTTTTCCCAAGAAGAGGTGAGCATAACGCTAGTATAGCGAAAAATGGAGGTTTAGGTGAACGATTTTCTGTTGCGCCTTGTCAGAACTACGGCCTCCTTATGGGGTAATACGAAGAACACAGGCGAGCTCTCTCCATTTGTAGGTTCAGAATAAGGAATTCACGCTATTTTTTTCACAGCCTCACTTCGTTCGGCTGTGTGGTTTTTCGTGGTGGCGGGTCGGGTAGTAAGGTCAGAAAACGGTCCGGAGTTCACTCCGGACCGTTTTCTACACAGCGAGCGAGGCAAGCCTCTAAAAACAGTAAGAAGAGCCCCTGGATGCATAGATATACAAGAGACGAGCGAAGCGAGTCTCTTAAAAAAGAAAGAAGATTCCTTATGCTGAGCGAAGGAGACACAGGGCTATACTCTATATTTTAGCTAATATGAGCCTTTTTATTAGATCTATCAACCATATAGGTTGACAATACTGGAAAGTCTGGTATACTTATACCGTCGAGCTGAGAACGGTTCTCACCTCGCGACCCCCCAACAAAAGGCTGCCAGCTGGAGAAGCTGGCAGACAAGACCATGAAGAAAATTCTGGTTGTCGAAGACACCGCCCACAACATCAACGAGTCCATCGACGCCCTGCGCGAGCAGGGCCACGACGTCCGGGTTTGCCGGACGGCGAAGGAGGGATTGGAGGTCCTGGAAGGCGCGGGGTACGCCCTCGGCGGCTACGAATCCGGGAGGGCTCCGTGGATCCCGGACGTCGTCATGACGGACATGGAACTCCCCTTCGGGGATGAGTTCCACAACGTCTATGAGGATGTGGGGGTCACCAAGACCCCGGCACATGCGCTCGTGCCCCACGCGGGGCTCGTGATCGCCATCAAGGCGGTCTCGTTCGTGAAGAGGGTTGGCATCCTCACGGACACCAACCATCACCACGGTGATCCAGTCCAGCAGATGCTGGACACCGTGGGCAGAGAGCACGAAGAGCCCTTTTTTCGTGGGCAGCAGCCTCTGGTGCTGCCGATTATGCGGGTCGAGGCCCGCTATTACTGTCTCGACTGGATCAACATCGAGACCGGCGAAAAGGCCGACAGAGCCGATGAGCTCGCCCGCGACCCCGCCTCTCCGTGGCGGCCGCGGAAAGACTGGGCGAAGCTCGCCCAGCAACTGATCAAACGCCTCTAGAACTGTCCCCGTCCCGCCAAGCGCTCCCTTGGCATGGACGGGCACCCCTCTTAGTCCATCCCGTGGATTGAGAAAGGTGAGCATCAAACTACGCTCCAGCTAGATTACGGACGAGACATCGTTCTTATAAAAAGAAGAGCCCGTTTCACGTGGGGCATGGGTTAAAACTTTGAGCGCCTATATTTTTTCGAGGCGAGCAAGAACAGTATCTAGTTTAAGCGACTGGTAATAATCGCGTAACTGGCTCAAAATAGCCGCTCGCACCCGAGAATCATCTAGTAAACTCTGAAGCTCGTCGACTCTTATCCCAATAGCTCTCTTAAGACCCGGGCATTCGGGTGATAAGTCTTCGATCTTTTTTTGAACTGCAGCTAAAATGGCGCTCTTCGAATTCTGAGACTCCGTGCCTCGAATCTGATCTCCGTAAAACACAAACTTCGCCAGTGTTTCCGCAACCTTGTGCTGTACGGCGTCGAAGTATTCTCGATTCGGTGCTCCTGGAAAGTCTTTTGCCAACTTCTTTCTCGCGACTACGTCGCAGTCTCCAACGTTATCAAGTTTATCCACCGGGACAACAAGCTGCATCAACCGTGACACGCCCATAAGGAGTCCAAATGCGACGGTCTCGAGCTGTTTACGCCGATATCCCGTCGCTTCTTCCAACGCATCATAGTTCACGGCCGCATCTAGTTCCGGACGCTCTTTTTTTCCTTTCTCGATGAAGTTCGGTTCCGTGAGCAATACCAGGTCTTCTACAAATTCTAAACCCATTTCTCCGAAAGCCGCTCTTAGCTCTTCGAGAGACTCAATACCCGCCCCATCACCCTCTTCCAGGTAGTCATGTAAAAGCGCGCCAATAATTCCTTGCTTCAAGGCTTCCCAGTTCTCTGGTGCGTGTATCAATAACTGCTGACTGACAGACTCTGGATGTATGTAGTACGGCGAGCCATCCTTACGCCTACGATCCTTTTCAATCATTTTTTGCGCGTTCATCAAGGATGCTAACTGAATATGCGCATCACCAGCCAAGCTCTCTGCTAACGCTAGATGAACCTCGGCAAACATATCTAGGACAAAACGCTCCGCATCGGTATGATGACTTCTCCGCGCTTCATTCAACTCACTGATGGAAAACCGCTTATCCCGTACAAACCCAAACTTTTGAGCAACCTCTTGAGTTCGTTTAATCAGCTTTCCAACACGAATTTCGCGACCCTCTAATACTATGTTCGTTGTTTTTTCCATAATACTACATGCGGTAGATGAGCGAGATTCAGACATGAGAGCAGTATAGCAGCTGGTGCTTTTGTCTGAATAGCTGGGTTGATACACTTCTCTCATGTCTACTCTCGCGATTATTTCTGGCGGAACGAGCAGTGAGCGGCAGGAATCGCTCCAATCCGCGGAGCACGTCGCGTTTCTTCTTCGAGATCGGCATTCTGTGCTCGCGTATGACTTTCCACATGATCGAGAGCGCTTTCTCGCTGAACGATCGACGATTGATCTTGTTGTTCCAATTATTCATGGTCGAGGTGGCGAAGATGGGGTTCTGCAAGGATTTCTAGAGACCCTCTTGATGCCGTATATCTTTTCAGGCGTGACCGCGCATACGCTAAGCATAGACAAGCGGCTTGCAAAAACCGTGGTCCGTGCGGCAGGCGTTCCGACCACGGAGAGCCAAATCATCACGCAGAAAAACACGGCCCTGTATAAGCACCCCGTCGCCGTAAAACAGGTCGATGGCGGAAGCAGTATTGGCGTAAGCTGCGCGGATTCGCAAGAAACACTCGACGCGGCTCTCGAAGTCCTTCTCGCCTCAAAAGGGTCAGCGCTCGTTGAGCCCTGGATCGTTGGTCAGGAGGTATCCGTCGCCGTTGTCGAAGATCAAAACGGTATACGAGCGCTCCCCGTCGTGCTGATTCGCCCTAAACAAGGAACATTTTTTAGCTACGAACAAAAATACGAAGCAGAAACACTTGCCGAAGAACTCTGTCCCGCCCCCATTTCACCTGAACACACCAAACTCGTGCAAACACTCGGCCTCGCCGCGCACGCAGCCGTGGGCGCGCGGCATGTGAGTAGGACGGACTTTATTATCGACGCAGAAGGTCATCCGTATTTTTTGGAGATCAACACGATACCGGGCATGACCAAGCATTCCCTCCTCCCCAAGATGCTCGCCGCCGATCATTCGTCGCTCTCTCTTCAGCTTGAACAATGGATCAGCGAGTCTGTGATATACTCCTAACATATGCACATTCCCGACCATCGCTCGTTCTCCCCGGAGGCCTCGCCACGTCCTCAACGCCCAACCGACATGCGCTCACGATTATCCACCCACCAAGGCTGGAAAAACCGTGTAGGCGCAGCGCTTTTGACGGCAGCAGGAATGCTCGGAGCAGAAGGCTGCGCGACAACAAATACCAGCCCAAGAGATGAAGCATACTCGAATATTCAATACGGTGCGGCCGCCACCAGACCAAGATCCGAACAAACGCGTATCACCGAAAGAGAACGCCACCAAACAAGCTACGAAGATTGCGAGCATCAAGCTGAATATCTGATGCGTGATATCAGCAGCCACCGATACAATAGCCGCCCAGCAACTCTACAAGAGCTTTCCCAAGCAATTCGAGGGATCGAGGAGAGTGCCTTCCGACAAGATCTTGCTCGTGATAACCAAACCCTGCTAACCCTTCGTGACGTTGATGGCGCAACGGCAACTATTCTTCGTCAAGCGCTCCGATTCGTTAGAGAAGAACGCCGAGCAACACTTCGTGAAGTTCATAGAGAGTATATGGAACCGTCAGGCGATGCTGTATCCTACGTAGATGCGGAGCGCATTGCAATGCATATCCGAAGCCTCGGATCGTTAGGAGCTTTGGCTAATAGCCGAGCTCGCGAATACTTCAACGGCGGCTACGCAACGCCCATCGAAGACTTACGACAGCTCTTCAACCGTCAGCTCACCGATCAGGAAATCGTCAATATCGACCTATACGCGTCAGCCGACTTCGTCCGCGCCTACGCTCACGCCCTGCAAACACAAGAAGACCAAGCCATGGCCCGCGCGTACGCGGAACGGCAACGCTCGCAACGACGACCAATCGACACACGAGACCTCCCCTCCGGTATCACCTTCGATGCAACTCCTCGCGCTCCGCTTCGTGCAGCGCCATCCCCTGCTCCACTCATGGACGATCCGTACGGGGATACCAACCAACCCACCCATCATCGCCATCGCCGCCATCATCGCGGCCATTAATCAAAAATCCCGCCATTGGCGGGATTTTCGTTGTCATTACGACTTCTTTGCTTCTTCGTATTCGTCGGCGAGTTGTTGGAACTCGTTGCCCACAAAACCGGTACCCGTTGGGGAAAGACGTCCGATGATAACGTTTTCTTTCAACCCTTCGAGACGGTCGAGACGACCCGTGAGGGACGCATCGATGAGCACGCGCGCCGTTTCCATGAAGGACGCGGCAGACAGGAACGATTCCGTCGAAAGCGCGACCTTGGTGATACCGAGGAAGAGCTGTTGAATGACGGGCGTGGTCGCGTTTGGATCTTGTGCGAGACGAGCAAGCTCTTCGTCGCAACGCGTCTTCGCGATCACTTGTCCTGGCAAGAAGTCAGAACTTCCTGCTTCGCGCACGTACACACGCGAGAACATCTGACGAATCATGAGCTCGATGTGTTTGCCGGAAAGCTTTTGACCCTGCGACATGTACACCGCGAGCACTTCTTTCAAGATGTAGCGCATGACCGATTCCTGACCCTTGAGCCGGAAGAGATCATGAAGGTCCATCTGACCTTCGGTGAGCGCGTCGCCCGGAGCAACTTCTTGACCGTCTTTCACGATCAAGCGATAGCCAACCGGAATTTCATGCTCAGACATGGCTTGTGCTTCGAACGAGTGGATGATTTCGCCCTTCGAGACCTTTACGGTTCCCTTGTGGCTTGCCACTGATTCCTCGCCGTTGGCGTGCAGGATGAGCATCTGTCCTTCTTTCACCTTCTGTCCATCTTCCACCTTCACTACGTCTCGCTTGAGGAAGCTGAATTTCTTTTCCTGCTTGGCGATGTATGGGATATGCACCATCTTGGTTCCAGCGGTGTCGACGATCTTTTCGCCTGTCGTCGACTGGAGCACGCGCTTTTCTGCCTCGATGATTTTCACAGGACCTCCCACTTCCGCGACGATCGCCTTATGTTTTGGCTGACGCGCTTCAAAGAGCTCTTCTACACGTGGAAGACCCATCGTAATGTCGAATCCGGCCGTACCACCCATGTGGAACGTACGCATCGTCAGCTGAGTACCTGGTTCACCGATAGACTGGGCGGCGATAATACCGACGGCCGTTCCAAGTTTCACGAGCTTGTTGAAGGCGAGGTCATAGCCGTAGCACTTCTGACACAATCCACGACGCATCTTACAACTCAAGACCGAGCGGACTGCCACATTATCGATCGTCGCTGTTTTGAGCACCTTTATTTCTTCTTCTGTGATTAGCACCCCCTTCTTCACCAAGACTTTTCCGGTTTCCTGATCTTTCAAGTCTTTCATCAGGTACCGACCGAAGATGCGCGAGAGCATCGGTTCACCGACCTCTTCACACTCTTTCTGCGTGAGAATAGCGCCTACCTGGTCACCACAATCTTCCGCGGCGATAACGACATCCTGCGCCACATCCACAAGACGACGAGTGAGGTATCCGGCGTTGGCCGTCTTAAGAGCTGTGTCCGTCAACCCCTTACGCGTTCCGTGGGTAGCGATGAAGTACTCGAGCACGTCGAGCCCTTCACGATAGGACGACTTGATAGGAAGCTCTATGATATCGCCGGATGGGTTGGCCTTAAGACCACACATACCGACCACCTGTACGAGCTGCCCTGCCGATCCACGAGCACCAGAGTTGATCATGGCATACACCGAGCCCTTGTGTTCGAGCGACTCAATAGACTGCTTCTGAATACGATCTTTTGCGTCTGACCAAATCGCAACGATGCGTGAGTGACGTTCTTTTTTCGTGAGGAGCCCTTCTTTGTACTGCTCTTCCACTTCTTGCGCCTTCACTTCTCCTTCAGCGATAATATCTGTTTTGACGATGGTCGGAAGATCGCCGAGACCGTAGCTGAATCCAGACTTGGTGACCACTGAGAATCCAAGTTGCTTCACCTCATCCGCGAATTTGGCGGCGCGGTCAAACCCACGGACCAAAATCGTCGTTTGCATGATATTCGCAAGCTGTTTCTTCCCGATCACTTCATTTCGGAATCCAATTTCTTTTGGAAGAATGCGATTCAAGATGAGACGACCCACCGTGGTCTCCACGATATCTTCGCCTGGGCGCACGCGGGTTTTGATTTTTTCGCGCACATCCAATCGATTCGACTGGTATGCGTAAATCGCTTGGTCAGCAGAACCGAAGGTCTTCACCTTGCCGTCGGCAGCATCCTGCATCGAGGTGATATAGAAACACCCCCAAGCGATGTCTTTATCTGGCTGCACCACCGGATCTCCCGTCGCTGGCTTCAAGAGGTTACGCGTTGACAACATGAGGTTACGAGCCTCCCAACGAGCTTCTTCCGTGAGCGGAATATGCACGGCCATCTGGTCTCCGTCGAAGTCCGCGTTGAAGGCGGTACACACGAGCGGATGGATCTGAATCGCTTTTCCTTCAATAAGCTTTGGTTGGAAGCCCTGAATACCGAGACGGTGAAGCGTTGGCGCACGGTTCAAGAGCACCACCGCATCTGCCGCAATCTGCTCGAGAATATCCCACACCTCTGGATGGTCTCCTTCAATGTAACGGTTTGCGGAACGAATGTTATGCACGAGCTCGCGCTTAATAAGCTGCGCGATAATGAACGGCTTGAAGAGCTCAAGCGCCATCATTTTTGGCAGACCGCACTGGTGCAGCTCGATATGAGGACCGACCACGATGACAGAACGACCGGAGTAGTCGATACGTTTTCCAAGCAAGTTCTGACGGAAACGACCCTGCTTTCCCTTCAAGAAATCAGAGAGGGACTTGAGCTGACGCTTTTTTCCGGTCGCCGCAAGCACCGTCTTCGAATGACGCGCGCCGTTATCAATGAGCGAGTCAACGGCTTCTTGCAGCATGCGCTTTTCGTTACGGACAATCACTTCTGGCGCATTCAACTCCATCAAGCGCTTCAACCGGTTGTTGCGGTTGATCACGCGGCGGTACAAATCGTTCAAATCAGAGGTGGCAAAGCGTCCTCCATCAAGCGCCACCATTGGACGAAGATCCGGTGGAAGCACGGGAAGCGCTTTCAAGATCATCCAGTGTGGCTCGATTTTGTTCACCGAGAGCGCCCGTAAGAGCTTCAAACGACGCATGAGACGATCGCGTTTCGCATCCGACGCGTCAGGAAGCTCCTCCTCCAAAATCCCGACCGTCTGATCAAGATCAATGCGATGCAATAGCTCGTCGATAGCTTCCGAGCCAATTTTCGCCTCGAACAAGTGACCGAACTTTAACGAGAGATCATGATAATCCAATTCGGAAATAATCTTCATTGGACGAAGATCTTTGAGTTCGCGTTCCGCGGATTCAAAGTCTGCATCAAGTTCTTCTACGCGGCGTTCCTTGTTTTGCTCTGCTTTTTCAAGCTCTGCATGCGCTTGCTCGGTCTTCCAGCTCTTTTCTGCCGCGTTTTTCTGGACCCGTTGCACGTCACGCTCGTACTCGTGATCGATCTGTTTGCGCTTGGCTTTGTACTCCTGACGAACGGCTTCGAGCGTTTGCACGCGAAGATCTTCGTTGACCTCCGTGATGATAAACGACTGGAAGTAGATCACTTTTTCGAGCGACTGCACGGACAGATCAAGAATTGACCCGATCTTGGATGGAATGCTGCGCAAAAACCAGATGTGCGCAACCGGCGCTGCGAGCTCGATGTGCCCCATACGTTCACGACGAACGATGGAATGGGTGACTTCAACACCACAACGATCACAGATAATTCCCTTGTATCGAATCTTCTTGTACTTTCCACAGTAACATTCCCAGTCTTTGGATGGACCAAAGATTTCTTCCGCAAACAACCCTCCTTTTTCAGGACGTTGTGTACGGTAGTTGATGGTTTCCGGCTTAGTTATTTCCCCGTACGACCAACCGCGGATCACTTCTGGTGAGGCGAGACGAAGACGAATCGCATCGAAGTCGGTGGTTTTGATGTGTTCAGTTTGGTAGAACGCCATACTTGGATGTAGTGAGATTCGTCTTGATTAAAACTCGACCGGTCCCCATTCATCGTCATTTGTTTCCGCCGCGACGGCTGGACGATTCTTCAAGTGATCTGGACGAGGCGCCCCCGCTTCTTCAATACGTGCTCCATCTTTGAGGAGCTCAACGTCGAGCGCCAATCCCTTCAGTTCACGCGTGAGAACGTTGAAGGATTCTGGAACATTGACCTTCTTGATTGGCTCGCCTTTGATAATGGACTCATAGGCTTTTGAACGACCAGGAACGTCGTCGGACTTGATGGTGAGAATTTCCTGGAGCATGTGCGCCGCGCCATACGCTTCGAGCGCCCACACTTCCATTTCTCCGAATCGTTGCCCACCGAACTGCGCTTTACCGCCAAGTGGCTGCTGCGTGATGAGCGAGTATGGACCGATCGACCGTTGGTGCACCTTGTCGTCTACCATGTGGTTCAGTTTCAACATGTAGATGTAGCCGACCGTTGGGTTGTTTTCGAACTGTTCTCCGGTACGACCATCAAACAACGGCACTTTTCCAGATGGATCAAACCCGGCTCGTTCAAGCTCTGACTTGATCGTCGTTTCTGTGACTCCGTCGAATACCGGGGTCGCCACCGTGTAACCGAGGGCGTTTGCCGCAAGACCCAAGTGCGTTTCGAAGATCTGACCCAAGTTCATACGGGACACGACCCCAAGCGGCGTCAAAATAACATCCGCCGGCGTACCATCTTCCAAGAAAGGCATGTCTTCCACAGGAACAATCTTGGAGATAACCCCCTTGTTTCCGTGACGACCTGCGAGCTTGTCACCGGCCTGAATCTTACGGAGGTCCGCGACGGACACAATAATTTGCTTTAACACACCTGGCTGCAATTTGTCTCCCGCTTCACGCGTGAAGATTTTTACATCCACCACCTTGCCACGCTCTCCATGCTCGAGGTAGAGCGAAGAATCGCGCACATCGCGAGCTTTCTCTCCGAAAATCGCGCGCAAGAGCTTTTCTTCCGCAGAAAGATCCGTTTCTCCCTTTGGGGTGATTTTTCCGACAAGAATATCTCCGGATTTCACTTCTGCGCCCACACGCACAATCCCCTGTTCATCGAGGTTGCGGAATTTTTCTTCTGACACGTTTGGAATATCAGCCGTAATCACTTCTGGGCCAAGCTTTGTGTCACGCACGTCAATCGTGTGATGCTCAAGGTGAATCGAGGTGAAGCGATCGGTTTGCACGAGCTTCTCACTCAAAATAATGGCGTCGTCGTAGTTATACCCTTCCCAGCTCATAAACGCGACGAGCAGGTTTTGGCCGAGCGCCATTTCGCCGTTCTGACAGGAGGTCCCATCAATCAGCACTTCTCCCGCGTAGATCTTCTGTCCTTTATTCACGACCGGACGCTGGTTCAAACAGGTCGATCCGTTCGTGCGATGGAACTTGATCAAATCGTAGCGACGAATATGTCCGTCATGCGTCTGTAGCTCAACGTGCTTTCCGGAGACAGAGACAATCACCCCGTCATCTGGCGCAATAACCGTATGACCAGAGTCGATGGCCGCGCGACGCTCAACGCCCGTACCTACAATAGGCGCGTCTGGCTTGATACACGGTACCGCCTGACGTTGCATGTTTGTTCCCATGAGCGCGCGGTGACCGTCATCATGTTCCACGAATGGAATCATGGACGTACCGATCGACATGATCTGCTTTGAAGACACGTCTACATAATCGATTTCATGCACTTCAACGATTTGCGGTTCACCGTTGCGACGTGCTGGTGTACGTTCCGTGAGAAATTTGCCATTGCGGTCAAGCGGAACGGTAGCGGGAGCGGTCGTGCCACGTTCTTCGGTAAATGCATTCAGATACACGATTTCATTGGTCACGGTCGGAACTACCGGAATCTGAGGAATCGAGACTTTCATCATTTTTTCCGCCATTTTTTTGTCGACTTCTTCGCCTGCCTTTGCGACGGTTTTTCCTTCACCATCACGAACATCGACGCGAAGCACTTCGCCAATCGCGTCTTTCCCATCGTTCTTTGCCCAACTCTTCACGACACGATATGGCGTTTCAATAAAACCATACTCGTTAATACGAGCGTACGACGCCATGTGACCAATAAGACCGATGTTGGGCCCTTCCGGCGAAGTGATCGGACACATGCGACCATAGTGAGAGCGATGCACGTCACGTACATCGAAACCGGCACGCTCACGGGTGAGACCGCCAGGTCCCATCGCGGAGAGACGGCGCTTGTGCTCAAGCTCAGACAATGGGTTTGTCTGGTCCATGAACTGCGAAAGCTGCGAGCTCATGAAGAATTCGCGAACGGCGCCAATCACCGGACGGGCGTTGATGAGTTTCGCAGGCGTGAGGTTATCGATGTCCATGGTAGACATACGGTCTTTCACGATGCGCTCCATACGCGCAAGACCAATGCGGAAACGACCCTGTACAAGCTCACCCACCGCACGCACACGACGGTTGCCGAGGTGATCGATGTCGTCTGGAGCAGCCTGCGTGTTATTCAATCGAATGATTTCCTTCAAAATATTCACAATGTCGTCCTTCGTCAAAATGCGGTTCTCTTCTTTTGAACACATTTCCGAATCAGACGGCAACCCAAAACGCTGGTTGAACTTGTAGCGTCCAACCGGAGCAAGATCGTATCGATCGAAATTGAAGAACATCGCCTGAATGAGAGACTTGGCGTTGTCTGCCGTCGCGAGGTCTCCTGGACGAATGCGCTTGTAGATTTCGATGTATCCGTCATCTTCGTTTTGTGCCGCGTCTTTTCCGATCGTAGCTTCGATGTACTTCATCGTTGGATGCGTATCCACATCCGTAAAGGCGGCGCGGAGCTGATCATCAGAAGAAATACCAAACGCGCGCAAAAGAGCCGTAGATGCCACCTTGCGCTTGCGATCGATCTTCACCCAAATCACGCCGTTCGCGTCGGTCTCGAATTCGAGCCATGCACCACGGTTTGGAATGATTTTTGCGCCGTAGTACCGACGTCCGCGCAACGCTTCTGCCGTAAAGAAGGCTCCCGCGGAACGCACGAGCTGACTCACAATCACACGCTCAATGCCGTTGATGATAAACGTTCCACGATCCGTCATCACGGGAATGTCCCCCAAATACACTTCCTGCTCACGATCAATATTCGTGCGTCGATTGAAGAGGCGGAGTTTCACTCGAAGCGGAGCTTCGTAGTTCACGTTCTTCTCCTTCGAGGTTTTTTCATCAAACTTTGCTTCGTCGATCGCGTAGTCCACGAACGAAAGCTCAAGATCGCGACCGTTAAAGTCGCGGATAGGCGAGATTTCATTGAAGAGTTCGCGCATGCCGGTTTCTAAAAACCAGCGATACGACGTCTTTTGCACCTCAATCAGGTCGGGCAACGCCATAGCGTCGCGCGCGGCCGTAAAGTACCGACGTTCCCGATCCTTCGGCGGAACCCGTCGGAACTGCTTCGTAGGCATGTTCTCGCAAAATATGAGCCGCAGCTTA
>CAYTGF010000016.1:24407-27993 GCA_964437285.1 uncultured Gammaproteobacteria bacterium
AGAAGACAACCAAGGACGCTCGCAAAAGACCCATCAGCCGGGGAGTAAGCGTGTCTTGTCTGTCTTCGATGTACAAAGATTGTTCCTCACCCCTCTTTCAACGCCAAAAACCCCCTTACCCCTCTTATTTCCACCGAGGAGCTGGGTTCTGCCGACGAACAAGGCACATATTTGGAGAAACATTGGCCATGTGAGCAGGGTTAACGTGAAAGATGGCTGGATAGTAGCAAGTTTGAAATTTACTGTCAATAGAGCCTAATTTCAGCCAAAAAAGAGTTCTTTTCTTCTTTTTGTAAACAGCCTGTTGACAAACCTGTGTTTTTTTGCTATACTTCACATGATCTTTAGACCTTCTCTGGTCTTTCCACTTCCCTTCTCGTGAGCGTTTTGGAGGACCTCTCGTCCGGCTTGTCGTGGCGAGAGCGGTATTCGTGCTCGATTGTCTCTGGCGTCCGCTAGACACTTTCAAGCCGTAGACCGAGAGCGGTCTGCTTCGGCAGCTCCCGCCATTGAGCCTCCAAACCCCTCACGAGAATCCACACGAAAGCTCCTTTTTTAAAGGAGTTTTCTCTATCCAGAAAAAAAGACGGATAGCGGAAACGAAGAAGCCCCTCCTCCTCTCTCGGGAGGGAAGGCGGCATCCTCACGCCGACCGCGGTTTCGACTGCGCTCGGTCGTTTGGAATCCGTCCTTGTGCCGGCGGTCATTTACTTGACCAGCTCTCACCTTCGTCGTTCCCGCTATCCGTCGTTTTACGTTCATACGCCCCTTCGGTCCTCAGCCAACGCCCATTCTTCCTCCCGGAGAATGAACGCCGGCCGAGGACCCAACCCCCTCGTCGGAAGGAATCAACCATGAACGTCGACCGCGCGCGGCTCCACATGAAGGAGCTTACTGAAGCAATTCATTTTACTGAAGAAATGCAACATAACCACTTCTCCCTCGCTGTGGAGGATGTGGTCCGACTCATCGGCGGAGGCACTCCCAGCGGCACGCTAATCTTCCTCCCGCCTGAGTTCTTGCTAGTGAGCGCTCTGAAGGCCGCCTTGAATGCGATGCGAGTCGCTGATCGAGAACACGTCTGCTTCCTCCTCAACGCTCGCGTCGAAAACTGGGCGGCGGGAAATGATGGATTCAAGAACCTCGAATTCCGACAGTATTTTCGTCAGTCGCGCGAGCAAGATGCGGCGTCGCGCATGACCATGCACTGGCCCGCCTTCCAGGAAGCGGTCAAGCACCTCCCCATGGACGCGTATCCTGCGGACGTGATGGCCTACGTAATCTGGGCCACCCTCGGGTACGTCTACGATCTGACCGACGACTGGAACGTCGACGCGCTGAAGGAGGAGTACCCCTGGGTCTCCGTGCTCACGCGCGACACGCGCTGACGGCCTTCTGCCCCTCCCTGTTGCTCCTCGCCTTCCCGGCGGGTTCGAGCGACGGGGTTCCCTCACTCTTGCGAAATGCTTCGCGATGGTGAGGGGACGATCACTCGCCACGCTTTCGTGGCATGATACGGAACCAAGGTGTGACAAGCATGGCAAAACTCAATATCAGCGAAGCTCGTAATACCCATCAGGCTTCAGAGCATCGGCGCACCGGCTTTCAGAGCGCGGTGGCGATGGCGGTGAGGTGCTTGACGAGTAAGTACTTTGAAGTTCCTGATGGCAGGGGCTTCCAGTACAACGTCATGCGCAAGCTCGATGAAAATCGAGGGCCCGGAAGAGCGCCCCAACAACAGCGCGCCATGATCGCCAGCGCCCTCGAAGAGCGCCTCAGAAGCTGGGACGGGTCGAAGCCGCCTGTGGACAGGTACGAGTTCAGAATGCATCAGCGGCCTGGACAGATCCTGCGCGCAGCAACGATCCTGGGAATCAGCGCCGACGTACTCGCATACCAAATCCGCGGATGTAAGCGCGACCCGCTCTCACCCGAAGTGGTCGCCTACGTCATCTGGGCAATCCTGGCCTACGGCTACTGCCTCGTCGACCACTGCGGCGTCGATGCGCTGCGGGGGGAGTACCCCTGGATTCCGGAGTTCGAGGACTGACCGCCTTCTGCCCCACACGGGGCCGCTGCCATCGCCTGGACAACGGAAGTGACCGGGAAGGTCAGCCCCTCAGACGGGTTCCAGGGAAACGCGCGGGTTCGACTCCTGCCGGTGGCACCAACCATGAACATTCACTTGCCGTCCTTCCGCTTCTCAGCGGTTGGACGGCACCCCACTTCTTCTGCGAACCCTGTTCGCCGCAGAAGCGAGGAATCCAAGCGACAATGTGTCGCATTTCTCCGGGAAAGAACAGGATTCGCTATGACCCTCGTGTCGTACGCCCCTTGTTTTGGTTCCAACGGCTACCTCCGCACCCGGCCCGAGCGCGAGCTCGCGCCCAAGTTGGCGCACTCCTCGCGCTCACGTCCCCCCCACAGCGCCGGCCCCGTCCGAACTCCGATCAAGCTCGGGATGCGCCTGATGGCCCGCCTTGAGCACGGGTACGAGTTCTTGATGCGACGAGAGGGCAACTACCGGCACACCCCCACCAAGGAGCGTCGGATCGGCATCGATCGGCGGATGCTTCAGCGTTTCGCTGAGCGGCGACGCCGTCTGGTGCCGCTCACCGGGGTCGCCTACTGACCCCCACCTTCCCGTCGCTCGCGCGTAAGCGTTTGAGCGACGGGGTCCCACCACATATTCCATCCGTACAAGCTCGTTCCGAACTTGGTTCGGAATCGATGGGGTCTGTGGTGGGGAATCATCCCCACGTTCTTTAAAGGAGAACGAGCATGGAAAAGTTCAACGGCATCCCGCGCGACGTGATGGCGTACGCCCTCGTCCTTGCCTACGGCAAGACAAGGCAGACCCTGGAAGCGATCAACTTCCTTGCCCGCGACGAAGACACCATCATCTACAAGCCTTCGAAGAAGATCCGCCCTCCCGAGTCCTACGCGCGAGAGCTGAACGCGCGGCATGAGTTCTTCCGTGACGTCATGGAGCTCCTCAGCTCCGTACAGACGGACGAGGGCGGCACGCGTTTCGATGGATTCTTCCGGGTCGAGGACGTTGACCGGCTCGATCAACTCACCCGAGATAGCAATGCTCACGATCATCCGGAGTCGCTCGAGTCCGCCTGGGAGGACCTGACCAACGACCAGCGCTGGATCGTACGCCTGGTGAGCGCGTTCTTCTTTGAGTCGCTCCTGCGTCGAACAACAGATCCCGCCGAACGGCAGAGCCTCTACGAGCTGCGCCAGGAGCTCATCGACGAGCAAGCGCTGGAGTCAGCTGTGATCATCACCGACCACGCCGAACGACTGCACCCGGGAGAGGAGCTCGTCCGTCTCATCGACTACGTCGAGCGACTGACCTGGTTCGGCGAGCCACCGGTGACCGGCTCCGAGCCTGCCATCCTGTACGGATCGTTCGCTGGGATGCTCACGACGCAAGCGAAGCAGCTTGCCGAGCAGTACCCAGACACCGAGCACGACTGATCGTCCCTTCCCGTCGCTCGCGCGTAAGCGCTTGAGCGACGGGGTCCCACCACACACTCCATCTACAACAAGCTCGTTCCGAACGTGCTTCGGGACCGAT
>CAYTGF010000017.1:0-27154 GCA_964437285.1 uncultured Gammaproteobacteria bacterium
ATCTATGCCATGAGCTTTGCGAGCGTGTATCCGTTGTACGTCGCGAAAGCAGAGAAGAAAGCTCGTACCAAGGCAGAGGTAAACGAAGTGATTCGTTGGTTGACGGGATATACCCAAAAACAGCTTGAACGTCAGATAGAAAAAAATAGATCTTTTGAACAGTTTTTTGCGGAAGCGCCAAAACTTCATCCAAAACGAATTCTAATCAAGGGAACGATTTGTGGCGATCGGATAGAAGAGATCGCGGACCCTCTCATGAGAGAGATTCGTTATCTCGACAAACTCGTCGACGAGCTCGCTAAGGGAAGACCAATGGACAAGGTTCTTCGCACGTGAGAAAACGCCTGTGTCATGGAGGGTTTGTATGCGTAAGCACACGCTCAATCAGCGTAGAATATTGGCGGCGGTTCGTGCCTGTGCTCGTGAGAATGGCTACCGTCGTCCGTCGGAGGTCGCGGGCATCACGGGTCTCCCGCTCGACTACGTCGAAATCGCGATGCGCCAACTCGTGGCGCGAGGACAGCTGGTTCCCGTGCGGGGTGGGGTAGATGTTGTTGGGCGCCACGAGACGATCGATGATCGTCTCAATCGTGTAATCGGCAAGCTGTGAGCTTGCCGTGGAATGTCTCACCCCCTCTGATGTAGGGGGCTTTTCTTTTTGGGTAACATGTTGCACTGTATATTCTATGAACATGTTTAAAGCCGTAAAGGCGACAACGGTGGCGCAGTACCTCGCGACCGTACCCGCTGATCGCAAGGAGATGATCGCGTTTTTGCATGCGTATATTCAAAAGATCGCTCCGAATCTCAAGCCGCATTTTGCGTATAACATGTTGGGCTATGGTGCATTCCCTTGCAAAAACTACAAAAAAGAAGCGATCGAGTGGCCCGTGATCGCGCTCGCGAATCAGAAAAACTACGTGAGTATGTATGTTTGTGCGGTCGATAAGGGCACGTACGTCGCCGAAAAATTTGCCAAAGAGCTAGGAAAGGTGAGTGTTGGGAAAAGCTGTATCCGGTTCAAAAAGCTGGAAGATCTGCACTTGCCCACTTTGAAGAAGGTCATCCAGTACGCCGCGAAGCATCCCGGACTTGATGGGGTAGGTGCCTCGAAGAAGTAATGAACGGGTCTTGTGTAAAAGAAAAACCCCTGAAGAGGGTTTAGAAATGACCGATGTCCACATTTGGCGGCAGGAGCTGGAACCCGGCGATCTCGAGTTGCTGGAGAAACGCTTCTTCCGCACAGAGGATTTTGACCTTCAGTATGACTCCGATACCGAGCATGGTGCGCATTCGAGCGACGGTAGGAGCTCTCGAGAACAGACAGATTTGAGGGCGTTCGCAGATCTCGCCACCCTGGGGGAGAAGGTCTTTCAACGCGCATGCAAGTCGCTTGGGCAAGGACGGGGGTTGATGAAGCAGGTACCGTCCCGCAGCAAGGATGAACAGCGTGATTTGTCCCCCATGGGGCTTCTGGTAGTGAGCCTGATACCATTCGGGTGTTGTTCCGGAAGAGGGCATGGGGCCTCCGATTGGGGTTGAATGACGAGCTGGACCGTAGAGCTTTTGAGTTATCGCGTCAAGAAGATTTCTTGCACCCTACGCACCGACAGCCATGTGGCTTGATATAAAAGTCGAAGTACTCTTCACCGTAGTCCCAGGTGATTTCATCTCCGGCGTTGATGCGCTTAATCGAATAGAGGAATACTCGGTTTCCCTTGATGCGTACTTCCGCATTTGGTTTGCATCCGTGATTGGCGTACCGCGCGATATTCTTTCGGGTGCCGCCCAAAATCGTTTTACCGTTTTCCAAATCAAACAAATATCGACCACCGATTTCATCGGCTTTTTCGGTCGCGACAACCTCGCCCCAATACTCAAGCAAAAACTTCCTGGCAGGAATATCGCCACAGGCAAATATTCCAAACCCCGTCGCACTCTTGCCGACGCGGAAGGGATAGCTTGGTGTACGAGGGAATGGCAGGGCCATAGAGATGGAGGAGTATACTTTAAATCACAGTGGTTGTCTAGGGGTATTTGCAAGATATTAACTCGCTGTTCAAGGCTGAGCAAAAACCCTCAGTACGAGTGAGGGTGGATCACAAATCGGATCTGCTGGTGACGGCAAGTTATTTCGTATTAGCGGAATATTCGTCACGAGTAAATAAGACCCACATAAATACCACGCCTGCCAAGAGGATGGATCCAAAAATACCAAGGGTAATGGGTAGTCCCCAAATAGATGAGAATTGATCAATGCGGGCTTTTTTTGGAGCGCTTGCTTCGTAGCGCAAGGCGACGCTTTCCCCCGCAGTATACTCCACGGAGTTCGACGTACCGCCACCTCGGAATTGCACCGATGAGGTGGCGGATTCAGGAGTGAAAGAGATCACCGGATAATACATTTTTTTCACAATAGTTTTTCCTTCGTTCCTTTCGATGTTTTCTTCCATGTCCATCCGAATGACGGTCCCAGTGCCAGTGATAGACGCGGCAAGAAACCGTTTTGTTGAACGATATAACAGCACGGATCCAACGATGCTCGCGATAGCAAGAAGAGCAAAGAAGGCCATTCCGAGGGCGAGAGGGCTGCGTGAGGGGGATGTTGGAGCTTGAGAAGCTTGGGTTGGAAGCATACGGCGAAAGTATAGCACGTGAGCATCTTCTCGTTGAGGTCTTCTCAGACGCAAGACCGTCCGTTATTATCGCCACGCCGTCGTGAACGGTATCGACACGGTAAAAGGAGGCTCAGTCATGGGACGACATTTTATGGAGCTGTTGCGTGAGCGCTGGAAGCAGGGGAGGTTCGTGTGTGTGGGGCTCGATGGCGAGCTCGCCAAGATCCCGAAGTCCGTGGTTCGCGCATGGATGGAGCTGCGTGGGCATGCCTGTCAGCGCGAGAGCGACTTTCTCGTGGGGTTCAACGAGGCGATCATCGAGGCGACATATGACAGGGCGTGCGCCTTCAAGTTCAACATCGCGTTCTACGAGGCTCACGGCGCAGAAGGCTGGATGGCGCTCAAGCGCACGATGCAAATCCTTCGTCGTGGCGCACGCGAAGTACCGATCATTCTTGATGCCAAGCGTGCCGACATTGGGAACACGAATCAAGGATACGCGATCATGGCGTTTGAAGAGCTGGGAGCGGATGCGATCACGGTCCATCCGTACCTCGGACGTGAGGCTCTTGAACCGTTTCTCGAGCGTGAAGACAAAGGGATCATCGTCCTTTGCCGCACCTCGAACAAGGGGGCGGGGGAGTTTCAGGATCTTCTGGTCAATGGGGTTCCGCTGTATCTGGAGGTGGCCCAGCGGGTTGCGTCAGAGTGGAACACGCGTCAGAACTGCTGCCTCGTCGTCGGTGCGACCTATCCGCATGAGCTGAAGCGCGTGCGCGAAATCGCGCCTGATCTGCCCTTTCTCATCCATGAGATCGGGGCGCAAGGAGGTGATCTCGAAGCGACGGTCCGCGCTGGCAAAGACGCACGTGGCGAGGGAATGATCATCAATTCGTCGCCCGACATCATCTTCGCTTCCCCCAAAGAAGACTTCGCCTCGGCGGCGCGCCGCGAGCTCCTGAAGCTCGACACCGAGATTCGTGAACATCTCAAAGAAGGACGCTGAACATCATGCGAGCCACTCTCTGGCTCGTTTTTCTTTTCAGGCTCAGAATAAGGAACTCATACTTATTTTTCCATGGCTCGCTTCGCTCGCCATGGGTGTATGTGAAAGGGTCCGGAGTCGACTCCGGACCGTTTAAGCACGCGAATACACGAGAGACGAACGAAGTGAGTCTCTCAAAAAAAGAAAGAAGATTCCTTATTCCTTTGAGCGCTAGCGCAACTCGCGAAGCTCCTATATTATGCGATCATATGAAAAATATGTTTCTCGCCGTGGGCGTCGGTCTATTGGTTCTTGGTGGTGCCGGATGTGCAAAAACTCCTCCTCAACAAGGTGTGGCGTGTACGATGGAAGCGATGCAGTGTCCTGACGGCTCTTACGTTGGACGTCAGGGGCCAAGTTGCGCCTTTGCGCCATGTCCTGTGGCGACATCCACGCCCCCTGTGGTCGCAACCTCAACCGCGGCCCTTCCTTTTTCGAAAGACGACTTGATTCAAGTCGACGCCTCATTTGGAGAGATAGTGTTTGAAAGCGGCGTGATGGTGACGGGTACCGCACGTGGTCCTTGGTATTTTGAAGCGAGCTTTCCGGTTGAGCTACGCGATGCGAATAATAGTTTGATGGCAAGCACGGTAGGTCAAGCGCAAACCGATTGGATGACGACAAACTACGTTCCATTCTCCTTTACCCTCAACTTTGGCATGCCAACTACAGCAACAGGAACGCTTATTCTCAAAAAAGACAACCCTTCAGGTGAACCAGCGAATGACAATCAACTCGTTATTCCCGTGCAGTTCTAAAAACACCCCTCTTCGGAGGGTGTTTTGTTAGTAAAGAGAACATGGGGAAAGAAAAACCCCGCTGCGTAGAGCGGGGGAGGGTTGCTAGGCGCCTGCCCGGGTGATCGCACCGGTGTAGAGGAGTACGATCGGAACGCCAGCGATCTTCTCTGGAACTCCGCGCAATCGCTTGGCGGGTCGATTCGTCGAAATTTCGATGACGAACTGGCGGTGTTCGTCACTGTACACGGCGCCAACGCTCACGATCCATGGATGCTTGTGCATGAGGCGTGCGCCGTGACGATCGACGACTTTCTCCGCGCGTGCTTGCTGAGCTTCGTCGGCTTCGGTCTTCAGTGCCTGGGACCGCTTACGGACGGCTCTGAGAAGGGGCAGATAGTCGCCCTCTTCGATGGGGCTCTCCGCTGTCAGGTCGTCGAGGTTCAGTGCCGCCAAGTGCTTCAGGACCGTCTCGATGGGCAGCTTGAGCTCAGCGGCAATGGTCTGCGGGGTCTTCTGCTCATCGAGAGCGCGGGGTGTGTGAAGCTTGGTCTTGGTCGGCATGGGTCCTCCTGGAAACGAGCTGGGAGCACGCTAGCAAAGGCTGATCGACGGGTCAACGTAGGGTGTGCCACTTGCCAAAACAGGCAAAATAGGCTATCATCCAGCAATTCACCTCCCAATAGTTCCGAGCGCGGGGCGCTCGTCTTTGCCTACGAAGCATGAGATACTGGTGTGTGAAGTGAATAGAATGGCGAAAAAGCTTATATTATTTAGAGAAATACCAAGTATCTATGTTTAAGAAGTTTGGCGGCGGCGGCAAGAGTTTTGGCGGGGGCGGTCGCGGTGGATTTGGTGGTGGCAGCCGTGGCGGCTTCGGCGGCGGTCGTGGCGGATTCAACAAGGGGGGCTTTGGCCGTGATCGCCAGGCGTTCCCATCCGCGATGCATCCAGCCACATGCGCCCAGTGTGGATCTTCCTGCGAAGTTCCCTTCAAACCAAACGGCAAAAAACCGATTCTCTGCAGCAACTGTTTCAAGCGAGACAGCGGTGACCAGGGAGGTCGTTTTGAACGTCGTCCATCCTTTGGTGGCGGCGAGCGCTCCTTCGGGGGTGACCGTTCCTACACGGCTCAGGAAGGAGCCAACGCTCGTCCAACGCTCCGCAACGAACAGTTCGAGATCTTGAATGACAAGCTCAACATGATCCTCGAGTTGCTCAATGATGATAAGGAATAAACGTTAAACCCCCGGCTTAGGCCGGGGGTTTGCTTTTAAGGAATCGCATCCGTTTTCCATTGACAAAAAGCGCGTTTTACGCTAGGGTTCGGCACGGTGATGGCAAGTCCGGGGTCCCGCAACGATGCTGGGATGAGGGGCGAGCCAAGCCAACGAGGTGTGTCGTGGCAAAACGAAACGTGTCCGAGATCGAGACTGGCGCAGGGTTCTTCATGGGGCTCGTGAACGCGATGATGGATATCGCTCGCGAGAAAGACGTTCCCTTCGAGGCGATCTACCGTCTGGTGACGGCGGGCGGCCGGAAGACACTCAGCTCAATGATCGATCTGGCCTACACCAACTGGCAGGCCGAGCAGCCGAAGCCCGTCGAGCAGCCCGAGGGCGGCCACCCGTACCGGGGCGGACCGACCAACGGGAACTCGCCGTTCTCGGCTCCGATCGCCTACGTCCAGCCCGAGTTCGAGGAGTTGAAGCGCCGGTTCCCGGCCTACGTCAACCCCGACTACAAGGGCAAGCGGTTCGATCCGATCGAGCGCTGCAAGGGCGTCTCCAAGGAGAGTCGTGACGTTGTGTTCGAATACGTTTACGTCAGCTCGTATGCTGCGAGTACTAGGATGTTCGGCGAGATGGACAAGCGACACCTTCGGCCCGCGCTCTACGAGGAACTCCTGGGTTTTTCTGAGAAGTATCCCGACGAGCAACGTAAATACCCTATTGCTGCTCTCGGCTCGGTTCTGAATGTCCGCGGCCGTCGTTGCGTTGCATACCTTACTAACTCCGATCGCGGCCGGGGACTCGCTTTGCACTGGTTCGATCGTGTTTGGCATGGTCCTTACCGGTTCCTTGCCGTCCGCAAGTAGCTTTGTTTGCGAAGTCTCGTGGCAAGCGACACCGGGGGCCTTGGCTTTTCAAGGCGGTCCTCGGGACTTAGGGTGGTTTGTGCTCAGACTCCGTCCGATACCTCCGCAATCCCGCGGAGCGCGTATCAAACGGGGTCCTTTTCTTTTCCAGGCTAAACAAGGGTTTGCTTGCGCCCCCATCGATTTTCTGCTTGAATGAGGCACTTCTATGGACCACGGAAATGTGTTGATTCGCTTTAGCGATGTCTCCTTTGGCTACGACGAAAACCATCTCCTCCTCGACGAGGCGAGTTTTTCGGTGCGTGAAAACGCCAAAATCACCCTCATGGGGCAAAACGGCGCGGGCAAGAGCACCATCTTCAAGCTCATGACCGGCGTCTACAAGCCGCTGGAAGGAGGGATTCACATCCAAAAAGGCGCGACCATCGCGACGGGGCACCAGGTCATTCCTCGTGATCAGCTCGATTGGAGCGTTCGCGACTATTTCGCCAACGCCTTTCCAGAGATCAAATACGACCTCGATCGACGCATCGCAGATGTGCTTGAAGTCGTGAACCTTCATGCGCCGCTTGAAAAACCGCTCCGCGAGTTTTCCGGCGGACAGCAGGCTCGTTTGTTGCTTGCGCATGCGCTGATTCAAGAACCAGACATTCTCCTCTTGGACGAGCCAACGAACAACCTCGATAAAGAAGGGATCGAGCATCTTACGGGGTTTTTGATGATGTATCCAAAAACGGTACTTGTTATTTCTCACGATGCAGACTTCTTGAACGCCTTCACCGAAGGTGTCTTGAACCTCGATGCGCACACGGGGAAAGTCGAGCAGTACGTTGGTAACTACTTCAACGTGGTGGAAGAAATCGCCGCGCAGCTCGAACGTGAACGCATGCAGAACGCACGCTTGCTCAAGGATATTCAGGATCGCAAAGACAAGGTGAACTTCTTCGCGCACAAAGGAGGAAAGATGCGTAAACTTGCGAGCAAGTTGCGCGATCAGATCGAAGAAGCGGAAGACGAGATGGTGGATGTTCGTCGTGAAGACAAGACGATTCGTGATTTCGAGATTCCGGCGCAACCGTTTTCCGAAGCGATTCTTGAAATTAGTTCATTGCAAGTTGTTGATCAGCACGTCCCGGTTCGCGTGCCGTTCGAACTCACTCTACGAAAGGGACGTCGTGTCTTGCTCGCCGGTCCAAACGGGATTGGCAAGAGCTCGCTCCTTCGCGCGCTTGCAGATCGAACGGACGAAGGGATGAAGATCGCTCCAGAAATAAAAGTTGGATATTATCGCCAAGATTTTTCTGGATTGAATTTTGACCACACCGTGTACGAATCGCTCGCGGAAGTGATGGAAGTCGAGTCGATGGAGCGATTGCGCGCGGTCGCCTCCGAATTCTTGCTTGATTCGAAAGTCATCCGTAATAAAGTTGGCTCGCTTTCGGAAGGGCAGAAGGGATTGCTCTGCTTTGCACGCTTCGTGTTGCAGGCGCCTGGGCTGCTCATTCTTGATGAACCAACCAACCACATCAACTTTCGCCACTTGCCGGTCATTGCCCGAGCGCTTGAAGCGTATAAAGGTGCGATGATTCTGGTGAGCCACGTTCCGGACTTCGTGAAAGACATTCGCTTTGATCAGACGGTGGACTTGGGGGATATTTTGCGACGATCGAAGATGTAAGAAAAACAACCAAGGCCTCGGAGCCTTGTTTGTTTTTTGTTCCCGTTCGCTCGCGCGACGTGAAGAAGCTCGTTATAGTACTCCTATATGACATCAACATCTCGCGCGTGGGTTTCATGGCTGGGGGCGGTGGCGGGCTGTGAGCTCGTTGGTATTCTTGGATCTATTTTTACAGTCGAGGCGATTCCTACCTGGTATGCCTCGCTGACAAAGCCCTCGTTCCAGCCTCCGAATTGGCTTTTTGGTCCGGTGTGGACGGTGTTGTATGTCTTGATGGGAACGGCGGTGTGGCTCGCGTACCGACGCGCAACCACCGCCTCTACGCGTCGCCAAATCGTATCAGTGTTTTTGGTGCAACTCGTGTTGAATGGCATTTGGACGCCGATCTTTTTCGGTCTACACGCCCTCGGTGCGGCGCTTGCGGTGATGAGTGCTCTCGTGGTGGCGATTGTTGCCACGATGGCGGTGTTCGCTCGTACATCAACACGAGCAGCGGTCCTGCTTGCTCCATATCTGGCATGGGTGATGTTTGCGACGTTTTTGAATGCTTCGCTCTGGCGATTGAACGGATAAGGCGCTCGATCAGCGAGATGCAAGGCCATCTAGTATCGATCGGCCGGCTAGTCGCCCTGTCGCCCATGACGCTTGCAGGTTGAATCCTCCGGTAAAGCCATCAATATCCAAAATTTCTCCGGCAAAATACAGTCCCGGGCAGAGCTTCGATTCCATAGAGCTCGGATCGACTTCGGTGAGAGGGATGCCGCCGGCGGTCACGAACTCATCGCCAGCTCCGCGAGCAATCACGGTGAGAGGGAGAGCCTTCAACCATTCCACGACGTTCGTGAGGTCTTGTTTACTTACTTCTCCGGCGTGCTTGCTTGGATCGATCCCAACTTCTGCGCACAGAATGCTGGCGAATGACTTTGGTAAGCCAAAGGCAAGAATATTTTCAAACGATTTACGCGGTGTCGCTTGCCGCGCCTGGTTGAGTTCCTGGAGGAGGGCTTCGTGCGTATCGTTTGGAAAGAGATCAAGGCGAACGACGAGGGGATGCTTCATGTCATACGTCTCGAACGCCACTTTCCCCGAGAGCGCGAACACGGCGGGCCCGGTGATCCCTTTGTGCGTAAAGAGGATGGGCCCGGTGAAACTCGGAGAGCCCGGCCGCTCAGCGGTGAGCGTCGCTTGAGGGAAGCTGAGGCCGCTGAGTTCGCGAACCCACGTTTCACGCGTAAAAAACGCGTTCAAACTCGGGGCGAGCGGTGTGAGCGAGTGTCCAAGCGACTGAGCGAAGGCGTAGCCATCGCCTGTCGAGCCAGTGTGACGGTAGGCTTGCCCACCCGTCGTGAGGACGAGTGCGTCGGCTTGAAACGATTCTTGTGCCTGCTTGACGAAAACACGGAACCCCGAGCCGTCACGGGCAACGCGTTCAACGGCGGTTTTCAAAAACACGCGAACACGATCGTTGCGGAAGAGTTGTTCAAACACCCGAACAATATCTTTGCCGTTGTTTGATTGAGGAAACACGCGGAGATCTTCTTCTGTTTTTAGTGGGACACCGTGCGCTTCGAACCATTCGTAGACGGCGGCTGGAGGGAGCCCGTACATTGCCGAAGAGAGAAACTTATTTCCGCGAGGATATTTCGTGAGAACGGTTCGTACATCCTGAATCCCGGTCGTGACGTTACAGCGGCCACCGCCAGAAATGATCACTTTTTTCCCGAGACCATCATTCTTCTCAAACAAAAGTACCTCGACCTCTGGGGAGTGTTCGAGGAGGGTTGCAGCCGTCATGAGACCGGCGGCTCCGCCACCAATAATCGCTACACGCATGGCAGGGTTATACCACGGAGCAGTCGGAAAACCTAGGGGTACGTCACCACCGTTCCTTGAGAGGCCATGAAAAGAAAATGCCTCCTAGGAGGAGGTAAAAGGGCGCTGCTTGACGAGCGACGCGAGGTGCAGTGTGAGCGATAGTCCCGCAAAGATCATTGAAGCGGGCAGAACGACCTTCGCGCAGGCTTCAAAGAACGGTTCACGCGTGAGGACGAAGGCGATCCCAAAGCTCTGTACCCAGGTCTTGATCTTGCCGAAGATCCCCGACTTGGTCGTGACCTTGGCCTGCCACTCGATGAACCGTACCGCGAGGAGGAAGAGCTCGATGGTGAGCGTGATGCTCGCGATCCAGGGATCGATGCGGTTGTCGCAAGCGTAGAACAGGCAGCCAAGCACAAAGATCTTATCGGCGAACGCATCCAGGGTGGCGCCAAGCTCCGTCACCTGATCGCGGTGTCGAGCGAGCTCGCCGTCGAGAAAGTCAAAGGCGGAAGAGGCGATCAAGACCCACACTGCGAGCCAGGGATGTTCTCGCAGCAAGATGACAGGAACGGTGAGGATGGCGCGCAGCAGAGTGAGGTGCAGTGGGGTCACCCACGAGGGAATGAGTTCGAGGATGGGGACGAGCCATTCACGGGCTCGGGGAGGTTGATGCATGAGTCACTCCTTCTGTAATTGGCGGCCCCTAGTGGATCATGGACTAAGCGAACCGTCAAGACCCTAGGCAAGCTCTGTGAATGTGTTAAAGTACAAGAACCGTTCTACGATGGAGGAGTTGAAACGATGGACGATCCGATCGCTCAAGAGTTCGCGCTCACCTGTGCGCTCATCCCAGCCTATCTCGAAGATGCTGTGCAACGTGGCCTCACCCAGGTGCAGCAGCGCCGACTGGTCAAGTGCATCGCCCGCGTGCGTGAGCTCGCGGGGGAACAGATGGCTCAGCAGTACGTCGAGTCGCTGGTGCGCGATGGGCAGCTGCAGGCACACGCCGAGCTGCTCGAGGTGCTCGAGCAGCTGGAGATGATGGCGACGCTGTGCACCTTCGACGATCGCAGCAGCGCATTCATCGCGCAGGTCAAGCGCTGCCTCGAGCCTCCTGGCGAGATCAAGCACGCCCTTCGCGTCTCGATCTTCTCCTCCGCCTCGGTCGACCTCTCGGGACCCGCTCCCGCCCCCTGAGCCCCGTCTCCTCGACGGGCTTTTTCATTTAGGAGAATTCTACAAGCAGGACTCTGTAGCTCTAGGAGAGTCGAGCGTAGCGAGACTCTGAAAAAAACAAAATTCCATATTTGTTGGAGCGGTAGACCTAGAGACGCTAAACCTAGTTCAGCGTCTCTAAAACTACCCCTTCTGTTTTACGGAACCCAATCCGATCCGGTGCTTCACTAGCTGCTTTCAGCGCTTCGCCGAAGACGAGCGCCTCGCTGCCGTACTTGGCGTGTACTCGATCTAGTGCTTGAGACACACGCAGGCGCTTTTCCTGTGAAGGATGTGTGGTTTGTAAAGGAGCGGCGCTTTGCTGCGTCGTCCATGGCTGAAGGTCGATAAAGGTAACAGCGAGAAAAGAGAGGGGTTCTTCGCCGTTCCAGAGGGTGTGCAGAGTGGCAAGCGAGGCGCTCATAAGGGCGAACACATCTGAGACGGGTTCACCGAATGCGTAGTGTGCAGATCGATAGTCATTGCGGTGCGAATAGAATGGGCCGCTCGGCGTGGCGGCTGAGCTGGCGCCGACCGTGACCACAACGCCACCGGCGTGCCGCTGCAGCGCTCGGAGTCTCCGGCCCGCTTTTTCGGTGAGCTTCATGAACACGGCTAGGAGCCGGCCTGCTTCGTTGGTGCGCTTCGGCACACAGTATGAGTGTCCTACGGATTTCGGAACGGTGTTATTGAACGGCGTGACGGAATCGCAAGCGAGTCCAAGCAAGCCCGCCTGTAAAAAGTAAAACGGTTTTCCATAGAGGCGCAGGAGGTGTTCAGGAGGGTGGTCGATAAAATCGAGGACGGTGAAAATCCCCAGCCGGGCGAGTTTCCGACGATTGCGCTCGCCGATGCCGGCGACGTCGGTGAGTGCATGTTCCGCTAAGAAGGGCCGCAACGAAGCGTGGGACACCATGGTAAACCCATCGGGTTTCTCGTAGTCAGAAGCGAGCTTTGCGAGGAGGCGAGTGGGGCCGACGCCGATCGAGCAGGTCAGGGCTTCGCCGATTTCGGTGCGGATGCGTTGTTTGACGCGCAATAACGGTTCGATGAGCGCGAGGTCGTTCGTGTACCAGCCGGTGCAGTCCATGAAGGCTTCGTCGATGGAGTAGTGCTCGACGACATCGCTGAGCTCATGCAGCATCGTAAACACGCGACCAATGACGGAGCGGTACTTTGGTGGATCTGCCTGCACGAAGGCCATGGAAGGGATGCGTTGCTTCGCTTCAGCAACGGACATGCCAACGCGAACGCCAAGCCGTTTTGCTTCGTGCGATGGGGCGATGACGCACCCATGCTTCCCAAGGTAGGCGCATACGCCGAGCGGTTTTCCTCGTAGTGAGCGATTTGCCTGCTGTTCCACGGTCGCGAAGAACGAGTTCATGTCGAGATGAACGATCAAACGCTCCGAGGGCGGGAGATTCATACCATGACGGCTTCTTGTTCGAGAAACCACTCCTGCGATTCTGAGGAGTAAGCGAGACGAAAGGCGTTCACACCGTCGCTTACACCAAAGTAGAGAAGCTTTTCGCGCCCTTTTCGTTCGCTGTAGGTAAGATCGATGGTTTTGACGTGGTAGGTGGTGGTTCCCCAGCGAAACTGGAGGGGTTTTACGCGCCCCTTATCGAAGGCCGCGAGGACGCGGACCGGTTCTCGAGAGGTGATCATATAGAACAAAAATAGAACACCCTCCTAAATCCTGTCAAATGGACCAAAAAACGCCGGAAAGGCGTTTATGGAAGTCGTCGTGGCCAGGCTTGCGCGAGAAGGATGTAGGTGAGAGACGCAAGGGCGCGACTACTCTCTCGAGATAGAGGAGGCTTCTTGCGAGGAGAAACGGGTACTCGAGGGGGTGCCGACATAGGTGAGGTGGCTGACGTCATAGGCGGTGGCATGGAGCTCGGTTGTGGCGTGAACCATAGCTCGACCCGCATCGCGCAAGAGTGCTTCGACGCGAACACTGACGAGCTCTTCAGCGAGTACGCGGCTGACGTCTTCAACGGTCAATTGAGCGCTCTCGGTGGTTCCGTGGAGGGTCGCTCGAGCCGAGTCTTTGGTATGCAGACGGACCGTGCTGGACACGGACGTCTGCGGCTCGATGCGGAGGTCAGCGCGAGCGACATCTTCTAGGTTGGCATCAAGCTGAGTGATGGCGTAGTCGTCAGCGAAGAGGGTGGATGCATCTTTCGCGTGAAGCGTGAGTCGATCTGTGCGCCCGGTGAGCGTGAGGCGGCTTGCATCTTCGAGGGTGGCCTGAAATGGAGTCGATTCAGGACGGGTGACGGTGGCGCGTACCGCTCCGCCTAGCGTGATCCGATCTAGCGATGAACTGCTATAGACCGTGACGCGTAGAGGCGAGACCCGGCAAAACACGCAAATACGCTCCTCCTTGCTTTGGGAGAGATGCAGAACACCGTCACGAACCTCGACACGAAGATGTTGCGCGAGGCGATCATCTCCAGACACGACGTATCCGGTCGTTGAGGAAGGAGTTACTGTGAGGTGGTAGGCCTCTTCATCAATGTTGATGGCTTGAATGGTGGGTAACGGTTGAAACTCGCGAGTGATCACGTGCGCTTCCCGTTCTTTTTCCACGGCGTTGATGACACTTGGTAGGCGGTTTATCCCAATAACCAGAGTGGCGATCGCTGCGATCACCCATACGCCAATGAGCGAAACGCTCCGTGAAACGGTAAACACACTTCGACGGCGTACGAGACTTACGCCGGCGAGGAGTAATGCAAGGCTTGGGATAAAGCACGCCGTCGCGAGGCTGATGACGCCGAGATAGTAGAGTGGATCACTGACGAGCGAACGAAGCTCGTTTGCGATGTAGAGGTCGATACTTGAGAGGAGTACCGCTCCGCCAAACAGGGAGCCAAACGCGCCTGCAAATCCGAGAAGGATGAGCAATGCGCCGAGAAGGGAGGCGCTGACACGTACCAGGCTGCTGCAGAGCCGACCAAACCCGTTCACGAGCTTGCGGAGGACCGCTTCGCCGCGGCTTTGGACCTGTGCGGCTTCTGTGCGAGCGCGCTCGCTTAGGCTTTGAACCGTGACCGGTTCCCCATGCATTTCCATTCGTTGTGCGGGAGTAACGGCTTCAGGAATAAATAGCACGAGTACAAGGTACAGGAGTCCAATCAAAAGCGATGGAATGGCCGCGGAAAAGAGGCCCAGGAAGAATAATCCACCCGCGATCGCTCGGGGAATGACCGGGTCAATACCAAAGTAGGCCGCAATTCCAGCGCAGACGCCGCTGATGATTTTGGTTTCAGGATCACGATAGAGACGCCGAGGAGCAGAGACGGCGGGTTCTTGCGCTGAAGTGGCAGGCGCTTGTCGCGGGGCACGGGCAGGCTCATCGCTGATTTCCTCCGGGTACCCCATGGTCTTGATGGTTTGTGCAACGATGTCGCGATGCAGGATCAGGGGCGAGCTCGTGGATGAGGCGAGAAAGAGTTCTGCGAGTCGACCTTCGATATCGGAAAGGATCTCGTCTCGTGCTGGTTCGTGCGCGAAGTGCGCTCGCAGGGTTTCGAGGTAGGTTTCGAGGGCGCGGTAGGCATCATCTTCAATATGGAAGAGGTGGCCGCCGATCGAAATGCTAGTGGTTTTTTGCATACTGAGAATCAAGAGTTTGAACCGCGTGAGTGAGGTCGTTCCAGCTCGTGCGAAGCGCCGCGAGAGCGTCTTGTCCGTGAGGGGTAATAGCGTAGTACTTGCGAGGAGGGCCGTTTTTCGACTCGACCCATTCGTAGCTGAGAAGATTGTCCTGACGCAAGCGGTTTAAAAGAGGGTAGAGCGTGCCTTCGACCACCAGGAGCTTAGCAGCGAGAAGCGCTTGTAGAATTTCGCTCGCGTAGACGGGTCCTTTTGAGGTGATGAGCAGAATGCAGAACTCTAAGACTCCTTTACGCATCTGCGATTTGGCATTCTCGAGATCGTGAAGGGGAGGCATAGACAAAAACAGTGTATCGTATAGTACCTTGTAATGCAAGTATCCAGAAAATACCAATAAATACTCAGAAAACGAAACCCCCACCGGGCGGAGGGGGTATTAGGCGTCTTCGGAAGAGCTGATGGCGAGGATTTCGTATTCGAGTGGTTGATCATCTTCACGTGGAACGGAAAGGTGATCGCCCACGCGTTTACCGAGCAAGGCAGAGCCGACGGGTGAGAGATGAGAGATGCGTCCTCGTGAAGGATTGGCTTCTTGAGGTCCCACGATCGTGTATCGTCGCTTTATGCCATTCACGACGACCGTGACGGTCGAACCCATCGTGACACGATCATCGTCATCATCACCCACGATGATAATAGCGCGCTTGAGACGATCTTTAATAGTGAGAATACGGCTATGCATCCGAGCAAGCTTCCATTTTGCGTCTTGGTATTCTGCGTTTTCCGAATAATCGCCCAACGAAAGGGCGAATTTCATTGATTCAAGTGTAGGTGGAAGTTCGATCTGTTCTATTCGAATAAGCTCGGATTCGAGTTTTTGCTTGCCCTTTGGGGTCAAATACACCACATCATCGCTCGTGTCTTGATCACGGAGAGTCTGGGAAAGGCGCTTGGGAAGACGCATAGGCCCCAAGCGTACCACCAGGGATGCTTTTCACAAATAAGGAATCTTCTTTTTTGTATTTTGTCGCCTCGCTTCGCTCGGCGACATTTGGTTGAATAGGCGCTTTGTCAAAAAGGTGCCTGGCACGTGCCAGGCACCTTTTGATGCAGGAATAAGGAATCTTTATTCCTTATTTGTTGGACTGGAAAAAAGGAAAACCGTGTGATCAGATAGGGATCTATGACCGAGTTTACTATGGCGGTGCACCGGGTGGTGCGGGGGATTCCTCTTGGGGAAACGCGTACCTACGGCCAGGTGGCGGAGCTTGCTGGATTCCCGGGGGCGGCTCGCGCGGTTGGATCGCTCATGCGGGCGAACCGCGATCCGAATATCCCCTGTCATCGGGTGATTCGTGGCGATGGTCGGCCTGGTGAATACAATCGAGGCGGGGAACGGGTCAAAGCTCGCCTTCTCCGCGATGAATTGCTACGCTCAAAACGTTCCTCCTAATGTTTTTTCTTATTTTTTCTATGCTTTCTCCAGGCGACAAGGCTCCGGCATTTAGGCTCGCCGATCAAAACGGTCTCGAACACTCGTTGTCAGAAGCGCGAGGGAAGTGGGTGTTAATCTATTTTTACCCAAAAGACGATACTCCTGGATGCACAAAAGAGGCATGCGCCCTCCGCGACGTCTTTCCAGCATTTAAAAAGCTCGATGCGGTCGTGTTTGGAGTAAGTACGGATTCGCCCAAGAGCCATGGGAAGTTCGTCGAAAAATATCAGTTGCCGTTTACACTCCTCGCAGATACCGAAAAAACCATGGTGGAAGCGTATGGTGTGTGGGGAAAAAAGAAATTCATGGGTCGAGAGTATCTTGGGACGAACCGTATGAGTTTTTTGATCGATCCGGAGGGAAAGATCGCGAAAGTGTATGAGAAAGTGAAACCAGAAACACACGCCGAAGAAGTGCTCGCAGATCTTGTGGCATTGAAGTCATGACCGCTATCGCAAAACGCCTAGAGGCGCGTTTGAAGCGTGGCGGCAACAAAGAAAAAGCTCGATTCGCTCAGCGATTTTTTCGGACGGGACCGGGAGAATACGGGGAAGGGGACCAGTTTTTGGGCTATACCGTTCCCGAGATTCGTCTTCTTGCTCGTGACGCAATGACGCTCACGCGTGAAGATCTGGCGGCGCTCTTGGAATCGCCGTGGCATGAAGTGCGTCTGCTCGCGCTTATCGTGCTCACCAAGCAGGCGAATCGGCTGAAGACACTGTCTGCACGCGCGGAGCTTGCTCGTTGGGTGCTTGCTCATCGGGCGGGGATCAATAACTGGGATTTGGTGGACGTCTCGATTCCGACTCTGATTGGCGGGGTAGAACCGAACGTGGTCTGGAGAAAGGCTATGCGGGACCTCCTCGCTTCACCACGTCTCTGGGATCGACGTATCTCGATACTCACCACGCTTGGGTGGATGCGCCAGGGTGTGCTCGCGCCGGTATTTACGTTTGCTGCCGAGTGTCTGCGTGACCAAGAAGATCTGATGCATAAAGCGACGGGGTGGATGCTTCGTGAAGCAGGCAAATGGGATGAAACGCTCCTAAGGCAATTTCTCGACCGCTACCGATTGAAGATGCCTCGCACGATGCTTCGGTATGCCATCGAGCGGTTTTCACCAGAGGAACGACGAACATACTTAACCAAATAAGGAGTGTTCTTTCTTTTTTTTATGGCTCGCTTCGCTCGCCATGGGTGTGTGAAAGACGAGCGCTGCAGGTGTATAGATAGATGAGAGACGAACGAAGTGAGTCTCTCAAAAAAAGAAAAGAGATTCCTTAGCGGTATTTTGAGCGGCATGGCGGAGGGGCGTGTCACCTGTCGTAAACCGTGCTAGCATGCGAGGTATATGCGTCCATATGTTGCCTTTGGAGGAGGGATGGTGGTGATCGGGCTTTTGCTTGCGCCTTTTTTACCGTGGTCATCCTGGAAGACGCAGCTTTTTCCTACGACTTCTGGAACGGTGTCGTCGACGGTTCCGGTTGTGCGGCCTTCTCCGCCCTACTCGCTGAGGTTGCGTGAAGCGCGTGATATGAAACCTCTTGCCTGGCAGTTGTTTGTGGACGAACGTGTACGTGGATTCGCGTATGAAGAAGATCAGACCTACGACGTCTACGGAACCGTCTCGACCTCGACCGGGGAGCTGGTATTTTCTGCGTATGATCTGATGGGAGAGATAATCGCCACCGCAACGAGTAGCTGGCAAGGTCACAACCTCACGACGGTGATGCAGCGCGCGAATGAACGCCGACCATCTTCAGCGCAACGAGAAGAAGAACCTGCACCGCTAGCGCGGGTCTCATTCGAGTACGCTCTCGGGGAATGGGAAGACCCAAAGCGGCTTATGGGATGTGAATTTCGACTCGTGTTTCCGACGGTTGAAGTAGGTGGGGCGATTTCACGAAGTGCAGCAGAAGCGATCAATCGTGAGCTTCGAGCAGAGCTTCTAGATAGACAAGCTTCTCCAGAGGAGGAGAAGGAGACGTTTATACGAACCTGTCGTACCGAGCTGGAGTCGGAGCGCGAGTTTTTAGGAAACGATTCGGAAGTAGGCGCTATGCTTCAGCGAGCAGCTCTGACAAATGTGCGTGTTGTACGAAACGAGGCACCGTGGCTTCAGTTTATGGTGGAGGGCTATAGCTACACCGGCGGAGTACATGGGGCCTCTGGGCTTGGCGGGCTGCTCTTTGACGGGCAAACGGGTCGCAGGCTGATGTTGCAGGACCTGTTTCGTGATGAAGCGGCCTTTCGAGCGTTTCGAGGTCTTGTCGCGGATCGACTACTGACGTCGTATGGGGACGCGCTTTTTGATGATTGGTCCGTCGCGACCGACACGTCGTTTCTCGTGACTCCACGAGGGGTGCGGATGGTGTTTCAGCAGTATGAAGTTGCGCCGTATGCCGTGGGTATGCCGACGGTCGATCTCCCGTTTTCTTCCTGGGCGTCTCTCGCTTCTCCGGAGGCGACGCGTGCATTCTCCTCTCGTTAGCGTATGACGTACCTTCATGCCGTTATATTAGGAATCGTCGAAGGTATCACCGAATTTCTCCCCGTTTCTTCAACGGGGCACTTAATCCTCACGAATGCTTTTTTGGGTCATACGAGTGAGCTTTCAAAAACGTTTGATATTGCGATTCAGTCCGGAGCGATGTTCGCGGTGTTTGTGGTCACACGGCGTGAATGGCTGAAGCGCGAGGTATGGACGCGGGTACTTGCGGGCTTTGTCCCAACGGCTGCTATTGGATTTCTTGTATATAAGTCCGTAAAAGCGTACCTTCTCACACCTTGGGTGGTCGTGATCGCGCTCGCGCTTGGCGGTCTGCTGATGCTCGCCTTTGAATATTGGAAAAAACCAACGTCGGAACGTGGAACGGACGGCATGTCCATTGAGGGGGTTTCTCACGTACAGGCAGCAACCATCGGGGTGGTGCAGGCGCTCGCGGTGATTCCGGGGGTATCGCGTTCTGCGGCGACGGTGCTGGGCGGAATGGCGCTCGGTCTTCCACGTTCAACGGTGGTGCTCTATTCGTTTCTTCTCGCTGTTCCAACGATTGGCGCGGCGACGGTGTATGACCTCTGGAAGCAGCGCGAACTTCTCGCGACGAGTAACGAGTGGGGGGCGCTCGCGGTAGGGATGGGCGTTTCGGCTCTTGTCGCGGGTCTCGTGATTCGATGGTTTTTGCGATACATCCGCCGTCATTCGTTTATCGTTTTTGCTTGCGAACGGTTGATCGTCGCGGGCGTCGCTTGGTGGGTTTTGTTGCGGTAGGGAGCGGGCACCGCGTGTCTTCTGGATCAAAGATCGAGGCGGGGAGAGATTCGCCGTTCAGGAGTTGAGCGAGTCGAAAGCCTCCGTAAATAGACGGGAGAATGCCGATGCCGTTACAGCCCAAATTGTAGTAGAGCTCGGTATGACACGGATCTTGTCCGATGAGGCGAATGCGGTTTGGGGTGTACCCCATGAGTCCGTGCCAGCGATATAAAAGCGGGCGCTTTGCGTCGTCTGGGTGGAGGCGTTTCACGCAGGACTCGAGCCGTGCCTGCATCCCTTCCGGCATAGCCTCTCCTCGACGATAGTTACTAAGCGTCGGAAGTTCTGCTTCCGGCTCACCCCAACAGACGAGGCTCGTCGCTTGGCTATGGGGCCGTCGTGTCATGTAGGCGTAGGGAATATTGTCGCCATACATACCTTCGATGTAGCTCATCGCCGTCGGAGTACCTTCTGGTCGAACATAGCCGATCATGTAGGCGATAGTTGGGTTGATGGATGCATGAAATCGCTTGTTAATATCCACTCCTTCTTCAGAACGTAGATCAAACGACTCGAATCCGTTGGTGCACAGAATAACGGATTGCGCGTGAATGTCGTGCGTCGTTCCAACGATGACGCGGGTATCGCGCCCGAGGCGTAGTTCGCGTACGGGAGTATCTTCAAGAATTGTGAAGCGATCAGGAAAACGCGTGAGAAGAAGCTCGGCGAGTTCTTCCGAGAGCGCCGCGCTATTCGTGACACCTTTTTCTTCTGATTGCGCGCCGATAAAAGCGGTGTTGGGAGTCTCGAGCATTTCGAGAATCGTTGCGTGCGGCAAAAACGTGATATGTTCCAAATCATGCGGTCGTACCTTTAATTGTTTACGCTGCTCTTCCGCGACGTAGAGTGGTCGAACGGGGAGGTGCGCTTGTTCGCGAAGATGATTGGTACGCAAAAAGGCGCTGATGGTATCGAGCGAAGAAAACCCCGCATACCCCATAAACCTATGAATAGGGGTGGTGAGGTCAAGCGTGCGCTTGAGATCAACCAATAAATCCCAAGCAGACTCTACCGATCGACACGCGTCCGCGGCGGCCTGAAGGCCATATTCGTGTACCATGTCAGGAAACGGGCGTTCGAAGTACGAGGTCATCTGTCCCGCATTGTGCCCTGTGGCCCCATGCGCAATACGTGTTGCCTCGAGTAGGAGTACAGATCGGTTCGTGCGTAGTAATGTGAACGCTGCGGTCATGATGCCCGCAATTCCACCCCCGACAATCACAACATCTTCATGACGGTGTTGATCAAGGGTATACACGGGGCGACGTCGGTCGAGCTGGTGAAGCCAGGGAGATTGATTCATTGGTTCAAGTATACCACGAGTGCTATACTCCGCTTGTTCTATGTCTGTCTTGTCTCTCGCGCGCTTTTGGCGCTCCGTGGGGTTTCGTTGGGTGGGAGCTCGATGTTGGGAGCGGGGAGCGGCGATGGCGTTTTTCGCCCTATTTTCGATTGCGCCGCTCTTTGTGCTTCTGCTCTCGCTGCTCGACCGGATTTTTGGAAGCGGTCTTGCGCGTAACGAGATCTACGTCACGCTCGTGCGTGGCCTTGGTGTAGAAACTGCCGACGCGATTCGTGCGCTCCTCCTTCAGCCAAACCTCTTTCAAGGAGACTGGATCACGATCACGGGAAACATGCTGTTGACCGCGATTGGTGCGGCCGCCCTGTTTCGACATATGCAGTCCTGTTTACAAGTCCTCTGGGGAAAAAGCGAAGAACGTTCACCAGCGATCCCGCGGCTGTTTCGAGGATTCTTACGTTCATTCGCCACAATGGGCGCACTCGTGATCGCGTCTGTTGGAGGGTTTTTTCTTCTTGCGACGGCGCTTTTACTCGGGCCGTGGTTGAAACAAATGGTTTTTGGGGGTTCTGTTCCAACGCTCTGGGCGTTGTTCACGAACTGGTTTGTCTTCGCAGGAGCGCTTGGAGTGTTTGCGGTGTTGTATTCAACGCTTGCCCCGGAAACCCCTTCCATGCGTCGTCTTTGGACATCGCTCTCAGTACTCCTCGGAGGACTTGTGGTGGCGAAAGCGCTTGTCGCTCCACTCACCCAGTCAAAGAGCTTGTTTTCGCTCTTTGGAGCCGGTTCCGCGGTGGTGTATCTACTTCTTTGGTGCTTTCTTTTGTCGCAGCTCTTCTTGTTTGGAGCGGTTGTTGGGGCCGTCCGTACGGACCAGGAAGGTTGACAAAAGGGCAAAACTCCGGTAGTCTCACCCTGTTCTGGTTGTCTTGATCGAAAGGAATCCCGATGTCCAACGACGAGTTTCGCTTGAAGCACCCCACGCAGTCTGATGCCGCTCGCACCGCCCAAGGCGACGGCGCCGAGCTGCCTGCACCCGCACGCCGTCGACGTCGCACATTTTCCGGGACGCTGGATGACGCCATCCGAGCCATCAACCGCCGTCCCACGTACGAACAGGAGGCGTTCGAGCGAGAGCTGGCGGCGATCCAAGAGCGTCCGGTGGATGATGGGCGCGTCATCCTGAACAAGCGGGCCCACGAACAGGCAATCATCGAACGGTTTCAGACCGTTGATCGCATTGACGCGCCGAGGCTCCGTGAACTCGCTCCACATCTCGCAGAGCGTCGGGAGCAGGCGATCCTGGAGCGCACCTGGTTCGATAGCGTCCTCGACGCCATCCGTGATCGACCCTCCTGGGCCGACACGGTCCTCGCTCTCAGTATGCTGGGTGCCGCTCTCGCGTTCCTGACCTACGCCATCAGCCGATTCCTCCGCTGACCCTCTCCGAGTATCCCATGCTCGGCTTTTTCTTTTTCCACACCAAAAGGATAAGGAATTTGTCTTTTTTTGTTTCACCCCTCGCTTCGCTCGGGGTGTGGGTTTTTAACAACAACGATCTTTCTTATCCCACCCGTCGCTTCGCTCGGGGGGTAACTGTTCTGTAGAATAAGAAATTCGTCTCTCTTTCTTTCACTCCTCGCTTGCTCGGGGTGTGGGTTTTTAACAACAACGATCTTTCTTGTTCCACCAATTGCTTCGCTCGGGGTGTGGATGCTTTCCATAAAAGACGTCTGACGCACGTCAGACGTTGTGATTCAGAAAAACCCATGACGAGCGAAGCGAGTCATGAAAAAAAACAAAAGAAAATTCCTTATTCTCGAAAGTATCTTCCTCGAAAAGGTGCCAGGCACCTTTTCATGAGGTATACTCTTCTCTGTGTCTGGCGCGCGTGTGAATTCTCGTCATGGAACGTCGTTTCGATCGGCATTTTCTGCTGATCCGCGTTTGTATTGGCTTGCTGCGGGATGTGTGCTGCTTGGACTTATCCTGCTTGGTCGGTTTTTTCAGCTCCAGATTCTTGAACACCGCTCCTATCAGGTGCTTGCGTCGGGCCAGCATTCGCTTGAACGCGCCCTCATGCCTCGTCGTGGAAGTATTTACGTTCGTGATCGTGTCGATGGCACGCTTCATCCGGTCGCGACCGATCGTGATGCCTGGCAAATTTACGCGGTTCCTCGCGAAATGACCGATCGCGCTTCGGTAGCAGAGCGTGTATCGCAGGTATTACAAAAACCAAAAGAGACATTTCTTGAAAAGCTTCTTTCGCCTACCACGACGTACATGGTGTTAGACCGTGATGCGTCGTATGAAATCGTAGAAGCAGTTCGTGCAGCCAAGCTCCCGGGAATTGGGGTCCAAAAAGGGCTCGCGCGGCTCTATCCAGAGGCGGGTCTTGGTGGTCAGATGCTTGGGTTTGTTTCATTAAACGAAAAAAACGAACGAGTAGGCAGATACGGTCTTGAAGGATATTTTGATGAGCTCTTACGAGGAAAAATGGGTCGTATTGAAGCAGAGCGTGATGCAAACGGACGAAGACTGACGATCGGTTCAATCAATCTCGAAGCAGCGGAAGACGGAAAAGACGTGATTCTCACGATCGATCGACAAATCCAGTACATTGCTTGCGCGAAAATTAAAGAGGCGGTGGCGCGATTTGAGGCAACGGGCGGATCTGTCGTGATTGTTGATCCCCGAGATGGGTCGGTTCTCGCGATGTGTTCCGCTCCGGATTTTGATCCGGCGCAGTTTCGGCTCGTGGAGGATGTGGCAGTATTCAATAACCCGATCACGTTTTACCAATACGAGCCAGGATCGATCTTTAAGCCTGTGACGCTTGCCGCGGGTATCGACGCGAAAAAGATTGCGCCATCAACCGTGTATAACGACAGTGGAGCCGAAAAGATCGACGATTTTACGATTCGTAACTCAGATAAACTTGCTCACGGGCTCCAAACCATGACACAGGTCCTGGAAAAGTCTCTCAATACGGGAACGATCTATGTGCAGCGACTGCTCGGAAAAGAACTCTTTCGTTCGTATGTTGAGCAGTTTGGGTTTGGAGAAAAAACAGGCATTCCTCTCTCGCCAGAAGTAAAAGGGGATATTTCGCAAATCTATAAGCGTGGAGATATTTTTGGTGCGACGATTTCTTTCGGACAAGGTATGGCTGCCACACCAATGCAGATGGTGATGTCCTACGTGCCACTCGCCAACGGAGGTACACGCTACGCGCCGCGCTTAGTTGAGGCGTTTCGCCGTGCAGATGGAACGATTGAGACGGTGGCGCCAAAAATGCTGGGCCAGGTGATCTCTGAGCGAACCAGTCGACTCATCACGGCGATGCTCGTAAATGTCGTCGAAAATGGTCACGGCAAGCGCGCCGGGGTGCCAGGGTACTACATCGCCGGAAAAACCGGGACGGCACAAATTCCGAATCCAAACGGCCAGGGCTATCTCAAAGATGCTACGATCGGTTCATTTGTCGGCTACGGCCCTTCTGAAACATCCCGTTTTGTGATGCTTGTGAAAATCGACCGGCCGCAAACGGTGCAATACGCAGAATCCTCCGCGGCCCCTATTTTTGGAGAGCTCGCAAAAGAGCTCGTCCGCATTCTCGAGCTTCCTCCTGAACGCGCCGTCAAACAAGCCGCGCCCGCCCCGCTTGAAGGGGGCGCGTAGGCCCGCTATGCTCGGTTCTGTCTATGTCTTCGCTTCTCTCTCTTCTTACGGGCTATCTCGGAACCTGCGCTCGACGCGTGATCGAACGTGAACGTCCACTCGTGATCGCGATCACGGGAGCGGTTGGAAAATCCACCACAAAACAGATGATCGGCGCGGTGCTCGGGGCTTCTCAGCGCTATCGTGCCGGGCTTCGTGTACCGAGCAAGAACTATAACAACCAACTAGGAGTCCCTCTGACCGTTTTTGATGCAGGAGCTCCGGGACGTTCCATCGGCGCTTGGGCGAGCCTGCTTTTCCGCGCAACGCTTGGTCGATATGGGTTGTGGCAAAGCGGAGTCAAAACGTTTGTGCTGGAGATGGGGGCGGATCGCCCTGGAGATTTAGCGTATCTTACCTCGCTCGCTCGTCCGATGATTTCGGTCGTGACGGCGGTCACCCCAGAAAACCCTGACTGGGCGCCGGTTCATGCCGCGAACTATCCCACGATCGACGCCCTCGCTCGAGAAAAATCCACCCTGATTCGAGTCCTCGCGCCAGGAGGAATGATGGTATTAAACGCGGATGATGTGCGAGTGATCGGCATGCGCCACGAAGCTCCCGGCGCTCGCCTTGTGACGTTTGGGACCACGGAATCTGCCGACGTGCGTCTTCTTTCGACTCATATTCGTATGGAACAAACAGCCACAGGATCGCTCCCAACGGGAATCGAAATCAAGCTCGGCGTGCGTGGTGAGACGTGTACCGTGTATCTTCCGGGGGTATTTGGCACCTCTGTCGCGTACGCTCTTGCGGCGTCAGCAGCGGTTGGTCTCGCGCTCGACCTCACGATCGCGGAGCTTGAGGCTGGTTGGCGAGCGTTTCAATCGCTTCCGGGTCGTACGTGCCTCATTCCTGGGATCAAGGGGACGATGTTACTTGATGATAGTTATAACGCTTCACCTGTGGCGGTCCTTGCTGCGCTTCGTGATCTTGCCTCGCTTTCTGTTGATGAGGGTACACAACGCAAAATCGCCTGTCTTGGAGAAATGCGCGAACTCGGAGAACAATCCGCGAGCTTGCATGAACAGATCGGCCTTGAAGCCGCAAAACTTGGGATAGATATCTTGGCGGTGACGGGTGCGTATGCCGAAGCCTATCGTCGCGGTGCGCGATTAGGGGGGATGAATGATGCATCTATCCACGTCTTTGAAGACACGCCAGAACTTGGTATTTGGGTGCAGGATATACTGCGTTCCGGGGACATCGTGCTCGCCAAAGCCTCAGAAGGCGCTCACACCACCAAAGGCGTCCGCATGGAACGCGTCATCAAAGAACTCATGGCAGAACCCGCGCGAGCAAGCGAACTTCTTTGCCGACAGGAAGAAGTCTGGCAAACCCGACGCTAAAAGGAATCTTCTTTTTTCTTTTGAGTCTCGCTTCGCTCGACTCGTAAGAAAAGCGGTCCGGAGTCGACTCCGGACCGCTTCAAACGTAAAAAAGAACCACCGTTCAGGTGGTTGCAGCAGCTTGCGCTCCCTCGAGCTCGCGAATGCGGATGTTGCCGCGGATCTCGGCGATGAGACGCTTCATCTCCTCGGCCATACGCTCATCGAGCTTGAGGGCGAGCGGGAGGATGTAGGTTTCTGTTTCCTCGAGGTAGGTACGGCGCTTCTCGTTGGTCCAGCGACCATTCACATCGGGATCGACGAGATCGGAGAGGTTGTGCAACCGGTCACAGATCTTGACGAGACACACCTCATCGCCCATGTTGACCAGAATCTCGAAGTAGATGGGGAGCGGCTTCTTCTCGGTGCGGGTGGCACAGCCGGTGATCGGGTCCTCGAGTCCGTAGCTCTTCGAGAGCGCTGTGACCATCCGAGCGATCTCGTGATCGAAAAGACGCTCGAGCTTCGAGAGCGGCATCCATGAGTCTTCGAGGATGTCATGGAGGAGGCAGACGGCGAGAATGAGCGGACGGCAATACCCGAAACGTAACGCGATATAAGCGACTTGAACGACGTGGCCCTCAAAGTAGGGTTTACCGTCATCGCGCTTCTGGCCAGCATGGCGCATGAACCCCTCATCGTAGGCATGATGGAGAAGTACGCGCGACTCCTGCGGCATAGAGGGGACTTTGTGAAAGAACTGCTCGCGAACCGCTCGGTCGTGGAGCTCTTGGTGAGAGAACGGTGCAGCACCCATAATCACCTCGCTTTCGTACTCAGATACAACCATATTTTTTGGATTTTGTCAATGGTTTCACTAATAAACCACCAACTCAGTGACGTGACGGTGCTAGACAAAGACCTGACCCGGGTCTGACCCCCATGCATTCACTGAAGATCTCTCGATAGATGTCTGACACATGTCTGACATGTGTCAGACATCTTGTTTCTTTTTGCACAGCCGAGCGAAGCGAGGCTGAAAAATAAAAATTCCCCACTCGTTAAGTGGGGAGAGGGGTCAGCTGCGAAAGCCGTCGCGGGCGGCCGAGCCGCGCTTGCCGTTCGGGGCCATGGCGTCGTTGCTGCGACCGTCGTTGTAGGGGCT
>CAYTGF010000018.1:0-1434 GCA_964437285.1 uncultured Gammaproteobacteria bacterium
GCGTCGACTCGACGACCGCGATGCGGCCGTCGGTACGGGTCTCGGACTTGATCGCACCGCTTTCGAAGGCGGTGATCATTTCGAGTCGCTCCTTCTCGACCTGGGCGCGGTACTGCTGGGGCTCCTCGCCCGTGAGCAGCCACGTCTCCATCGTGGCGACCCGCTGCGCCAGCGGGACCTTGAAGTCCATGACCGCCGCCGCGATGGCCGCGAGCGGACGCGACCCCTCGGCCGACGCCGTCTGCTCGTTCCACGGATTGCTCCGGGTGGGCAGGGGCTGCGGCCCCGGGTACCCGCCGCGCGCGAACTTGTCGCTGACTGCGACCTGGCCGATCCTGCCGACCGCGGACTCGAGGCTCTCGCCCCGGGCCCGGATCGCCAGGACCGCCATCGCGCCGACGGCGTCGAGGTCCGCGCGGAGCGTCACGAGGGTGGTTCCCTCGGGCGGGAGCTCCGCGCTCACCGCCTCCTCGATCGCGGCGCGCGAGGCGTTGCCGCCCGCGTGCTGCGGATCGATGTTCCCGAGGGAGCACCTAGCCGCGAGGCTGGGCTCGGTCACCTCGATCCCGAGGACCTGGCCCGTGAGGGACGCCTCGTTCTCGGCGGCGAGCTTGGCGTTCTTGGCGGCGACGGCGAGGGGCGCGAGCATGCTGAACTTGAACACGATGATCTTCCGCAGCGATCGTCCGAGCTGAGCTCGGTCACTACTGCGGTTCCGATGGTTTTTGAGGCCATCAACCGTTCTCGGTCAGCGAGATCTTCTTCCATGCCGTGAGAGGAATTCTCACGAGATGAAGGGCGATCATCCGGTCTCAATTGCTTGAGCTACGGAGTCCCAGCGCGCTCGCGCCATTCGGCATTGGTTCCCTTGGAGATGTCCCAGAGCTCGACGGGTTTCCCTCGTCGCGATCGTGATGAACGACCGTTTCCTCTACGCGAGGAGCGTTGATAAAGCATCGAGGCAAATGTCCACGGTTGAGTACGGGATCACCAGCTCGCTTGCTCCGATCGTTTCGGACGAATCCGATCTGAATGCTTGATGCATACCTCTGAAAAGAACGAGGGATCAAGAATTCGGATCGGGTGTTCACGTATTTTACGCGTGAACAAGCCGAGTGCGTGCCGAGAAATCGCTCGGCGGCGAAGTAGACGGCGGTCTACCAGCGGCCCGCTCTGTGCCGTATCACAGATTGGGCGGCAGGTGGGGGCGAGGGATACGGCCCTCAGGTCAATTTATCTAGGCGCCGATACCCAGGCGCGGTTGAGGCTCCATGGACTCCGTTCTCCCAGGTTTCTTACCCGGGCGTATGAATCCGCCACCCCACCTTCTTTACTCCACCCTTTGGTGCGAGGAGAAGCGACGGCGGGACTTGTGAGGTTTCCCTCACATCAGCGCTTCATCATCCGATGCAGCGGTTATGTGAGTGGTCGTGC
>CAYTGF010000018.1:1534-11675 GCA_964437285.1 uncultured Gammaproteobacteria bacterium
GATGCAGCGGTTATGTGAGTGGTCGTGCGTTGTTTGTGCAAACAAGCGGACGACCGGGCCGAGTGGCCAGAGGAGTCTTACGACTCGATTTGCGAGATACCCTCGCTCCACCTTTCGATGACTACGGTGTGGTTTTTGTACGGGTAGCCACGCCCGTCGAGTCGGTCAGGCGAGCGCGAGCGCTGCCTGACCGGACCCTCCAACCCTGGGCCGTGGTGTTGCCACCGCGACCTGGGTTTGAGGGCCTCCGCCGCGGCACCGGCCGCAGCGGAACTCGAGCATCCCGGCGGGCCGGAACGTGCGTGTGCAAACCACGCACGTCCGGATCACCGAGAGCAATCCCGGTTCTAACTTCAATTTTTTTTCGCTGCGCTTCTTAGGCTGCCAGCGGCTCCTACTTGGAGGGAACCATTCCCTCACATCAGCGCTTCATCATCCGATGCAGCGGTTATGTGAGTGGTCGTGCGTTGTTTGTGCAAACAAGCGGACGACCAGGTTCGAGTGCAAACACGAACCTTGTTTTTTGGGTTGACCTCCACCCATCGGCTTGCGCCACTAAGGAACCTTCTTTTTTTGTGTGTCCAGGGAAGGTAGAAACCCTGGGAGCGACTCAGCGGCCCCGCAGCTTGCGCTGTCGGGCGATGTCGCCCGCCTCCCGCAGTCGCAGGAACTCTTCGAACGTGCCGATCTGCTTCTTCAGCAGCTCGGCCGTCGAGTGGTCCGGCAGCCCCGGGATGCGGACCGCCTTTGGCGACACGCCGAGCTTTGCAGCCCAGCGGTTCGCCGCGGCGAGGCGCCTCGCGAGCTGCGCGCTGGTCGCGCGCACGTCCGCCACCTCGGCCACGGCGGCCTTCTCCGCAGCCCGCTCGGCGCGGACCTGGCACCCATGGGAGCACGAGGCTCCGAACGGGTTCCCGACCGAGAAGAAGCTGCGGCCGCAGGAACAGGAGGCGAAGGCAGAAACGTTGTTCGTCTTCACGGTGGTTGTCTCTCGGGTGTTCGTGGCTTGCGCCTCACTGCCCGAGTTCCTATTCGAAACGTCATCATCTCTTGGTTTCCGCGACGTGCGGAGGTGCCAAGAGGGATCACGTTCGATCTCGATACATAAAGAGATGTTCTTGTACCGGGATCGTAGATTGTCGAAGTTCTTCGATGGGGGACAGGGTTCTCTCACTGGGTCCTATCGACTGCAGGGCGGCTATCTCTTTCGAGATCACCGTCCCGCGCACTCGATACGACTGGATCTCTGAGGTCCAGAAGGGCGGAAGTCACTTGTTTCGCACCGTGATGAGATGGGCGCTTGCGCTGCCCCATCGAACCACAATGGTCTGTATACCGTGCTCGCCGTAGTAGTTTTCAGAGAAGCGGATACTTCCCTAAGGCTTAGTTCTCTCAAACCATCACTCAAGCCTTAAAGCAGAATCATCGCTCAGATCATCCGTTCCGTACCCTTTCGGGAGTGGGAAGGAGACGATAGAAAGGACGTAAATGAACCATCACTCTGTGTATGCAGAGCGAAAGAGTTCTGACGGGACCGCGCCATTCGCGATACCGTCATGTCTCTCTCGTTCTGATGTGATCACGTTCGCCTCACCTTCATGACTCCAGTATACCAAGAAAAGACGTGGATTGTCAATGGACACCATACAAAATATTCAAATACCGCTAGAATAAGCAAAAAGTAAGGATGGAAAGTGTCAAAAAGCTATTGACACAACAGGGATTTTCTGCTATACTAAGCACATATGAATGAAAAACAGGGCTTGAATTACCCCTTTCTCCTCCAATTTGGCTTAAATGAGAGCGAGGTACGGGTGTATGAGGCTGTCCTATATATAGGACAGGTAAAACCACGGGAGATCGTCGTAAAGACGGGGCTTGGGCGTCCGAACGTCTATCATGTGTTAACGCAGCTTGAACAAAAGAAGCTGATTACCAAAATTGAGGGGGAGCAGGTGCGGTACATGGCCCAAGACCCAGAAAACCTCCGCGCCCTCCTCGAAACCAAAGAGCAGGAGCTCAAACGCCTAAAAGAGGAGGCAGACGCCCTTTTGCCCAAACTCGCCTCCGAATTCGCCCTCCGATCCGCCCAACCCACGGTTCGTGTGTATGAGGGGTATGAAGGATATAAAAAAGCCATCGACGAGCTCCACCGCTCTTCGACGGATATCCTTTCGTATATTGATATTTCGGCGATTACGGGGACACTTGTGAAGTTAGATGAGTACTTTGAGCGCGGTCGTAGTAAAAAAGGGATCCGTAACCGGATTATTGTCTCTGATAGCGAAGAGGCGAAAGCGATGTTCGCGGAACCAGCAGAGCTCTCAGAGGCGCGCTACATCCATGATTTTCCGCATCAGTTCAAGGCGGGGCTAAGCATGAGTAGTGATGCCATCGTCTATTTTACCTTACGTCATGGGCATGATGTGGCGTTGGTGATTCAGGACGCGTCGATCGTCGAGATGCACCGCCAGATGTTTGAGTTTTTGTGGCAGAAGGCAAAGGGGCAGAAGTAGGAATATCGAACACGAGAATGCGCTCTTCGCGGCCGTTAGGTAGGGTTTGTAGAAGATAACGGCTGAGCACGTAAGCGCTATTCATTGATTGCGCCTGCTTGATGGCGGAGATCATGCCAAGCTCCATCATGTTTGGTGGGCCAGAAAATGTCACAAGGTGGAGTGGTTGAGGTGCGCCACGAGTCACCCAGGATCGCACCTGTTCTTGAGAAGCGCGGCGTGACGGGAGGCATTCAATGAGCGTATTGTCGCGTTCGATCGTGACCCATTCCGTGTAGCCATCTGGGCGTTCTTCGCCAACGGTGCCGGTACCCACACAACCAAAACGTTCAATATACATGGATCCAGCAGGAGTGGCTGCATCAAATTCTGCGGTGATGGTGGCATTACGGGAGGCGCGGTCAATGGCTTCACGTATGATATTCTCTCCGACTCCTGAACCACGTAAGGAGTGGTCGACGCACAGAAAGTTCGCATGACGAACGGAGCGAGACTGATCCTCAAAACGCATAAACGCTTCTATTCGACCCCGACGACGTAATAAGAAAAAGCGAAACGTTCCTGTTTGAGGAAATAAAAACTCAAGCGGTTTTTTACTCCATTCCTGGTCGAGGAGCTCTTTCATACGGCTTCTGTCCTCAGGTGCGAGGTCGGCAAGTTCGCAGGTCTGTGTTTCGAGATCGCGAAGCGCTTCAAACGAGGCCTCTTTTCCTTTAAAGGCTCTAGAAAAGAGGGAAGCGAAGAGCACCGTATCCGCTTCATATTTTTTGAGAGCATCAAGAAGCGTTGTACCTGTCGGATCTTGTTTGAGGGACGCTTCTGCTTCGAGCAAAATCTTTCCTCCGCGCTGAATGAGGTCGCTACGAACCCGCTCCGCATCAACTGGTTGCGTTTTATCTTGTTGATACAGATGCTGTGCTAATTCTTGCGCCGAAAGATCGATCTTGTCCGCAATACGCGCAAACGCTTCAAATACCTGAGCGGCAACCTCAGGCTTCGCCTGGCGTGCAAACGCAAGAATGCGCTCACCGTGCGTTGCGTCTGATTCGAGAGCAAGAAAGGTTCGTGCGGCGTTTGGGCCGAACCGCTTAATGATGGCGCAAACGTTTTTGTAGGCTGTTTCGCGGCAGCTTGAGAGAAACGTCAGCAACGAACGCTGTTCTCGTAGTGTGAGATCATTGAAGGACAGCCGTAGATCGTCTTGGATAGATACTCGTACACGCGAGCGGTGAATTTGAGAAAAGTACACCTGTTCGTGTACGTCTTGCACCGATGTTATCGATGGGTTCCTAAACAGGTAGGAGAACTGAATGCGCATGTAGTCCGCTTCTTGTAAGAGTTGCTCTAATCGCGAGACGATCGCTTGAATATTTGAAGAACGTCTACTCATGAACTTGAACAAAGCTCGATCTTCATCTGATAGGTAGGGCGCTACATCCTCTGAGTAGGTCTCCCATGCGTCTTCTATGTTGTACTGCATGCTTTCTTGGCCAGAGTACGAGTAATATTCCAGCAAGTAGCGTAGCGAGCTGCTTTTTGGCGCATTGCGCACGCCTTCAAAAGAAGAAGGCGGCACACGTGCTGTGGCAATAAGACTCGAATTGAAATCGATGAGGCCTACCGCATCTTTTGCTATACGCCGGAGACGTGAACAGTCTACATCAACGCAGTCAAAGCGCCGGCTAAGGTCTGGTTCCGCGTAAGAACCACCATCGGACATCTCCCACGAGCTAACCATCGGCGACTCAGTTCCTTCAAGGAAAATCTTATTTGCAAGGACAGGCTTATTCGGGTCATAGCAGTGTCTTGGGAGTATGTGTAGGAGCGCCTCTATTTGCGTTGCGTCGTGCGCACAGGAGAAGAGGTCAGAAAAACAGCTCGCAAGCATAATGGACTCATCTGGCGCCGCTTCCGCGTACAGCTGATTATATTTCTCAGGAGCTCTTCCGATTTTTGTGTATAGTTCGTCAATGTGTCCCGGAGGAATGGTAGAGGCGAGTCCAGGAATGGACCAGACCAAGGCAAGCGCCCTCAGTTCTTCGTCTGGACGCATTCGAGAGAGTATATCCACCAGGTGAGCGGCTCCAAAACGAGGTGATAAGAGCTCTTCTATGCGTTCGGATTCCGCATTGTTTGTGCACCGTATGTAGTCTAGCGCAAAACTTTGAATAATACTGAAAAGAACAGAAGAATCTTCGCAGCGCGAAGCATAAGCCAATCGCTCCGGTATGGGGAGATGAATGATGCTTTGAGCCGCGGCTCCTTTTTCCTGATGAGATCCCCGTTCCATACCACCCAGTATACCCCACTTGACCGCCGCTTGCCTCCTTTTGCCGTCGTCGCTACACTCCAACCATTCTATGCAGATCTATTGGCACGGCTACTCTTGCGTTCGGATTGAGACCGAAACGCGCATTGGTCCGGTTTCGTTGGTGACGGATCCGTTTGATGCGGACACGGGTGTTCGATTCCCCAAGAGTCTTACGCCGGATATTGTGGTGCTTTCGCACCAAGAAAAAAAACGATTCTCAATGGATTTTGAGAATAAGCCGTTTTTGATCAATGATCCTGGGGAATATGAAGTGAAGGGAGTGTTTGTGAATGGCATCGCGGTACCAAACCCAGACAAGCTTCATCCGCATGGCGTGATGTACCGGTTTGTGATCGAGGGGATGTCGGTGGGATTTTTGGGAGGAATGGATCGCATTCCAAGCGATGCGGAGATCGCGGAGCTTGATAACGTGGATATTTTGCTTTTGCCTGTAGGTGGGGCTGGTCTTCTTACACCGCAACAAGCGATGGAAACCATCACCCGCGTTGAGCCTCGCATGGTGATCCCTCTTGGACACTACATCGAAGGGATGAAAGAGGAGTCAGGACACGTTGACGCTTTCTGCCAAGCGATGGGCGCCTGCAAGCGCAATGATGTGACGAAGTTGAAGATTCAGAAGAAAGACTTGCCGTCGGATGAGACGGTGATCACGGTGATCGAGAAGTCGTAAGAACAACCGAGCACGGCTCGGTTGTTCTGTATCTTCGGTTATTTATTTTGTGTTTCAGTCTGAGCAAGGAGTGAGCTCGCCGGAGCGGGTTCGCCTATCGAGCAAGAAACGCGAAAGCCGCTTTGCTGTTCAGCTTGTTTTATAATAGATCGAATAATGGCAAGATCTTGTGCATTCTTTCTTGCGTCTTCTTCCGTTTTTCCTGTCGGAGCTGCCTGATGGATGAAATAGAGGGTTTTTCTGAACACGGCGGCTTTCCCTTTGCCAATCGCTAGTCGAATGGGCTGAATCAATAGGTGCGACGGCTCCCGTCCTCTTCTAAGGAGTTCTGTAAGCTCACCGCCGCTCATGGTGTTCGTTGAGCTGAGAATAGATGTTACTGCATCCTTCAGTTCAAAGCCGGCTGATACTTCGGCAAATCTTTCCGCTCCGTAGCGCGCACGTATTTCCCGCATGAGTCTTCCAAAGGCGGCGCCGCGTTGCTCTGGGGGGATATCGACGCGAATATTTTCTATGTATGCTTCCAGAATACTTTGTTTAGAGACGCCATGTTTTAGAAGCGCCTCAAGAACCATCTGCTCCTCATGATAGCTGTCCGTCGTGTCTCTTTCGGATTCGTCAGGGTGGTAATCGCGTATCAACTGCCGCGTTAGCCGTTCTGTTACTGCCTCGTTGAGCAACGTGAACCGATTCGGTGCATGTAAATGATGAATTGCTAGACCTATTTTTCGATTGCTGAAAGACGTTTTTCCATTTTCTCCAAGTGTTACTTGAATAGATTTTCCGGATATTTCGTGGAGAAATTCATGATAGAGTGTGCTGCGGATCGCTGGTAGATCACCGGAGTTTAGCAGGAGACTAGAGATGCCGATGCTTCCATCGTCCGCATGCGTTCCGAGGATAAACCGTTTCGGATCGTTAAGCGCATCGTGCACTTTTCCTTTTATAAGACTGAGTCGTTGCTGGAGCGTACTATTTGGAACCTTTGGGAAACGTCCGCTGTCCATCGCCTTCTGAAGATCGGCAAGAAACTCCCTCTTGTACTGTTCGACGAGAGCTTCTGCTTGTCGTGATTGTTCTTGAACGCGTCGTTGATGTTCGTTAAATGCGTGTTGTATCAAGTCTGACGCGTACAGCGGTTTTTCATCGGTACTAACCGCTTGATAAATATCTTCAAAGCTCAGATCCTCCGGTTTTTTGCCAAATACCACTTGCGTCAATGATCGGACTTGGTTGGCTTGAAGTAGGCTAACGAAACACCTTTTAAGCTGTGTTTTTCGAGCGCTGGGTGGTAGCGCCTGTATCGTAAAGACGGTATCAGTGAACTCTTGGGTGAAGGCGTGTTCTACCTTTTTCCAGGTATTCGCGAGAGTCTCTCTGATTTGCGCTTGTTGAATCTTCGTTTGCCGTACTTTGTCACGTTGTGGGACGGACTGGATTCCAAATCGAGATAAGAGGCTGGACTCAGCAATACGTTGCTCGACGGCGAGTGTTTCGAGTTCTTGCTCTAGCTCTTGCGAATGTTGCTTTGCCTGTTCCTCGAGTCTTCGAGCGCGGTCACCCCAGGCGCGCGGTCGACTGTTTTCGAGGCGTTCTGATCGTGCTTCGCGATAGGCGCGATCTTGTTCCGGTACCATGGTGCGCAAACGAGGTTCCATAGATGAAGCCAGTATCTCATTTTTTCCACGCGCTGTGGAGTGAAACCTACTTATCCACTGGGTTCGCTTGGACAAACAGATTCGTTGTGTTAGAACTGGTGTGCTTGTCGTGGATCGCACGTGGTGCTTCCGCTCGCGTGACAAACGTCTTCGGGCGTTTGTCACGCGAGTGGGAGAAACGGCGCGGATGTCTTCATCACGATAAAAAACACCCCGATGTCCATCGGGGTGTTTGCGCTTTTACGGTGTGTCGGGTTCTGGATCGTCACGCAACAAATCTTCGATACGCGGCTCTCCCCAAAGATGTAGCTCACGCAAAAAGCGATCAACAAAGTCTTCAGCTTCATCGATATCCATCATTTCATCGAGAATCAGCGTGTTGATCATGGCCGCGCGACACGGCTCTTTTGGTTTGAGGGCGCCGTTCTCGTCGTAGCAGAGTTTTTGCAACGCTTCTTTATTTGGCATAGGCTTGTACGCAGTATGACGATTCGTCCCTGGGCTGAAAAGACCACCCGCTGGCTCGCGATCCTCCTTCCCTGGGCGACGTTTGGGTATGGATTGCGCCTGTCGATCGCCGGATTGCCGACGACAATGCTCGAAATCGCTCTCCTTGCGCTGTTCGCTTCGTTCACGGTCGCTCGAGGTGTACGAGGGTGGCGCGCTGCCTGGAATGAATTGCCGTCCCGTTGGTTGTTGTTGGCTTGGATCACGATTGGATTCATGGCGGCGTTGTATTCGCCGGTCATGATGAAGGGTTTGGGCTTGTGGCGGGCGTATATGCTCGAGCCGGTGCTTGCTCTCGCCATCGTGAACGCTGTGCTCACCACGAAGCAGGATCGTGATCAGCTACGTATGAGTCTTTGGACGTCAGCACTGTTCGTAAGTGTTTGGGCGCTGATCGAGTTCGTAACAGGGAAGGGGATTCCGTATCCATGGAATGTCTCGATGGTGAATGGTCGACGAGCGACGGGGCCGTATGGGTTCCCAAATGCCGTCGCGTTGTTCGTGGCCCCGATCGTGGCGTATGGCGGCGCGTGGGCGCTTGCGCACCGAGATCGTGTCGCGATGATCGCTTCGCTGCTTGGTTTTGCGGCCATCGTGGCTGCGCGCAGTGATGGGGGCATGCTGGCGGTGCTGGCGGCCTGGGGCTTGAGCTTGTTGGCGTATACGTGGGGGCGATGGTTGGTTGGTGCGGGAACGGTCGTGGTCGGAGCGGTGCTCACTGCGATGCCTGTTTTGCGCACGGCCATTTGGAAAGAGCTCACGTTTCAAGGGTGGTCTGGGAAGGTTCGTCTGATTATGTGGGGTGAAACGTGGGAAATGCTGAAAGCGAACTGGTTCCTGGGCGCAGGTCTAGCGGGATACCCCGTCGTATTTGATGCCTTCCACAAAAAACGATTCATCGAAATCTTCCAGTATCCACACCAGCTTGTGTATAACGCCTGGTCCGAGGTGGGGATAGTTGGGCTCGCGCTGTTCTTGGGTTTGCTGGTGACGTGGGTGGTACGTGCGTATCAATCCTCAAACGAGTGGAAGTATCGCGTCATTGGATTCGCACCGCTCGTAGCGATCGTTATTCATGGACTTGTCGATGTTCCGTACTGGAAGAACGATCTGGCGGTTGTCTTCTTTTTGCTGTGGTGGGTGGCGGGGGAGCGGTCATTGACCAAACCCGCCTCTTCAGGCTAGGATACCCCCGCTTCCGGAGAGATGGCTGAGTGGTCGAAAGCGCCACACTCGAAATGTGGTGTACCGGTAACGGTACCGTGGGTTCGAATCCCACTCTCTCCGCCACGTAAAATAACACCATAAGGTGTTATTTTGTGATATACTCACCATATGCCTTTTGAAACCTTCGAAGTACCCAAAGAGGAGCGTATTTCCGAAAGTCCGGTCGTGCGTGCCGAGGCAGAGACGCGTGCACGTCGTTTAGAGCTCATGCGTGAGTTCGTGGAACAGCTCTTTCCGCATGATTTTCAAGTGGAGCTGCGCGCCAAAATCGAGCGCTCGTTCCATGTCCCGCAGTGGGGCGAGTATCATAACGAGGGGATCTTCATGGACCGGCACTTCGCGGCGATTTTGGCAGCGTTGAATCGTATTGATAACGGCGTGTTTCCGGAAGAGATTCCTGTCGAAGAACGGGCAGAAATTCAAGACACGGTTCAACGATATCGCGAAGAGCTGCATAAGTACGTGTTTTTGCATGACATCAGCAAGCCGGACACGATGCGACTAGAATCGTTGCCGCAAGAAGGGGAGAAGAAGGGGGTTATTTGGGAAGGAACGCTGGAACAGTTTTATGACGAACTGAGTATTCCGCTTGAGGCTCGTGAGAATCCGCTGGCTATGGCTCGTGAACTTGAAGACATGCGCGCGAAGAAAGTGAGCTACATGAATGAAGGAAAGCCTGACAAATTTTTCGATCGAACCACGGAAGAGCGCTATCACGGAGCGGTTGGTAAAGATGTATTAATGCAACTGGGTACTTCAGGGATGCCGGAAGATATACTCCTTGCAATTGAACGTCACGAAGTCGCATTTCAATTTCAAACGGGTAGGGTAGACACGTATGCAAAACACTTTGATGCTTTGTCGCCACAAAGTCGCAAGTTGGCGCTGGTGGCGAGCTTTATTGACTGCATGGGATCGCTAGGCCGGAGTGGAAAACCGGATTTGAGAAATTTTCTTGCCCTGCTTGCCGCAAAGCGGAACTACGAGTTGTGGCGCTATCTGGAAGATTTTGCTGCCAGAAGCGTTGCTTCGGGCGTGAGCCTTGATACGAAAAAAGTAAACCAGTTTTTGCTGGCGATTAAAAAGACCGAGACTTATATCACGGATTCCGCGGCGCAACTCGAGGCCCGTTTCCTACAAGAGTGTAAAGTAGCTGTCTATGATCTGAATCGTTTACAGGTGTTACTTGACCAGGCTGTGGCAAAGGGTGATGTAACTGAAGAAGAAGCGG
>CAYTGF010000018.1:11775-20319 GCA_964437285.1 uncultured Gammaproteobacteria bacterium
CAGAACCTATGTCCGCTTCCTCTCCCGCTCGACCACCGGCTCCGCCCTCCGTGTTCAAGGCCTTAAAAGGCTATGGATGGGCGGTTTTGGGTATGTTATTGCTCACCATGGCGGTCAACGCCGTGAACCTTTCGGTGCCAAAGGTCGTTTCGCGCGCCCTTGACCAGGCGACGAACGATACGTTCTCGTTGTCCGCGTTTGTTGCGACGTTTGCCGTGATTCTCATCTCGACGTTTGTCTTGTCATACGGCCAGTCTATCGCGCAGGTCGTACTTTCGGAGCGCGTGGCTCGTGATTTGCGCACGAAGCTCTCGGCGCGTATTTCCGAGCAGTCCTATCTGGGGATTCAGCGCCTCACCCCAGCGACGATTTTGACGAACTTCACCTCCGATGTGGACGCGGTGAAGCAGTTCGTGTCGATGGGAATGCCGTCGCTCGTGTCTTCGGCGTTCATGTTAATCGCTACGTCTATCCTGCTGTTGGTGACGAACTGGCGCCTCGGTCTCGCAGTGCTCGCTGTGTTGCCTATACTCGTAGCGGCGTTCGCAACGATTTTTGGGAAAGTGGGTCCGCTCTTCGGTCGCGCGCAGCAGAGCATCGACGCGTTGAATAAGGTGATTAACGAGAGTATTCTCGGCGCTTCGTTGATTCGCGTCTTGAACTCGGCGCAGGTCGAAGCAGAGAAGTTTTTCGAGAAAAATGATCAAGCAAAGACGATCGGCATGAGCATTTTGCGACTGTTCGCGAGCTTGATCCCGATTATTACCTTCTTGTCCGGCATGATGATTCTGATCATTTTGCTCTATGGAGGGAATTTGGTGATCGGCGGACGGATGACGATCGGTCAGTTTACAGCGTTCAACTCCTATTCGGCGTTGCTCGTGTTCCCGATCATGATGATCGGATTCTTGAGTTCGATGATCGGTCGTGCGTCGGCGTCGTATGGACGTGTGGTGCAGCTTCTCGAGGCACCGATTGTGGAAGAGAAGGGGACGCTTGATCGCGTGATTCGTGGCGATGTGAACATCCAGGACGTTTCGTTGTCGTACGGAGAAAAGCAGGTGCTACGCCACGTATCCTTTTCGGTGAAGGCCGGGTCTCGCGTGGCGATCATTGGGCCGACGGCAGCGGGAAAATCGCAGCTGCTCGCTTTGCTTTCGGGGCTGATCTCGCCGACATCCGGGTCTATTTCCGTCGATGGTGAGGAGATCTTATCTTACCAGCCGGCCTCGCTTCGTCGACAGATTGGGGTGGTGTTTCAGGAGAGCTTGCTCTTCCAGGGAACGCTTCGCGAGAACATTGCCTTCTCGGAGCAAGCAACGGATGAGTCGATTCAGCGCGCTATTCGTGTTGCCGAGCTCGGGTCCTTTGTTAGCGAGCTGCCGCATGGGGTTGATACCTCGATCGCTGAACGCGCGGCGACGCTCTCTGGTGGGCAAAAGCAGCGGTTGATGCTCGCCCGTGCCCTCGCTGGTTCGCCAAAGATTCTGCTGCTCGACGACTTCACGGCGCGTGTCGACGTCCAAACCGAAGAGCGTATTCTCAAGAATATCGCTGAAGCGTATCCAGAACTCACGATTATTTCCGTGACGCAGAAAGTGGCGACCGCTTCGGCGTTTGACCAAGTGGTGCTGCTGATGGAGGGAGAAGTGCTGGCTTCAGGGACGCATGAGAATCTGCTGCGTCGTTCGCCGGAGTACGCGCAAATCGTTCAGTCTCAACAGTCTGTATCCGTCTATGAGTCTACTCACTAGCCTTCGGGCCTTCGCCAAACTTCGTCCGCTGATTGCGCCTGAGCGCAAACAGCTGCTTTTGGCGTTGTCAGCGACATTGATCGGTTCGATTTTGACGCTTCTTGCGCCGTATGTTGTTGGAAAGACGATCGATGGAGCGATTCGTCAGGGGGATATGTCGGGAGTGTGGCGATCGGCACTGCTACTGCTCGTGGTCTACCTTGTTTCGCTTGGCACAAGTTACGCGCAGATGATTTGGATGGGAAGTATTGGTCAGCGGGTGCTGTTCCGTTTGCGTAATCAAGTGTTTGGGAAGCTACAGGAGTTATCTGTCAGCTTTTTTGCTGAATCGAAAGCGGGTGACTTGATCTCGCGCATCAATAACGATACGGATAAGTTGAACCAGTTCTTCTCAGAATTCTTGATGCGCTTTGTTGGCAGTATCTTCTTCATTGTTGGAACGATGGTTGCTCTTCTCGCGCTAAACTGGCGCTTGGCGTTGATCGCGCTCGCTCCAGCGGCGATTCTGCTGGTCGGAACGCAAGCGATCGGAAACTGGTTAAAGCAAAAGCAGGCAGCGAGTTTAAAGGCAACGGGTTCCTTGAGCGCGGAAATTCAAGAGTATCTCGCGAACTTTCAGGTAGTGGCCGCCTTTAATCGTCGGGACATCTTGAAAATGCGTTTTGATTCAGCCTCGCAGACCTCCTACGAAGCCGCGACCCGAGCGGGTATCGCGAGTGGGGTCTTGGTTCCGTCGTACGATATGGCGGCACAGATCGCGCAATTGCTCACGATCGCCATCGGTTTCGGGTATATAGCCGGTGGTTCGTTGACGATTGGAGCGTTAGTTGGATTCTTGCTGTACGCAGAACGTTTCTACACCCCTCTCCGTCATATGGCGATGATCTGGGCGAACTTGCAGGTCGCGCTCGCGGGCTGGGATCGATTGTCGGAAATTCTCGCTCGTCCGGCGGGTATGCCACGCGTCGAGCTCAGTTCGGTGACACCCACGGCCCCATTTATGGAATTCGTGAATGTGTCATTGACGTACGCGGGTGGTAAGCAGGCGCTTAAAGAGGCTTCGTTCCGACTTGAACGAGGGAAAACGTACGCTCTCGTGGGGCCAACTGGGGGAGGAAAGACGACCACTGCTTCGCTCATGGCACGGCTTCTTGACCCGACTTCCGGTAATGTGTTCTTGCAGGGCCGCGACTTGCGCGCCTACGGAGCGGCCGAGCGTTCGGAGAACATCGGGTTCATTCTCCAGGAGCCGTACGTGTTCACGGGAACCGTTGGCCAGAATATCGTGTACGGACACCCTCGGCTTGCCGGCGCTTCCGATGACGTGATTCTCGATGCTGTGCGCCGTCACGGACTCGAATCCCTCCTCGATCGCTTTGATCAGGGGCTTGCTACGCCAGCCTCAGCGCAGGCGGGAGCGTTAAGCTTGGGCCAGCGTCAGCTTGTGGCGTTTATTCGTGCGGTGTTGCGTGAACCGGAGCTTCTGATTCTCGACGAAGCCACGGCAAACATCGACACGGTCACGGAACAGCTGCTCCAAAAAGCGCTCGATGCCTTACCGGCTTCAACGACCAAGGTCGTGATTGCGCATCGCTTGAACACGATTCAAAACGCGGACGAGATTTTCTTCGTCAACAACGGAACGATTACGCAGGCAGGATCGTTTGAGCATGCGCTCGAGCTTCTGCTGCACGAACAGCGTCGGTCCTAACGATAAAACGCCCTCTGGGCGTTTTATTGTTTCTTCATCCACCGCACCAGCGGTTTCGGATACCGTATGTACGTCATCCCAAACTGAGCCTTAAACGCGGAGAAGCCTTTCCAGTTCGCGGGTTCGCCCTTGGTCCAAAAGCCATCGAAGTCGAGGAAACGGAGCCCTTTTGCTTTTGCTGCTTGAAACCAAAGGTCTAGTATGGCGACGCCGGCCGGAGTGTTTCGCGCGGAAGGAAGGATGAAGGACGTGACGTGGAAGGAGAGATGTGATTCCGGGATATCGATCGTAGCGATTGCACTCACGAGCTGGCCATCGAGGGTTTCTACGCCAAAAAAGTGGAATTGTTCAGCGTGAACAACGACTTGATGACGCATATGCTCTTCGAACAGGCGAATGAGCCCCGGGATTTGCCCGCTTTGGTGATACGCTTTTAAGAATCTTTCGAGATTAGGCGTTGTCGGACGGAGATCTGTAGATTTTTTCCAGGCTTTTCTGTGGCGTTGCGCTTGCGACGACCAGGTTGACCAATATTCATCCGCTTCTTGGAGATCATGAAAGCCCGTGAGCCGACGATGAACCGAGAAGGGGAGCTGCCACCATCTACGAGGCTGATCTGTCCGTGAGGTTCGGTGCCAAAGAACAAGTCGAGCGCGGTTGTCCGAAGCGAGAGTCGGTTCCGTGTCGCCGTAGTACTGCTCGATATCAAACCAGCCCACTTTATTTCGTACGCCAAATGCCTCGCCAGATTGAATCAGTCGATAGCCGGGTCGATTGGTAAATTCGCGCTGTAAAAAGGCTGGCGTTGCATTATGACGCCGATATCCCGCAGGAAGGGGCGCGCCTAGGACACCCGCTGAAGCTTTCCGGAGGATTCCCATCCAGTTGGTGCGGTATTTCCATGTTTTTTCTACCACCAGCGGAAGAGGAATCTGGGCAAAGAGTGTTGGTTGCTCAAACACGTTAAATACCACGTAGCCATCTCTGCTCAGTAGTCGAGCGACTTGCTCCCAGAGCGAATGCTGTTCCGCGGCGGGGCTCACCTTCATTCCCTCGTAAATGTCCACGACGATCAGGTCAAATACGCCGGTTTGTTTTGGAAGGGTGTCGCGCACATCGCCCAGCACGACTTCTGGTCGCTCGTTTGGAGAAAATTTCATGAACTCATCCATGAGTTTCACCATTTCCGGATCACGCTCAAGCGAAACGATGTGCGCATCAGGAAAACGCTTTTTGTAGATAGGAATCGTACTTCCTGTCGCGAGTCCAAGCATCAATATGCGCTTTGCAATAAATTTTTTTGGAAGATGCTTGTTGAGCGTCTTTGTCCAAAGATCATCCAAAAGGGCGCACGTTTGCCCGTTTCCACCAGTGTACACCTCCCAAACCCCAAAACGGCGCTCACATTTGATAAGGCCGTTGTGCTCGGAGGGGATGGTCTTGCGTTCGAAAAGCCAGCTCATATGGCCGAGCGTAGCAGATGAGGGAGTGGGTGGCACATCTTTGGGTTAAAAAAACGGCCGAAGCCGTTTCTGTTAGAAGCTTGGACGGGCGCTTTGGTTGTCTGGAGTATATGGGATGGTGGGGTTGTAGTTGCGCGCATCGGAAATTGACTGTGGCCAAATGGTGTAGTTTCCAAAAAAGGCATCGGGCATGTCATCGACAAAGATCCGCCAGTTTGGTCCATAGAGGTCCCGAGCAACCTGTTCCGTCTCGAGCCAGATGAGTACACCTCCGTATCCAACGGCGTATACCTTTGGGTCCGTCGTGATTTTTATGAGACGCGATCCTGGACGATAGAAGACGTTTTGACCAAGGGGGATCGCGGCGAGATCGCGGTCAGAAAGTTGTTGTACTCGCTGAAATTGTGAATAGGGAAACCAGGTAGAAAAGGTTTGAAGGTTTGGAAACACATGACGCTGACCATCGCGACCGTACCAATACACCGCTTCGCCAGAACCCTTGATGAGGTTCTCTTGAATCGTCTGTTGCTGAGCCGAAGCTGGAGCGAAACCAATGTAAAAACTCATGAGAGCGAGGAGGAGGGGCGCGAGAAATTGTTTCATATGTGGACAGTGTATCACATCGCGTAGCTCGCCGCACGCGAGTGTGCTATACTCGTTCTTGTTCAACGAACCTTTATGCCTACACAAACACGCACCTCAACCGGAACAGCAACGAAAGTTGCTCTTGGAATCGCGATTGGCGCTTCTGCGGCCTTCGCGGCCGTTAGTCTCAATAGCTCATTCATGCAGCAAAAGATGATGGGCGGAAAACAGCCTGGGTACTCTTCCGGTCCAACAAAGGGAACGCCTGGATATCAAGTGGATAGTGCGGACTACTGTGTGAACAAGTGCCATATCGCCCTCTCTCAGTGTACGGACGCTGGCCGAGGATCCGCTGTGTGTTTTGCCGCGTTCGATCGTTGTTGGAGTATGTGTCCTTCGTCGACGCCGGGGTACGTCCCACCTGCGCCGCCAGCACCAGGGTATCTTCCTGCTGGGTACGTCCCAGGGTACGTCCCAGGGTACGTCCCAGCGGTTCCGGGCTATGTTCCGCCAGCTGCGAAGAAGGTGCCATCCAAAGACCTTCCACCTGGATACACCTGGCCAGGGGGCGTTCGTCAAGAACAGCTAAAAAAGTAGCGGTAAGCGGTCAGCACGACCGCTTTTTGCTGTATGTTTTCTTGGAAGATGCCATCCGGTGCGGAAGGCGTGTGCTTGTTCGCAGGGATACTGATCGTCCTTCAGATGAGCCTGATCGCTGCCGCTCGAACTGATGCAACGTTGGTTTCGGTTTGGCAGGTGCTCCCCTGGACCGTAGCTCCGCTCTTTGCGCTAGTCTGGGTATTTCTCTGGTGGTTCGCGGACCGGTTGCGTGATCGTTGGCAGGTGATACTGGCAGTCCTGCTTGCGGCGATTGCATTTGGAACATCATGGGGTATCTACGTCTACGGATTTGGTTTTGATCCTTTCATCCATCAGGCTGCCGCACGATACCTTGCCGAGCACCGAACGATTGCGCTGCCTTCTCCGTTATACGCAGGCTACTACGGGATCCTAGCGATCGCGTCGTGGATAACGCCGTTTTCCATATCACACATCGATCGCGCTCTAGTTCCGGTTTCGATGGTGGTATTCATGGCGTGGTGGGTGACTCGTGGAGCGGCAATGTGGTCGCTTCCTCGCTGGGTTGGGTGGTCTATTTTCTTGCTTCCATATGGATTCGCAACGTTTTCTGTTCCGTACCATCTGAGTGTTGTTTTTGTCATTGTTCTTATTGCTGCTCTACCTCGAGTGCAACGAAGTGGTTGGTGGGTGGTTGCGCTTGCGGGGTTGGCGCTAATTCATCCATTGCTCTTGGTGCCGGCAAGTGCGTTGGTGGCGGCAAAGGTGTGGTGGGTGGGCGAAGATGCCTGGTGGAAGCAGCTGATGATCGCGCTAGTGACCTGTGGGGGTATTGTGGCGTTGTTTTGGGTGTATGCCACGCAAGGTGGAGGCCTGCTCACATTCCCGACCTGGATGGGGATCCAGCGGGCGTTCAGCGTCGTGACAGGGTTTCCGTTTGCGCATGAGCCTCTATCCGCGGTGCTTAGCGTTGTTTGGCGTACTCAGCACGTCTGGTTGTTTGCGGCAACGCTTTTAGGAGCGGTTGGACTTATCTCCTGTGCTCCGCAAGCACATCAGCGCGCAGCAAGAACGCTTGTGAGCGTGATGATCGGGGTCGCGACGGCGCTTGTGCTGGTTGCGGCGGGGGCGTCATTTGAGAATATTCTTCCGTCAGAACAGTACGAATTTTCGTTACGACTTCGAAACGTTTTGCCTTGGCTTGTGTTCCCGGGGCTCGGGTACCTTCTTCAGTACCTGTCTCTACGCTGCTCGCGCGTTGTGGTCGGTACCGTATGCCTGCCACTCATTGCGGTCATTTGGTATACTTCGTACCCATTATACGCGCCAGGAACTGCCTACGCGGCTCCAGGCCTCGGACGAGGAGAAGTTGAGGCATTTGAACAAGTTGAACGCGTATCAGAAGGGAACGCGTATGCAGCACTTGCTCCGCAAATGGTGTCTGCGGCGGCGCTACGATCGATTGGCTTTGAGCGTTCGCTGCAAACAGTGGCAGGCGAGCGCTATCCATATGCGATTCCAACTGGTGGCGAGCTGTACGCCCTCTATCTTCAGCTATGGACGGAGCGTGATCCGCAGGACGTTCTGAATGAAGCGTGCGCCTTTGCTCGCGTGCCGCAGATCATGGTTGTACTTCCAACGGCATGGGATCCAAATAGCTGGATTGATGTACGACTTGCACCAATCACGATACGTTGGATCACGGCAGACGCGCGGCATCGGATCTATCGGTATTCGTGCGAGTAAGTTCACTACACCAAACAAAAATCCCGCCGGAGCGGGTTAGAGTCGGACGCCAGCTTCGGTTCTGAACAGGCGTCCCGTCGTTGAGAGTTCGCGCCGTACGTCCGGATAGTTGTACGGCGTTTCTTGTTGGTCGTCGTAGGTCTTCTCGATGCCGGAGTTCTTGATGGCCTCCTCTTCTGACTGGTGGTAGGAGAGGAGGGTGTAGTGGCCATCGATCGTGGTCTCGAGTCCCTCGTTCTGCATGAACGTATACCATGCCTTCTGCGGCCAGCTGATCGTGTCCTTCTCGACGTCGCTGGTCTCGTGGAGGACGCGGAGGTGGAGGCCGCCTTCTTCGGCACGGACGTTGATGCGAAGGCGGTTGCTGCCGTTGGAGTCGTGGTTGAGCGGAAACTCATGCTCGATCCAGGCTTCGACGACCGGAATGAGATGCGTGACGAGGCCGCTCGGACCAGGATGGACGATCAGGAGCCATCCTCGTGCATGCTTGGCGAGGATATCTTTGATCGGTTCTCCATGGCGTTCGCGCGTGTCGCGAAGGAGGGCGTCGGTACGTTCGAGTTCTTCTTTGCGCTGCTTGAGGCTGCGCTCGAGACGCTCTTCGAACTCACGGCTCAGATCGAGAATATGTCGAATCACGGGGATCCTCCGGGGAAAAGGGCTTGGGGGAATATAGGTGGAGGGAGGGGATTTGGCAACGGGGGTC
>CAYTGF010000018.1:20419-22659 GCA_964437285.1 uncultured Gammaproteobacteria bacterium
GATGGCGCATAGTGGGTGTATGACTGACCAGGAACCCTCTGATCAAGCCCTGGTGGCGGAGGCGCTCGCGCGTCCCCATGCCTATGGAGCTTTAGTAGAGCGGTATACGCCGCGGTTGCTTCGGTATGCGCGGCGGCTTGGATGTCGTTCGGAACAGGATGCAAAAGATGTGCTTCAAGAAACGTTTTTAAAAGCCTACCTGAATTTGCGTTCGTATGATCCGGACTTGGCGTTTTCTTCGTGGATGTACCGCATTTGTCACAATGAAACGATCAGTTGGTTCAGAAAACAGCGTATTCGTCCTCAACCCGCCGCAAGTGAAGACGAACTCTATATTCTTGAAACGCTTCCTGATACACGGGATCTTCTCGATGGGATTGAACAGGGTCTCCATCGAGAACGACTTGAACGAGCGCTTAGCGAGCTCAGCGCAGACTATCGTGAAGCGATTATTCTCCGGTACTTTGAAGAGAAGTCGTATGAAGAAATGGGGGATATTTTGCAGAAGCCTTCAGGAACCATCGCGACACTGCTCAGTCGAGCAAAAAAGCAGCTTCGAGAACGGTTGGGAGAGCGCCACGCATGAACACACCTATGAACACCAATGACTTCTCGCAAGATATTCTTGCAAAAATAGAAGAGCGACACATCGAACCGCGCCCACGTTGGCAGTTTTTCTTGATGCGTTCTTTGTGGTGGGGGATGGCCTTTGTCACGACGGTGATCGGGGGGATCGCCTTCGCTTCCGTCCTGTTTTTTGTCCGCGAACAAGAGTGGGGATGGGTGGCTCGTGAGTCCGGCATGGTGGGAGTGATGCGCGCGATTCCGTTGCTCTGGCTGTTGCTGTTTGCGGTATTTGTGCTCGCCACCTTGTATGACGTTCGTGCCACGCGGCGTGGGTATCGGTATGAGACCTGGCTCTTAGTTGGAGGAATTGTCCTCGCGAGCAGTGCGCTGGGCGGGGTTGTCTATGCATCTGGCCTTGAGGCGTACTCCCATGATTTCTTGCAGGCGAGAGTGCCGGCGTACCGAGCGATTGCTCCCGATCCAGCGCTTCTTTGGCAAGCGCCACAACAAGGACGGTTTATCGGCGTCGTGTCTGCGACCTCGTCGGAGGGATTCGTTCTTCATGATCAGTCCGGCAACTCGCGAGCGATGCTCGTCACCTCAAGTTCACGCTGGCTTGTGCCGCAATCTCCCGTGCCCGGCTTGTCTGTGAAGGTGGTCTCGAAGGGCACAAGCTCCACCGAGGCGTTTGAGCTGGTAGAAGCGCGACCACTTCGTCGCCATCCTCCGAGGCTTCTCCCGCCAAATACTCCGCCATTACGAGTAGCGCCTCCACGCATTCGGCTTGAGCGTATACGTGAAAAACAAGAAGATCTACGTGAATTTTCGGATGAAAGAGAAGAACGAAGAGAAGACGTGAAAGAACGTGAGCGTGAGAGACGTACTAGAGAGTAAGAGGTTCGCGCGAACTTCTCCTCTTATCACCTATCTATGAACAAACTTCTCTTGTCTCTTGTCGGATTGCCCGTTGCCTTTACAGGTATCGCGGGTCAGGCCTCAGCGCACATGCGCGGTCCTGCATTTACCCCTCCAAACGTAGCGGTTGTTGCGGCGGATCAGGTCGCGGCGCAAAAAATCGTCGTACAGCAAGCGCTTGATAAGGCGAAGGCCACGCTTTCGAAGCTCACCGCTGACGTGACCACCCTCCAGAGCGATCAAAAAGCACTCATACAGGCAAAAAAAGACAAGAACACGTCCTTAATCGCTTCACTCAAAACCAAGATTGAGCAGGATCACGCAACCGTAAAGACGAGTCGTGCGGCACACCATGCTGCTATGCAGGTCTTTATGACGGAGCTCTTCAAGCTCCCTGAGGCAGATCGAGCCGCGTTCCGCACGCAGCTCAAGCCATTGCATGAAGATAAGAAGGAGCTGAAAGAAGACCGTCGCGAGTTTCGTAAAGACATGAAGTCTTTCCGCGATGATCATCGCGAGATGCTTCGCGGAAAATGGCAAGAACGTCTCACGCAACTCAAAACACGTTCATAAAACACCTTTCTCTCCACTCGCCCACACAATCCCCGGTATTCCCATCCGGGGATTGTGGTATACTCTCTTTTGTATGGAACGATCTTTTTCTCGACGGGGAGGCCTGGGGGTTCCTGGGCCGGGTCATTTTGCGCGGGAGTCGACTCCTGGTTCTTTGGATCTGCGTGATCGGAATAGTCGTACGC
>CAYTGF010000019.1:0-18230 GCA_964437285.1 uncultured Gammaproteobacteria bacterium
GGTTCGGCGTGCGTGCCTTTGCGCTGTGGTCCGTGTTCCTCCTGTTCGCCTTCTACGACTGGGAAAACCGGATCGTGGGTGTGCTCGCGCTTCTGTCGCTCGTGAGTTGTCCGGTGTTGTTGCAGATGAAACGGGATGATCAGGCGGAAGTCATGGCGGTGTATGCGTACTTTTTCCTCGCGATGACCGTTGGCTTGCAATTCATCGAATATAAACGCTTTCCGGAACGGTTCCCGGAAGACGAAGACGAATCCGTATGACCTGGCTTCGCGCACATCGTTTCCAGCTCCTCCTTGCTCTTGCCTTTGTCCTTTTGCTCGCGCCGCTCTTGCTCCCGGGATACGTTCTCACCCTCGATATGGTGTTCACGCCTACACTGCCGGCGCCGCAGGTGGTGGCGGGGGCGTATCGCAATGGCTGGCTGATTCGATATCTCTTGCATGGGCTTTCGCTCATGATTCCGGGGTGGATGGTGCAGAAGCTCGTGTTCATCGCACTGTTTGGCACGATGGCGACGGCGGCCTATCGCTGGCTCTTACCGAAGGCGGATGTCTCCACGAAGGCACTGCTCGCGGTGTTCTACGTCTTCAATCCGTTCGTCTATACGCGATTCTTAGCGGGGCAGTGGACGATCCTTTTGGCCTATGCCTTGTTGCCATTGGTGTTCTGGGCGGCGGACCTTCGCGCACAGGAAGAACGTCCGTCTTGGAAACAGGGGCTCTGGCTTGGGCTGGGTTTGGCAGGGGTGTTTGCGGGGTCGCTGCACTTGGGGGTGATGTCACTCGTGCTCGTCGCGGCGCAGGTGGTGGCAACGGCGGTTCGAGGGCGGAGCATGGGAGCGGTACTGCTCGTGGCGGGGGCGGCGTTCGTGCTCGCGACGAGCTATTGGACGATTCCGGCGCTGATGCAGGCCGCGCCATCCGTGATCCAGAGTTTTGATGGGCGGCATCTCGATGCCTTTGCGACCACGGTGCATCCACGTCTTGGTCCGTTTGGGACGGTGCTCGCGCTTGGGGGTTTTTGGGGAGAGCGCGAACCCTGGGCAGAGGCGTTTGTGTGGGCGGAAGATCTGCCGTGGGTGTGGGGGATCGCGGGGGTCATTTTGGCGGCGGGGCTCATGTGGGGCATGGCGCAAGGGCTTCGGACTCGCGCGCTCCGGCGGCACGCTCTCACGCTGTTGTTCTTGGCGGCGTTTGCGCTGGTGGCGTCCGTGGGGATGGCGGAGAGTCCGGTCCAGGGTCTCAGTCGTTGGGCGTTTGAGCACGTGCCGTTCTGGAGTGGCTTTCGTGATTCGCAGAAGTGGTCCGCGCTCTTGGTGGTGGTGTATGCCTGGCTGCTTGGACTCGCAAGCGAACGGTTGCCGCGTGTGGGACGAGTGACGCTGCTTGTGGCGGTATTCGCGTTTACCTATCCGATGCTGGGGGGATTCTCGGGTCAATTGCGGCCGACGTGGTATCCCGCGGAGTGGGCACAAGCGAACGAGATGCTATCCCAAGCACCAACCTGCAAAGCGGTGTTTCTCCCGTGGCACCTGTACTACAAGCCGTCTTGGAATCATGGTCGCCTGGTGGCAAGTCCGGCTTCTGCGTATTTTGCGTGTGAGATGATCGTGAGTCGGAATGTGGAGCTTGGATCGATTCGGACGCAGGGAGCGATTGATCCCGTCTACGATGCGATCGATAGCGCCATCGTGGGTCGCGATACGCTTACACCGGCGCAGCAGCTCGAGGTACTGCGAGCGGCGGGGGTGACGCACATCATATCGACATCGGATACTCCTGAGGCATTTCCTATTTATCCAGCGCTTGAGGGGATGGAAAAGTTATTCACAGGGGAGCGTTTGACGGTCTACAAGCTCGTAGAATAAAATTCGCGGCGTTGTCGATATTTTTCGCACAGCAGTATCTTCCTATGAACATGACTCGACGTTTCTTGGCTCTCGGCTTCGCCTTTGCGGCGCTCTTGAGCGTAGCGGTGCCTGCACAGGCCGCTGAATCAGGGTACGGTGGTGGTGGCGGTGGTGGTGGGGGAGGCGGTGGCGGTGGTGCAACGTCCGGAGCGGGGTGTGCGATCGGTATCGCGACCCCTGCAGAAGGATTTTCCGTTCGCATCAGCTCTGAAAATGGGGTGGTCTATGACCGCAACGTCCAGCTTCAACTGAATGGCGGAACGGCTGCTCGCATGGCCGTTTCCAACGATGCAGCGTTCGTAGGCGCATCGCTCGAAGCGTACAACGCGAACAAATCCTGGACGCTCGGCGAGGGCGAAGGCGTAAAGACGGTGTACGTCCGGTTCTATGACTCGTGTGGGTTCCCGACGACGATGGTCCAAGCAGCGGTTGAATTCCGTGCTACTCGTCCAGCGGCCACGCAGCCATCAGGAGACACGGAAGACGGTCAGGTGCTCGGCGAACGAATCGAACTCATTGATGAGTTGATCTCTGACGTGCGCTTTGGTCAGCGTGGCACTCGTGTGCGCACGCTCCAGCTTGAACTTACTCGCCTTGGATACATGCCTGCCGGTTGGCGTGTCACCGATTTCTACGGAACGGTCACCCGTGCCGCCGTGCAGCGGTACATCGCGCAGCGTGACGCAGCTCCAGCTTCCACGGATGCAGACGCAGAAATCGACTCGCTGATTGCTCGTACGAGCTTCGGCCAGCGTGGGGCAGATGTGATGCGATTGCAGAACCTCTTGAAGGCAAAGGGATTCTTCCCAGCCTCGGTTCGCTCGACGGGATTCTACTTCACGTTTACGCGTGACGCGGTCCGACGGTACCAAGCATCGACCAGCCGGTCGTAACAAAAGAGGCTTCGGCCTCTTTTGTGTATCTTGACAGCGCACGACGGTCTATGGAACGGCGTAGCATATATGCAAGCCGCTTCCGCCTCTTTTCCGAACCCCTCTCTCCTCGCTGGAGGGTGTGGTATGCTAGCTTCAGCATTTTCTGTTGTGCCTCGTTCTTCCTCCAAGCGACGCTGGCTTCAGCGTTTGAAGCACGCGTTTCTGCCGCATCATGGGAACGGATATCATCCGCATCTTTTGCGTGATCATCACCTCTTGGGGCATGCAGCATTTTTTACCGGTATGAAGGTGTTGTTGATTTTAGGAGCGACGCTCATTCCGGCCGAAGCATTTTTAGCGCCCGATGTGCTCGCGGAGCAGGCTTCGGCGTTGGTCCAGCTCACGAATCGCGCTCGTGAAGAACAGGGGTTAAGCGCGTTAAAAGTCTCCTCGTTGTTGGTTCGGTCCTCTGACTTGCGAGCGGAGGACATGGCCGAGAAGTCCTACTTCAGCCACATAAGTCCTGACGGTCATCGTTTATCCTACTTTTTGAAGGTGGCAGGGTACGCCTACCGTGAAGCAGGGGAGAACCTCGCCATGGGCTTTTCTGACGCGCAGGGAGCCATGCAGGGCTGGATGAAGAGTCCAACGCACTACGCGAACCTCGTTGATCCGGCATTCTCGGAAATAGGGATCGGGGTTGAAGGGGGAGTCATGCATGGTAAGCCGACGGTGTTCGTTGCTCAGCATTTCGGAAGCCCGTATCTAGAGGATGCGCCGAACGCTCCTGAGCCAACGCGAGAACACCCCGTCCCGGCAACGGGGGACCAAGTGGCGGAAACAACCTCACCAGCGGTGGCTGGCGTGAAAACGCCAAAAACCGTTGCTGTCGTGACAAACGTTCCTGCTGTGTCGAAGCAAAAGCCGGTACAGGCTATCGCTGCGGCTCCGGCGAATGCGGATATCCCTACACCAGCCACCCCCGTAGCACCGTCGTCTTCGATGGCGGTTGCGACTGCTTCGCTCGCAATAGCAGAACAGGAGTTGCTTCACGATACCCGCGTTTCCCTTGACCAAGCGTTATCCTCCCTTCATTGGCAGGATGAAAACGCGAACACGCGTGTGGAAGCGCGTGTCGTGATTCGTGGTGAGATCGTGTCCGCAGACCTCCTCGTTCAGAACTATGTATTTACGCTCCGCGAACAGGAGCCGGGGGTCTATGTTGGGGCGTTTACTGTTCCCGAGTCCTCAGATGAGCTCTTTCGCGTGATTGTTTCACCGACGATTCGTGTGAGGAACATAGGCGGATCAGAAGCGGTTCATCCGATCGATTGGACGCAGCCAAAAATCGTTTCGGAAACGCCGTGGCAGCGCTATGTTCAGGCTCGATCGTGGTTGTCGAAGTCTATTCCTGTGTACTCCTTGGTTCGTGGACTCTTTTTCGCGGGAGCTATCGTCTTTGCCGGCCTGATCCTGGTGACGCTCGCAGGGGAGTTCCGGAAGCAGCACCCCCACATTCTCTTGAAGACGATGGCATTGGTAGCGTTACTCCTCCTCTATACTACGTTTTAAATAGCCCCGCGTGAGCGGAGCTATTTGGTGGTTGTACGTTTGAATTTGGCGTTCTTTACCTCTTGTTCGGTGGCAAAGCAGTGCTTGCCAAGGTACGTCATCTGTTTGATGATGCTATGGCCCTTTGGATAGTACAGCATGTTGGCGTACTTTCCGATGAATTCGCATCGTTGTAGTTGGACGATCGTGGTAGGCTTGCCGACAAAGATGCAAGTATCTTTCTTCGTGTTCAGCGTAAATGGGTTGCTGCAGACGCAGGATTTTGTCGTTGTGTTGTAGCTTGCGAGGGCTGGACAGCTAGGCGGAGGAGTCGGTTTAGGAATGGATTCACAGAGTGTTTTGTTTTTGTTCCATCGGAACCCTGTGACGCAGTCGCAGCTCTTTTTTGAGGTGCTCCAGACCGAGTGTTTTATAGCTTTGCAAGCGGCTTCGGGTGTGGGTTTGATTGGTGGTGGGACCGGTGTATTTTTTGGGAGGGTGCACGTTTTGGTTCCTCCGTTCGCCGAAGGACAGAGGCATTGCTTGAGGAACCCATCGTAGGTGCCAAGGCCTGGAAAACGGAGGCGGCAGTACACTTGGCCTACCATACACGTTGTGCCAACAGCGAAGAATCCGGTACGGCAACGGCACGTTTTGGAGCTGGTCTCGTAGCTAGCAAATTCGGGACAGGCCAATGTCTTGAGAGCGCCGTTATGTACACCAACGAGGGGCTCTCGTAAGCGAGGGGATGTGTTCCCGAGGACGTAGTCATTCCCAAGCGCCTCCTTCAAAAAGGCGTTCATGACGGGCAGCGAAATGACCTGACCAAGAGACTCTTTTGTGCCAGAGGCATGGGTTGGCATGCCAATAAGCCGTCCGTCCAGACTGAATGCGGCCCCACCGATGTTAGCGCTGGTAAATTTGCTTTCGGTCTTCACAAGCCACGGGAGGAAAGCGGTCTTCTGTGATCGTCGCTGGAACCCGGTGACGGAACTTTTGGTGTACGTGAGCGTCGCTCCGGCGTTGCTAGGGTAGCCAACAAGGGCGAGTTCCTCGCCCAGCTCAACGGACTCCGTCGTGGCGGTTGTATGAACCTTGGTAAACGGGAAGGCAAATGACTGACGGAGCATGCGTTCTTCTATCGTCATCCAATCATCGCCGAGATAGGTAGATCGAATCTGAAGGAGGGCTAGGTCGTGTGCCGGGCTTGTTTTTATCACTACAGCTCGCATGGTGCAGCGAGGCTCAGTGTACTGGTCGATGGTGGGGCAAATGGTCACGAGCTGTTTTTTGAACAGTTCCCAGGCTTTTACCGCCTGATAGCTCGTGAGAACGTGTCCGTCTGCATCAATAATCACGCCGGCTCCTGAACCAATCACATTCAGTTGGTCATTGTGAACCTGCAGTTTAACCACCGAAGCAAAGGTAGAGGTCGGAATTGCCGCATGGGCGCTTTTTGCGCTCAGGAGTCCGGTCGTACAGGCGAGTATCGCCACCATGAAGAGCGAGCGGTAAGTCATAGAGTCGCGGCCAGTATTTCTGTCGGAACGCGCTCTGTCAATAAAAATCACCCCCAGAGATTAGGGGGTGAGTTCGTCCGAAACGCGAAGCACGTTCGGCCAGTCTGCCCAGCGGACGAGTCGGGCAACGGCTCGTTGCGACGGAGGGATTTTTTGTGTATCCAACGCTTCGGGTCGGTTACACGGTTGGTGGTAGTAGATATGCTTCCAGCTCGGTGGACGTTTGCCCTCGATGATCGGGTTGTCATCAATGAGGACGTCGCCCTGAACCATCGTCTTGTCGTAGGCGATAATGCAGCGCTCTTCGCCCCAACTGCCAAAGTACTCTCTGATCCAGCTGAGCTTCTCGCTCGCGCACGGGCAGTCGTGGCCGATCATGGGTGCTGTGCAGAAGGACACTTCGAAGTATTCGCGCATCCCTTCAACAGCCTCTACGAACCCCGGTGTGGGGAGGAGCGACCGGAAGAACCCTGGCTGCAAGAAGAGACGCTTGATTTGGGCGGCTTGGCCTTGGTTTGGCAACGTCTCCTGCACCTTCATGTGATTCAGCGCGGAGAAGTTTGGCTTTGGAATATGCGGGTAGTGCCGGCGCCAGAGTCGCTCGAGCTTCGCGTTGAAATCGGCTCCCGTGTTGTCCATGTCGATGAGGACATGTGCGCCGCGGGGCAGTACTACCCACCCTTCCGAAGGGCAGCTGGCCCAGGAGTCGTGGCGGAACGAGTCAACTGTAGAAAAACTCATTTCGCCCCTTCCTGGTCAGGGCGTCGATACGCCTTCTCGGCGTCAACACCAAGAGCGACTCGGTGTGCTCGCACAAACAGAATGAACTGTCCATCGCGCACGTCGGGCTTCTCTACGACCTCGACCGACAGATGTCGCTTCTTGTTTGGTCGTGAGGCGCTTGCAAGCCGGATCCAAATGCGCGGCATCTTGGGGTCGCCCGTGAGCGCCGGAAATGGGGTGTAGATGGGGGTGAGGGTGGGACGTAGGAGCCCGCCCGCGATGAGGAGAAGTACTTCGCCCACGCTCGCGATGTGCGCCTGATGGTCGATCTCGGCGAGGTAGGCGTGCGGGTCATCTGTTTGTCCATCAGCGAGCAACGGCTCCATGAAGGGCAGTCGACCACGATGTGAAAAGAACTCGCGAGCAGGGTCAATACGGATGTCACCCTCGATCTGCGGACCGAGCTCCGTGAGCCGTGTTGCCGTCGCCTTGTCTTGGCGGAAGTGAAACAGGCCGAGGAGCGATGACTTCTCGTCGTTCGACTGACGGACATCTTTCATGATTTGGCTCAGCCGGGCGAGCTCTTGTTCTCCTATGAATCGCGAATGAAACGCACCGCGGAAGTAGATGGGAGGGTGGACGGGTTGGTAGTCGCGAAAACGGAAGGGCATCAGGTTCTCCTTGTGAAAGGGCAAGGCTATCCTGGCGAGTGCTGAACCCTTTGTCAAACCGTGACGAATACGGCACACTAGAGGGGTCTATGCGCCGCTCTTTTCTTTTATCCGTCTTTACGCTCGTCGGAACAATTATCGGGGCAGGGGTTTTCGCTCTACCGCACCTCTTTGCGCGGGTAGGTCTGTGGCCGGCGAGTTTGCTCTTTGCGCTCTTCGTGGGCATCGTCGCCTGCACGCACGCGGCGTACGTCGATGTGATTCTCGATGTTGAGGGATCGCATCGTTTACCCGGATACGCAAAGGCGCGGCTGGGCCGTCATTGGGGGGCGCTGGCGACGGTGACACATTTGATTCAAGTGTACGGCGCCCACGTCATTTATTTATTGCTCGGGGCAGCGTTTGTACAAGCGCTCATGACCCCTATCGAAGGTCGTGGCGCGCAGGCGGCCGCGATGGTGTTGGTCTGGTTTTTAGGGGCGACCGCGGTTCGAGGAGGGCTTCGGAAGCTCGCGGTACTTGAAACGATCGCGACGATCCTGATGGTGGGGCTATTTCTTGGGGTCTCTGGACTCGCTCTCAGCTCATCCGCTCCTGTCACGCAGTTTGTTCCGCACCTAGGCTGGAGTATCTTCGGTATTTTCTTGTTCGCGCTCTCTGGATTGCCGGTCGTCGCAGAGGTGGTAGACGTATGCGGACGAAAACGCGGCGATGCCAAGCATGCCGTTATCGCAGGAACGGTACTTGCCGGGATCGTGATGTGGGTATTCGCGTGGAGCTTTGCTCGCGCTGGTGGGACTCTTATGACGCAAGATCCGCGGAGCTTGCTTGCGGTTCTTCCAGTGTGGGCCGCCTGGACCGTGCCGCTCTTGGGACTACTTGCGATCGGCACATCATACGTGACGACCGCAGAAGACCTGCAAATCACCTGGTCTCGTGACTATGGGGTCTCAGTTCGTTCTGCGTGGCTCCTCACGATGGTGCCGCCGCTCGTGTTCGCACTTTTGCTTCAGAACGGGTTTTTACTTCTCGCGACGGTGCTTGGGACGATATGTGGTGGCATAAACGGCGTACTCATCGGGATGATGCGTACCGCGCTTGCAGAGCGGAAAAAAACAACGCTTGCGGTTGTTGGCGGGCTCACGATCGTGTTTCTGTATGCGTTTGGTCTTGCGGGTCAACTCGTTTCTTGGATGTTTGTATGATGTTTTCTCTCCGCGCCCTTCATTTGAGCTTTTGGCTCTTTCTCGCTTGGGTTGTTCTTCGTGTTTGGGAGATGAACTTTGAAGTCTCTCCACTGCCTGCGATTCTTCTTCCGATCTTTGTGTTTTGTGTGCTCTTCGCTCTTACGTTTGGCGTCGGGTATCGTCTTCAGCGTCGGCATGCCCTTGATCAACTCCATCTTCTTTGGTCGTGTGGGTTGCTTGTGGTGGGCGGTTTCATCTGGGAACTCGGCCTCACGATTTACTTGAGTGGCTGGAGCGCCTGGGCAAGTATCTTCACCCTTCGCTTCTTCATCGGTGTCCTCGTCCAAACTGCCGCTATCCTCGCCGCAGGATACTGGCTCCGCCGAGGAACCATCCGCCTTGAATAAGGAAGAAAAGCTCTTTTTTTCCAAAACTGAGCTTCGCTCAGCTTTGTGGTTTCTTTAAGGAACATTCTTTTCTTTTCACAGCTCACTACACTCGCTGTTGGCGAACACAAACTGTTTTCTTTAGCCTCGTTACGCTCACCGCAGCTCTCTATAAGGAATCCTCTTTTTTCTTTCAGCCTCGCTTCGCTCGGCTGTGTATTTCGTTAACACGGTCCGGAGTCGACTCCGGACCGTTTTATGCAAACCACACAACCGAACGAAGTGAGGTTGTGAAAAAAAAGACAAAAGAGTCCTTATTTTGATGGGCGGCGAGCGAAGCAAGGTTTGCGCAAAGCAAAACACACAGCCTCGCGTAGCGAGGCTGTGTGAAAAAAAGAAAAACATTCCTTATTTTTTGGAGAGGGTACGTTCAGCCGCATCTACGGTGTTTTGGAGAAGAAAGGCGATGGTGAGAGGACCTACACCTCCTGGCACGGGTGAAACGTATTGCCCGGGGTGCACCGTGTCTGCGGGGACGTCGCCGACGGTTTTGCCGTTGGGGGCGAGGTTGGTGCTGATATCGATCACGACGGCGTCGTCGGCAAGATCATGCCCGGTGAAGGCTTCCCGTTTGCCGAGCGCGGTCACAATCGCTTGATAGCGAGAGAGGGCTGCCGGGCTCGGCACAGTGTCATCTGCCTCTACAAACGCCCCGGAGCGTTTCAAAAGCGACACGAGCGGATCACGAAATACCCGGGATTTCGCGAGAACCAGGATGTTTGCTCCGTTCATCGTGAGCGGACTCATGCTAAGAAGGGTGAGGACCGCAAGATGCACCGGAGAAAAAATCACCCCGCGATTCTGAGGATGAAACGCATCCACGTCTTTTGCTGGGCTCATCGCGTGAATAATGGCTTCGGTATCGAGTCCTGAGGGGAGTGGCAGTTGCACGAGTATCCCATGAATAGAGGTATCGGCGTTCCAGGCATGAATACAGCTCAGCGCCTCTTCCGTCGTAAGAGTAGGCGCTTGATGAATGATCGTTCGTATACCAGCTTCTACCGCCGCCCGTTCTTTGAGGCGGACGTAGAGCGCGGAGGCTGGATCATTTCCCACGAGCAGCACTGCAAGCGTGGGTTGCACGGAAAGCGCCGCCACGCGGCTCTTGAGGGCAGTATTCATCTCTGCCGCCCGTTCGCGACCAGAAAGCCAAGGCATATGCGCGGAGTATGAAACGTGGTCACGCGTCTGTCGAGATGGTCGTTTAGAGTGTGCACCTGTGGTATGCTGGGCGTATCATGCTACGTCCACATCGTTCTTCATCCTCTTCTAAAGATACGAGAGAAGCCGGTCACGAGAATGTCAGGAGGTGGATGAAGGCCAGCCTTTGACGGGTGAGGGGGACACGACGTATGCTACGCCTATTCTCTATGCAGGCAAATTCTGGCGTAAAACACCTAGCGATCATCATGGACGGGAATCGTCGTTGGGCGAAAGAGCGTGGGTTACCCGGTTCCGACGGGCATAAAGCGGGCTACGAACGCTTGAAAGAGGCGGGTCAATGGTGTTTGGATCGGGGCATCTCGATGCTGACGGTTTTTGCGTTCTCGACAGAAAACTGGCGCCGGACCAAAGAAGAGGTTGGGTATTTGATGGGGCTCCTCGAAAAAGCGCTCAGCGACGAGCTCGAGTTCTTTATCCAAAAGGGGATTCGGCTGAAGGTGATCGGTCGCATGGAAGAGCTTCGTCCAACGCTGCAGGCCGCCATCCAGCGTGCCATCGATGCGACGAAGGATTTTACGGAGCATACGCTAGTGATCTGTTTGAACTACGGTGGTCGTCCGGAGCTGGTGGATGCGGTGAAGAAAATCGTCGCTTCCGGTAAGAGTGCGGAACAAGTCGACGAAGCAACCATTCAAAGCGCGTTATATCTTCCAGAAATGCAGGACCCGGATCTGATTATTCGTACGTCCGGGGAGGAGCGTTTGAGCGGGTTCCTGCTCTGGCAGGCGGCGTATTCGGAGTTGTATTGGGCAGGCTGTCACTGGCCGGACTTTACCGAGGAGGAGCTTGATAAGGCGTTGGAAGCGTTCGCCGCGCGACAGCGGCGGTACGGAAAGTAGTTTGCTTCTTTATGTATAGGCACGTCTCACCTTATTTCGTTTTACCTGCATTCGTCCTATTTGTGGGTTGGATTGCTTGGTTGTGCGTACGCTGGATACGCTCGTTGCGCACTCCTGCGATTTGGGTACCGGTTACGGCAAAGGTTACAAAGATTCATGAGGTCGTTCGATCGAATAAACCGAGGCTCTATATCCCGGTACCCCTCCACTTTCCGCGTAACTATGCGACATACTCGGCGGAGTACGTGGTGAAAGGGAAGGTATATTCGATGCGCGCCACCGGTACTCCGGACGTGCAACTGGGTGAGCAGGTGTCGCTTGTGTATTTAGAATGCAAGCCAAGCGAGTGGCGAGAACGTTCACAACAACCACCGGGCCGTGAAACACATTGGGAAATAAAGGTTATTCTTGGGTTTGTCCTGGTGATGGTAATCGGGGTGTTTGTTTCTGTGACGGTTGTATTACACCAACGGGGTTACTCATGGAATGAGGCGCTGCGCTGGTACCGTGCGTTTACGTTCTGAAGGAAAAACGAGGCCTACGCCTCGTTTTTCTGTTCCGCCGGTTCTTCTTCGTGCGCGCAGCAAGCGCTGTCTTCGTTTGGCGCGTCCACATTCACGACTTCGGTGATCTCTGGAATCATGCTGAGGATTGTGTCTTCTATGCCGGCTTTCAGGGTGAGTTCTGACATGGGGCATCCCACGCAGGCGCCTTGAAGACGTACGGAGAGTTTGCCGGTTGCTTGATCGACGTCGATAACCTCGACATTGCCGCCGTGCATCGCAAGACCCTGGCGAACAATCGCGAGTACGCCTTCCACCTCTTCAAGAAGCTCTTCACGGGTTTTCATATGGGCAAACTATAGGGGTTGTTTTCTCATGAGGCAAGGCCCTTGACAACCTGGAGGCGTTTTTGCTAGTTTACCGCCATTCCCATTGCAAGGAATATACTTGTCGAAGGTGTGGGTTCACCTTCAAAAGCATCTCTACTATGGCAACAAAAATGGCCAAGGGTTCTACACAGAACGGCCGTGATTCTCACGGTCAACGCCTTGGCGTGAAGAAATTCGCTGGTGAGTACGCAAAAGCGGGGAATATCCTCGTTCGTCAGCGCGGGACGAAACTTCGTCCTGGACTGAACGTACGCAAGGGGTCCGACGACACACTCTTCGCGATCGCGACCGGTCTCGTGAGCTTCACGCAAAAGCGTGTGCTCCGCTACACAGGTCACTTCAAGATGGTGAAGTTCGTGAACGTGACACCTGTCGCCACGAAATAAGAATAACGCTCTCCTCTGGGAGAGCGTTTTCTGTTGACAAACAGCACAAAATACGCTACACATTCTGACGCTGCTCACCCGGTGGTGGGCGATGGAGAGTACGTGAGGAGGATGGTATGAGTTCGTTTCTTGATCCTGTTCGATTAGCTCTGTCCGGTGGTCGACTGGTCGCGGAGCGCATCGAGACTCTGAATGAGGTGATATCGTCCGACACACGTCTGAACGCGACGTGTCTCGTCCTTGATGTGGTGTTGAAGCGGTGGGCAGAGCAGCGACCCGGTGGATACGCCGTCCCGTGCTGGGAAGAAGCGGTCCGTGATACGTTTCACACGGCGTTCTCGATGATCCCTCGCCAGACAGATGGAGTCATCCAGCTCGGTGCCGCTGGTCGTCTCTTCGTCCGATCGTCGATGGGGCAGGAACGCACGTGTTTTCGGACGCGTCGCGCCGGCCCCTCTCCCGATGATCTGCTCATGTCTGGAGATCGCTACTCGTTCTATCGAGACCTGAATAAACAGGAATGGGCCAGGTTCCTCGAGCTTATAGGGACGCCGTTCGAAGTTCTGAGGAGCATTCCGACCAAACAAGCGCCATCGACGCCCTGGATCCAGACGGACGCGGGAGCGGTGGACCAAACGAGTGACTCGCCCTTTCGCTTTCTGGCTCGTGTGCGGTACGACGTTTTTGCACGGCAAACCGTCAAGCGAGCGATCATGAAGGATCGCGAGCTGGTGCTCCTGGATGAGTCATTCTCGTCTCGCCATGCCCTGCTCTCGTTGCATGACGCATTCAGGGAAGTCACGCTTCCAGTGCTCCGCTTCGAGTCACTGCTTCGGGTGATGGATGTCCTCGGGGTGACTGATGAGATGATCCTCGCTTATACAGCCTCAGATCCGCCCCTCTCTCTTGAGCTCGATGGCTGGAGGAGCACACCCCTTCGAGTGAACCATCCGTTGCACGGGAGGCTTTCGTGGAATGGACGAGAAGTTTCATGCGGTTTCTTCCTAGGCGGGTCACGTGAGGAACTGCTCGAACGTCACACGTTCCACACGCTCTGGGACAAGTACGGACTCCCAGACATGCCCCTCAAAGCCTACCTCAACCTCCGCCGACCAGCGGGTTGATGGGAAGGTCTCCCCTGGTATCTGCCAGGGGATTTTTATTGACAGTTACCCTATTTTTTGATAAGTCGTCGATGCGGTATTTGTGCCGCTCTCGTTTGGAGGATGTATGCAGGATGGACCTTCGGCTCAGGTGGTGCGACAGAAGCTCTCGGCGCTTCTCGAAGACGCTCGCACGTTCTTTCGCAAGACGCAGATGCGGGAACCGCAGGCGCGTGTTGCGTTGCAGGAAGGCCGGACCTTCGGCGATCCGATCCACGATCTCGATCTTCCGGCGGACAAGGCGATGGGGTACTGGTTCGAGCGGGCTTTTCAAGAGCCGTTCTGGGAGCCATACATTCGTTCGATCGTGGTGGAAGGGGGTGAAACGGTCGCTCTCCATGAGAACGCTCCGTACGTGGTCTACGTCGATCCGCTCGACAACTCCCAGGGGTACCACGCGACCATGGGAATGCCTGAGGCACTCCGGTCGTGCTCGCCACATGCGTATGCTGCCGTCGTCACGATCATCTCTCAAGAACAGCCTCCGTCACTTCGCTCAGCGATCCCTCCTACGTTCGCCAAGATTCGTGCCGCAGGGGTCGTCCCGCTTCATCCCGGAGCGGCCGCTACGCCTCCGTTCGTGTGTGTCCGTGGGGCGGAAGTGCCGTCGCCTCTTGGAGCGATTATCGAGAGCAGCGTCTTTGTCCGTCGAGCAGATAGGAAGACCGGCCTCAACGCCACGATCGTGTTTGAAGGGTACTACCCGGAGAACCGAGCGATGTTCGAGGCGGGATTCCGCGATGTCATGGGAGCCCTTCGGAGTCTCGGGTGCGCGGCCCTTGAGATGATCTACCCGTCGATTGGAGCGACGGCCGGGTTCGTCTGCTCCTCGCAAAAGATGCACGAGCTCGGGGCCGCCTGGTTGTTCGCGCAGCAAGCCGGAATCCAGGTGTTCACGTGGGACGTCGTCGGTGGGCGGGCGATGAATCGACGCGAGCTCGACCAGGAAGGCTACAACTTCCACGCCAAGAAGCCCGTCGTCTTCGCCGAAAGCGAAGCGCTCGCAGACGACATCTGGGATCGCCTCCAGGTGGGGTATGAACGCGCCGCTCTTGGTTCTTCCTGAGGAGTAATTATATGATCGACGATGATGAAATCTGCTCGAGGTGCGGAGGGGCGATCGGTATGGTGGTTGAACGGGAGCTTCAATGCCGGTGTAGACCAGCAGAGCTCCTTCATGACCCCTATCGCGCCGCAGCACCGTCCCCAGCCCTGGTAACACCCAGGAATCTGACCGAGCTCTTTGCTTTGTATGGGGCAGGTAACACCTTGCCGCCTATCGGTCCGGTGACCGATCCTGAAGACCTGTAAAACCACTCACGCCAACCACGGCGTGTTTTTCTTTGCTCGTAGCCGTCTCTCCAAAAAAAAGAACAAGGGGCGAAGCCCCTTAAAACCCGTTCTTTCATTCCTTCGCTCAGAATAAGGAATACTCTCTCTATTTTTGAGAGACTCACTTCGTTCGTCTCTCGTTTGTTGAGAGGGGTCTGACCCGGGTCAGACCCCCTCTCGTCCTATATACTCATGGCGAGCGAAGCGAGCCATGAAAAAATAAACACAGATTCCTTATCCTGAGCCTGGAAGTGGAGGGAGTCCGTTTTAGCTTAGAGCAAAATCCGCCGCGACCACCATTGACAAAAAGCCTTCTTTTTTTGTACGGTCGTATGGCTTCGGGCGTCTAGGTCTATTCACGAAAGGAATGCTCATGTCACATCGCAGAAGTGTCGATGATGAGATCTGTCCTCGATGCAACAAGCCATATGATGGGTACGGTCATGCGGCGGATGTCTGCAACTGTCTAGGAGAGATCCCAGGCACCCCTCAATCACCATCGTCTCCCTTGATGCTCAAAGCAGAGGACTGGATCGCGCTGAATGCGAAGCGCGTGGAGGGAGAGGCTGAAGTTCACGTCCTGGCATTTATGCGGCAGATCCAGGACGGTCTGAACCCCTGGGGAGATCAGAAGCAATACCAGCTCAAAGGGGAGCCTGTCCAAACGGACGTCGCTAAATCCATCTGCGTGCGGCTCGCTGAGTTCGGGTTCGAATCAGTGAAAAGCCCGGCGACTTCAAGCGCGGGGTCACAGAGCTGTTCGCTTTGGCATGTGACTGTCTTGAAACCTTTGCCGAAGTAGTCGCAAGTGAGTACTAACCCCCTACACCTATCTTAGGTGTCTTTTTTATAGATGCTTAAAGGGCGTTCCTTTAAAGCTCCTTGTTCGCAATCGCTGTGGATGCTCGCCAAAATGTTTGATGTATAACACAAATTCCTTGCCTTTTTCTTCGAAATTTTTCCAGGGGGAATAGCTGGGGGAGGCGCAGGAGAGGAGACACGTGGTGCCGGGAGGAGTGTGCGTGTAGGCAAAGGCGACCGCGTCTTTCATTGAGCGTGTTTCAAAAAACGTGTACTGACCAGGCGATCGCCGTTCAAGCGCAGCACGAATCTTCATTCCTGTTTCTGGAAAGAGGACGATGTTTTTCACGTGCGTGGTGGCAAGGGAGTCGGCTAAGCCGCTAAAGGCATACCCACGGTCTTTTCCACCGAGAAAAAGCGTCGTCGTGGTTGGATAGCATTTGAGGGCTTCGATGGTGGCTTCTGGCGTCGTCGCGATGGCATCATCGATAAAGGTGATATCGAAAAATGTGCCGATGTTTGTGAGGCGATGCGGGAGTGGTTGGAAAGCGGCGATAGCCTGCGAGGCTTCTTCTTGGGTCACACCCACGAGCGACGCGGCGGTCCAAGCGGCACGAATATTGCGTTGATTGTGTGCTCCAAGAAGCTGCCTAGGCGGCAGCGCAAAGGGGAGTGTCGGTGGAATCGGAACGGGTCGTGCCATCGTGGACAGGGCGAGTCGAGCGGGTTCAGGATCATCTGGATGAAAGACAAAAGCGTCGTCAGCCGTTTGTTTGAGGGTGAGCTGGGCTTTGGCACGGGCGTAGGCTTCAAGCGAACCATGGTGATCGAGGTGGTCCGGAAAAAAGCTCGTGTAGACGGCGATCGCTGGCGCGCGATCAAGATCTGCGGCTTGATAGCTCGATACTTCCAATACGACGATATCTTCCGATTGAATCGCGTGCGGAAGAAGGGACAGTGCAGGAACGCCGATGTTTCCAAGAAGATGTACGCGTCTGCCTCCTGCACGAAGCATGTCCGCGATCAGTGAGGCGGTCGTACTTTTGCCCTTTGAGCCGGACACGCCGATCACAAGGCAAGGAACGTTCGCCAGAAAGAGATTGGTCGCGGTGGTATACGGCGCGTGGAGAACGTGTCCGGGAAGGCTCGGTGTTTTAATCACGATATCGCCCTGTGTTTGGAGATCGAGATAGTCCGGACGGATCGATGCATCCGCGATCAGGATCTTGAGGTGGGGAGCTACGCGCTGCAAAAACGCCTCAGTCGCTTTTCCTTCAAGGCCGTACCCCAAAATCACGGCGGTGTGTTTGTATTGGAGCTCATGAATCGTCATAGAAGGGTTTGAAACGGGGAAGGAAGTTCCGCGATCGCTTGCGCATTCGGCTGCAGAAGCTCCTCGATCGGCGTCACGCCTCCGGCAAGGGCGTGTTCACGGACCCATCGTACTACTGGAAAATGTTGATATCTCGGATCAGCGAGGAGTTTCGCAAAACAGGAGCGGGTTTCTTCCGGCGTGCCTACGCACTCAAAAGGCTTGAGCTTGCCCACACCCAGCAAATCTTGGAACAGCGGAATGAGACTCTCGTTTGCCAGAGGCTGGCTGCCGATCATTCGTTCGAGATCTTCTGGCGAGAGAAACGTGGCAAACAGCAACCCCACAAACGCACACTTTGGACAGATGCCGCACCAATACGCGGCATTGTTGCGGGTAGGTCGTTCACTCGCGATCACGAAATTCCGATTGCAACTCGAAAAGCTCCCGATAAGATGGGGGAGTTCTTGCGCGACGCGCGCCACGATCCCTACTTCGCTCAGTGGCCGAAGGAGTGAGAAGACCGTGAGCGATCGAGAGACGCTCCCATGCAGAAGCTCACGAATTAGTCGTTCCGCTTCGAGGGATTTGCTCCACTGGTGGTTGATGACGTGGCCCTTCCAAACGGTATTTCCTTCATTTGCGCTAGATTCATTGGAGAAAACCACATAGCGCGCTCCTCGAAGGAGGGCGACGAGTGCTGCGCTCAATGCGTAGATGAGCGTAATAGAAACGTGGCCGTTATAGACTTCGCCCCCTTTGCTTTTGCGGATCATTTCTGGGTCAAGGGTGCGTCGTACGACGTGCGCAGAAAGACCGAGGCGGTTCAGGCTTTGTTCTTGCACCATTGATGTTCCAAGCGTGAATACCTCGCACGGAATACCCGCTCTTGAGAGGAGGTGTAGCGTTAAGAGCGAGTCTTTTCCTCCGCCAAACGGGACAATAGCAAGCGACGAAGTGCTCACCTGTTCTTGTGGAGAGAGGCTCGCGGAACCAATGAACGGTTCACGATCCAGAGGATCAAGCTGGTTCTGGAAAAAGAATTCTCCTAGCGCATCGCGATAAATGATGTTCCATGCGGCCGCTTCTTCACGGGTCAGCGCTTCGTAAGGCTTAATCACTCGTGGAACGTACATTTTCCAGTAGCTGAGGCCTAATGCAAGAGAGAGCTGAAGGAGTAGCCGTGTGCCGGCCGGAGACCGCAAGATCGCCGTATTCCAGAGCGCCGGATCAAGCGCAAGCGTTTCTTCGTAGTATTCTGGAGACCGCTCAGAAAACGCGTGTTCATATCCAAAACGGATCGAGCAGGTTTCAGGTATGAGAACAGGTGAAAGCAGGGAAAGACGCATAGCGCCACTCTACCATAAAAGCTTTTTAAGGGGCTTCGCCCCTTGCTGTT
>CAYTGF010000020.1:0-2776 GCA_964437285.1 uncultured Gammaproteobacteria bacterium
TTCCACGAACCTCGACGCGGAAGGTGTGTCCGTGGTCGAGCTCGTGCTCGATGATCGGCTTCAGGGCGCGCACGAGCGGCGGAACGAGCAGATCGAGGCGCGTCATCTTGCCGCCGCTCAGGTGTGCATGAGGATCATCCGACTTGCAGTCGGTCAGCTCGGCGAGCACCTGTCCGGCCGTTGTGGTGTGCAGGTTGCGATCCTTGGCCGCCTCGATGACCTCGTGCGGCATCTGGATCCGATGGCTCTGCGTGATCACGCTGCCAGAGTGCGGACCGCGCACGTGAATCACGGCGAAGTCTCGACCCTGACGATCGAGACCGTTCTCGATGCTGACGATGATCGCGTCCGGGTGATCCTGCTCCACGGCGGTCAGTCGGTTCTCGGCACCGAGGGCGATCTCCTCGAATCCGACCGGCTGCTCGTTGACGCCGGAAGCAGCCTTCACGCCGAAGACTTCCAGGCTGAGGTAGCCGAGCTGCGCGAGCGCGCGATGGACGGCGTTGATCTTGTGGGAGCTGGTCGAAGCGACGACGATCTGGATCATGACGTTCTCCTTGATCTGGTTCCGGCTCACTGAGCCGAGGTGGTTTCGATGCCGAGAATCACGCGAGCGATCGAGCCGGCGAGGCTGAAGACGCGGAACGGGGTTCGGCCTTCGAGCTTCGCGGCCGTCGTCGGACAGGAGTTCGTGGTCCAGATGAAGCTGAAGCCGGCATTCGCAAGCCGCTCCCAGGCGTTGTTCTCCATCACGGAGTGCGTGGCCCAGACGCCGACCGTCTTGGCGCCGTTGGCCACAAGCATGTTGCGGCACTCGATGAGCGTGCCACCGGTGTGGATCAGGTCATCGATGATGACGAGATGACGACCGCTGACCTCGCCCTCCTTGATTGTGACGACACGCTTGTCTCCCTGTCGGACCTTGCTGCAGACCACGAAGGGAAAGAGCTCGGCGCTGGTCTCTTCGTCCTGGAACATGGCCTTGAAGCGCTTGTAGGCGCCTTCGTCCGGGAAGACGACGGAGATGTCCTTCTTGTCTTGCAGTCGGTCCTTCAGGATTCGCGTCGCGCTCTTGGTGTAGGGCGAGACGTTCGGACCGAAGAAGTGCATGATGGGCAGAGCGTGCACGTCGTACGTCACGAGGCGAACGGTGCCAGGTCCGGCGGGCGGCATGCCAGCGGAGATGAGCGTTGCGAGTGAGCTCGCCGTGGCGACCGTGCCCTCCTTGTCACGGCGCTCCATGGTGCCGGTCGGGAAGTAGGGCAGGACGACCATGAAGCCGTGACTCGCGAGCTGGGCGAGGCGGTGCATCGCACTCAGGACCCCGAACACCTCCGACTGGTTCTCGATGCTCATGAGGAAGATGACCTGTGCATTGCGCAGTGCCTTCGTGTTCTTGATCTCGAGATTGGGAAAGGTGTCCGGGAAGTTCTTCCAGGAGATCTCGCCCAGCTCGATCGGCGCGTGCTCGAAGATGGGATCGCGGTAGCCCGCGATCTCCTCGGCGAGCTTGCGCATGGCCGGAGTGAAGAACAGGAGGGTCTTGGGCTGCGGGAGGGGTCGACGCTGTTCGTTCATGTGGTACCTCTCTTCAGTTGGGGAAGGAACGTGGCGAGAGAGAAGTCTCTCGCCTGCTTCTCAAGGATACCGAGAAGTTCGAGATTATGGCATTAAGAAGAGTATTTGTCAACGGTCTTATGCGGCTTTTTTGCTCTGCTGAGCAAAAAACTATAGTATACTAACAACGAAATATCCCGTCGTTATGTCGCTTACCGCCTCCCAATCTCAAGAAATACAAGAAACTTTAGCTCAAATTGGGCTTTCTGAGCAGGAGCAACGTGCCTATAAGGCGTTGCTCGAGCTCGGTGTGGCGACGGCAACCCCGGTCGCGCAAGCCCTAGGAATTCCTCTCACGACGGCGCAATCGCTCTTGCAGCGCCTCGTAAAACGGGGAGTGGTGCATGTGAGTAAGCACAAAACACGGTCCGTCTATGAAGCCAAAGACCCGATCGTGTTCAAGAACTTGTTGGAACAATCTTTGCGCGAGATGACAAATGTGATTCCGCTCCTGCGCTCCCTGAAGGCGGAGGAAGTGACTCCTTCGAGCATTCGCGTGTATCAGCGTGATCGCATTACGGATATTTTTCGTCAGGCACTCACGAGTAAAGAAAAGATGGTGCATGAAATTGTGTCCGCACGATCATTGCAGGTCCTTCTTGGTGAACGGTTCCATTTTTCAAGACGACGTGTAGAGGCGGGGGTGTACTTAAAGAGTTTGCGGGTAGAAGCACATGAGCTGAAGCGCTATTCACGCGCCACTCATCAACAGGAACTTCGTGAAGCCAAATTTTTGCCTCGTGACCTCACATTTGCCTCGTCGGTACTATTTTGGGATACAACCGTCGTCTTTTTGACGGATGAAAAAGAGGGGCGCGCCGTCGTCATCCAAAGCGCCGCCCTCACCCTCATGATGCGACAAATATTCGATCTTCTTTGGAGTGTGAGTCGGGCGATGGAAACAGCGTAAAACCCTTGACAATACGGGTGTTTTTTCTTATGTTGAAGACCGCCTGAACGGTTCAGGTAGTTCATTTCACGGAGGATATCATGGGTATCTCATTCGACCAGGTTCAGCAGAAGCGTCAGCATGCGCTCGCTCTTCTTCAGCGCTGCCTCGGGGAAAAGGGGGTGTGGGCCGATCCCGTCCGCTACAAGGACACCTGCTGGACGAGGGATACGGCCTGCGCCATTCTGCCCGCGGCGCTCATGCTGAAGC
>CAYTGF010000020.1:2876-12124 GCA_964437285.1 uncultured Gammaproteobacteria bacterium
GATTCAGAGATCTGGGCCATCATGATGGTCGCGATGCTCGACGATGCTTCGCTTACGGCGCGTTTGCTCCCCGCGATGATGCGGGCGATGGACTTCGTTCTGGTGAACTACTTCGAGAACGGACTTCTCGTCGGCGCGGACTGGCGCGACACGATGCACGAGGAGTTCTTGCATACGCCACTTCTCACGAACAATGCCACCTGCTTGCGCGCGCTTAGGGCGCTTGCGGAGCTCACGTACAAGCGCTCGAAGATGCACAGCGTTCCTGCTGGCGAGCAATTTCCTCATGAGAGATATGCGCGTCAAGCGATCAAGCTCGAGCGACGGATTCGCGAGGCGTTCGTTCGTGATGGTCGTCTCATCGACTTTCCGACGGATGACTCCGTCAAGCTCCGCTTTGATCCGTTGGGCGCGTCGTACCTCGCTCTTTCAGCGCAGGCTGGTCCAGATCCTCTCGACTTGGTTCATGACCGATTCGAGAAGGAGCTCATGGAGACGATCTTCGATGCGGTTGCGAGCGTCGATTCACCGTGTGGCGTGACGATCAAGTGCAAGCACAAGCCGTATCGCGACGGCGAGCAGGAGGTCATCGACCGCACGGATGGGGTGGTGGTCTGGCCCTTCGTGGTCGGATATACCTGCTGGGCGTTCTCCCAGCATCGCGCAACGTGGCGCATTGGCCAGGAACAGTACGGGAAGCTTGCGGACCACGAGGGCTTTGCCGAGTACTATGATCCGCAGACGGGTAAGGGCTGGGGCGCGCACGAGCAGCTCTGGAGCGCCTGCCTCTTCCTGGTGGCGGATGAGGAGTTCCATCGGAATTCGAATCGCTGGTCTTACTGACGGTGTGCGTAGCTCTCGCCATGCTCACCGTTTTTTCATACCAGACCATCATCAGTGCGTTGGTGGATCCTAGGTGGTACACTGAGGGTCTATGCCTCGTCGTAAGCACCTTCCTTTATCAACGCTCTTGGTATTGGCGTTTATTAGCGCGCTTTTTGTGGGGGTGCTGATTGAAATTCGGTTGCCGAGCGTTGGATTGCGCGCGATTACAACCGGGACATGAGGACGCGAAAGAGTTTTTCGAGAAACGCGACCAGGGTTGGATTTTCGATGATATAGCCCGCTTTTCCTTCATAGTCGGCGAAGGCGAGATGGGTGCCGTAGAGAAAGAGCGCACCTTGAAATGGCACGTGATCGCATTCGTTTGGAAGGAGTCGAAATACGCATTCGAGCTGCGCTTTGCAAGGGTTTGCACGCTGACTTGGATTGACGATGTCGATCACTTGGAGTTTTCCGGAACCGCGTAGACGGGAGTAGGCAGGGTCTGTCCAGGCGGACATGTCGAGGTCTGCTTTGCGCATACTGATGCGTAAAAACGTGCCACCGCGAGGCATTTCACGAACGATATCTTCTTGAATTGAGCGGAGCCCGGCATCACCTTGGACGTGTATCCCGATGGAAGGGGTGTTACTTGAAGGAGGGGCGAACCCTTGAAAGGCCTCGGCTAAAAATCCCGTGCGTTCTTTGACGAGCGTTTCGAGATGGGAGAGCGACGTGAGTCGATAGTGTGTACGTTTGCCGTGAGCGAAGGGCTCGATGAGCCCACGTTTTTCCAGGTGGGCGAGTTCGCGGTAGACGGTGGGTCGGTGCAGATGGGCGCGTTTGGCGATGCCCGCGACGGTTTCGGAGGGTGTTTCTACGAGGACCTCAAAACAGCGTGTGGCTTGGGGGGTGAGTCCTAGAAAAGAGAGGCTATCGCGAACAGATGACAGGGAAGAAGACATGTGCCAAATATGAATAAAAACTGTACTATTGTCAAGAATGGCGGGGTTTCAGAAGCGCTTCGCTGTCTGTGACGGAAAGAGTAGACCCTAAGGGGCTTCGCCCCTTAGGGATCCCTGTTGGGACTCATGCATGCAAGGCTCAGAACAAGGAGCCTTTACTATTTTTTTCATGGCTCGCTTCGCTCGCCATGGGTTTATCGGTACGTGAGGAGATAAGCACCTCGATAAAAGAGAGACGATCGAAGTGAGTCTCTCAAAAAAAGCAACAAGATTCCTTGTTTCGAGCGAAGTAAACAAGAGCTTTGCTCTTGTTTTTAGTTTTGAGCTGGGGGTGTGACTCGGAGGATGGATTTTTCTTGGATGAGTTGTTCGAAGGTGTCGGCGGGCATGCTCTCGTAGTCCGTTGGTTCTATTCCTACCATGCTAAAATCTGCCACTTTCCAGATGTTGTTTGTTTGATGGAATCGTCGAACAGCGAAAGAAGTGATGCCGTCGTCGGTTTTGTAGGCGTAGTAGTACCCGGCCCAGTCACCGGCTTGTGCGGTTTTGTAGAATTTTAGGTTTGAGGAATCCAAAGGAGGCATCATGTCCTTCATGAGGACGCTCGCAAATTTCCAGCCTTGGCGCATTTCGGTTTTTGTTTGTTCGCTCAGCACAGAGGGTTCCATCGCAGCGAAAAAGGCGTCAGGCGTTGGCTGTGTGGTGAGCTGTCGCGTGGGTTCGTAAGCTTGTTCAAGAGCGGTTTTGAGGGTGATCTGGTTCTGCATAGGATTGAGCACAGGCGTTGACGAAGTTTGTGTATTTGCACAGCCCGCACCTGAAAAGAGCACGAGTCCAACGACGAAAAGAAGAATATAGCGAGACATATTAGGGGTGTGAAGAGCGATCGCGGCGTTTCCAGCCTTGTTCTTCGAAGTCATCAAACGCGGCTTCCATGTTTTGCGCACGATCTTGTTCAACAAGCTGAAGAATGGTTTTGGTGACCTCCTGCGGATCAGGAATGTCGTGAAAAACGAAATGACTTTGTTCGCCAGCGGTTTGAATTTCGACGGTTCCAAAATTCAGGAGCGTGTGAAGAAAACCACCGATCGAGGCACTCGCGTCTTGAATGCGATACAGTCGAAGTTCCGCGACCTTGCGATGAAAGAGCCCAGATTGCGTAATGTTCACGATACGATGGTTCGTGACCACCCAAATATCGAGGTAGTAATCAAGAAACAGTTGAAACAAGAAGAGCCACATGAACAGAAGAACGATCGACCCCACCCCAATAATCAGGGGAAAGAGCGCGGGATCGCTCACGATATCAGGGCGAGCGGTATTGAGGACAAGAAAACCAATGACGGGCACGAGAAAAAACGCGACATATCCCATGAACACCCCTGAAAGCGTGATAAGATGTCGGCGCAAAAAATAGACGAGACGTTCATCTGCCTTGCAGTTCGGGAGATGGCGAATGTCAATCATGGGAAAAGGTACCCCGCAGGAGGCGACGAGGGAATAAGGGTGATGGATTGTGACCAGTCCACGCCGAGCAGATACATGCCGGACCCAAAAATAATGACCCCTGCCACAAAAAGGAAAATACCGCAGTAGAGAAACGTGCTAAATCCGGTGAGTCCAAACCGGAGCACGAGGCTCATCGTGAAGAGGGCGAAGAGCCCAAACACGGCGATGCCAATCACCCAAGCGAAGAAGATCCACAGGAGAGGAATCATGCAGCAAGCAGTATACCTTGTTCGGTAGGAGGCGTGAAGCCGAGATGATGAAAGGCTTCTGTGGTTGCGACTCGTCCGCGCGGTGTACGGGCAAGGAGGCCTTCCTGGAGGAGAAACGGCTCGATCACATCTTCCACCGTTTCCATTTCTTCCGCGGCAGAGGCGGCAAGCGTTGTGAGACCCGCTGGTCCTCCGTGGAATTTTTCGATCAAAATATGTAAGATACGTCGATCCGCGGCATCAAGACCGCGCGCATCGATATCAAGCTTAGCGAGCGCTTCTTCTGTGAGCTCTGGCGTTATTTCCCCTGTTCCGTGTACTTGCGCAAAGTCGCGAACGCGACGTAGTAGCCGGTTTCCGATGCGCGGTGTACGGCGTGATCGAGCGCCGATCATGCGGAGCGATGCCGCATCTGCCTCGACATTCAAAAGGGAGGCGCTGCGTTTGAGGATCTCCGTCATTTCTTCTGGGGTGTAGAATTCGAGCTGAAAGAGCGAGCCGAATCGGTCGCGGAGTGGTCCGCCGAGCAAAGACAGGCGCGTTGTTGCTCCGATTAGGGTAAAACGCTTGAGATCAAGACGTACGGTTCTTGCTGTTGGGCCCTTGCCGATCACGATATCAAGCGCAAAATCTTCCATCGCAGGATAAAGCACCTCTTCGATCGCGCGGTTCATGCGATGGATTTCGTCGATGAAAAGAATGTCACCGGTTTCAAGGCCGGAAAGAATGGCGGCGAGGTCACCGACTCGTTCAAGCGCGGGGCCACTCGTGATTTTAATCGCCGCCCCCATTTCTTTCGCGATCACGTGGGCGAGCGACGTTTTTCCAAGCCCAGGAGGTCCATAAAAAATCATGTGCTCGCAAGGCTCCTCTCGTTTTTTGGCCGCCTCAAGAAAGACGGACAGATTGCTTTTTACTTTGCTTTGACCTACGAAATCCTCGAGCGTGTTCGGCCGCAACGCGAAATCAACGCGAACCTCGTCTGTGGTAGACGCGGGATTCGTGAGGCGCTCATCTACCGATCGCGCTTGAATATCATCAAAGGAAAACGGTTCCATGGCTCTAGTAGAACGCGAATGGAACACCGAGTCAATATAACACAACTATACCAAAACAAGAGCAGAGCTCTTGTTTTGGTATAGTTGTCGCTAGTAAGCACCGGCGCGGGTGGCGCGAGGTTCTCCTGCTCGATTTGTTCCTACGGTAATCGTGGTTGTTCCGGCTGGAGCTTTTGGACGTGCGGGAAGCATCGACCAATCAAATGACGGGAGGGTTGCATGCGCAGGACCAGAAAGGACGTTCATGAGCCGGAAGTCATTGGCGCTGAGAGCGGTGAATACCGGTTCTGTGCCGCCGACCGTGTTATCACGCAAGAGCTGTGCACGGTTACAGGTTGGATTGGTGTTTGCACAACCACCACCATCTTCGTCGATCGCGAGGTCGGTCACCGATCCGTTCCAGAAGACATTTCCCTTGATAACGAGGTTTGTGTCAGCGGCTTGTGGGCCACTGAGGTTTGATCCGCTTGGTGGGGTGGTTGGACGGGCAATTTGGAGCGGGTACGGAGCTTCGGCGCCACGAGGGTTGTAGAAGAGGTTATTCAGGATGTAGATGTTGCGGTTTGGGATGTACTGCTCTTCTGAACCGGACGTGCCCCAGCCACCCGCGGCGCGGTTAGCGTCACAACGGGCGCGATCGCCGTCACAGCCGCGTCGACCTTGGTTGGCTTCGAAGACGTGGTCGCGACGACCAATGCGGACGAGTGTGTTGTAGGCCATCAAGATGTTGTATCCGCCATTTACCCCCATGCCGGCGACCTGCGTGTCGCGGATGACGTTATTTACGAAGGTAATGCCGTAGGCTTCGTAGTGCAGATAAGGACTTTCCATGAACTCGAAGCCGGTACCTTGTCCCGCGACGTAACCCCCAACGCCACAGTTGAAGATCTCGTTCCCCTCAATGCGGATGTTGGCGGATCCGCCCTTGGTGTACATGCACCAATCTTGAGCGTTCGAGATCTTGTTGCGCACGATGTGGCCGCCTTGGACTGCGACGAAGTCGATCGCGTTGTCTTCGGCGCCGCTAATGTCGCTATCTTCAATGTAGATGTTCTGCGATTGATTGATTTTGACCGTTTCGTGAGCGACACGATTGCCGCCGCTCAGTACCATATTGCGCATCAAGACGTTCGTACAGCGTTCACAGTGGAACGCGTCACCGGCTGGTTGTGGCACGATGTTGAAGTCGATCAAGTAGAGGTTACGAACGTTGTACACGTTCATGTCGCCCGCGAGCACGGCTGCTCCGCGACCATCGGCACTTTGGAGAATGATCGGGAACTGTGTCGAACCCTGCTTGTTTTCCCAGTAGTTGGGGATCGAGGCCTCAGGATAGGTGCCGCGCATCAATTGGATACGATAGCCGGTGCCAGTGAGGGTGCCGTTTGGAATGAGGTTCCAGGCCGCGGTGATGGTGCGTAGGGCGTTCGAACGAGAGCTTCCATCGCGACTGTCGCTGCCGTTCACCGGGTCGACCCAGATGTCACGAAGCGTCGGCGAACCTATTTCGAACCGATTCCCGCTGATTTCAGGTACTGGAACTGGCGTTGGCGCTGGCGTAGGGGTAGGGCTTGGTGTGGGGGTTGGGGTGGGATCTGGAGTTGGGGCCGGTACAGGGACGGGTACAGGAGTTGGCACAGGGGCCGGAGCTGCTGTTACGCGGATATTGCTGGTAGCTATCCGTCGGCCGCCCGTTCCTACAAACTCAAGAACAAGACCCTTGGTCGCTATCGGTGCATTTGTTGTTGCGCGAATGGTGAGGACGGCGTTTGTGCTGCCTGCAGGAATGACGAGTGGATCAACCGTGATGCCCGCAGGTATAATTAATGCTCGAACGGTAATAGCGCTTATTGTGCGATGACGCGTCACACGAACGGCAGCGGTTGCTTGTCGTCCTTGAGGGATCGTGATCGATGCTGGGACGGTTGGAGTAAAACTGCTTGCGGTCGTGCTTTGCAAGCTAAGCACGGTTGAGGTACTCGCACGTAACGCTCCATCTTCGGCAATAATATTGATGCGCAGCAGGCCGAGAGGGGCGGTGTTTTTGATAGCGAGACGAACCGTGGCAGATGAACGCAGAGGCTGAGCCGAGAAGGTCGCTGTTACGCCCGTAGGAAGTCCTTCAACCCGCAGTCGCGGGTTGCCTCGATAGCCATTTACGCGGGTGAGCGACACGGTAAATGAGGCGGTTGTTCCACGCGTACCATTCACGAAGTTAGTCACATTATGACCTACGGAAAAAGAGGGGGCGGGACTTGGAGTAGGGGCGGGGGCAGGTGTTGGGACAGGTGCCGGAACAGGGACGGGTCCCGGAATAGGGATTGGTGCTGGAGCAGGAACAATACTCCCTCCGGTGACGCTGGCTTTTACGACGGCGAGCGTCTGAAGCGTCAACAAGTTGCGAAGGTTGTAGCCATAGCGCAACCCTTCCACGGTCAACGCATCCGCGCTCGAGTTATTGTACGTGCTTGGATGAATACGATCGCTGCTCAGCCCTTTATTTGGAAGGACTTGCATCGCTCGCCAATAGTTGATGACCGGTACGCGTTCTGCGGCGGCGACATCCAGAATTACTTGGTTGTAAGACGTCACACGTCCAGCGAAGGCGGATTCGTCTGTTCGATCAGGAATAGTGCTTAAAATAGGAACGACGCCACGCTCTGCCGTTTCACGAACAATCGTCGTCAGTCCCGCGCGAAAGCTCGCGACATCGTTTAAGGCGAGGTCGTTTGTCCCGTATAAAATCACGGCAAACGCGCCTTGCTTGCGATGAAGTTCACAGCGGAGTGGGGTATTGTCTGGCGCGGGGCAGGTGCTTTGATAGGCGCGATCGAGTTCTGCTGGGTTGAGCGCTTGTTGGACGGTCCATCCGGATACGGCTGAAGGGCTGTTTGCCGTGAGGCTATTCGCTCGTCCGCACCAAAAACTCGTAAACGAGGAGGCAAACGTGGTTTGTCGAAATGTATCGAGCGTTCCTCGAAGGTCGGTATACGCTCCAAGTTGGTATTCATCGGTACAGCCAAGGTCCATCAAAAAAGATCCAGATTCCGTGATGCTATCTCCAATTTTTGCGAAGACGTTTGCACGAAGGCCGCGTGCTTGGCCTTGCGCGTAAATCGCTTGAATACGCGTGGTAATCTCTTGCGAGAGCACGGGTACAACAGGGGCTGTATCCGGTGTTTGGCCTGTTCCAGCGATCGCGCGTGGGAGCGGAAGGCTCGTCATCACGCTTGAAGCAGTAAACATGATCCCAATAGCGAGACTAGAGAAACGTACACGCAGGGTTGGAGAGAAAAACATATCCAAACGAGGGTACTTGGCGCGCTGGTCTTTGGCAAATGTCACGCATTATGATAAAACGATCCCGAGCCGGGGTGGCGGAATTGGTAGACGCACCGGACTTAAAATCCGTTGTCCACTAAAAAGGGCGTGGGGGTTCGATTCCCCCTCCCGGCACCACACAAAAAAACGAGTAATCCCTCGTTTTTTGCATTCTCATCATGCGTGGTATGATTCCGGTACTCTTTTATGCCACCCTCACCTCGTTCTCCATCGCTTGGTTTCTGGTTGCTTCTTCTTGTGGGTACGGTGTTTTTTGTGGGGTATGCTGGTCGATTCTATTTGATGCAGGGAACGGAAGCACGCCCTCCCGTTGAGAGCAGCCCTATCGTTACTCCAGCTACGGTCACATCATCTCCGATGATCCTGTTTTCCGAAGAAGTAGGAACGGTAACAGGAGCGAATCGTTCGTGGCGCGTTGTCGCGGTGTACGAGAAACAGGGGGCTGAGCCTGCAAAGAAGCTGTTTCAAGTAGGGAGTGTAGGCGAATATCCGAAGTCGATCCGGTTGAGCCCGGACAAGCAGTTTTTACTGGTGGATCTTGAATCAAAGCTCCAGCGGTACACGTTTGCGACGAACGAGCTCGAGGATCTCTTTATTGCCCAGCAGGGCATTGGTGGCGTGGATTTTTCGCCGGATGGCAAAGAGCTCTTCATTTGGGATCAAGCGTATCCTGCGATCGACAAGCGCTACTTCGCACGTCGTCTAGAACTGTCTACAGGCAGAACGACCCTTGTGGCGAGCGGGCTTGCTGAGGCGATGGTGGATCCAGGTTGGTTGCCAAACGATACGGTGATTTTGCATCAAGCGATGGGGGAGACGGCGATCCCATGGCGTTTATCGCTATCAACAGGAGAATTGGCGCAGGTAAAAGAAGGGCTCTTTTCCGGGTATACGAGTCAGACCGGAAAGCTTATGGCGGTATCAACGGCATTTATTGGAGATGCCTGTAATGATTTTTCGGGAGATACTGAGAGCAGCTTTGACTTGGTGGAAACCGATACGGGGAATAAGGTCGCCGCGATCGATGGTCGTGGAAAAGCGGTCAGATTCTACGCGTTTTCTCCAGATGATCGCCAGGCGCTCTACTCGGTCTATGCTCCATTTTCAGATCGTGAGCAGTGTGAAGGCGGTAATCCCTTAGAAGAGGCGTATCTTCTCTCTATTGCGACCGGCGGGCGTGAACGCGTAAGCGATCCTCAGGCACTTGTCTGGCGTTGGCATAATACAAACGATGCTCGGGTGCGCATGAAGTACGATCAGGACAAGGGATCGTTTACCGTGTTCTTGGATGAACAGCCAGTTTTTGAATCAATGCACGACTTGAACTTTATTGGAACGCGTTA
>CAYTGF010000021.1:0-10010 GCA_964437285.1 uncultured Gammaproteobacteria bacterium
CGTTACCGCGGCGGCGATACTGCGGGCTCGGGCGCAGGGTTGGTTGTACCATGCGAGCCGCGAAACCGTTGGGGAGGAAGGGGGAGGGGGCCTTGGTTCAGGGGGGACTGGGTTTGGTGCGGCGATTGGTTCTGGTGGGGGTGTTTCTACAATCGAGGTGGTGGTGACCGGTGGTGTTGGTTCAGATGGGGTGATGGTGGATGGTTTCGTGATGGGGGTTGTCGCTCGAGAGGGCTCTACGCGAGCAGGAGTTGGCGTTGGAGATGGTGTTGGTGTTGGTGTTGGGACAATTGGCGAAGGAGTTGGAGCGGGAGGTGGGGCGGTTTGTCGGGTTGGATCAAGCGGGTACGCATCAGCGCCATCCTCTGCCCCGTCTTCATCGGAATCTTTTTTATGCAGATTTGTTCCATTGGCGGTTTCTTGGATGTTCATTACGCCGTCACCATCGATATCTTTGTCGTATTCGTTGGCGATACCATCCTGATCAAGATCTTGATGAACAACAAATACAGATGACGCTGTGTTATTCCCCGGAGTGGCGTCAGGAAATTCGGCGTCGTTTGCGATCTCAATACGAATCATGTGTTCGCCGCTGGCTTTTGGGGTCCAGAGCACCCACGCATCCTCTGGACGTGTTCCTGATCGAAGGGAAAAGACTTTTCCGCCGATAAACTGCTCGTTATCAAAAAATCTCACCAAACCTTCAATATCTTCCGTGCCATCGTTCGTGATGGTGGCATAGACGCGAATTGGCTGTTGTTCCGTCGCGTGCTGTCCTTTCGCGAGACTGATATTCTCCATCTGAATCGACGCATCAAAGCGTGCTGCCGCTTGCGCGACAGACGGAGATAGGAGGCTCGCCACGGAGAGACTCAAAAGAACAAAATACATTCTCATGCGACAAGTGTATCAAGATGAGTATTCCTCGTATAGCGCAGAAAAACAAACCACTCGCTTGTGGCGAGTGATGTGTATTTAGGCGATGACCTCAACGCCCATGTTCTTGGCCGTTCCTTCGACCTGGCGCATAGCAGCCTCGATCGTGGAGCAGTTAAGATCCGCAAGCTTGCGTTCCGCGATGTCGCGAACCTGGGCTTTGGTGATCTTCCCAACCTTGTCGGTGTGAGGCTTAGCCGAACCCTTTTCGATCTTCGCGGCCTTCTTGATCATTTCCGCTACAGGAGCGGTCTTGAGAATGAAGGTGTACGAACGATCTTCAAAGAGAGAGATGATGACCGGCACGACTTCGCCGAGGCGATCCTGTGTGGCGGCGTTCACTTTCTGACAGAATTCCGCAATGTTCATGCCGTGCTGACCAAGTGCAGGACCGAGCGGAGGAGCTGGGTTCGCCTTGCCGCCAACGACCTGAACTTTGATGAGGGCCTTAATTTTCTTTGCCATAATAATAGTGATTCAGATGTCCGCCCATCTTGAATCAAGCGGAATACGGTGAGAAGCATGCTCGGGCGGACGAGCCTTCCGTATCCCTGATGGAGGGGAGTATAGCGGAAAACGAGGGTTTTGTCTAGTGGTCGGTCGCGAAATGGTCGTAGTAAACAAAAAGACCGGCTTAGAGCCAGGTCAAAAGGTGTATCCGCTGTCATTGACGATCGCGATGCCTAGGTGTTTCAGGGCTTTGATGATCGCGCCCAGGGTCTGTGGACCGCAGGGGGATCGAGCGAGGAGTTCGGAAGCTTTGAGAGTTCGTTCCCGTAGATCGGCGAGCGTATGGACTCCTAGCTTTGCGAGAACGTTTCGGGCGCGTAATGAGAGCCCGAGGTTGTCGATCGTGATCTCTTTCAGCAGGCTGGACGCTCCAATGTTGCTCCAGGCGGATGTTGATTCGATACGTTGGATGAGCCCAGCATTCTTGTCCTGTCCGACAAGGTGCAAGAAGTTTTGAAGGTTGCTCGCCGTGTTTCCAGGCATCATGGCAACAGCGCGTGAGATGCGCTCCGCTTGATCGTCTTCACCCAGGAGATTTTTCGCTTCTTCGGGGGTGAAGTGGGGAAGTAGACCGAGTTCCTTGAGCGCCTTCTCTAGGACGGCGACATCGTGCTCTGTTGCGCCGTGGTTCTTGAGGGTGTTACGCCACGCAGTATCGTGAAGAAGATCTTTCACGAAGCGGTAACCTGCATAGCCGATGGCGAGAATGATACGCGGATGTTCTTCCTCCGCGTCAAGAAACCAGTCGAGAAATGACGTGTTCGTGTCGATCGTGCGGGGTTCTGAGTCCGAGCTCATGCGTACCTCCGAAAAGGTTGGTACCAAAAAGCTGCTTTTTGGTCAAGTGTTTGCTTATACAAAAAGAGGCCGAAGCCTCTTTTCTGTATGTCGGTATTACACCTTCCGAATCTGTGAAAACTCGAGTTCGATCGGCGTTTCGCGACCGAACATGTTCACGAGCACCTTCACCTTGCCGCGTGGACCATCGACTTCGCTGACTTTTCCTTCCGTGTTCTTGAATGGGCCTTCGACGATCGTCACAGCCATGCCTTCCTGAATGTCGACGCTCATTTCTGGCGCTTGTGTGGTGGACGTCACGCGCTTCAGGATCGCTTCCACTTCTTTTTCGGCGAGCGGCGTTGGTGTGGTTCCGGTTCCGATGAATCCCGTCACGTTTGGCGTGTTGCGCACCACGTACCACGATTCGTCGTTCACGATCATGTCGACCATCACGTAGCCAGGATAGATCTTTTCTTCCGTCGCACGACGCTTGCCGTTCTTAATCTTCACCACTTTCTCTTTTGGAACGAGAACGCCGAAGATGTAGTCCTGCATGTGCAACGTGTCGATACGCTGCTTCACGTTATCGGCGACGTTTTCTTCGTAACCGGAATAGGTGTGAATGGCGTACCATCGACGGCCATAATTCGCGACTTGCTTTGCCATAAAAAAGAGAAAGAACGAGAGCGTTAGTTAGACACCGTGGTCGAAACAACTGGGGCCGTGAGCGGATTTGGAGCTGTATCCGTCACAGGTTCCGCTTCTACCTGGACAGGCTCGAGCGAGTCTTCTGGAATGATCGTGTTCGAAGCGGCTGGAGCGACCGGCGTACGGCCACGCAAAATCGCCGACATCCCAGAGTTCAAGCCTGTATCGAGGGTGGCAAAAAACACCGCCGCCACAACACTCACCACGACGATGAGCACGCCATAGCGCGTCACCTCTTCCTTGGAAGGCCACACCACCTTTAAGAGCTCCGCGTAGGAATGACGGAGATAGGATACAAGACGTTGGAGGATATTCATAGGAAGGCTTTTTTAAAAGGCCCTGTGGGCCTTGTTGAGGCCAATAGTAGCATAGTTCGCTCTTCTTGACAATCCTGCTGATTTTCGCTAGAATCAAGTGCTTTCCCGTGGTGGGAGGGCGATGCAGGGAGATGAGCTATGAGCTCGTTGCTACCGAATGCTAAGACGCTCGAGAAGAATGATCCTGATTCCAGCTACTGGAGGCATTGGAAACGATCCGGTTTTTTGGAGATTGCTCCCGGCCAGGGGACGCCAGGCCGTTCATGGCTGATTGTGCGCGCTGCTGATAAGCGGCGTGAAGAGCATGTTTGTCTGATCGTTCCACGCAGAGATGCACGATCCGTCGAAGAATCCCTCGAATGCCTGGAGAAATATTTGGTTCGTATGGATATCCAACCAACAGCAAAGTTCGCTTATGCAATGTACCGCCACTGTCCGTACGCGTGGCGCCGCTGGGGACGTATCCGCGACTTCATGAAAGGGATCCTCGCTTCTGGCCAGCCGGTGTGTGAATATCGCCCTGGAGAGAGCCAGCAGGTGTTCACCGTCGAGCAGCGGCATGGGGCGGCTACCGTGGAAAATATTGGTGCATTCTTTACGGGTTACCATGTCGGGCATAATTCCTGGCCTGACACCGCACGCCTCTGCCGCTGGCTTGTAAGGCACGAATTCACGGACCCGCAAACCCTTGCGGAGTGCATCGTGCCAGCGTTCGTTCGTGGCGTGATCGAGGGAACGGTTCCCCGCAGGATGACATTCCGCACATTCCTCAATGGGTTCGATATCCGCATCAAAATGTACGGAAATAAGTAGAGAATAGCACGCCCTGAGAATCGTTTTTCTCAAAAGAAAACCATTCTCGACTGATTCAGCTGATATCAATCGATATCTTCTGCGCTGAATCCCTGTCTGAAGGCTCGAACATGATTCGAGCCTTGAGACGGAAAACCCACCAAAACGGTGGGTTTTGTTGAGTAAATACCTTGACAAAACCTAAAAAAACAGCTAGCATGAGGTGCCTTTTCGCAAGAGCGAGGGGTGGAGGAGATGAACTATGAAGACGAGGACTCAGTGGTGTGTACCTCAGAACGACCGCGAACAGGCGGCTCTCGACTCGTACCGGGCTCTCACGCGAGACGAGGAAGATCGGATCATCGCCGCCTTCGTGAAGAACGGCATCGATCGGGAGACCTTGCTGCGCATGCTGGATCATCCAAGAGCATTTGCGGTGGGTATCGAGGAGACGCTCAAGCAACGTCCGTACAGTTGTTTCCGACGGTCGGTCAAGACGTATGACGCCGTCCGAACGGTCCTGCGGACGCGAGTGGCGGAGATGCTGGGGTCGGAGATGCTGGGGGAGCTGAAGGAGTTGTACCGCTACTTCCCACGAAGGGAGCTCGGTGCCCTGGAGCGTCGGGTATATGATGCACTTGAAACGGTACGGCCAGATGAGTCTGAAGTGGGATACGGACCAGGTCTCCCCGGTCTCCAGCGCGGCGCTTCCGGAGAGGATTCGCTCAGGATCCCTCCTCATGATCTGATCCAGATCATCGTTCCGATGTTTGACACCATCGATCGGACGTTCGCCCTCCTTCACGATGCGTTGTTCACCGGTCGTGAGAGGTGGTGGAAGTACTCGCCCTCCGGCGTCTGCGGCGTTGCCGACGAGCGGTTCGTTCCGAACAGGATCGCGATCATGCGCTTCGGCTTCTACGAGCCCAAGAAGGGGGAGTCCTTCGCGGACGTCAGGCGATGGATGAATGTGCGAGGAGTCTCGCCCGCGAGCTACGAATGCTTTGCAGCATTGATTCAGTGCCCAGACATCCTCCTCTGGCTCGAGCGCGATCCAAAGGGCGGCAGGCGCGAAGGTCTCCCTGCGATTGCTCTTCCTAGTGTGCGGCAGTTCAGGGGAGAGCTCTCTTCAAAGCAGCTTGTTGCGATTTGGGTAAGGGGAGATGGGGCTCACGGTACGCCCATCGCTTACTCTCTCTATGGATATGATGGAGGAGACATTGACCGACACGTATTCCCCTTCGTACTTCCGGGGAGGACGTTGATCGACGTGTAGATGTGCTGACCCTGTCCTGTGACGGGGTTTTTTGTTCTAGACAGAGTGTTCAAATTCTGCTCTACTCCTGGCAGCTCTCTACAAGCGAGGAAGTATGCTCTCTTCACCCCCGGATAGTTTTGTTCGAGCAGGAATTCACGCAGGGTCTGTAGTCGTAATCGAAAATGAGCCAGGAGAGTGGGTGTTTGTAAGCCCCTCCAAGCTCTTAGGGGCTCGGGCTCGGTTGACCGCGCTCGTTCGTTCTTGCGAGGGAGAAGACTTGAATACTCGTCAACCATCGGCGCGTTCAGAGCGCTACCCAGCACAAAGTCTTCGCATCACCCTTGCGAGAGGGAATGTTCCTGGGTACGGACACCCTAAGGGCTTCTACGACGCTCCCACGGGTTCACGTCCATTCGGGTACACGGTGTGGCGAGATATGGTGACCCAGGCGCTCAAGCGTGACCATAAAACCGATGAGGAGGTGGTGAAAGAGCATGCAAAATTTGGAGTGCTCTGGCGTCTGAGCGCCCTGCGAACCTATACGGATCGCCAGTATTTTGGTTTCTGTGTGTCCTGCGGTCAATCTCGCCGGGGATCGCTGGTGAACACGGATCACTCCATTTGCGCGACCTGCTTCCCCGTGAATACGAGGCTGCGTCGATTCTGCCGCTGTTGCGGAGCCCCCTTCGAAGCCCGAGGGAAGGCTATTTTCGGTGATTGCCACCAATGGCTCCGCGCCTTCCGCCGCGACTTCTAACCGAGTACCACTCGGTTTTTTTCTTTTTTTGAGAGACTCGCTTCGCTCATCTCTCGTGTAGCTACGGACACAAGGATTCTTCCGCTTCGCGGAAGGGAATATTGTTCAGGGGCTTCGCCCCTTACCCCTTGGAAAAGGGAGTTTTAGACAGGGTTTAAGAGGCCTTGCCTCTTAAACCCTGTCTTTCAAAGTGGGCAAGGGGCGAAGCCCCCGCTCTCCAAAGACGAGATACGAGGCGAGGTCTCGTATCTCGTCAAACCCATCCCTCAAAAGAAGTTAAGGGGCGCAGCCCCTTGGAAAAATATGAACCCCCGTCCATGGACGGGGGTTCAGGACTTTGTCATGCTGTGAGTATGAACCCTTCGGAAATTCGAGCCGCACTTGAACGACTAGGTCGTGGTGCGAATAAAAGTCTTGGCCAGCATTTTTTGATTGATCGTGCGACGTTGCGCGCGGTCGTGGACGCCGCGAGCATTCAAGCGGGGGATCAAGTGGTGGAGATCGGTCCTGGTCTCGGAGTGTTGACGGAGGAGCTTCTCCAACGTGGTGCGAACGTCATATCGATCGAGCGTGATCGCGGTCTCGCCGCCTGGCTACGCGAGCGGTACGCCCCCGAAATCACCCGTGGTCAATTCACCCTTGTTGAGGCGGACGCGGCGGATGGAGGGTGGCTCCGTCTGGTATCAGATAGTCCATGGAAATTCGTTTCAAATCTGCCCTATGGAATTACTTCGCTCGCCTTGCGTTTAGCCCTATGGGCGGAACATCCCCCAACAAAACTCGCCGTGTTGATCCAAAAAGAAGTGGCTGAGCGTATCACGGATCGTGAAGATACATCCCTCGTGTCGCTCATGGTGAGTCTTGCCGCGCGCTCGATGAAGATCGCGCGACGTGTGCCCCCAGGAGCGTTCTATCCACCACCGAAGGTAGATTCTGCCGTGCTTTTTGTGGACGTTCTCGGACAAGCGGAACGTCTCAGTCGGTGGGGTATCGAGCCGGAACGGGTGATGAAGTACGCAAAAAAAGGGTTTGCCCACCCGCGCAAAATGCTCATGTCCAATCTCGCGCTTACCCCAGATCAACGAACCTTCCTGGACAAGCAGGGCTTTTCCCCCACAATTCGGGCGGAAGCGGTCGACATTCCTTCCTGGGCACGTCTCGCAAAAGCGCTCGAATCCTTTGAGGAGAGCGTCATGGGGTAGATGGTCTGGCGTTTGTGAAAGAGCTTATCCTTTTTTCAACACGTATGCAGTATTCATCGGCGCATCAAGCGGGTTTTCTTTTGGGGGGAGCGCTTCTGGCCACCTTTTGGTTTCATTGGGGAGTTCTTCGTGGCATCGAAGGCATTGGTTTAGCCCTCTTTTTTCTCGTGATTTTGGGGGTGCTCGAATGCATTCTTGTGGCATTCAAGCTTCGAACGAACACGTGGGCACGGATATTTCTTCTCCCGTTCGCGTTTTCCGTGATCAACGCGGCGCTCTATGCGCATGATCTTACACGAGTGTTTTCTGTGCTGATTGGCTGGGCGTCATTCACCCTATATGCGTACTGGTCTACGACGGTAGCCGTTCCGTGGCGAGAACTGGCCCGTCTCACGCCAACCACCTACTTGAGCGAAGCGGTATTCCCTGTCGAGTCCACGAAAACACCGTTCACCCTCTGGAAAGAGCATTCTACTCGAGCGTTTCGGATCCTGATTGGGTGTCTTGTGGTTTTGCCTATCCTGCTATTCTTGGGAGATCTCTTTGCGGCTGCAGATCCGGTATTTCGTCAACTCGTCGAGAATTTTTTGCCGAACATCCCTCAATCGGGAGAGTTTATCGGTCGCTTGATCTTTGATGCGGTGTTCGGTATCGCGTTTGCTCGTGGGTTGTGGTTGGTTCTTACACGAAAGAGCGAAGAGCGCACCAAGCGTGACGCTGATCCGGAGACGCGAGGTCCATCCCCATTTCATTCCGACATCACTACCACTATTCTTGCTGCCATGTCCGTATTCGTTGGACTCTTCGTCACGGTGCAGATTCGGGTGATGCTCGGTGGGGAAGCATGGATGCGATCCATGAATTACACGTACGCGGAATATGCGCGCAACGGCTACGGTCAAATGGTGGTTGCGTGTGGATTGATCGGGGCGGTGTTGCTCGCGCTCTATCTTGCTCGCTCGTTGCAGTCACGAAGTGCTCGTTGGCTGTCGTATACACTCATCGCGGAAGCGGTGCTGATCTTGATGGCTGCGTGGGGACGGCTCGCGCGCTACATCGATGCGTACTCCCTCACGACGGATCGTCTGTGGGCGAATATCTTCATCATCGCGCTAGGTCTTGGAGCCGCGTGGCTCGCCTGGTCGCTCGCACGAGGTTACGCGTTCGGCCGTTTTTCGACGGTGCTCACGATCGGTATGATGACCTACTTCGTCGCCGTCCCATGTCTGCTCAATATCGAAGGACGAGTGGTCTCGGCGAATGTCTATACCAGAGAAGCAAACAGGCTCGACCTCAACTATATTTCAAGGCTCTCAAGCGACGGTTTGCTGACTCTGCGAACATGGGAGCGATACTATGCCTATAATAACGGTGACGCGCGTCGCATTCTGAAGGCGGAAGCCGCTCAGCTACGTCTTCGTTCCGATGAAGCGCCACTTTCACTGACGTTACAGGATTACCGACTCTTGCGTGAGCTTGATCGGGATGCGGCGAACGGGATATCTGAATGAGGATGTTGAGAGGGAGGTGGTGGGCTGTGGATAAAGAGAAAAGAGGGGAGAAGACCCCCTCTTTTTTCATTCGTCAAACCTGGGGAAAAAATCGCGAAAAACAGGGCAAACAAAGCATTTTTTTAAGCCAAGAAGCGCGCCTCTTGACAACCCTCGCGGACTTCATTAAGATTGGCCCACATTCTGATGAGCGCAAGCCCCTCAGAAACGCAACATTGACAACAGAAGAGTGACCACAATTGAAACAATTGTCTATTTCTGATCTCGAAGTTTCTACCAGGAGCTTCGAGGTTCTATTGAGAGTTTGATCCTGGCTCAGGACGAACGTTGGCGGCGTGTCTAAGGCATGCAAGTCGAGCGAATCAATTTATGTAGCAATACATGTGTTGGTTAGCGGCAAACGGGTGCGTAACACATTGGTAACCTGCCTTCCAGTCGGGCATAACTCACCGAAAGGTGAGCTAATTCCACGATATACTCCACGTGTTAGTAGCGTGAGAGGAAAGCGCAAAACGCGCTGGAAGAGGGGCCTATGGCCTATCAGCTTGTTGGTGAGGTAACGGCTCACCAAGGCTATGACGGGTAGGGGGTGTGAGAGCATGACCCCCCTCACTGGGACTGAGACACTGCCCAGACACCTACGGGTGGCTGCAGTCGAGAATATTCGGCAATGGGCGAAAGCCTGACCGAGCGACGCCGCGTGTGGGAAGAAGGCCTTCGGGTCGTAAACCACTTTTACTAGGGAAGAATTTTGACGGTACCTAGAGAATAAGAGGTTGCTAACTCTGTGCCAGCAGCAGCGGTAATACAGAGACCTCAAACGTTGTCCGGATTTATTGGGCGTAAAGGGTCCGCAGGCGGTTGTGTGCGTCACGGGTTAAATTTCAGGGCTCAACCTTGGAACCGCTCGTGATACGACATGACTAGAGACTGGGAGAGGTAAGCGGAATTCACGGTGTAGTAGTAAAATGCGTTAATATCGTGAAGAACACCAAATGCGAAGGCAGCTTACTGGAACAAGCCTGACACTCAGGGACGAAAGCGTGGGGAGCGAAAGGGATTAGATACCCCTGTAGTCCACGCCCTAAACGATGGATGCTAGATATTGGGAGTATCGACCCTCCCAGTGTCGGTTAAAAAAGTTAACACATTAAGCATCCCGCCTGGGGAGTACGGTCGCAAGGCTAAAACTCAAAGGAATAGACGGGGACCCGCACAAGCGGAGGAGCATGTGGTTTA
>CAYTGF010000022.1:0-6093 GCA_964437285.1 uncultured Gammaproteobacteria bacterium
CTCGGCCTCGATGGACCGGAAGTCGGCGGAGACGTCACCCATCACGCGACGAAGCGTGGCGAGAGCGCCGTCAGCGTTCTGTCCAAAGGCGACAGAGACGATAAACGCCATGGGGGCGGACCCGCGAACAGAACCCCTGCCAATGATGTCCGTCACTCTACATGCTCCCCTGCCCAATTCTGGGCAGATTGTTGATGGAACTCCACGAGAAACCCTCTCGTAGCAGTACTCTATTGTAGCATAAAAAGCCCTGTTTTGTCAATAGAAGGCTTACATTCCTTACCGTGCCTCGATTTTGGCTAAATATAGACAAAAAACCGAGCCCTTGGCTCGGTTTTTTTCCTATAGGACGTACCCAAGCGCTCTCACGACCGCCCATTGGAATGGGTCCGTTGGGGTGCGGTTGAAGGCTTGGCGGAAGTCTTGGATGCCTTCGCGTTCAGCGGCGAGGTTGCGAGGGAAGCGGATGCGATACATCATCGTGTTCCAGACGAGGTTCTCTTCTGCATTTCTGAAGTTTGGATCACGGTTGTAGAGACTGCGGAAGGTCGAGCGAACGCGTGGAAGCTGCTCTCGTTCGATGACGAGGTTACGCGTTGCGGGAATTTCTCCACGCGCCATGCGTTCAAGGTCAGATAACGGCACGTTTGAGCGGCCCATGGTTTGAAGGGCATCGCGGACCAAGGCTCGGCGTTCACCAGAGCCGAGGGCACGGGTTTCTGAGGTGGTTCCGTTATCGACGAAGCTCGCGAGACGTTCCTGGTCAGGAGCGGCGAGCGTCACCCCGAAGCTGCGAGCATCGGTCTGCAGGGTACGAACGGTGGCCGGTGCCGCAGGTGGCAGAGGCGCCCCAGACGGCAATGAAGTGACTTCGGTTGGCGTATCTGCAACGATAATCGGTGGAAGTGGGACGATTGGACTTGTCGTGACGGGCGCAGGTGTGGTGATAGGCGTTGGGATGAACGTGGCGCCTGAAGCTCCTACCCCTCCTCCGCCCCCGCCTCCTCCGCTGCTGGATGTCGCACACGCAGAAGTCGTGACCGTTCCGGCGGTTGAGGTGCTTGTTTCTGTCGTGTCTCCGTTTCTCGCTACCGCAACGAATGAATACGCGGTGTTACACGTGAGATCTGCGATGGTGATCGTCGCCCAGGTAGAGGTACCGGTCCAATACGGAGAGGAAACGCTCGCCCCTGTACTCGTCACGTAGCTGCTCAGGGTTGAATTATAGAGCAAGAATTCTGTGGATGTGGAGTTCCCGTTCGCATCCATCACGACGGTTGCGGTCGTACGACCCGTTGCCGTGAGGGTTGGAGCACCCGGTGTCGCGGCTAAGGTGTAGAAAAGGGAACTCGTTGCGTACGTTGAAGTGCCTCCTGGACCAACGGCGGCCACTCGGAACCGGTACTGCAGGTTTGGATAGAGAGTAAACGTGGCACTTGTGACCCCTGCGGAGGTCGTTGAGGTTGAGCCGCTATCTACGCCCAGAACCTCTCCAAGGGAGCTTGTGACATAATTAATCGTGAAGCTTGTTTCATCATCAGAGTTGTCGGTCCAGGTGAATGCCGTGGTTGTGGCGGTGATAGAGCCGGCGGCAGCGCTTGTTGGAGCCGTAGAAGCTACGTTTGAGACGAGGTCGATCGTGACTGTCTGGTCGCGAGACGAGAGGGTTGCGCTTGTTGAAGACGCCGCGTAGCCCGATATACTTCCGGCGGCAATGGTATAAGGGTTGTATCCTCCATTCGTGAGCGCCGCAGACGCGTTTGTAATGGTGTAGGCGGGTAACCGAGTGTACGACGTGTATCCATCGCCCCCCGTTGAACCCAGAGAAGTAGCGGTTGAAAGACTATCTGTCGAAGTGACCGAGACACCCGAAAGAACAGTGCTCGTATTCGCGGCACGACGAAGGAGCGCTCGCGCCTGGAACTTCACCAAAAGAGGCGCTGCCAGAGAATCAACCGTCGAAGAAGTGCGCGTAAACGTCACGTTATCAATCGTATTTGTGACGCTTGCGTCCTGGCGAATATCGTACCCGAGACTCGAGCTCAATACGCTATCGTACATACGGTTGCCGCCTCCAGAGGCAAACCAGATACCGTAGCCGTTCGCTGTAGACGTAACGTTGGTGATGGTTGCGCCTCCGCTGTTTGTGAGCTTGAGGCCAGCATAGTAGGTAGTGCCGCTGCTAATCGCGGGCGTGGTAAGTCCATCAATCAACGTCATGTCTTCTGCGGCTACCACAGCCGATTGATAGGTATAGACGCCGCCTGATACGGTAAATGCATCTTCCGCAAAAGCGTTTACTGCCGCGCCAAAGCCACCCATATCCAGGGCAAATGCTTCTTCGTTTGTCCAAACACTGTCCGGAACAAGCAAGGTTACGCTCTCTGCGCTTGGAGTAGTAATAAGAGCGATATGGTAGTTCGTGGTTCCAATATTCGTTGCCCCCGTCAAAGAATCTCCGTCTGCCGCAACACTAATAAGGTTAATATCCGTATCAAGGATATACGCGGTAGTGTTTGCATCCATGTTGAGGTCACCCGAAGCCTGGTTGAAATCGATTCCTCCAAAGGAGAAGTTCATCCGCGTAGAGGTGTAACCACTTGCTGTACTTGAAGCGTTTTGCAACACAAGGCCCGAGAGAGAGGTCGACGTAACGCTTGAGATGGTAAGAGCATTCTGGTTTGTTCCGGCATTCACAATAGTACTCACCCCCGCGCCAGTAATGGCGAGCGAAGTAGTGACATAGCTACTGTTTATCGAGAACCCCGCATAGGTTCCGGCCGCCAGTGAGAGCGTGTCCCCGCTGCGGAGGGTTGTGGTAACAGAATCTGGCGTGGTCGCATCTACCGTTGAGTAATCGATGGTCCCGTTATCATCCACATAGACGGTTGTGCGCCTGGTGGTGGTCGTAGCCCCAATCCTTCCTCCAGAACCATCAATATCGAGATACAAACTAAATGGAGCGACATCTAGGTCATTATTTGTTACAGCATCTCCTGTTTGAAGAAATGGGTTCACCGTATAATAGTTTGTTCCAGCTTCGACGGTAGAGGCGCTGATATTGCCTCGATTATCGGAAAACGTTCCGTAAACAGCATTACTATCCAACGTGCCCACTAAGGTCGTTAGCGCTCCTCGACCGAACTGCATGGCAGGCTCCGTGGTTGTACGGGTTGCAGCTTCAAAAAGATTCCTGGTACTGGAAACATACTGGGCGAGAGCGGCGGTTTTACCGCTATCACTCACAGAGAGAAGCTTCCCTGCATCACACCTGTTTCTAAATGTATTATTCCCAACATGATAGATATGAGTCGCGACCATATCGCTTTCCGGGTACAGGCTGAGCCCGTAGCAATAATCTGTATTCCCGGAAGTTCGAAGGGGTGATTCGATTTTATTGCCCCGAATTGTATGAGTACCACCCGTAGAGCCGATCGTTACAGAAGTAATGATCGACGTTGGCGGAGTGGCTATATACCGAACAGTATTAGTGGTAAAGGTGATCCCCGACCCAGTCAAAGAGACGAGCTGATACTGTATGCCTGGCAACGACGTAATTCGGCTTTCAAAATAGTTTTCAGAAACAGTAAGAGCGGTGGATGTGCTTCCTACCGTGAGCAATATCCCTGACGCGCCCTCTGTATGATCTCCGTAAAATGTATTCCCTTGGATGGTGACGTTAGTTGAGGTTGCTAAAAAGTTAATAGCATCAAGATTTTTATTTACACTGATAGTGACATATCCCAACTGGGAAGAAAGGCTTATGGTTCCCGTCGCGTTTGACGCGACCGTATTGTTCGTGATGGAAATACCCGAATAGTACGCATTGGACTGGGTATAAAGCTTGACATTCGAGAACGTGCATCCAGAAACGGTACTGCTCGTGGTGAGCTGGATCGTATTATCTCCCGTTGCGGAAGACTGGCCAATGGTCGCTCCGGCGCTGCAGGAAAGGCTCAGATTTTCTATCCCTAGCTGCAAAGGAAACGTTTCTCCACTTCGATCATATGTAACCCCAATAGAAATCACATCGCCTGCAGAAGAAGCGTTTTTTGCCGCGGTAATGGTCGCGTGATGACATCCATCTGCACAGACCGTACGAGTCGACGCTTCCGTCGAAAGAGGAGCTATGGCGAAGATTCCAAAAGCAACAGACAAAAAGAGGCAGAGTTTTTTCATACTTCGAGAGTATAGCACATCTTCCCTCTTCCCGCTTCGCTACGCTTTTGTTGTCAACACTTCAAGAAGCTTCCATACTCGTTCCATCGCGCCTATTTCCCCCAAATCACCACGCACATGAAAGACAAGACCCGTACCAACGGACTGCACTCGTCGCAACGCACGAAATCCTCGCAAAGCACCTATCGCAGAATCCTGTTTTAGCCAAGTCCAGCCCTCTTTTGTTCCGGTAGGCAAAAGAAGCTCGTACTCTTCTGCGAGTGGCCCTGAAAGATCTGCGCGCACAAGCCCAGAGGGAACAGAAACAGAGAGCTCGACGATTCCAGACTTCCAGCGCTGCAGGGTACCGATCTCTTTTGAGGCTTGTTCTAGCGTCACCACTACCCGCGACTCACGTCCCCGATTTCCCACGTTTACACGCTCAGGTTCAAATCGCACATTCACCCCATGAATAGACCCCCGTAAAGGCGTATGCGTATCAATCGATCCACGGACGGATCGTAACCCATGCCGCTCGGCAAATCCCCGAGCTCTCTGCGACTTATACCATGCCCACAGAAAAATACTGGCCACCACACCCGCTATCAATACAAGAGCGTAGAACATAGATACTCAAGCTACGACGAATAAAATACTTCTTGTTTCATCCGTGCCGCGATCCGTTCCCATTCATATGTTTCGCGCACAAGCGCTGAAGCACGGACGGTCACTTCTTGCGCCTGGACAGGTGCAGCCAGAATCTTTCTCACCGCCGCCGCAACTTGCTCGGGCTCATCTCTCTCTACCGCCCAACCCGTTGCGGGATGATCCGGATTCCGTTCTGCGTCAGACAAGAAATCTCGGATTCCCCCTTCTTGCGTCGCGATCACCGGAAGGCCCGCTGCCATCGCCTCTAAAAACGAGATCCCGAGCCCTTCAGAGCGCGAAGGTCGAACGAAGATATCGCACGCATGGAGATAGGCAGGAAGATCCGTCTGTGACACCTCCCCTAAAAAATGCACCCGTGACTTGAGCCCCAGACGCTCAACTTGTGCCCTGAGCACGCTCTCGTCCGGCCCGATTCCTGCGATAGCGAGATGCACCATCGGAGGAAGTCCCTTTAAGGCTTCAATAGAGATATCCACCGCATTTTTCGGAACGAGTCGCGAAGTCGTGATGAGCCAGCATTCGGCTTCTTGTTTGCCGAGTATCTGCCGCGCTTGCGCCACTTTTTCTGCGTCCACCTCTGCGAACCGAGCATATTCAACCGCGTTTGGGATGGTCACCAGCTTCCCTTGGCTTCCCATGCGTACCGCCCAATCTTGCAAAAAACTCGAGATAGCCTGAACGATGTCTGCCTTCGTAAACGCTCGACGAAAGAGCGGACCGAATGGTCGCATGAGCTTCTCGATGTATTCAGGCGAATCACCTTCTTGCAGCGTCAGAATATATCGCACGTTTGGCACAAGCGTCTTAAAAAGACCCCCTGCAACGCCCGTAGAATGCGCCATCATGGCCCACACAAAATCAAACCGCCGCTCCCGATGAAGCCTCCACCCCTTCCAAACCGCCAAAAACTGAAAAAGAATTTTGTTCCAATACAAGGGAAACCGCTTCAAGTCAGCCATGCTCGGATTTGGCCGTGCGTAGCCAATGCGGTGCACCGTAACACCCCCAATGGTCTCAAGAACCGGCAAAGACGCATCATACCGAGGCGTCACCAAATGAAACTCAAACCCGTCTCGAGACAAACGATCCGCAATCTCCCGAATCGCCACCTCCGCCCCACCCACAAAGCGAGGAAAATATGCCAGGGAAAAAATAAGGACTCGTTTCATACAATACACACAATACTAGCACACTAACCACACCTTTGAGCCCCGTCAAACGAAAAACAGGAAGTTGTCGTTACTACTATTGCCTTATTTTGTTGGT
>CAYTGF010000023.1:0-5268 GCA_964437285.1 uncultured Gammaproteobacteria bacterium
TTTTTCATTGACGAGCGGATGTTTTTCCGTAAAACTACCGGTACTTACTCATCTTCTTCGTTCATGTTACCCATTGTTTTATCCTATGGCTGGTAGTTCTCAAAACAAAGATTTTATCGTTTTAAAGGGGAAAGTGATTGAAAACCTTCCCGCTACCGCCTTTAAGGTCCGTATCGAAAACGGACAGGAAATTTTATGCCATTTGTCAGGAAAAATGCGGATGAACCGTATCCGTCTGACCCCTGGTGACGAAGTCCAGGTCGAGCTGAGCCCCTACGATTTGACAAAGGGGCGAATTACCTTTAGATTATAGGCCTCGTAGAGCGATTTTTTAGGCTGACGGAGAGCTCCTGGAAAACGCATACGGCAAAGGCAATCACTCGCCTTTGACCTTCATTCACTCAGCACAGGCGTTGACGTGTATCGCTTCTCGAAATTGGCCGAGAACGACACACCTCTCTTCGAATGTGTGCTCTCACACCTGTTATGAAAGTACGATCCTCTGTCAAGGCTATGTGCCGCGACTGCCAGGTGATTCGTCGGAAGGGACGCGTCGTCGTCATCTGCCCGAAGTCTCCTAAGCATAAGCAACGTCAAGGATAATCTATGGCACGTATTGCAGGCGTAAGCCTCCCTCAAACCAAGCGCGTCGATATCGCGCTTCAGTACATCTTCGGGATCGGTGCGACCACCGCCAAGCGCATTATTGATGCGACGGGCGTTCCTGCCGAAACTCGAGTGAAAGACCTCACCGAAGCACAGGCCAACAAGCTTCGTGAAGTCGTCGAAAAGCAGCACAAAGTCGAAGGTGAACTTCGTCGTGAAGTGCTTGCAAACATTAAACGCCTAAAGGAAATCGGTTCGTATCGCGGTTCGCGTCACGTCAAGGGCCTCCCGGTCCGCGGCCAGCGCTCCAAGACGAACTCCCGTACGGTCCGCGGCAACGTCCGTCGTACCATGGGTTCCGGAAAGCGCAAACTTGAAAAGACCTAAGATTATTTACTAGTTATGAGTGAAGCCAAGAAAGCAGCCGCTTCCGGCGCTGCCTCTTCTGACAAGAAGAGTGCGGCTAAAACCACCACGCGCGCTCGAAAAAAGAAGGCTGCTCGCGCACAAATCGTGCAGGGCAAAGTCTTCATCCAGGCCACCTTTAATAACACCATCGTGTCGGTTGCTGACAATAACGGCAACGTGATCGGTTGGTGCTCTGCCGGGGTGCTCGGATTCAAGGGCGCAAAAAAAGCCACTCCTTACGCCGCGTCCGTCATCGTGAAAGAAGCGATCGAACGTACGAAGGAAACCGGTCTCAAAGACGTCAACGTCTATGTGTCTGGGGTAGGCCAAGGTCGTGAAGGCGCCATTCGTGCCCTGAACGCCAACGGTCTGAACGTGCTCTCGATTAAAGATGTGACGCCAATCCCACACAATGGGTGCCGCGCTCCACGTCCACGTCGCGTATAATCTCCTCCTATGCGATTAAAACTTACCGCCAAATACTCGCGTCGCGAGGGGCAAGCGTTGAGCGATAAAGCCTCACATGCTCGCGCGCTCGCGCGTCGTCCGTTCCCACCGGGAGTCCATGGTCCAACCAACGGCTACGGCCGCATGACGGACTACGGCAAGCAACTCCGTGAAAAGCAAAAAGCGAAGCGCCTCTACGGCCTCGCAGAAAAACAGTTCCATAACCTCTTTCAAGAAGCGAGCAAGCGTCGTGGAAACACGGAAGAAGCGCTGGTGCAGTTCCTCGAACTTCGTCTCGACAACGCAGTGTACCGCGCTGGATTCGCCAAAACGCGCGCTGCCGCTCGTCAGGCGGTTGGTCACGCGCACTTCGAGGTGAATGGTCGCAAGGTGAACATCCCATCGTATCGCGTACGCCCGGGCGACGTGATCAAGCTCCGTGCAAACAAGCAGGGGAAGGGTCTCTGGCAAAACATCGCTGATCAGCTTAGCAAGAAAGAGGTTCCCTCTTGGATCTCGCTGCAAGCAAACGAAAGTTCTGCTAAAATTACCTCCGTGCCGTCCGGAGATGAACTGCGGCAACCATTCGATGCGAAGCTGATCATCGAATTCTACTCCCGTTAATCCTTAACAACCTGCGAGGTTTCGCGTTATGGAGCCACTCATGCTTCCATCAAAAGTTCGTTTTACGCGCGGTGACCGCCCAAATGAAGGCGTGTTGACCGTCGAGCCATGTATCCAAGGATTCGGCACGACGCTCGGCAACGCTCTTCGCCGCATCTTGCTGTCGTCTCTTCCTGGGGCGGCGGTAACGGCGGTGAAAATTAAGGGTGCTGACCACGAGTTTGCGACTTTACCCCACGTCAAAGAAGACGTGCTCGAAATCATTCTGAACGCTAAGGCGCTCCGCTTTAAACTCTTCTCAGAAGAGCCGGTCAAGCTTCGTCTGGTTGTAAAGGGTGAACGCCAGGTCACGGCGGCGGACTTTGCCAAGGATGCCTTGGTGGAAGTCGTCAATCCTGATCAGGTGCTCGCAACGCTTACGGATCCGTCCTCCTCGTTTGAGATGGAAATCTGGATCGGTGCTGGCCGTGGCTATCGTTCTTCCGAAGAACGGGCCAAGGAAAGCAAAGCAGAGCTGGGCGTCATGACGATCGACGCGCTCTACAGCCCAATCCTGAACGTCTCTTACAAAGTGGAAGAAACGCGTGTGGGTGAAAAGATCGACTTCGATAAGCTCACCCTTCGTGTAGAAACGGATGGCTCGGTAGATCCGGTTGACGCCTTAAATCAGGCCGTCCAGATTCTCCAAGATCACGTGAACGTCCTCAAAGATTTGTCCTACAGCGCTGAATAAGCCGCTTAACCTAGTGCCTTGACTATGCGACATCGTCGTATTGGAAAGACGCTTGACCGTAAAACCGGACCTCGTCGCGCGCTCCTCCGCACGCTTGCGGAAGCGCTCATCGTGCACGAACATGTCACGACGACCCTCGCGAAAGCGAAGGCGATGCGTCCCGTGGTGGAAAAACTCATCACAAAAGGGAAGTCCAAGTCACTTCATGCTCGTCGTGAATTGCTGAAGACTATCCCAACGGAACAAGCTGTCAATAAAGTGTTGGAAGAGCTCGGTCCTCGCTACGCGCAACGCGCGGGTGGGTACACGCGCATCATCAAGCTCAGCTCACGTAAGGGAGATGGCGCCGACATGGCCCAGATCCAGCTCGTCAAGTAATATGGCTTGGAAAAAGAAAACCCCAGCTACGGCTGGCATGAAACGTCAAACGATCACCATCGATGCCGACGGGAAGATCGTTGGACGTCTCGCGACGAAAATCGCCATGCTCCTTCTTGGAAAAGATCAGCCAGGTTACACCCCGCACATCGATACGGGTGTATCGGTTAAAGTGATCAATGCGTCGAAGCTTGTGTACTCGGGAACCAAGATGGACTCCAAGGTTCTCTTCCGTTCCTCGAACCGCCCAAGCGGTATCAAGCGCTTGTCCGTGGCAAAGCTCCAGGTTGAAAAACCAGGAGAAATCCTTCGCCACGCGGTCAAGTACATGTTGCCAAAGAACCGCACGCAGTCAGAACGGTTGAACCGCCTTACGATTGAAGCCTAAATATGCCTACGGAACCAAAAAAGAAGGCCCCTGCAAAGACGGCCACGCCACGCGCCAAAAAGGTGAAAGTGGCAGCAGCTCCCGCGGCAGAAGCGGCGACCATCGCCATGACGAAAGAGAACGTGATCGCCACGATCGGTCGTCGTAAGACGGCAATCGCTCGCGTACGTCTCGTTCGTGGAGGAAAAGGAACGATTCGTATCAACGACAAAGCGTTCCAGACCTACTTCCCAACGTTCGATCTGCAGCGCATCGTGCTCGAGCCGCTCCGCGCGGTGAGTATGGAATCTTCCTACGACGTCAGTGTCGTCGCCCAAGGCGGCGGTGCTCACGCCCAGGCAGAATCCGTTCGCCTCGGAATCGCCCGTGCTCTCATCAAAGAACAACCAGACTACCGCACCACCCTCAAAAAACTTGGATTCCTCACGCGTGATCCACGTGCCAAGGAACGCAAGAAGCCAGGGTTGAAGCGCGCCCGCCGCGCCCCACAGTGGTCAAAACGGTAATCGGTATACAAAAAAACAGACCGGGTGGTCTGTTTTTTTGTATAAAAAAAGCGCGCATCCAACGACGGTGTGAGCGAGTGTGCTCTTTGCCGCGTGGATGCGAGTAGTGGGATTAGGCCTGTGCCCGCTCGAGGTTATGGGCGAGGGCGTCGAAGACGTTGGGTTGGTTGTAAACAACGAGCGTCACATCCGTGAGCGAGCCCGTATGGGCGGCGGCGAAGGCCTCAAAACCAATGACGGTCTGATGAGCGGTCTCGTCAACGTCCTTCTCGACGGTGCCGAGCATGACGCCGGTACGGATGGTGGGGAGGCTGATCGTCTTGTAGCCAGCGTCGCTGGCTGCCGTGAGGGCGGCGATGATGACCGCGCTGAGCGGTCCTTCGAGGTCGTCGATTACGAATACGACGTCATCGAACTGCCCGCGATGCTCGCCCCGCTTCTTTGCGACGATCGTCTTGGTGTGGGTGAGCGCGCGAGCGGCGGCGGCCTGCTGGTGGAATATTAGGCCCGCCGCACGCTGGATCACGCCGTCGATGCCGCCGAACCATAGGCCACCGGAGTTGATCGCCGTGACGAGCGCACCGGCTTTGGTCGCGGCGATGTCGCCCTCGACGAGATTGATGGTGAGGTGGCCCAGACGAAACATACGGGTGCGATGATTCATGGACGCTCCTTGGAAGATGCGCGGCTATCCCTGCCGTTAGGGGTCGCTTGACGCAAAAGAGTATCATAAAACAGGCTTTTGTCAACTCCCTGGACGAATACGTGTATTCTAATGGCTAAGATGGTCTACATTTGAGGTGCGGCTTGGCAGGTATCGCCTTAGTCACGAGGTAGGTATCGGCGTTTAATGCATTTACCGCCAGAAAGTTTTCCTCAAAAAGGGTTGCGAAGCGAACCTTACTCATCAAAGCGCTAAGGAAGAATTCAACAAACCGTCCACGTGGACGGTGTTTCGGGTGTTCAAGAGTATTTGCATCAAATTCGACGACGTACTTCGTCGCCTTCTTATACTTTCTTTCGATCGTGATCGGCATGGAGGCTATATACACGAATACCAACAAAATAAGGCAATAGTAGTAACGACAACTTCCTGTTTTTCGTTTGACTTGGCTTAAAGGCACGGTTAGTGTGCTAGTATTGTGTGTATTGTATGAAACGAGTCCTTATTTTTTCCC
>CAYTGF010000024.1:0-4665 GCA_964437285.1 uncultured Gammaproteobacteria bacterium
TATTGCCCGCATGAAGTGTACGAACTGCGGCGAAACCAACTACAACACGACCCGCAACCCAAAGTTGAAGGTCCGCTTGGAAATGAACAAGTTCTGCAAGCACTGCAAAGGCCACCAGGTCCACAAAGAAACAAAGTAAGACCATCAAAAACATGGGGTCACGCCCCATGTTTTTGATTGTCTTTTTCCTCACTCACGCCTACTATTGGCGTATGCAAGCCCACCTCCTCACCGACGTTGATATCGCCCGCGCGTTTATCTGCCCGCATTGGCCCTACTGGGAGCGGTTTGGCGATCCTACGATGAAAAAGCAGAAAGACGAAGCCTCCACCCAAGACCTCTTCGAACATCTCTGGATGGAACGTGAGCTCATTCAATCCCTTGCTCCAGACGCCGTATGGATTGAAGGCAAAACCGACACCGAGCGCGCCGACCAAACACTCGCCCACATGCAAGCCGGCGTTGCCGCGATTGCGAAACCCCTCCTTCAAGCCGCTGACCGCTCTGGATCCCCTTCTCTGCTCGTTCGCACAGAAAATACGAGTGCGTTTGGAAATTGGGCGTATGCCCCTGTGGATATTCGCCGGGCGCTCACGCTCCGAAAAGACGAGATCTTTCGACTGTGTTTTTACGGCGAACTTCTCGAGGAGCTCCAGCAAGCTTCACCCAAATATTTGCGGATGGTGAACCGTGATCATGAATCTTTTGATGTTGATCGAGGCGCGTACGCCGATGAATATCACCTCTTTCTCAAGCGTCTTGAACGTACCATTGAGGGTGAATGCCCGTCCCCCGTCTATCGCAAGGGGTGCGAAGATACGTCGCCCTGGGGAAATGCCTGTCGCAAACTCGCGGCGGATCGAGATGATATCGCCCTTCTGTTTAGTATTTCGCAAAAGCAGATGGAAGGACTCCGTTCGCAAGGGGTCGAAACCATCCATCAAATGGCGGATATCGATCCTGCGCAACTTGATGGCTCCGCACCAGGATTGACCCTGCGCTCACTTCTGCGGCTCCAACGGCAAGCGCGCTCGCTACTCGACCACTCCGTACTCGTTCGTGAGCCTTGGCCGGAGCAAGATCATGCAACGGACCTATTTTTTGATATCGAAAGCCATCCGGGGACGGATCAAGACTATCTCTACGGATTTCTGGTGCGTGCTGCCGATGGAACCACACAAGCACACGCGATTCACACGCTTGATGGTTCAAGCGAGCAAGATCTCTGGAAGGCGTTTCTCGCGTTTCTCCCCACTCTTCCTCCAGATTATCGCGTCTACCATTACGGCGACTACGAATGCACTCGCCTCCTCACGCTTGCGGCCCGCTACGAGACCAAAAATAACCCTTGGCTCGAGCAATTTCTTGACCGCATGATTGATGTAAAGGAGCTGGTGCGCGACAGCCTCATTCTTCCCCTCTTTTTCTACAGCCTAAAAAGTGTGGCGGGATTTTTGGGATATACCTGGCGAGAAAGCATCCGTCACGGACGTGATTCGGTCCGGGAGTACGAGCTCTGGCACGAAACCCGCGATCAACACATCGCAGAACGACTCATCTCCTACAATGAAGACGATGTACGCGCCACCGCGCACGTCGTGGACTGGGCGCGTGCTTGGGCGACCACAGAATCCCTCTACCCTCCCCCGTACCCATGGAAGACCGACTCTGGTACGCTAAACGTTGTATGACGTTTCTCCGACGACTGTTTTTTGCCGCGATACTGGCGTTCGCGTGCGTCTTAAGCGCTTCGCCAGCCCTTGCGCAGACGCAAAATACAAATGAAGGAACCTACGAACGAGCAGAAGTGCTTCGTACCCAACAAGAAACGCGTGATACAGGCAACGGCGCGGGCGAGCAGGTGCGCGTCTATCAAGTTCGGTTCTTGTCAGGAACGCTCAAATCCCAGGAACGCACGATCACGGACGATATTAGCGCAAACCCGTACCAACTACGACCAAGCGCCGGTGATAAGATCGTCGTCCTTCTACAGCCGGGCGAACAACCGCAAACCTGGAACTTCTACATAGAAAGCTTTGATCGTCGTGCGGCGATCATTGCGCTCGTTCTACTGTTTGTCTTGATGCTCGTGATTCTCGCGGGTTGGCAAGGACTCAAAGTCGCGGCATCCATCGGTATTTCCCTCTTGTTGATCGGCTACGTGCTCATTCCCTCGTTCTTACGAGGTTGGAACCCTGTTCCGATCGCGATTCTGCTTGGGGGAATCTTCACGCTTCTTTCCTGCGGGCTCGGCAGTGGCTGGAATCGCAAAGCGATCGTGACCGCGGTCGGCACCATGGGCGGTGCGCTCGTGGCGTATCTCCTCTCGCTCGTGTTTGTGGATCTTACGCACTTGTCAGGCCTCTCGACGGAAGAAGATCGGCTGTTTTTTCAAAAAAATCCTGGACTTGATCCACGAGGCCTGTTATTTGCCGGTATTATTATTGCCGCCGTTGGTGTGTTGGAAGACGTGGCGGTTTCGATTGTGTCTGGGGTGAGCGAAGTGCATCGCGCGAACCCCCGTCTCGGCTTTCAACGACTCTTTCTTTCCGGCATGGCGATAGGTCGTGATCATATGGCCGCGCTTGCGAACACGCTGGTCTACGCCTATGTTGGCGCCTCGCTCTCCTCGCTCTTGCTCTACAAACAGTTTAGCGAATCCTGGCTCAAGTTTATCAACTTTGATACGGTGGTCGATGAAATTATTCGCTCGCTCTGTGGAACGATTGGACTCATCTTTACGGTACCGATTACGGCTCTTTTGGCGGCTTGGACCGTTACGAGAGCCGGACTTCCAGAAGAACTGCCCACACGCGCTCACCCACACTCTCATGGCCACTAACCCATCTATCCGCAAACGTGTTGCCTTGAGCCTCTTTTTCTTTACGTTGATCTCTTGGCCGCTCTCCACGTACGCCGTCGATCCATTTGCCGCTCAGCCCTACTCGCCTAGCCGCGTAAGCCGTCTAGACGGGGTTTGGATTGCCCCTCATGGCTCAGATGTCAGTGGCAATGGAACGCCAGAAGAACCATTTTACACCCCCGCACACGCGGCGCTCTTTGGAAATACGGTGCTGGCCGTTCCTGGACGATACACAGAGTTTGGGACCATCACCCGCGGCGGAACTCCGGGGCGTCCTCTCCTCATTCGTCCGGCAACGGAAGGAGCGGTCGCTTTTGCATTGCAAGACGCTTCACAACCCGCGACCATCGCCGTCTCGCACGTGAAGCTCGAAGGTCTCACGATTCATGGCCGCGAACTGGAAACGCCGGGCACTTGTCTTCGCATAGAAGGCCCACAAGAAGACCTTACGATTACCCACAGCCGCATCGATCATTGCCGGACGGGGCTTCATGCAGGAACAGCCTCTCTCGCGCACCTCACCCTCACAGACAGTTCGTTCAGCGATATTCAAGACCAGGCGCTGAACTGCGGACAAGCCACGTGCTCGCATCATCGCTTGAACCGTGTGCGATTTGAGCATCTTGGCTACGACGCCACCACAGGAACGGCGCAGATCCTCTATTCAGCCTCATCTCGAGATGTTCGTTTCCGTGACGTATTGCTCCGTGACATTCGCGGCGACGGCGCGTATTTTCTCGGACCAGCCGCTTCGATCGCGAACAGTCAATTTATCCAAATCGAAGGAACCGCGCTCACCCTTGAACGCGGAGGCTATCTCGCCAAAACCGATATCGCCGCGCTCGGAACCGGTCTCGCCGCCGGTATTGGGGATGGTCTCGTGATTGAACGATCGCTTCTCCGAAGCCTGCAAACAAGCAGCACACCTTTCATGGTGCTCGATCACGATACAAGCACTCCAAGCAGCACCCTTCTTCTTGCCTACTCCCGCATCGAAGTCCCACAACCATCGCTCGTGCTCGGCGCACAAAGAAGTCGTCATACGATCACCTGGAACGGCATCGTGCTCTGGTTTACGAACCCGGAACCACGCATCGTCCTTCCGGGAGAACGTTCCGTTGCCGTCACCAACATCGAGCAAGAACCTGCTATTACGCGAGAAGATGATTCTCAGCTCTTTTTTGGAGAAGCTGAACCAGCGGAGCTCTTTTCTCCCCTCTTTCGTGGCGGAGAAACCACCTACAACCAAGATCAGTCACGAACCATCACCGCTGGCTCCGAGCTCCGTGGCGAAACCTCGGGACAATCCTATGTCCTCGGACAAGACGATCGCGTCCATTTTCTCGTCCGTGAGTCACAAAGAAGCACCTGGTACCCCTACGGCTCCGTGAATCTCCTCAAAGAAGAACGCCTCGAAGATCTTGTTCGTGGCGATGACATGACCGAACCCCCCGGTACCCTCCTCAAAATCCCAGAACGCCCCCAGGTCTACCTCGTCACCGCGCCCAATATCCTTCGCTGGATCACGACCGAAACCCTCGCCAGCACCTACGCCGGCCCACGCTGGGCGAGCACCATCATGATCATCCCCCGCGAAGAACTCACCCAATACGAAGAAGGCGACCCAATCACCCACGAAGCTCAACTTGAAGACGCAGACGTCTTACGACAGGTACCTGATCCAGGGGATTTGTTTCAGAGAGAGTAAACAAAAAACCGAGCCAGGCTCGGTTTTTTGTACCACTCCTAACGCGTTCCAATAAAGTTCAAGTCGTGCATTGATTCAAAAACTGGCTGTTCAT
>CAYTGF010000025.1:0-4656 GCA_964437285.1 uncultured Gammaproteobacteria bacterium
ATATCGTGCTGGTCGGTTGGGCAGTGTTCGTGGCTGCGCCAAAATGAGGGGCATCCGGCGACAGGGGCTCGGGCTTCTCCGAGAAAATCAGGTTCTGGAGGAAGGCGGAAGTCCGCGGTGAGGCGCTCTGGGAGCACTTGATAGAGCGCTCGGTCATCTTCGAGCGTTCGTTCTCGATCTTGAATATCGCGATGCGCACGAACAGCCGACTCTAAACGAACAAGCTCTTGCGCAAGCCCCTCTTCGTTCATCCTGTCCAAATCCTCATCCCATGCAGAGGGGTTTTTGATCGCATCGACAGGCGTTTCATCAGGCACATCCGCTCGACGCAAACGATAAAAGGCGCCGCACTTCTTCATCATGTCTTCATACGAAGGAAGCGCCGTTCGCTTTGGCGGCGCATCAGGAAGCAACCCCCACAACCGATCATCATCAACCCAACAACGATCATCCCCTTTTTGATCACGATGATACCGGATAGCCGCGCGAAGGGTTATTATTTGGTTGATCATAGGGTTTACTCTCCTAACAACCGACGAACGAATGGCACGGATGTTTTGTTTAGCTGGTTCTGCTCGTTTTTTATGAGGAGAAAATCTTCTTTCCAACGTCCAAACTCGCCATGTAAGACTCGCTCAAATACCTGTTCGTACAAAGCAAATCGCCCAGGTAGAGAAGAGCTCTTGGTGTAGGCGGTAAATATCTCAAACGTTGCTGGATCTTGGGCTTCAAGATAGCTGATCGCTTCTTTTTCTCCTCTCCATGGAATATCACGAAGGGTAAAATACGATACGATAAGCTCGGGCACGCTGTAAAGCAAGCGAAGTTCTAGCGCCTTGTGGTATAACGGATCATCAGAATCCCTATACCGCTTATTCGCGATGAAGTTATAGTTGATCTTGAACCAACATGCTTCTTTCTCTCCCTGTGTGACGCCTGATGCAGCGAGTTTTGCTGAGGCACTTTTCTGCAAAGACGCGAGCTGTCCCATTGCATCTTTTTCGATCGCCCCCTTGGCGAGCCATGTTAAAAACATCCCCTCAAATCCGTTTATAGCCACGCTCTCTAAACCAGCAAGACGCTCCACAAACGGCACATCAAAGAAAAAGATATCGGCGAATCTCCCCTCGATGCGAGTATTGGCTGACCTGATTCCTTCTGGGCACGCATCGAGAACGACCACGAGGTCGATATCGCTGGATGGACCAAGTGTTGAGGCCGTTGTTCCTGTACGAAAAACCCCTCGTACTTCGGGCGCGTGAACAAGGTTGGTGATGACTTGGGAGAGAGATGGGTTCATACTACCAAGCCCCCACCTTCACGAGTACCCCTCGTCGCTTCACGATGTTTTTGTAATCCCACTGGATGCGTTTTGCTTGTTTCAGCCATCCACGAAGTTCCGTTATTTTGAGTTCTTTCACGTCTTGAAAATAGATGTGCGCGGCTTTGAAGGAGCCCTCGGGCGCGAGTCTGGTATCCGTAAATGATTGCCCGCTCCAAAACAAAACCTGTACCCCATGTTTTCGCACGCTATACCCCGCCACCGGATTCCCCTCAAGAAACCACACGGGACTCCCGTGCCACATTTTGCTTTCCGCTTTTGCGAGTTCTTGGGTGAAAACTTGTTTGAGTTTGTTACAGATCTGTTTGTACGCACTTGATTGTGCGGCGTTGTAGATGGCGATGTCGGTGGGCATAGGAGGTATGGTAGCACAGAGGAGCGCCCTCGTCCGACGGTAATAAAAAACGCGCACGGATGCGCGAAGTTGCTGTGACTGGTGAAATCAGTCCTTGTGGAAGACGAGCCCATTCCGGTCTTCATGGCTCACGGTGACGTGGTGTCCGTCGCTCAGCACCAGCTTGACGCCGATGACCTGGCGGCCATAGGGACCGTCTTCGAAAAGCGGCTTGACATCCATCACGCTACCACCCTCGAAGAGGGCACGGATCTCGGCCTGCTTGCCGCTCACGAAGGATTCGTACTCCCGGACCTTCTGCCTAGCTGCCAGCCTTCGCTCAACGTGGTCACGCTCGAGCTCGTACCTCCGCTGTGCGACCGCCCGTTCGAGGATGGGGCGGTTGTGGGATTCCGCCCCCTGGTCGACGAGGGTGAGCGTGAGGCTGGGGTCACGGGGGCTGGGCATCGAAGGCTCACCGGAGAGACTTGCATAGCCACCGCCGAGGATTTCGATGTGCTTGGGCACGGTACCCGCCCGCACCTCCGAGTACTTGTCATACGCCTGATCTTTGCTCCCCTCGGGCTTGATGTCACCCGTTTTTGGGAACACGGGCACGATCCAGAAGTACTCGTCCCCGAGAACCGGCCTTTCACGCGTCGTCCCGGCAAAGACCATCATCCTTCCACTCTTGAGTCGGACCTCCAGCCGCTCGTTGCGCTGGCCGGAGCAATCGAGGACATCCTCGACCTCTCCAAGATCCCCCTCGCTCTCGTGAACGGCCGTGAACACGCTCTTCCTGGCCTGAAAGAACTGCGCAAGCTCTGCGACGGAGAGATATCGAGTTTTTTCCAACATACGTTCCTCCTCGGCTCGGTACAGCGAGCCTCATTCTCCACGGCGGAGAATAGGCCTTTCTTAGCAGAATCAATCGTTTTAGGCAAGGGTTCACTCCGTAATCGCTTTGAGCCGTTTCAACGCCTCGGTCCACATGCCCTCGAAGAGTTCGGCATACTCATTCTGAATATCTATATCAATCAGGAGCTCGGTTTCGCCATTCGCTTCGCGGAAGGTATAGTTCTCAAATGCTGGAGCCCACTTTTTTGCTTCTTCGCTGGTTGTGTCTTCCATACCATCTTTCAGAATCCCAAGATGCTCAATCGAAATGTAGTCGTACTGCCTGTTCTCGGCAATGCGGCTTACCATCCCTCCCTCGCCGGATCCATCAGGATTTGGACCAAGGAACAAAATTTTGGACCCCTTGCTCCAATCGCCCTTATAGTAGGACCCCGGGTTGAACGCCGCTGTCCAGTCACGATAAGTCGCATCGTCAAGCATCGCATGCCAAACTTTCTCCTTTGGGGCGTTGATCACGATAGAAAAGTGGAGTTTTTGCATATACGGTCATTGTAGAGATCAGCGATTGAGGGCGCAAGCAAAAATGAGCGCACGATCGAAAAAATCCACCACAATTGTGGTGGATTTTTTGTTTCACCGGCACATGGCGGATGACACCGCCATGCACCATATGGTGCATGGCTCGGCGGGCGGGTAATGGACTCGATTATTAAGGGATTTATGAGGCTCTAAAACGGGCTTTTGACGCACGTGGGTCGTGATGGAAACCAGACAAAATCGTACATGATTTGAATTGCCTTTAGGTAGTACTTGACTAGTCCATCTTCACACCCAACTCATTCAACTGCCCTATAAGGATATCGCACCCCTTGAACAAGACGGGAATGTAACCGGCGTCTCCCGGATAGAGAGGCTCGATTCAGAATCGTCGATGAAGACGAGCTCCGTTACCGGCGTCTGAAGCGCTATAGCAAGCTTCTGAAAAGCCTCCGTCTCCGGTTTCATGCAATCGACCGCTGCCGAAAATAGCGCTGCGTCAAATAGCATAATCCATCCAAGAAATACATGACGCATCCGTCTTTCTGAAGACCTTCGACCTCTACAAACTTCTGCATGAATCCGTGAAGAAATATCCCAAGTGTGATCGCTACTCGTTAGGTGAGAAAACACTAAGCCGAATCCTCGATATCATCGAAGCGATCACTAAGGCGGGTCATGCGAAACGGGATTGGAAAGTCCCTCTCATCGAACAAGCAATCGTCTCTCTTGAGATCACGAAGTTGCTCGTCCGCCTAGGACAGGATACAGCTTGCCTGAATCAAAAACAGTACGTAGAGATACAAGAGCGAACACAAGAGATTGGGAGAATGCTGGGAGGGTGGAAACGATCTATTTAACATAAACGTCCCAAATGTTGTTTGGGACGCCTATCTAACCAGTCACACCCCGCGCGACGCCGAGCCGTACTTCGGATTCGAGTTGTCGTCCCAGTTCCAGTTGAGCTTCGGCTTGTCGTCGATGACGCCCAGGTAGGCGCAGTTGTCGCGGTTCTCGCGATGCACGGAACATTTTGCCACATTCCATCCGGTATCAGCACAGCTTTCGCCACCGTTTGGAGATCGCTGTTGTTTTTATTCCGAGGTATAGCCTCGAGAGAATGTGGCAAGGAGTGACTCGTTGGAATCGCGCACTCATATTCGCCAACGAATGCAAATATAATTCTGGCGAAAGCTCTTTCGAGGATTTCGGGGACGGCGAACCGTAATCCGACGTGCATGACCCTACTTTCATGAAAAGTCTATCATAACGAACAAGACCGTGCGCATCTGCTCCCGAGGGAGAAGAAAGCACACGGCCCAGTCCTTACAGCAGAAGGCGATAAGGATAAAGGAAAAGAAGATAAGAAGGGACAAGAAGCTAAGGGGGAAGGGGCATCACTCCCCGCGCGACGCCGAGCCGTACCCCGGACCCGAGCGGCCGTCCCAGTACCAGTAGAGCTCCGGCTCGCCGCCGATGACGCCCAGGCAGGCGCAGCGGCCGCGGCCCTCGCGACGCACGGAACCGGGCAGGTCGAGGTAGTGGTCCACGATCACCTCGGGGTTCTGCACGTACACGCTCACCC
>CAYTGF010000026.1:0-4405 GCA_964437285.1 uncultured Gammaproteobacteria bacterium
GCGACCTGGCACGTGTACCGCAGGAGGGTCTCCATCTCGCTCATGGTGAGCGAGCCGCAGGTACAGGCCTGGGCACCCGTGCACGGATCGTGCCGGCTCGGGCGACACATGGCGGCGCCCTCGCAGAGGGTGACGCTTCCCGAAGTCACGTCCCAGTGGGGCGTGCAGACGGCGGGCATGCCCGCGTCTGGGGGGGTGGGGACGTCTGCCGTGGGGACCACGGCATCCGTGCGGGGGTTCACGTCGGCGCGAGCGGCATCGGCCGTCGCGACGGCCGCATCGGGCGGCGTCATCGACGGGGGCAGCTCACCGCTGCATCCCATGAAGACGCCGAGAGCAGAGAAAACGAGAACGAGAATCAGCTTGATGTTCATCGTGCCCTCCTGGGCGTTTCTGGGGTTGTTGAATTGGTTCCGAGTAGAGGCTCGTACCTATGACGAGCATACACGTTAGGCGGTAGCCTAGCAATAAATGAAGATTTTGTCAAGATTAGCTGAACAAAAACACCCCACTAGGTGGGCGCTTGACAGCGCGTTTAGCCCTCGATATCCTTGCTTTAGCACTCGGCATTTGAGAGTGCCAAGTCTCTCCCTTATGCCTCATGCATCCCTCGAACCTCGGCGACTCCGTCTTTTACAAGCCGTTGTCGAGGAATATGAAAAAACGGCTCAGCCGGTGGGGTCTCAGACGATTGTGGATGAATATGCGTTTGATGTGAGTTCCGCGACGGTCCGCAACTGGTTTGCGGAGCTTGATGAAGCGGGGTACTTGATTCAGCCGCATACCTCAGGTGGACGCATTCCCACAGAAAAAGGGTATCAACTCTACGTTCATACCTGTATTCGCCCGACGGCACTGAGCGCAAATGAGGGCAAACTCTTACAAGCGGCCGCCGCACACGCGCCCAACGTGAAGCACAAGCAGATGGCTCGGGCCGTCGCCGATCTCACGGAGCTCGCCGTATTTGCTCGCGTGGGTGGGACAGACTCGTATTACACCGGCCTCTCACAGTTATTTGCGAAACCAGAATTTCGTGATTGGAACCGGGTTGTCTCACTTTCGGAAGTCTTGGATCGGTTAGATGACGCTCTGCATCAGCTTCCTCCCGCGGGAGAGCCGCGGATTCTCGTTGGGTCAGAAAGTCCGTTTGGTCCGGCGTGTTCCGTGATCTACCTTGGACGCACAGACTTTGCCTTCGGGATTCTTGGACCGTTGCGGGTGAACTATCAGCGGGCCTATTCGGCCCTTCTGGCGGCGCACGAGCTCCTTACCTAGTATTTTCTCTCTATTTTCTTCACTTTATTATGGATGAACAAGTACACGCTTCTGAGCAGCTGGATGATTCGCAGACAAATGGTTCTGTCACGTGCGCTTCCTGTCAGGAGTATCTTTCAGGATGGAAGCGTGCCCAGGCCGACTACCAAAATCTCCAGCGCGAACGTGAACGCGAACGGGTTGATCTCACAAAATACGCCAACGAACGGCTGCTCCGCGAGCTACTCCCCGTCTTTGATCAGTTTCGTCTTGCGATGAGCTTTCTTCCATCAACCGAAGGCTTGCCGGAAGAAGCAAAGCGTTCATGGGACCAGTGGCTCGTGGGAATAAAGGCCGTGCAGTCGCTCTGGGATCAGGCCGCGACGCAAACAGGCCTTGAACGGATCTCAACGGAAGGGCTGTTTGATCCTCAGTTCCATGATGCCGTCGCAGAAGAACCCTCAGATCAGCCGGAAGGAACGGTGCTCCGCGTGGTACAGCCAGGCTGGAAACTCCATGGACGGGTATTGCAGGCGGCACGCGTGATTCTTGCCAAGTCTTCTCTCTAAACCCAACGCTTATGTCTCTCATAAAATGGTCGCCGTTCGTGTTTGAACCGTTTGATGAAATGGATCGCTTCACGGAAGAATTACGCGGCTCGCTCGTGCCTTCGGGAAAAACGGGCGGACTCATTCCTCCGGTCGACGTGTATGAAACAGGAGATAGCATCACCGTAGAAGCACCGATGGCGGGGGTCGATCCGAAAAACATTGAGCTCTCGGTCGATCGAGGGGTGCTCTCCATCAAGGCGGTGAGCGAACGACGCACAGAGGTGGATGAAAAAACGTACTATCGCAAAGAGGTACGCCACGGAGCGGTCTTTCGTCAGATCCCGTTACCTTCTCCTGTTCATGAAGAGCAGGCAGAAGCCACGTATGAGCAGGGTGTCCTCAAAATCCGTCTTCCAAAGCGCGGCGAGTCCGGCAAAACGATCAACGTACACGTAAAAGAATCCTAATCTCTCTATGTCTAAAATTCTTGGAATCGATCTTGGAACCACCAACTCATGCATGGCGATTGTGGAAGGTGGTCAGCCAAAAGTCTTGGAAAACGCGGAAGGTGCGCGCACGACACCGTCGGTGATCGCCGTCTCTAAATCCGGTGAACGGTTGGCGGGACAGGTCGCAAAACGCCAAGGCATGGTGAATCCAGAGAACACGCTGTTTTCTGTGAAGCGCTTGATCGGCCGTCGGGCGAATGACACCGAAGTCACTCGTGATCAGAAGTGGTTGCCATATAAAGTGGTCGCTTCCGGCGATGCGGTGAAGGTGTTGATGGCAGGAAAGGAATATACTCCAGAAGAAATCTCCGCGATGGTGCTCCAGAAGCTGAAAGCGGATGCTGAAGCTCGCATCGGAGAGAAAATTACGGAAGCCGTGATCACGGTTCCCGCTTACTTCGACGACTCGCAGCGTCAAGCGACAAAAATCGCGGGCGAAATTGCGGGGTTGAACGTTCGTCGTATCATCAACGAGCCAACGGCCGCCGCCCTTGCGTATGGGTTTGATCGCAAAAAAGATGAAAAGATTGTCGTGTATGACCTCGGTGGAGGAACGTTTGACGTGTCTGTGTTGGAAGTCGCGTACGATGCGGCAACGGAGCAAAACACGATTGAAGTGCGTGCCACAAACGGCGATACGCATCTTGGGGGAGATGACTTTGACCAGAGGATTATTAGTTGGATTATTGATGAATTCAAAAAATCAGAAGGGGTGGATCTCGCGAAAGACTCGCTCGCGCTTCAGCGCATCAAAGACGCGGCAGAAAAAGCCAAGATTGAGCTCTCGAGTGCCGTTGAAACAGAAATCAACCAGCCGTTTATCAGCGTTGATGCTTCAGGTCCCAAGCATTTGCTCTTGAAATTGTCTCGCGCCAAGCTCGAACAGCTCGTGGGAGATCTTGTCGAAAAAACTCTTGAACCATGTAAGAAAGCGCTCGCAGACGCGAAGCTCTCGATTGGAGACATTCAAGAAGTGATCATGGTGGGTGGAATGACGCGCATGCCGCTCGTCCAGCAAACCGTGGAAAAATTCTTTGGCAAAAAGCCAAACGCCTCGGTGAATCCGGATGAGGTGGTGGCGATTGGGGCTTCTATCCAGGCCGGAAACTTGCAGGGAGATATCAAGGGCGAGCTCTTACTCTTGGATGTGACACCGCTGTCTCTCGGTATTGAAACGATGGGTGGCGTGATGACCAAGGTCATTGAACGCAACACGACGATTCCAACGTCAAAGTCTCAGATCTTCTCAACGGCTGCCGACGGTCAGACCTCGGTGGAAGTGCATGTGTTGCAAGGAGAACGCGGAATGGCGCACGACAACCGTTCCCTTGGACGCTTTACGCTGTCTGGCATTCCTTCTGCGCCTCGTGGAGTGCCACAAGTCGAAGTCTCATTTGATCTCGATGCAAACGGTATTCTTTCTGTAAAAGCCACGGATAAAGCCACCAACAAAGAACAGAAAATCACGATCACGGCTTCGACGAATCTTTCAAAGGAAGAAGTCGAACGTATGCGCAAAGAAGCGGAACTTCACGCAGAGGAAGATAAGAAAAAGCGTGAAAGCATCGAAGTGAAAAACATGGCAGAAACCATGATCTACACGACGGAAAAAATGCTGAAAGAGAACGCAGAAAAGATTAAACCAGAAGACAAGGCAGGAGTTGATGCGAAGCTTGAAGCGTTAAAAGCCGTAAAAGACGGCGAAGATCTTGAAGCGATCAAGAAAGCGGCGGATGAGCTTGCAACCGAGGCGCAAAAAATTGGCGCATCGCTTTATCAAACACGTCCAGAAACGGAAACGCCGCCTCCGGCAGGGGATGCGAGCGATGCAGGAACAGAGGGTTCGTCGACACAAGCCTAATCTATGACACCGCATTTTCTCCTCTGCGCGGAACGCGCTGCTCGTACCACGGAAGGCTCGTTTGTGTTGCACGGGGTGCTCGAGCGCATCGTCGCCAAAGAAGAACCAACCGCTGCCGCCCCCCTCACGGTGCCGGCGATGTCGGTCGCGTTTGAAATTCGTGACGCGGAACTTGATCGTGAACGGCAAGTACGTGTCGCGATGCATCATCGTGAATCCGGAACCGAGAT
>CAYTGF010000027.1:0-3952 GCA_964437285.1 uncultured Gammaproteobacteria bacterium
GATGCCCCTCATTTTGGCGCAGCCACGAACACTGCCCAACCGACCAGCACGATATACATACGTGGGGTCCATGCGAGCCGAAGTCGACTTAAAACCATCTGTATCTCGACGATGCGTGAGTCTTCTTTTATTATGTGTTCATGAAATACGCTGCAGTGCTGTTTGATGCGGATGGGATGACGCTTGTTCCGAAGCGTTTTTCTGAGCAGATTGAGGAAGAGTACGGTATCGCCTGGGCGACGATGAAGCCTTTTTTTCAGGGGGCTTTTGCTCAGTGTAAGGTGGGCAAGGCGGATTTGAAAGAAGAGCTCGCAAAGGTTCTTGATGTTTGGGGGTGGAAGGGAAGCGTAGAAGAACTTATGGCGTATTGGTTTAGTATCGGAAGTACACCGAATTCTGAGATTGCGGCGATTGCTCAAGCGTTACGTCAGGAAGGGACGCGATGTTTTCTTGCGACGAATCAAGAGTGCTATCGAGCGGAGTATCTTCGAGAAGTGGTGGGATTAAAAGAGGTGTTTGATGAACTGTTTGTCTCTGCGGAGTTTGGATGCATGAAGAACGATGTACGATATTTTCAGATGGCGCATGAACGTATTTCGCACCTTGCAGGCTCCACGGTTCCAAAAGAAGCAGTACTCTTCGTTGACCACGAACAAGAAAATTTGGATGCCGCAAAGTCGTATGGATTCTCAACGTTTTTCTATCATGATGTGGCAGGATTCAGAAGTGAGGTGTTGGGGTAGATCGAGGATCTTCGCTATACTAGGGGCATGATTGAGAGTCATCGCGCGGTAGAAGATCATGAAGCGATGCGTATTCGTCGAGAATTAGAGGTGCTTCGCAAGACGTTTACGTCTACCTACTATCGAATTGAGCCACGGGCTGAAGGGGGATTTTTGGTGACGATTCCGGCGGTGTATCCGAGTTCGGTTGGACGGTTGATTGGTACGGCGACGATTCAGTGCGATACCTGGGACGAAGCAAAAAACACCTATCTTCGAGAACAAAAAACGCATGAGCGACTCACTCACGAGCCGCTTATTGATATCGCTCTTTCTTCGAAGGTTCGTGTGGCGTTTTCTCATCTGCATGGGTTTTGTCCGGAGGTTGCTCCAGGCGCCGAGCTTACCGTGATCCCGGAGGAGCTTAAAACATTGTTTTTCACCCAGGCGCAGACGCAGAAAAATACATCAACACAGTCTTATGACAAGATGGTTGAGCGTCGAGAATGGAAACAGGACATGATGAAGTTTCTCACAGCGTATCTTGAGGGGTCAGGAAAAGAGCTCAAGCAGGAACTACGGATCACGTCACTTGAAGCACTCACGCCAAAACAGGCGATGGATGTGAGTACGAGAGTGGTCATCCATCTTACCAAATACTACGTCCGCACGGATTTATACTGGGATCCGAGTACGGACCGTGGGTTTGAGACTACCCACGATCGGCGTGATGCGCTCGAGATTTTGGAAGAAGGCCTCAAGCGCAAAGGTGATCCGACTTGGGAAGGAAATGGCGTGTGTCGCAACTTTGCGAGCACGGTGAAAGCGGTGTTTGAAGCGCTGAAAGCCGCTCAAGGCGAGTTTACGAGACTCAACACTACCTTTTGTTTCTTCGAAGGTCGTGACGACACGTTTGATCCAAAACGAGAAAATGGGTTTACGGCGTATCCGACGAGCGCGGATGGTCATGCCTGGAATACCTTCGTCACCTTGAGCGAGACGGGGTCCGCGCATGCCGTGATCGCCGATGTGACCTGGGCAAATCGTGATCTCAAAACGGGAGCGATCGAAGGACTCGATCAAACACTGACGCGCATGGAGCCGTTTCTTGGCGCGGCACTAGAAGCGGCAAAGCGCGCAGGAAGATCAACTAATGAACTTGCAACAGAGCGGGAAAAAGTCTTGAGCTACTATCTCTTTCAGATGGAACGATTGAGTGTAGCGAGGAGAGCCTCTGAGCGTGCGCAGCTTCCGTTTTTCGCCTCGCGCTGTCTCGCGTTATTGAAGGAGGGTGATGTAGCCCGTCTTTCGGTTCCGTCGAGTGTGCTGAGAGCTCTTGAATCTGTCTATCTCGCACCTGAAATCACCATGGAAAAGGAAGAGTTGATCGGATTGTGGCGTCTCTACGGTCGACACAGGTCTCTCGCTCTTTCTGCGATCGCGAAAAAGTATCTCACCCAATCAGGAATGGGTCTGGCGCAGCGACTCCATTTTTACGAACCTACGTTACAGGCGTACCTGTACCAAGCGATTCCTGATCGCGCGGAAGCGGCGCAGATACTCGCAAACGTTCCCCTTGTTCGTTCCCAGGTGCGCGAAGTAGAGCCGGGAATGTTTGGGAGATTTGATCCGGTCGACTCTCCAGAAGACGCGAAAGAACTCCGTTTTCTCCTAGGACGACATCCGTCACTCGATCCTCTCGCCTTTCGAATCTCCTCACGCGGCGCAGACCCCGAAGCCGTTCGTTCGGTCTTTGCGCAGGTTCGAGCCAAACTCCAAGCGATCAACCCCGAGCACTACGCCGCTCGCATACAAAAACTCTCCGACTACACCATCATCCAACACTTCACCACCCTCTCCCGAGACCTTGAGGTCACAAAGACATCTGCTCGTTGAAATGGGTGTCGCTATTGACTTTTGTCCAGAACTAGCCTAGTTTTTTGTTGTTGGATAAAGCAACTCTCCGTGAAGCTCTTTGGAAACGGCGTTCTTGAAGCGAAAGTATTGGCTTCAGCGACGCCGTTTGCAAAACGATACCTACCGAGGCGGATGCTCCGCTCAAGTAGTCTATCGGACGGCGATAGGAGGTTGAGCCATCATGGCCAAACCTTTCAAGAAGATCGACGGAGATGTTCTCGCGTCGACAAATGCCGCGTGTTCCGATCAGGGTGGGTGGACGAGCGATCATGCAGACTGGCTGCGTCAACCGGGACGCGCAGAACGCGTGCGCGAGCTCATGGACCGGGAGATGGGTCTGGTCACCACGCCCAAGATCAAGCTCTATGAGAAGGAGCGTGGCACGTCTGGCTACACGCCTCCACCCGGATGGAGGCCGAAGCGTGAGGAGGTGCAACACGACCTGCTCCGTGAAGTTTGGCCAGGCCTCGAACCTCCGCCCTCGATCGAAGTGCTGATCGCTCCTTACATAGTGGCGGGCACACCTGTCCTTCCGGATGATGAGGGTTTCTTCTTCGTGGCGAAGCTCTCGTCGATCCTGCGAATCGTAAAGGGTTACGAGGGACTCCCGGACTATCAACGGGCTCTCAAATACCTCTTCGGGATGCTCTCGGAGCGCCAACCGAACTCGAGCTTCAAGTACTGGAGCGATGGCGACGTTGGGTTGGATGACGAGAGGCCGCTCGAGGCCTGGTGGAAGCGCCGCATAGCCTACGAGGCCACCATCAAGGGCGACTTCGTTGCCTATATGGGTCAGACCGGCATCGCGTACCGCAACTGGAGTATTCGCGCCGCACGTGCGGACATGAAGCAGAGTGAGTGTCGCGTGGGTATGACGTCCCTCGACGTTGCTCAGATCCTTCTCTTCCATGAGGACCGGCTCACAACAAACCGGGACCTCGCTATAGACTGTGCGGGCGCCGAAAGGAATACGGATATCGAAGGTGGTTTTCGTTCCGCCTCGTTCTTCGACTACTACGCCGGGAACGCCCGTTTCGTCAAGCGCCCGATCTCGCAACGCGTTCCGGACTTCGGCTCCGCCTCGTTCACTCTTCCCGAGGGAGCGTAGCATCTTCTTCTCTCTCTGATTTGGGATCTGACCACACATATCTTTCCGCTGTAGAGCGGGAAGGACATGTGTGGTCTTTTTCTTTTGAGTGCCCACGGTCTTGTCTGTTTTTTGGGAGGCTAGTACGCTTGAGGTATGTCTTCCCATCGTATCTATGCCATGAGCTTTGCGAGCGTGTATCCGTTGTACGTCGCGAAAGCAGAGA
>CAYTGF010000028.1:0-3583 GCA_964437285.1 uncultured Gammaproteobacteria bacterium
GCGCGGGAGTCGACTCCTGGTTCTTTGGATCTGCGTGATCGGAATAGTCGTACGCGCTATCTTGATGGTGAAATGCAGCTCGTAAGAGCGCGGACTGCAGAACAAACGGCAGCTGCTCAGGCTTCGCGTTGGGGGCGTCAGGTAGACGCGATGGATACTTCCGAAATCGATTCGTTTTCTCCTCGAACACCAGATGAACAGCGGTGGAAAGCTTCAGCAGATCTCGTTACCTGGAAGCACCCATTTAAAAACGATCCGATTTCTCCCGCGTTTCCAGAGTCCCGTTCCGGTGGACATCATCCAGCTCAGAAGCCGCTGTACAAAGATATAGATCGTGCTTACTCGCTCCGTCCATCTTGGGAGAGGGATGTTTTTGACGAAGAACTGGATAAAGAGATCGACGAGGAACTTGAAGCGCTCCTCGCCGAGCGTCGTGAACGGCGGATCTAGTCCGTAGAACGTGGTATACTCTTTATATATGGAAGGTTCTTTTTCTCACGACAATCATCGTCCAAAAAATATCGTGCCTCAGCGTAACCAGTTCGCTCCTAACAAAAGAGGCTTTGTAGATTTTCGCGACTCCGCACAACGTCGTCGTTATGTAAATGAACAAGTCGCCAGACATGTTCCGCTAGAGGACCAATTGCGGATAATGAGAGAGTGGGACGCTTTCAACAAAGAGCGCGAAGAAGAAGCTGTGCACGCTAAAGAACGGCGCCGATATCGGCAGCAGCTTCTCGAAGAAGGGGATAAAACGGATAGCATCTATACGGATGGATATCAGAAGAAGCATGAAGAAGAGACTCTTCGCCTGCATGAGGAAGCTCGCCACAGTGGACGTATCGAAGCCGCAGTAGAACGGCAGAACGGAACGCCGTTACGTTTACGGGATGCGCCAGATCGGCGAAAGCTTTCTAAAGGCGAATATCGCGATCAGGGGTACTCCGTCAGTGGTACGCGTGGCGACGTACAAGGACACGTGGATCGTTTGAGACTCGGTCGGTATAAAGCTCTCGAGCGACTTGATAATGAATTGCGTGAGCTTGCGGGTCGACGTACGCGTCTTCGACAAACCGTCCCTCCGCTTGATGGCTCCTGGTCAAAGCGAGAGACGCGTGCATATCGAGATGTATATACAGAGCTAGATCGGTTGGAGGAGTCTCTCAACGAGTTGCGCGCCCCTCTGGAGGCAACAACAACCAACCATGCCGACAGTATTACTGATGCCGCTCGAGCGTATTCACCGCGATCACATGTCGCAAAACCTATAAAACCACGTGGGGATGGGCGAAGTATTCGCACGTGGGATGATGTGTAGATCAAAAACAGGGCTAGCCCTGTTTTTGCGTGGTCCATGGAGAAGGGACGACCGTTCCAAATGCATGTAAGCCGTCAAAGAGTTGTTGAAGCATCTCGCTGATATGGGTGTGTCGAATGCGAACGACCATGGAGGCTTCTGGAAGAAGAAACGCGACTGTCGAGCCGTAGAGTAAGATGAGTTTTTGAAAGGGGAGAGTTTTTGTAGGAATGGAGCGGATATCCCAAAGACGTTGTTGGAGGAGGTCAATATTCGCTTTATTGAGTTTTGCTCGAGGAAGTTCGAGGGCTGATTCTGTGAAGATTGCTCGCGTGGAGATGCGGCGCTGGATGATTCGCTGAAAAAATACTTGCCAATGCGCCTGCGGTAGCAGCGCAAGCTCTCCCGCCATCGCCTCTTCCCCTTCAACCACGCGCAAAAGCGACCCTTGAGGCATCGAGCTAATCTCGTCGTATATCTGGTAAAAGCCCTGTTTGGATTCCATGACGGAGATTTCAGGTTTTTCGGACTCGACTTTATGGAGAGATTCTAAGAGGGGGAGGAGGCTTTTCAGGTCCGTCGTGAATCCGTCGATGCGTTCAACAAGGTCCCGTGGCGGTGTGGGGAGGTACCGCACCACTTTCCCTTTGCGAGTTTCCTTAAACAGGCCTTTTTGAAGAAGATGGTTAACATGAAAGTATACGGCTGTACGGCTTTTGCCTGTTTTTTTGGCTAATTCTGAAACGCTCGCGGAACCCAAGGTGAGCGCTGTGAGGTACAGCTCTGCTTCGTGAGGGCTGAGGCTAAAATGCGTCAGAAGTTCTTTAGGTGAGGGCATATAACGTAAGTATAACAAAAAAGAGAAAAATGTCTATGATTATAGATAACAAAATATATTGCTAAATATCAGCAAAAAATGACACTTACTAGCAAATGTAGACTAGCATCGTTTACAAGCCAGGATAAAAATGGTATGATGGAGATGTTCAAGAGTGAGATGGATGATCCAGAGCTCTTGAAAGCACCTCACAACCAAGCAGGAGCCGGCAGCTCAAGAAACTGCCGGAACAGACCAATGAAGATCAATGCGAAGGTGTTTGCGGCGCTCTTTGGCGGCATCAGCCTCCCCTACGTTCCCCAGACGTGGGAAGAGAGGGCATGGTTCCTGATTTGTCTTCTTTCGTACCGTGAAGAACGGGGATATATCAACGATGATGAGCGAAAGACGTTCAAGCAGCTGGATGACCGTGTCTCCGGGCGGATGCTCGTCCGCGCCGTCTGGCGCCTCTACGACCCGGGAATGGGCGGTGATATGTGGGGTGAGAGCAAGGCGGGTGCGCACCCCTGGGAGCGTAGCCCAGTAGGAAACCTGATGTATCTGATCTCCAACGGGTATTGGAGCGCGTACACGGGTAGGGGTAGGGACTTTGTCTTGCCTAAGGGCGCCGATTTTAGGGAGTTTACCATGTCGGATGAGCCGGTTCAATGCAGCGACAATTATTACCCTGACTATCCGGCCGAATCAGTACCCCTTGGACTCTTCCTCTTCGCATCCGGTATCCTGCGCTGGACAGGGAAGGGGTATCAGCGAGAGCTCGCGCTCTACTAGGATGCACTTTTGTTCGCACTTCCTTGCCCGTCCTTCGCGTTGCACACGCGTTGGACGGGTTTTGACTTTTAACACACAAGGCTATCCCCCTTGCCTTTTTATTTCCCCTCTGTAAACTGGCAAATACATGGCTTCCTGGTTTACGGTTTCCGAGCGTTTGCATTCGGCGCTCATCTTGGTGGAGCGTTTGTCGCGTTCCGAGGAGTTTGTGCGCGTATCAGAAGTCGCGACCGAACTGGGCCTTTCCGTCGGGTATCTTGAAGAGGTCGCCTCACGATTAAAGAAAGCGGGTCTTGTGGAAGCGAAAACGGGACCTGCGGGAGGGTATCGCCTTGCTCGATCGATTACGGATATTTCGTTTCTCGTGTTTGTGGAAGCGGTTGAAGGGCCGATGGACCTTGTCGCCTGTCAGTCAAAAGCCGGATGCGCGGCGACGGCGGTCTGCCGTAGTCGTCATGTGTGGGATCGGTTGCAACAACAGCTCAAATCACAGTTTCAATCCATGACTCTTTCCGACGTTCTCGCCTAGTATGTCTCCTCGTCTCATCTACCTTGATCACGCCGCTACGGCCCCTCTTGATCCTCGCGTCCTCGAGGCGATGTTGCCGTATTTTTCTGATATTCCAGGCAACCCTTCTTCTTTTCATACGATGGGTATGCAGGCAAAAGACGCGGTG
>CAYTGF010000029.1:0-3574 GCA_964437285.1 uncultured Gammaproteobacteria bacterium
TCCAGTCCCTCAACATGGTGCACATGAACCTTGAGCGAGTGCTTAACCGTAAGATGATGCAATCCCGCATCTATCACTATGAACAGTTTGAAGGTCTTCAAGGCACGTTTATCGCTGGATCGAGCGTGACGGACACAAGAAACCATCGGGATATCAACACGGATGTTGCTGCGTTTACGTTTCCCTTTATTACACCTCAGATATCTTCAAATACTGGGATCTTCTATGGGGTAGATGAAATTAATCGTTCACTTGTGACGATTGATCGAAAAGAGCTCGAAAGCTATAACCGCTCGATCATTGCTTCAACAGGGGCAGGGAAGTCGTACTTCATCAAACTCGACCTGATCCGGTCGCGTATGATTGGCTATCAATCCTTCGTTCTAGATGTCGAAAATGAGTTTGAAATGGTCACGAACTATCTCAAAGGCAAGTACATCGAACTCAACGAAAAATCGATCTATTATATCAATCCGTTTCATATCTCGGGACCGGAATATAAAGCGCAGAAGATCGAGTTTGTCTCGAAGCTGTTCCAGAGTATGTATGGAAACGAGAAGATTGGGGTGACGGATCTCACGAATCTTGAAAGAACGATTGGGATCATCTATGAAAAATGTTTGTCCTGGGGAACGCAGCCGGTTCTCAAGAACTTTATTAAAGCGATTGAAAAACTGCCGCAGAACGAAACGATCAGTAACTTACTTACGGTTCTCAATTCCTATCACGAGCCAAATCATCCGCAATACTATCTCTTTAACAAGCAACAGAATATCGACTTTGCGACGGATGACCTAATCGTATTCGCACTCAAATACGTTGATAAACGGGACTTTGTGGTGGCTGTTATCCTTGAGAGCTATTGGAACTACATTAACCATCCGAAGAATCGAGCGAAATTCAAGAACTTGATCGTGGATGAAGCGAGCCAGCTTTTTCAATCGAACTTGATTGTAGAAAAGCTCGCCTCACTCGCACTTCGTGGTCGCAAGTACAATTCCGGCGTTACCACGATCGTCCAATCCATCAATCATTACTATAACAGCGCTTTTCCTCGGGCAAGTGATCTCTTCGACCAATCCTCGCTTACACTTGTCATGAAGCACAAGGTGAGCGATTCGTTCGATAAGTTGAATGAGAAGGTACATATCAATAAGCCGGAACGGGCGTATTTAGAGCGACTTGAGATTGGAAAAGGGCTTCTCATTGTGAATGATTCAAAAATTCCACTCTCGATTAAAAGCAGTGAGGAAGAGGATCGGGTCTGTACGACAAAGCCTCCAAGCTAAGCTATGGCTGCTTCTGCTCTCCACCTTATCTTCGCCGTTTACGAGAACCGAGATCGAATCAAGCGGGTCTGTTTTTGGTTGTTATTAATCCTGGGAGGCTCTTTCTCGCTTTTGTATCTCATTGTGGCAACGGTGTTTGCGATTATTCAGGGGAATAGCACTGTTTCTGATGGGTTGGATCAACAAGTTCTACCATTTACGGAATTTTCAAGCTTTAGCTACAAAACAATCTTTGGAGAGAGATGGTATGACTTTACTCATCCGTATATGTTCCCGACCTTAGGTAGGCTAACCCAAGGAGTTATTTTAGATGCCGAAGCGAAGGTCGGACTTCGGCATATTGCGTGGGATATTGCAGACCGCGCACCTCGAATGACAGAGGTGAGGGCTTTCGCGGATGGGACGGTGATAACGGTTAAGGATAATATTCTTTGGAGCGCCACCCGTCGTTGGCGATTTTGTGACGAAGCGGCAAATGGGATTTGTTGGTACGTTGTGAGAGAAGAGGCTGACGTGCAGGTCGGTTGCGGATACGAAATATTGATTCAGCATGCAGATTCACTCGTCTCGCAGTACTGTCATTTAGCTGCGCCAACTGAGCTCAGAGTGGGGGATGCGGTTACCGTTGGACAAATCATTGGAATTCAAGGCGGTACCGGATGGGCCACGGGTAAGCATCTTCATTTTGCTCTATTACGTTCAGGTCAGCCGATTGATCCATCGTATGCTTTTAGTCAGACAAGCCTGGACGATTGGGGGAGCGATGAATAAAGGATACTCATCATTCGCTAAAAACTGGCGAGGAAAGTTGGGGTAAGAATTACTTCTTACCCCGCTTGGGTGCACGTTGAGAGAGTGCGCTAGCGGCAACTGCTTTTACAGTTGGTTTGCGACTCTTGCGTAGAAGGCTAGAAGCCTTCTTTGCGATCCGTGCACTCGTTTTACGGTTTGCCATAAGTTGAGTGACATCTTTGAATAAATGGGATGGTCGACCTTTAACGCCATCCCCTCCGCAAGCGCCTTAGAGCACCTACGGAGGAGGGTAAAGGTCGATAATCCCTAAACTAAGAGCCCCCCGAGCTGTATCCTCGCCAGTTTTTAATGAACGCGCTCCATGTTAATTTCCGCGTACACGTTTGTAAATTAGGTGGATTCATTCCAGTTGCATCAATCCACGGTTAGCGGACTTTAAATTTTGTCTAAAATAAAGGGTTTTAACCCACAGCGGGGTGTTGTCATCTGGTCACATTTCGGGCATTCTTTCCCAAGATGTATCCCTGTATTTTTACAGGTTTCTTCAAAGTAATCTCGTATGGAATCCCCTATACTGAATTCCCCGTATCAAAAACCGGGTCTTCACTTCGCTTCTGATGAGCGAGGATTGACCGATCAAGTACTCGATGGCCGCCGTTCGAGCACGCTTTACGTTCCCATTCCTCGTGCGACAACGCGGAATTCGCGTGAGGATCAAATTCTAGCTGAAGGTGCCTACGGCACTGAATTCCAGCGGGAGAATGAGTTTGTAAATAAACTCAGAGGACGTATTGATGAATGGCGCTCTCAAGGATATCCGGGTCTTACCAAAGTCTCCCGCGATCTGTTGATGTATTGGAGCGACCCAGAGCGACCAAATAAGCTGTTCTTCTGTCAGATTGAGGCGCTTGAAACTATCATGTGGGTGACGGAGGTGGCTGAACGTGCTGGGGAAGCTTGGGTGATCAACGAACTGAAGCGGTTGAATGAAGAAGCGAACCCGGGTCTTTATCGCTTAGCGTTTAAAATGGCAACGGGATCAGGAAAAACCGTGGTCATGGCAATGGTGATCGCCTACAACGCGCTGAATAAGATTCGCTATCCGCAGGATACTCGGTTTACGGATGCGTTTGTGGTCATTGCTCCAGGTATTACGATTCGTGATCGCTTGAACGTGCTTCAGCCAAACGATCCCGATAACTATTATCGAAAACGAGACATTCTCTCGCATCAAGACTTCGAGCTGCTTCAGCAGGCGACGGTGCACGTGATCAACTTCCATCAGCTTGAGCCACGGCAGAACCCGCGTTATCAAGTGGGATCTGTTATTAAAGATGCGGGCCTCATAAATGAGGCGGCTCTGAAAGAGACCCCAAATGCGATGGTGAGCCGTGTGTTCAAGAGCATCATCAATAAACCACGTATTCTCGTGATTAATGACGAAGCGCATCACTGCTATCGTGAGCGACCTGGAATTGAAAAGCTGTCTGGTGAAGATCGGAGAGAAGCGGATGAAAATAATGAAGCCGCTC
>CAYTGF010000030.1:0-2932 GCA_964437285.1 uncultured Gammaproteobacteria bacterium
GGCTGGGCGCGGGAAGAACCCCCGACGACCAGATCCCCGGCCCGCGAGAGCTGGCACAACTGAGGGCAGACGGCGGCGGGTTCTGGATGCCCGAGCACCTGCGCCAGCGAGGCACGATGGACATGAGCAACCTCACGGCCGGGGAGCGCCCCGAGCCGGTAGACGAGGTGGATCTCGAGCTGACCCTACGCCCGCCGGACGGGAAGGTCCCGCGCGACTGGCCGGGGACAGCGGACGAGCCGACGATGAAAGGCATTCCGGAAGAGCGGAAGCAGAAAGGCAGGATTCGATGACTGAGACGTGTTCGCTGTGCGCAAAGAAGCTGGACGCGCGTACCAAGACCGCCGGCGGTGAGGTGTGCTTCGACTGTGTGACCGGCGTACCGAAGGAGCCCCTGCAGTTCCGGGGGCGGAACGGTTGGGTACGCTACGACAGCCACCGGGTGGTCGGCCTCATCGGCGCCGGCACGAACGACACGATCGTGGTGGAGCTCTTCTCCCGCCGCCTGGGCGAGTACCCGCCCTTCGTCCTCCTGGGCGAACGCGCCGAGGTACGCACGCTCCTGCAGCAGGTGATCGCCGAGATCGACGCCGGAGAGGCCACCTTGCCGCCCCACGTGGCACAGGAGGCCACCGCATGAGACGCCGCACCCTCAAGGAGTACGCCGCCGCCGCGCTCGCCCTGGGCGTGCTGGGCGGCTTGTACCTCGCCGCCTGGGTAGTGAGCTGGGAGGCGTTCAACCGCCCCCGGCCGCTGCAGATGCACAAGCGCTAGGACCGCACTCGTACCACCCCCGCCAGCCATCCCCGCTCGATTCGACCCTCAGGTACCTCCCCGCCGGGGTACCTGGGGGCGAAACCTCCAGTTCTACCCGGGTACATCCCCACCAAAACAGACGGCACAGGTCCGGTGATACAAGATATTCACAGGCTAAAGCATTGTACCTGCTGGGCAAAGTCGACTTTTGCACATTTGGTACGTACCTGATACTAAGGCCAAGTGCCCTAATGATATTTGGTATTTCGCCTGATACAAGTGCCGTTTAACTAAACATAAGAGAGCCTGGTACTTAGGCGTACCCAGGGGGGCGAAACCACTTGTATCAGCCCCCGTCTGCGGGGGGTTCTCTTGTGGTCGGCGAGGGAGGCACCCACAACATATAGGGGTTTCGCCTCCTGTAACACGCTACAGCGGAGCTGGCTACCCCGCCGGCGCCGTCCCACTCGTACCACCAGGGGGGCCTGATCGGAGCGTGCCGGGGCGTCCGGTGATACAAACAGCACGGGGGAGACCCCAGGCCCTACCCCGGGAATCTCCCCCTCTGAAAAGCGCGACGGTGCCCGCTGCCGGGCTCAGACCACCGCCACCACCTGATAGACCCCCCGGGACACCTGACGGACCCGGCCCTCGTCGCACAGGGCGTTGAGGCGGCGGTACACCGTCATCCGGCTCACCGAGCGCTCCGCCCCCACCTCCACCAGTTCGGTGGCCTTCTTGGGTTCAGCGAGCAGCGACAGGAGCCAGTCCACGTCCTGGAGCGGCTTCTTGGCGCCCTTGGCCGCCGTGGTGGACTCGAGCGGCTGCCCGTCGACCGGCACGAAGCGCCCCTCCTCGTCGCGGCCCATGGCGAACATCTGGCTCTTGGCGTGGTGCGGCGCCCACAGGAACGTGTAGCTGCTCCGATCGGTTTCTTCCGGCGAGGCGAGGTAGAGCTGCGTGTCGGTGTAGCCGAAGAGCGCGGCCGAGCCGAGGATTCTGTCCTGGAGCCGGAGGTAGGTTTCCTTCTTGTCGGCCTTCTGCTTGGCGGCGTGGGCGGTCCCGACGATGCAGATCCCCTTGTCGATGCAGATCTCCCGGAGCTCCGAGCACGCGACGAGGCACGTGTCGTAGTCAAGGAGGTTGCCCCCGAGGAACAGTGCCAGGGGGTCGACGTAAATGAGTGAGGGCGTGGGGAAGACACCAGATCCGTTGAGCGAGACGCGATCCAGGCATTCGCGGAAGATGGCGATGCGCTCGTGTTTCTTGCGGAGGCGGGACTTCTGGAACTGCCGGTCGTCCTGGAGGGAGTAGTGCGGGAAGCTGTCGGCGTCGATGCCCTGGACATCGAACCACTTTCTGGTGGAGTCGTCCCAGCTTCGATCGGCGCCGATGAACGCTTGGTAAATGGGCTGGGCCGGTGCCGGGAGTGTGAAGAAGGGCTTCTGGTGCTGCAGCGTCTGGACCATGTACACCAGAAACGCCGTCTTGCCTGTGCCGGGCGCGCCGGCGAGGAGGTTGACCGAATGCCGGAGGATCACCGGCGGCATCGGATCGTGGATGAAGATGTCGGACATGGGCGCTCCGCAGGGGGATCCACCAGAACAGGGCACCTGACGACGGCTGGAGGAGCGGGAGGCTGGGGAGCGCGGGGAGGCTGGGGAGCGCGAGAATGTGCGTCGAAAGGCTCACAGAGTGTCGCAAAGCAACGCAGCGCTGTCAACGCCCCAAGGGATGGGGTGGAGCAGACAACAACGCCCTGTATTTAGCGGCTTGCGCAAGTGGCAACAGTCGGCGTAGAGTGCTGGGCATGGCGAGCGCACCCTCTCCACCTTCCCCTCCACCAGATCGTCCTTGGACCAGCTTCGCGCAGTCGCTGGCGGGCGCCGTGGCCTTGCAGGATGAGCGCCGACCGTTGAAGCTGCGTGTACGGTGGGAGGTCTACGACTACACCAGACAGCGGTTTGTGTACCTACCGGGCTCGACGTTCACCTATGCGGTGCGGCAGCGGGTGGAGACCCTGGCGGAGCGGCTGTGGCGGGCGGTGGAGGTGGTGCTCAGGTAAGTGTGCGCTCTTCGCGTTCTCTCTCTCTCTCAAGCAAAGGACACTACCCAATGACCATCTTCGACAAGATCCATCGTCTCCGCCTCACCCTCTTCTTCCTCGCCCTGGCGC
>CAYTGF010000031.1:0-2771 GCA_964437285.1 uncultured Gammaproteobacteria bacterium
ATTTCATAACTAAACAGTGGAAAATAAGCAATACCAAGCTGATTTTTTGCTTCTGAAACAATTACAACATCCGCTTGCTGCTCAACTAATAGCAACAGCGGATTTATATGAAAACCCGCCACTAAATCCAGCTCTACCTCCGCATGATGCTCACGATAACAATCCATTGCGGGCATCAACCAGTCGTAACAAGTGTGACATTCCACCGCAATCCGCAAATCTCGCACGGGCGGCGATTCTTTTAAACGTAAAATTGCTTGGCGTGTATGTTCCAGCTCTGGCAAAACGCGCCGCGCGAGTTGTAACAGCAATTCGCCCGCCGCCGTCAATTTCAGCGGGCGTTGTTGCCGCTCAAATAGTGGCGTTTCTAAATAATTTTCTAAACTGGTTAATTGATGCGATAACGCCGATTGTGTGAGATGCAAACGGGTGGCGGCAAGTGTTACGCTGCCTGTTTCAGCAAGTGCTTGAATGGCTTTTAAATGGCGAATTTCTAACATTTATTGTTAATCAATCAGTTATCAGGCTTTTAAATGATGAATAAAATTCATTATTTAATGAAAATTATGCGTTTGATTCATAATATTGTTTGCTTGCATTATAAGGACATCTTACACAGGAGTCTTGCATAATGTTACAAACACACATTTTAGGTTTTCCCCGCATGGGTTTACAACGCGAATTAAAATTCGCTTTGGAAAAATATTGGCGTAATGAAATTGATGCTGATGCGTTGGAGCAGGTTGGACATACTTTGCGGGCACAACATTGGGCATTGCAACAACAAGCTGGATTGAATCAAGTTACCGTCGGCGATTTTGCTTTTTATGACCACATGTTAAATCACATTCAATTGCTGGGTTGTGAACCTGCTCGTTTTGAATTTAATAGCAAACAAAGCGAATTAGCACGTTATTTTGTGATGGCGCGCGGCGTTGCAGATGAAAAAAATCAACATTTAAGCAAGCCTGCGTTAGAAATGACTAAATGGTTTGACACGAATTATCATTATTTAGTGCCTGAATTTAATGCAGATACTGAATTTAAACTGAATTCAGAGCGTTTATTTACAGAAGTACAACAAGCACAGCAATTAGGTCATGCGGTTAAAGTGGTTTTAGTGGGCCCTTTGAGTTTTCTGTGGCTGGGTAAAGCCACGGGCGTTGAACGTTTAGCGTTATTGCCGCGTTTATTGCCAGTTTATCAGCAAATTTTACAGCGTTTGCAAGCTTTAGATGTGGCGTGGGTGCAAGTAGATGAGCCCATTTTAGGATTAGATTTAACCGCGCAATGGAAAGAAGCTTTTCATAATGCGTATGAATATTTGGCAGATGTTCCGATTGATATTTTATTAACCACTTATTTTTCTGCTTTAGATGATAATTTAGAGTTAGCCTGTCGTTTACCCGTTGCGGGATTACATATTGATGCGGTGCGGGCGGCTGAGGAGGTGAGCAGCGTTAGCAGTGCTTTAAAAAGTAACCTCGCGAACAAAGTGTTATCCGTCGGGATTATTGATGGGCGCAATATCTGGCGCACTGATTTAACCGCCGCTTCACAAACTTTAAGAAAACTACAAAGCCAATATGATGCAGAATTATGGCTTGCCCCTTCTTGCTCATTATTACATTGTCCATTCAGTTTAACGACTGAGCAGCGTTTAGAGACAGAATTGCGTTCATGGTTAGCATTTGCCACTGAAAAATTAACTGAATTGACTGTTTTGAAAGGGATATTGCTCAATGATGCACAGGCAAATCTTGCCTTACAAGAAAATGCAGCCATTTTACGCAAGCGGCGCGAAAGTGAACGAGTGCATGTTTCACAAGTACATCAACGCATTGCGGCATTAGATGCAAACAGTGACCAACGTCACTCTACTTTTGCAATTCGTCAAGCAAAACAACGTGAACGCTTCAATTTACCGCTTTTTCCAACGACGACAATCGGTTCTTTTCCACAAACCGCCGAAATTCGCGCCACCCGTGCCAATTTTAAGCAAGGTAAAATTAATGAAATCAGCTATAACCAGCAAATGCGTTTAGCCATTGCCTATGCCGTTGAACAGCAAATTGCCTTAGGTTTGGACGTTTTGGTACACGGCGAAGCTGAACGCAATGACATGGTGGAATATTTTGGTGAACAATTAGAAGGTTTTACATTCACGCAAAATGGTTGGGTGCAATCTTACGGTTCACGCTGTGTAAAACCGCCCCTTATTTACGGCGATGTTTGGCGCGCTGCTCCGATGACCGTAGAATGGGCAAAATTTGCCCAAAGTTTGACCGAAAAACCCATGAAAGGCATGTTAACTGGGCCTATTACCATTTTACAATGGTCTTTTGTGCGTGATGACCAACCACGCGCGCAAACAGCACTACAAATTGCTTTAGCCATTCGAGATGAAGTTTGTGATTTAGAAAATGCGGGGATTGGCATTATTCAAATTGATGAACCCGCGATTCGCGAAGGTTTACCGCTTCGCCAACGCCAATATCAAACTTATTTAGACTGGGCGACGCGAGCCTTTAGAATTGCTGCTTCAGGCGTAGAAGATACGACACAAATTCATACACACATGTGTTATTCAGAATTTAACGATATTTTACCAGCAATTGCCGCTTTAGATGCTGATGTCATCACCATTGAAACCAGCCGTTCAAATATGGAGTTATTAACAGGGTTTGCCCAGTTTAATTACCCTAATGAAATTGGGCCCGGCGTGTATGACATTCATTCCCCCCGCGTGCCGAGCGTTGAAGAAATGCTGA
>CAYTGF010000032.1:0-2679 GCA_964437285.1 uncultured Gammaproteobacteria bacterium
CTGGAGTCGGGCCGTACCAAAGTCTGGCCGCCATCGGTGAACAGCAGGTTGATGGTGCTGTTGCGGCTGGTGTGCAAGGTCTCCCCCACCAGCAGGGGCGAGTTTTCGGCCAAGATGCGCCACGAGCCATCGGCGCGCACCGCGTACACGGTACCGTCGACCGCTTTGGCGGTGGCCACCGGCACCGGAGCCGACGCATGCGCCAGCCCCGAAGATCCCAGCATCCAAACCAAGACACTGGTGCTGCTGGCCAGTCCATGTGTCCAGCGTGCCAGCCGGGTGCGGCCAGCCAAAAGCGTTGCAAGGTTTAACGGCACATCATCTCCTCGGCAGGCGGTTCGGACGCTGCGCCAGGCAGCGCACCAGAGGGGGGGATTGCCCCGGTTTCAGGGGTGGGTTCAGCGGCAGCCGGATCGGCGGGCAAGGCATGCACCGCTTCGGCCAACAACGCCGTGGGGGTATGGGCCACATTCACCACCGCTTGCACCGTGGTCAACAACACAGACTCCACCTGCCCCTGGAACCCAGACACCGCCACAGCGACTGGGGGCAGTGTGGGTTCTGGCAACGGTGGCAATGTTGGCTCAGGGACAGGTGACTGGGTCGGCTCTGGAGGCGGTTCAGTGGGCTCGGGTAACGGAGGCTGCGTAGGCTCTGGTGTAGGCTCAGGAGTCGGTGCCGGTGTAGGCTCAGGCGTAGGAGGCTCGGTCGGGGTGTCGCCGGTCACGGTCACGGTGGGGGTCAAGGTTTGGCCCTTGCCATCGGTGATGGTCGCGGCGTTGGCCACACTGCCCCCGGTCAGGCTGACATCGCCAGAACCCGCCACCACGGTGGCGGTGGATCCCAGCGTCAAGGCACCGCCATTGCCAGCGGTCAGGGCCACACTGCCGGCATCGGCTTGCACCGCACCGTTGACGGTGAGGGGGCTGAACGTTTGCAAGGCCACGTTACCCGCCGTGCTGTGTACGGTGTAACCCTCAGGCAAGTGCATGCCGCCGGTGTTGCTGACCGTGATATCGCCTTGGGCGGTAATGTTTTCCAGCGTGAACACCGTGGCACTAGCCGGCGTGGTATTGACCAATTGCACGCCGGTGCCCGCACCGCTGTCTTGCGCCGAAAAAAACGCCACTTGGTTGCCTGTGCCCAGCAACGCCACGCCAGCATCCGAGGTCACGTCCCGCCGCTGTGTGTGGAGGGCTCCGCTGTCGGCTTGCTGCACCGCCCCAGTGGCGTTCAGGGCCACCATCTGGCCATGAACTTGCCCGTCCAATTGCAACGCTTGTGCCGTCAACCCCACGTTGCCGCTCTGACTGCTGAGCGTCCGTCCTGCGGGCTGTGACAACGTGCCTGCGGTTTGCGTCAGTTCAATGTTGCCTTGGGCGGTGACATCACCCAACGTCAATGCGGCAGGGGCTTCCAACACGGCGAAAGCTGGCGCTGTGCCACCCATGTCGACCGCTGGCGCAGCGTTGTGCACCGCAATGTTGCCCGCTGGAGCCGAGAGCCACAGCGCCCCCACTTGCAGTGCCGCCGCAGATGTGATGTTTCCCGCTGCGCTGTACAAGGTGGCATCGGTGGCCGCTGTCAGGTGGGCGTTGTCGGCCAAGGACAGGCCCGCACCGGCGGTCAGGGTCACACGCCCGGTGTCAGAGACCACATCACCTTGCACAGCCAACGTCCCCGTGCGCGCCGTCAACGCCAGATCGGTACGTGCGCGCACTTGAGCGGGCTGGGTGGCCCCAACCGGCGCAGCCACGGTCATGGCACCGCTGGCGGCCATACCGACCGCACCTTGCCCCTGCACAGGCCCAGCCACGCGCACGTCACCACCGTGCTCCAACAACACTGGCGCATCCAACGCAGCGTTGGTCAAAGTGTCCAACACCAGCTCAGGCGCAGTGTTGTAAATTTCCACCGCACCCGAGCTGCCCAAGTTGCGCACGGCCATGCGCCCCCAAGCGTTGTCGCCCGTTAAACGGACACCGGTGTGGGCGGTCACGTCCAAGGCCGCTGCCACCACGCGGTCCGGGGCTTCCAACGCGCCACCGGCTTGCACCGTCAATTGGCCCAAGGTGTTGAGGGCATCGCCCGAGCCACGGCCCAACAGCGCCAGACCCGACACCGTACCCACCGTGGACAAGGGCGTGGCCGTATCGCTCACGGTTTCGGTGTAACCGCCCGTGGCGTTGGGCGTGAAAGTGGTGGATGGCAACAGGTTCAGGCTGAAATTGGGCCGCTGCAGTAAGGCGGATTGCAACACCGTGCCCAAACCATCCGACAGGCCTACCGTCACATCGTTGGCAAAGTTGTAATTGGCCGCGCCGTAATTGAAGCGGATACTGCCGTCGGCGCGCAACACCGACTCAAAACTCGCCGTTTGAGATTCGCTGGCAAAACGGGCCACGTCCCAACGCACCCCCAGCGTGTCGGCGCTGGCATTGATGCGAATGTCTTTGTTGTAACTGGTGCCAATGACCCAATCGTTCCAAGCGGGAGCCACGGCTTTGAACGCGGTCAACCCAGCCACAGAATCCTCGTATTCGTCGGTCGTTGCACCAAACGTGATCAAACCGTTGGTGGTGATGGCGGCTTGGGTGTAGGACTGACCGTAGTATTTGAACGTGAACGGCAGGTTGTAAACAAAATGGGTGTCGTCCACATAACTGGCTTCGTTCAAAC
>CAYTGF010000033.1:0-2412 GCA_964437285.1 uncultured Gammaproteobacteria bacterium
GGCCCAATGTCTCGCGGTCAGGATCGGCGGCCATTCGTTCAAATACGACGGTTGCAGGATCTGGAAGACCCAGCCAGACCAGTGGCGCGCGTGCCAGGCGTGACCACTCGCCATAGCTGCCCAACGGCTTCAGGCCTTGATCTGGGCACCCTGCGACGATGTACGCGCGAACGATGGTCAACGCCAACGATACGTAGTGCTCACGACGTTTTCGGACTGTCGCCACGGGGTCGCCGGTGAACCTACGAGTGGCCGGCGTTTCACACTTTGGGTCGAGCGTTATGGTTAGGACGCGACGCACCATGTCACGCATGGGGTCGACGTTGTTGCCGGTGGCGAGGAACAGCGTCGAAGTCGGCACGGTGACTATTTTGGTAAACCCGAGCAGACGGTCGGTGATGTGCTCCTCTGTCAACGCACTGCTCAAGGTCTTGAATGCGTGCAGGTCGGTCGTGAGGTTGTCAAAGACAACGACGGCCGGTCCTTCCAGCAGTGCCGCCAACAACAGCTTGCTGCACTCCTCCTCTGTCGTTGGAAACGCATACGCCGATGGACTGGCCGGGCCTGCGAATCCAGCGAACAGCGACACAAGGTAGCTCTTGCCGCTGGCGATCTGCGGTGCCTTGACGTGCCCCATCGGCGCTGCAGGTAGGGTAGGTCTGATCGCAGCCGTCAACATCATTGCCAGGGCCGAGCTGGCGTCATGTTCCTGTGCAAAACTGAACTCGGCCAGCAGCGCCTGCAACTCCGCCAGCGCGCGCACTGCTGCGGCTTTGTCAGGCACTGCGGGCACATCAAATGCAAGATCATCGAAAGCCCCGAACATGCCGGTTTTCGAGTCGAAGCCCGCCTCGGTCATCAGGGTGTCGTCGTCGCGCAGATACGGCTGTCGGGCAATGGCTCGCACCCGCGGCAGGTGACGGTATCCATCGGCATCGATCAGCACGTTGACATACTTGATCGGTGGGTCCGTCACCACGTAGTCTTTGCTGCGCGCGTCGTATCGCTCGAACGTCACGCGCGATGACAGCGAGCGCATAACCGCATTGGGCGTGACCGGCTTGATGCGGGTCTCACCGGTGCCAGGGTCGATGTTGATGGTGACGATCAGCCCGCCGCGCTGGAAGTGCCGGTTGCCCGCCGCCAGCTCTCGTTCCGCCGCATCGACGACGCGATCGAGTTCGCCGGCAGCGACGCGGATCGTGGGTTTGTTTTTGGCAGCAGTGAACGTGATGCCCAGGAACCCCAGCATGTCGCGCATGCGCCTGTCGGCGCAGTGGCCGTGCTGACACTTGAATCCGCCCGCGGGATACAGGTCGCTCGGCTCGAAGTAGGCCGTACCGTGGTCAACTTCGTCGGTGTGCTCACACACCCACGGGCAGGTTATGTCGTGCTTGCCGCTGCCCAACTGTCGCTTGTAAAAGCCCAGCTTTCGCAGTGCGCCGATTACCGGGTTCTCTGCCGGACGGGGCTGATAGACATCCGACTCTGCGCCGCGGTCGACCGTGCTGCCCGTCTTGACCTTGCGACGACTACCGGCCGGCGTTAACGGCTCTAGTTCAAACAGGTCAACGATTCGATCGATGCTGTAGCGCCGCTCAGGATGCGCCTCGATCAGCTTGACCGGATGCGGCGGGCTGTACTTGCCGTTGACGCCCACGGGCAGCCTTGCCAGGCGATTGGCCGGCCCCTTGGAGCCAGGATCACACAGACCAGCTTCGACAAGGCGGTCTAGCAGCGCCTCGACGCGCGGCAAGTCGGCACAGGGCTCATCAAACAGCAGCAAGGCCTGATGGTTGCCGGCGCTGGTTTCGATCAGGTAGGACGGCGGGCAGGCGTCCAGCCGCTCGCGCGGCGCGGCTTTGGTGCCGATGTCGTCCAACATCACGCCATAACACCGGGACCATTGATCTTTCTTGCGCCGGTACGCGCCGTTCTTCCGCTTGAACGTCGACAGAGTGAAGTATGAATTCAGCCCGTCGCCGACGATGCTGGTGTCCTGCGTCCAAGGGCTACCGATTGGCCATTTCGTATCGTCGTTGATTTCACCGGCGATCTGCACCAGCATCGGCCGTTCGCCGTCCTGCAGGCCGGGGAAGATGGCGGCCATGAACTCCGCATTGGTGAGTGCAGGGGTCTTCACGATGCACCGCCGATCCTGCGCACCAGCGCCAGCACCGCGGCCAGGTCGGCGCAGCGATATCGCAATCCCCGCCGCGTGACGACGAAGGTGCCGTCGGGCAGTTCGCGGATTGCGATGCCGATCGGCAGGGTCTCGGGTAGTTCGGTAAACTGTGCGGTATCTGCTGTCCCCTGCGCCTCGGTGCCGGCTTCCACCCCGGCCCCGGGCGCCCCCATCTCCGGGGGCGGCGTCACCGCGCCACATCACGCGAGGCCAGGAACGCCTGCAGG
>CAYTGF010000033.1:2422-2674 GCA_964437285.1 uncultured Gammaproteobacteria bacterium
CCACCCCGGCCCCGGGCGCCCCCTCGCTCGGGGCGCTCACTGCGCCAGCCCCAGCACGCGGCGCAGGTCGGCAACCCGCCACGCTAACCGGCCATGAATGCGCACCGGGCGCAGCGGCCCGTCCTCGTGACAGGCCCAGCCCCTGAGCGTTTGCGGCCGGCGGTTCAGGTGATGGGCGGCGGTCGAGGTGTCGACGACGGCGCGGGTTTCGCGGTCAAGTGAAACGACAGCGGGACCGGTAGTGGCTTCCCT
>CAYTGF010000034.1:0-662 GCA_964437285.1 uncultured Gammaproteobacteria bacterium
AAGGCGACATCCGCGACTTGACATTGGCTGCGGCCCCCGCCGCGACCACCCCGCCCAGCGTCGCCGATACCACGCCCACACCGGGTCGCCCCGGTGTCCACGGCTTGCACCTGCGCTTTGACGCGCAACCCCCCGGTGGCCAGGCCCAACTGGCACTGGCCCCCGGTGGCGGCGTGCAGGTGCCCGGTGTGCTGGAGCCCGCTCACATCCCGTTCGACACCCTGCAAGCGGAGGTGCACTGGCAATCCAACCAAGGTCAATGGACTGTACGTGTGCCACAACTGCGTTTTGCCAACGCCGACATGGCGGGCAGCGCCAGCGGCCAGTGGCAAACCGGCACCACGCCCGCCGATCGCTTGCCGGGTCGGCTGGACTTGCAGGCCCAGTTGCAACGTGCCAACGCAGCGCGCGTGTACCGTTATTTGCCGGTGGTGATTCCAGCGGCGGTGCGCCACTATGTGCAACAAGCGGTACCACATGGCCAGGCGCACCATGCCAGCTTCAAAGTGCAAGGCGATCTGGCGGATTTTCCGTTCGAGCGCCCCGGCAGCGGCGTGTTCAGCGTACGGGCGGCATTGAGTGGGGTGGATCTGGTGTACGTGCCGCCCGCCTTGACCGAGCCCGGCGGCCTGCCCTGGCCAGCCCTGGAGCGCGTGCAGGCG
>CAYTGF010000034.1:672-1516 GCA_964437285.1 uncultured Gammaproteobacteria bacterium
AGTGGACGTGCCCAGAGCCTGCCCCAACTGCACGCCCAGCGCGCCGAGGCCCGCATCGACAACTTTCTGCTCGACGACCCGGTGCTGCACGTGCAGGCCGATGTGGCCGGCCCGGCCAGCGATGCGGTGGCGTTTGTCAACCAGTCGCCCCTGCACGGCATGACCGACGGTGCGCTGCAACACACCCGCATCGACGGCAACGCGCAAGTGCAGTTTGGCCTGACGTTGCCACTGAACCATGTGGAAGCGGTGCAGGTGCGGGGTGACGTGCAGTTGCCCGGCAACACGCTGCAAATCACGCCCGACACGCCCACCTTGCACCACACCCAAGCGCAGTTGCACTTTAACGAAACCGGTTTTGACCTGACCCAAGCCCGCGGCCAACTGTTGGGCGGTGAATTGCAATTCAGTGGTCAGTTGCGCACGCCCAACAGTACGCCACACCTACAATTCAGCGGCCAGGGCAGTGCCAGCGCCGAAGGGCTGCGCCACAGCCCCGACTGGCCCCTGTTGGCCCCACTGGGGCAACTGGCGCAGGGGCGTGCCCACTACCAGGTGCAACTCGACATCACCCCCGCTGGCACCGAGGTGCAAGTGGACACCGACTTGCAAGGCATGGCGGTGGACCTGCCCGCCCCGTTGGGCAAGACGGCCAGCACCCCGCAACCGTTGCGCTACCAGCTGCGGCGTTTGCCCGATGCCCCACTGCGCGACGAGTTGACCCTGCACGTCGGCCCCGCCACCGCGCCGGTGGTGTACGCCCGCTACCAGCGCGAACACCCGGGCAGCAGCACCCGTGTGTTGCGGGGCCCTGTGCAGCAGCACGAAACCACGTTGGGCGGCC
>CAYTGF010000034.1:1526-2662 GCA_964437285.1 uncultured Gammaproteobacteria bacterium
CCCCACCCCAGCCTTGCCCGCACAAGGTGTGCAAGCCCACTTGAACTGGCACACGCTGGACGTACCAGCGTGGCAACAGCGGGCACAAGCGTGGTTGAGCGGGCCTGCACCGGCCCAGCAGGCCAGCGGCACCACCACCAGCAGGCCCGACGGCTATTTGCCCGAGCAATGGCACCTCAACGCCAAGCAACTGTGGTGGCGCGGCCAGCGGTGGCACAACGTCGCGCTGCAAGCGCAACAGCACCGCACCCCCGACCATTGGCAAGTGCAGTTACAGGCGCAAGAGGCCAGCGGCCAGATGGACTACCACCCCACAGACCACCGGCTGTACGCCCGGCTGGAACGGTTGCAATGGACACCCCCACCCGACGGTAGCCCCGCCACCACTTGGCCCAGCAACGCCAGCACCCGTTTGCCCGATTTGGACGTGCAAGTGCAAGCGTTGGAGTTGGATGGCCACCCGTTGGGCCAGCTGGAGTTGCGTGCCCAGCACGACCACCAGCGCAACGTGTGGCAACTGCAACAACTGGCCCTGCTCACGCCCGAGGCGCAATGGCACAGCCAAGGCGAATGGAACGTGGCCCGCCAACGCACCGACTTGCAACTGCAACTCCAATGGCAAGACGCGGGACGGTGGTTGACCCGGCTGGGTCGCCCCGGCGTGCTGCAAGGTGGGCACGGCCAACTCACCGGCCAACTGCATTGGGCTGGGCCCCCGTTGGGGGCCGACTGGGACCGCGTCAACGGTGAACTGCAACTCGCGCTGGCCCAAGGGCAATTGCTGCAAATTGAGCCCGGCTTGGCCAAATGGCTGGGCGTGCTCAACCTGCATGCGCTGCCCCGGCGTTTCAGTTTGGACTTTGGCGATGTGGTCAACGCCGGTTTCAGTTTTGACCTGATTGCGGGCAGTGCCCGCATCGCGCAAGGTGTGGCACGCACCAGCGACTTGCGGCTGCAAAGCGTCAACGCGGCCGCGCTGCTGCAAGGTCAGGTGGACTTGGCCCGCAAAACCCAAGATCTGCAAGCTGTGGCGGTGCCACACCTCAACGCCGACACTGTGTCGCTGGTGGCCACTGCCATCAACCCCATGCTGGGTTTGAGCAGTTTTGCTTGGCAATGGCTGTTGCGCCAGCCGC
>CAYTGF010000035.1:0-2512 GCA_964437285.1 uncultured Gammaproteobacteria bacterium
TGTCGGTGAGCGAAAGCTCAATGGCGTCAGGCGTGCGCCGGGGCTCGTCCAGGCGCATCCCAAGCTGGTGGGCCTCTCGATAGATGCTCTGGACCTGATGGTCCATCCGTACCGATTCAGTCTGGCCCCGGAGGGCAACCTCCTGGATCAGCTTGGGTGCAACCCGGATGTCAACGGTCGTGTCCGTGTTCGCGTACCGAGCAAGCTCGATGTCATCCCGCGGGTTGACGGCGATCTTGCGCTCGTCCGAAGCGGCCTTCCAGTCGGGAACGTCCGTGTAGATCGTCCCGAGGGTGAACAGGTCTCGGTACAGCTCGGAGTGCGCCCCCCGGAAATACAGGATCGTGTCGATCAGGGGGCTCGGCTCCGCGGGGAGGTCCAGTTCCCGCATGAGCACGGCATTGTCGAAGTAACCAAAGTTATGGCCGACTTTTACCTTGGTCTGGTCCAGGAGGAAGTGCTTGATGAGGTTGAGGACGGCGTAGGCTTCCTGATCCGAGTAGTACGTGCTCGCGTAGTTGAAGCAGCCCCGGGAGGTGGCCCAGTGGTTGGAGAAGACCGCCCGACCAGCCATCCGCTCAGCTTGATTGATCGGGGTGTAGGGGGTGGCAGGAACGCGCCCCCACCGGTTTGCGGCGCGCTGGGTACCCAGGAAAGGGATGACCACCCCACCCTCGGGGCGGGCGATGGCGATGCAGCGCAGGTTGGTCGTGAGTGATTCCTTGCCATCCGTCTCGATGTCGACTGCCAGCATGGGGCCGGACGATGGGCCATACAGGAAGTCGGCCAACTCAGCGGCCGAGGGGCGGAACTTGAAGGTGGGCACCTCCCACCGAAGCTCGTTGTGGATCCAGCGCCAGAAGCGCCCGATGTCCTGCTGAAAGGCGGGGCGCCATGCTGGGTAGCGGAGGACGAACGCCGGATGGAGGGTCGGAACCACCTGGATCCGCTGGGAGCCCGTCGGAGGTAGCGTCTCGTCCGCGTACAGGGGCAGATCCCCTGGGCCGGGAACCCGGACGTTCTTCACGTAGACGGGGATCCCATTTTGGCGGATCTGGGGGCGGGCCGTCTGATCCGGGTCGTCCAGGTCCACCGAGGGATCCGGGGCTGTCCACAGGTCCATCATGCTTCCGCGGATTTTCCGCAGGGCGCTGGACTTCCCCGTGAGGGCCCCCACCGAATACTTCCCGAAGGCCAACACCTTGGGGAGGGACAGGACGTGGGAGGTGACGTGGGGCTGGCACGCGACAAAGGGAGAGAGCCACACTGGCTGACCCTTCGCGGCCAACTTGCGATTCTCCCGGGCCATGTCGGCCAGCATCATCTTCGTATCCGCGCCCGTCGGGATGCAGAGCGCCGCGTTGTCCCAGGAGAACTGCTCCCGGCGCAGCCCCAGGGCGAACAGGCCCGTCTCTGCTTCCTTCCCGGACTTCCCCGTGAGGGGACGCCCGCTGGCTACCTCGGTCTTTCCTGGATTCTCAGCCAGGACCAGCGCCTCGGCATTCGGATTGATCTCGGGCATGACGGGGCGCCAGCCCCCCGACTTCCGGTGCTCCTCCCCCAGGTAGCACACATCGCACTTGCACCCGATCTCCCAGGGATACTTCGCGCCCTCTCGAACCCAGTTGGGCTTGGTTACCTCGGTGACCTGGGACACCTTGGCCACGGCAGCCGTCCCCGAGGCCTTCCTCCGGGGTGAGTGCTGCTGCTGCTTCACCGGGGAGGAACTCATGCCAGGGGGAACTCGGGTCCGTAGGCGGGAGAGGTGCCTGGATAGGGAGGATGTGGAATGTATCCACAGAGGGGGCACAAGGGAGGCCCAGGGGAAAAATGAATGTGGCCGGAGAGAAGACCCCTCCGGCCACATTAGGAGCTGTCCTGCCCCCCGGCGTCTCCCAGCCTTCCGGGAGGATCCTGTCTTGCCACCGGATCCCGGACCTACGGGAAGTTGCCGCTGTCTACCCAACGTCCTGGTTGGGCCATCCCCCCTCAGGGGGGCACCAGCCCCACCGAAGTGGGCCCAGGAGGGCTCCTACCAAGCGGGAGGAGCCCTCCTGGAGGTTCTACGCCGCCACCTGCGCGGAGTAGGAGCCGATCAGGGGGGCGTTGCCGGAGGTCGCCAGGAACGTGATCACCGCGGTGTCGGGCACCTTCGTGGTGAGCGAGGTCATGGCCGCCGTGAGCATGGCGGGGTTGGTCGCCAGCACCGCGATCAGGTCGGCGCTGAGGCTCTTGGCCGCGGTGCTGGTCGTGGTGTTGGTCGCGGTGTTGGCCCCGAAGGCCGCCGCCGCCGCCGCGCTGGCCTCGGAGGACTGGCCCGTGGTCCCGTGCGCCTCGGCGTAGGCCGCCTGGGAGATGATCCGGTTCTCCTGGCGGGTGATCGTCTTCTCGACCTGGGTCTCGGGGTCCTTCTCGACCCTCGGCCCGGTTTCCATGCGGAGGTAGCCGGTGCGGTCCTTGAACTGGGCCGTGTCGAAGCCCGTGCGGAGGACGCTGCGCGCCGCCTGGAGGT
>CAYTGF010000036.1:0-2414 GCA_964437285.1 uncultured Gammaproteobacteria bacterium
CAGCAGAGGCTGCAAATCGTCAAGGGCGCGGGGGGCTTCATGGTCATCGGCCGCGATGGCGTTGCGAAGCCCCTGACCGATCCAAACGGGCAGCCAATTCAGGCAAACGCTGGCCCGACGAGCGCGACCATCGCGGCGCACGAGCGAGCGATGCGGACCATTGTGACGAATGACTTCCAAATTCCGCACAAGGAAAAAGAGGCGGAGGTCCAGCGGCTCATGTCCGAGGCGTTCGGCCCCGACTGGCGCGACCAGATGCGCGGGGCTCCGACAGCGAGGCCCAACGCACCGGCGGCGGCTGCCAATGACCCCTATGCCGGGCTCGGCGAGGAAGTCCAATGAGCGGATCAGCGCAGAGCCTCCCCATGGCTCAGCGGGACGACGGCATTCCCACGCTGACGCCAGAACAGGCAAGGCAGGCGGCGCCGGGCACTCTGTTCCGCACCGCTGACGGGCGCCTGATGCGCCGACCGGGTGGAGCCGAAATCCCGACCATGACCCCGGAGCAGGCTCGCCAAGCGCCGGCTGGGACGCTGTTCCGCACGACTGACGGGCGCGTGATCCGGGCGCGAGGCGCGACCCCGAGCGAGGCTCCGGCTGGCGGGGCGCCGCGCGTCTCGGAAGGCGCCATCGTCCGGCAGAACGGCAAGCGCTACCAGATGCGCGGCGGCCAGTTCATTGAGTTGGGCGACGCTCCGCAGGCCGCTGCCGCACCGGCTGCGCAGGCAGAGCCTCCCCGGCAGATTGACCCCAACGGGCAACTCCCGGTCCTGGGCGGCTTCGCGAACCTGCCCGCGTGGGGCACTCAACCCGGGCCCGCCTACATTGACCCGGCGCCCACCGAGGGCCTGGACAGCACGCGCCGGTACAGCGCCAGCGGCGTCAGGGACAGTGATATCCAGCCGAGGCCGCAACCCAGCCGCTTCGCTCAGGTCATGTCGCATCCGGGCAATGACCCATGGACCGGAGCCTCCAATGTCGCGGCCGATGCGATCGTGAGCGGGCTCAAGAGCGTCTTCGCCAACGTGCCGCAGACCGCCCAGGAGGATGTCCCTCTGCCTCCGAGCGCAACGCCGGCGCCTGAGCCTGCCCGCGAGCAACTGCCGATCTGGCGCGGCCTGCCGGACATCAGCATCCCGTCTTGGTCCGCGCGTGCGCAGCAGCGCTACCCGCGCCCGTCCCCGCCCATGGTTGAAGGCGACCGCTGAATGGCATTCGACCCCAATCAGCCGTTCGAGGTTGAAGGCGATGTGAAGGCCGGCCCCGTCGTGCCATCCGCCTTCGATCCCTCGCAGCCTTTCGAGGTCGAGGCTGATGGTTACGACGAACGCAGCGTGCTCCAGAACCTGGGCGGTGCGGTGCGTAGGGGGTTCGAGAGCCAAGTCGTGCAGCCGGGTGCGGCTAAGTCCATGGACGCTCTGGACCGCCAGATGCGCGCCATGGATGCCATCGACGCCGGGCAGCAGATTGACCCGTCGGATGATCCGATGGGCTATGGCACATCTGACCCGCCGACCCGCGTGCAGATGCGCCAGAGCGTTCGCCAGCAGGTCGGCGCGACCATGGGCGCCTTCCAGGAAAGCCGCCGCACCGCGCAGGCGATCCCCCAGAACCCGCGCCTGCGGACCATGGCCGAGCAGATCGACGCGGGCCAGTATGCCCCGGCCGCCCGCACCTTCCTGTCCGACCCCGCCGGCATCACGGGGCAGGTCGTGGCCGAGAGCGCGCCGAGCATTCTGCCCCAGGTCGTGCTTGGCCCGGGCTCTGCCGCCCTTGGCGCCGGCCGCGGCGCGCGCATGCTCTGGAACGCCATCGGCGCCTACATGGGCGACCAGCCGGCGCGCGGCATCGAAATCCTGGACGACGTGATGCGTCAGGCTAACGTCAGTCCTGACGACCCTGACGCCATGATGCAGTTCATCCGGGACAACCCCGGGGTCATCGGCAACGCCTTCCGTCGCGCCGGCCTGGGCTCCACGGGCCTCGCCCTGGTCTCTGGCCTGACCGCCGGCGCTTCCCGCCCCCTGCGGCCTGCCGGGGGCATCCGAGGCAATGTCGCTCCGATCGGCGTCAATCTCGGCGCGTCCCTGGTGGGCGAGCCTTCGGGCGAGGCGGTCGCGCAGGGCATCACCTACGGCGAGATCAAGAGCCCGTCCGACGTGGCGCTGGAGGCCATTGGCGGCGTCCCGATGGCGGGCGTGAACACGGCTCAGGAGACCATTGCGGCGGCCCGCCAGCCGCAGTCTTCTCCCGGTCTTCTCCCTCCCGTCTCCCGTTCTTCTCCCCCTTCCGCCCCTGTCGGCCTCCCCCCGACAGGCGTGGCGGAGGCGCCCCCGCTTCCCGCAGCACCGCAGCCAGGGGTTTCCTCCCCCCAGACGGCTGGGCCGAGTGCGCAGGAGGCGGGGGCTGCTCCC
>CAYTGF010000037.1:0-2237 GCA_964437285.1 uncultured Gammaproteobacteria bacterium
AGAGGAAACATGATTCCCGTACCGCGCGGGTCCCCCTGTGGGCAAAGATACCCCCCGGGGAGGGTGGGGTGGGCGCGGGGGGAGGCATCCTGGCAGGGGGGTCTGTGATGGGCGTGCCTGGTAGCGTTCGGCTGGTGGGGTCAGCCATATATGTATGGGTCTGGTGGGCAAGGCCTGCGTTGTGTGGTGGCGTATGCGGTATATGCAAGATATGACGGGATGCAACGTGGTGATGCGTTATGCAACGGTGTTTTGCATCATGTGGGGTGTTGTGGGTTTGCTATGTTGTGCGTTTATTGGGGTTTACGTTTTGGCATGTGTGGTGCATCTATGTTTGCGTCCCGCTGATGGGAAATGTGAGGTGAGGTGATGATGATCCCGGTTCGTTACCCTGTTACTGAGGTCCCCTGCTCGTACGCCCTGCCGGTCAATGTCGATCCCATTTGGTATGGGCAAACCATGACTTCTGAGGGCCAGGGCATCATCCACTCCCGTTCCGCTTTCCAACCCAAGGCCGCTTTCGTGGCCGCTAATGATGAGGTGATTCTGTGATCCGCCGTTTTTGCACCCTCCGGTTTGTCATGCGCCCTGAGACCGAAATTTCCAACCGGTACAAGGCGGCTATTTGGTACGACAGTGACGACATTATGTCGGCCCAATTCATCAGTTACCCGGACCGGAAACGGGCTGAACGCGAAATTCTTTTGTGCCTGGTGGCCGAGGCTGAGGCTTGGGCCGATGATGCAGCCGAATCAACCTACCGCGCTGATGTTTTGGCCAGCTTCCGAGCCGCCAAGACCCTGGACGACATTAAGGAATTTATTGTCTGACCCCATTACATTCCCCCTGGCGCCCTGGATAAGGGCTTTAGGGGTGCCGGGGCATCCCGCCCCATTCTGGAGGGAGTATGTTCACCCTGAGGGAACTTCAAAAGATGCCCACAATCAGCCAGGGACATTCCGAGGATTTGAAGTATGAAACTGGGTCAACAAGGGTTTGGCTATCCCGCTGCGGGGTGGAAGACGGGATGCCCGTCGATAATATGGTCACGATTGAGAAACTGGTGGGTGGCCGTTGGTCGATTGTTGACACTTACGAGGCCGAATAGCTGACCCCTAACCCAATCCCCTACGGGGGATTCGGCCAGGGATCATCCTGGGAGTCATAATCCGCGCAATTGCCCGCGCAATTGATGCATAAATGTTCCACACGGGAGTCAAAATGATTGTCGGAATCAATCCGGAATCCACAACCTGGGATGACGCACGGGTAACCGATACCACGGACCCCGGAATCCCAGATTTTCTGCAATCCATCGGCGAAACCATGGCTATTGAGGATTACATTCACTTTGGCCGAACCTCAAACTTCCGCGACCATGTAAAGGTGATCCATGCTTAACCACCTGCGACAATTCATCTTCGGCCATGCGCCGATCAATCCCGAAGAACGTCTCAAGATGACCCCGGAACGCCTACAATCGGCCTTGGATGCCGCTCGGGAGGTTTCCCTGGCAGAAGACGCCCAAAACAGGGCCAACATGCGCCAGACCCGCCACAATCGCATCATCATCGCCCAAGGGGGAGACTTCCAATGAAACCCTCCACCCTATTCCTTCGCCTGGGGTTCGGCCTGCTGGCCCTGGGCCTTATTGCCGGGGCGTTAGGGGGCCTAGAACGCTCCAAAGCCCCCACCCCATCCAGACCCACCATGTCGGATTGGGAACGCCGTGTGTGGGCCTCCACGCGCTGCGAACGATGCCAGCGTCACCTCGACCCCGATAACCCCAAGGATGGTCTCTACCGCGGTCAAATCCTCTGCCATAGGTGCGCCAAATGACTTCTGACCTTTATACCCAACTCCTCGCCCTGCGCGGCATGACCTGGAACACGGAACGAATGGCCCGTTTTTACAAAACTCTTTCTGACGGGTCATCCATGCTGATCGCTGAAGCTCCGGTTACCGCCCGTGAATGCTGGAGTTTCTCAAATGGCAATTGGTCGCTGTTCGCGCTTGCGGACGGACCTACCGCCCGTTCGCTGGGCGCCGACTCTGTGAGCTTTGTATGATCTACCTTGCAACCGAAACCTCGGAAGGCCCCAGCCTGACCGGCCACAAGACCCTAACCCAAGCCATTAAAGCCTGGGAGTTTGCCAAGGGAGACCCCACCTGCACCCGGGCGTGTCTGCAAACCGACCGGGGGAACTATATCCTGTCATTTGACCGGCCCCTGAGCC
>CAYTGF010000038.1:0-2215 GCA_964437285.1 uncultured Gammaproteobacteria bacterium
AAAACCGTCTATGATCAAGTGGTATAAAAAAATCCTGACAAACAAACTTACTCGTGATGCTGCTTGGTTAACATCGTCTGAATTAGTGAGTCGGATTATACTCTTTGCTGTCATCACTTGGCTAACCAGGTATTTAGGTTCCACAACCTATGGCGAGTTAGCCTATGGTTTTGCTGTAGCTAACATAGTAGTGATAGTGGCAGATCTTGGTTTGAGTAGTTATGCGGTACGTGAATTAGCTAAGGAACCACACAAGCTACGAGAGCGCCTGAGTGCCTTATTAGGAGTTAAAGCTCAGCTGTTCTGTGTTGGACTGATAGCTATGGCAATAACCAGCGGCGTGTTGAATCACATCCGCTTCAGTATAGCTCTGTTTGGGGGTGTCGCCATTTTACTGATGAATCTGAGAATGTTTATTGAGGCCTGTTATCGTTCGCAACGAAAAATGCATCTGGAAGCTATTTCCAAACTAACGCATAGTGTGGTATTGAGTGGTACCCTCATAGTTCTGATTCAACAACAAGCTGATCTACTGACTATCGTTATAGGTTATGTCATCGGCACAGCGATCACGACAGGGTTTTCCCTACTGTTATTACAGCGTTATATCAGTGCATTTACAGTAGGTTTATCAATGCCTGTCAGTAAAGTTATTTTAACGGCAGCTTGGCCTTTTAGCTTAAGCCTCCTATTTAACACTTTACTCAATTACGAAGATTCGGCTATTTTAGGTTTATTTGGAAAAATCGAAGCCGTCGCTTGGTATACAGCAGCCTACAAGCCGATCTTCTTTATGACTGCCATTGCCGGCATGGTGATCAATGCTTTCTTTCCTATGATTGTTCAACACTTTCATAAGGACAAAACAACGGTACCCATACTCGTTAAAAAATTAGTCTTGGTTAACTTAGCTTTAGCCTTGCCTATGGCCATAGTAGGGACAATGATCGCCAAGCCATTATTACTGTGGTTGTACGGCATTGAGTACCAATCAGCAGTACCGGCTTTTCAAATCTTACTATGTAGTACGGTGGGAATTTATATCTGGGCGGCTTTCGGTAATAGTTTACAAGCTTGTGGGCAAGAAAAAATCTATTTGAAGAATTTTGCTCTAGCAGCTCTATTGAACACCGTCTTGAATTTTTTACTGATTCCGTGGTGGAGTTTATATGGAGCAGCTACTGCTACCTTACTGACACAGCTATTCTTGTGTATAGTAATGTATAGGGAGTATAGAATATTTTGGAAAAATCAATGAAACCAACTGCTATTATCATACTCACTTGGAATGGCTACGATTTGACCACGGCGTGTGTTCAAGGCTTCTTACAACATAACGTTCCGGCTGACATTTATATTCTAGACAATGGCTCTGTGTATGATGAGGCAAAGAAGTTGCGGCATAACTTTGGTGAAACTATTACTGTGCAACGTAGTGAAAAAAATTTAGGTTTTAGTGGTGGGAATAATTATTGGTTGCGTCAATTACAGACAGACTATCCCTACATAGTATTACTGAATCAAGATACTGTAGTGAACGGTGATTTCATTACACCATTAATCCAAGCGATGGATAATGATGCCAATATTGCTGCCTGTGGGCCAACCGGTGGTGCAATATCATTATGGACCGGTAAAGTAAGGCGTGACAGTGGCACTGATTGTATTATTGGTTATTGCCTAGCCTTACGCAGTGCAGTCTTAACTAAGGTTGGTTTGTTGGAAGAACAATATTTTGCTTACTATGAAGAAGCGGATTGGTGTTGGCGAGCTCGTCAAGCTGGTTATCATTGCCAAGTAGTATCAAACCTTCCAGTGACTCACTTACAAAACCATACTTTTCGCACTCAGTACATTGCTCGAAATATGGTTTGGTTCATGAAGCGATTTGCTTCACCAGTACAACTGATATTTTTTTTCTGCTACTATTTTACAGTCTTCTGGATTGAGCGCTTACGAAAGGGTGCTCGGCTCCATGAGCTCTACCAAGCAGCTTGGGCTGGTTGGTTTAAACATTTACCACGCTTATGAAATTTTCTATTATCATACCAGTATATAACGACCCAAGATTGGAGCAATGCTTACAAAGTATCGCGACATTAAATTATCCAAGTGGAGACTATGAAGTTATTATTGTAGAAAATGGTACCGCCTCAGCAACTGTACAAGCGCTAGCTAGTCGCTATGGCTATCGCTATGTTCTGGAGCCAGTCAT
>CAYTGF010000039.1:0-2212 GCA_964437285.1 uncultured Gammaproteobacteria bacterium
GTGCGGCGGTCGGTGCTGTGTGCGCCGGTCACGTTCCGGGCGCTGGCGCTCATCTTCCGGGCGGCCCCACTGGCGCAGGACGGGCCGTGGGCCGACCGGGCCGACTGGTACGAGCGCGAGGCAGATGCCGCCTTACAGCGGGCGCTGGGTCTACTGGGCGGCGAGTTCGACACGGTGACCGAGGACGACGTGATTGACAGCGAGGAAGCGGCGCAGACCACCGCTGAGGCCACGGGTAGCGTGTGGAGCCTGGACCGGGCATGACGAGCCAGACCGTCCTCGACCGGGTGCGCTCGCTGGTCACGGCGGCGCCGTTCTATGCCAAGGAGTCGGCCACGCCGTTCGATTTCAGCCAGGTGCCGATGCAGGGCGAGGACGATGCGGTGCGGGTGACCAGCCGCACGGTGCGGGTGCTGGGCGGCCTGAGCTACACCGAGGAAGTGTACGACGACGTGGAGATCGAAGTGTTGCGGCGTGTGGCCGGCGACACAGGGGACACCGCACGGGGGCTGTGGACGACGGCGCAGAGCCTGACCAGCCGTGTCGTGCGGGATGCCGTTGAGGGGGATTACGCCGTGCCTGATGAGGGCCGGCAGGCTGAGGTCGATGTACCTGCGGGTGCGTCGTATGCGGTGCTGCGGCTGACCGTCCCGGTCAGCTACATGCAGTCGCTGTAGGAGAGTCCCATGCCCATGACTGGCCGCGAGGCCACTCTCGCATTTGGCATCTATACCGCCAATTCCTGGGGCGTGCCGACGAGCGTGACGGCCCGCCTCATGGCTGACGGTGACCGTGGGCTGACCTCGCAGGTCGGATACATCGACGATGCGTCCTTCGGGCAGTCGTTTCTCGGCCCGGCGGACGTGGGCGACTTCGCGCCAGTCGATGTCACGCTGACCGGACAGAACTACTTCGACCACTTCCTGCACCGGCTCGAAGCGTGCGCGTTCGGCAGCCCGAATGCGGTCACGGCGGTGTCGTCGCAGGGCGCGGCCACGTCGCTCGTCGCCTACCAGCACATCATCGACCTCGCCCCGAATACCAACGGGCGCGGCATCACGCTGGCCATCGACAAGGTGCAGTACGTCGAGGAACTGACCAGCGCTAAGGTGTACGGCGTCGGCTTCGCCACTGGGCAGAATGGCGTGCTCACCACGTCGTTCCGGCTCAAGGGCGGCAAGTCCACGATTGCCAGCACGGTCAACACGCGCAGCGCGGTGACCACGTCGGCCACGGCGGTGACGCTGTCGAATCGTGTCCTGCGTCAGAACGGCACCATCCTCATGAACGTGTTCAGCGCCACGTCACTGACGCCGGGAACGGACGACATCAGCGCTAAGGCGGTCGAGGCGTCGGTGGACTTCATGCGCCCGCTGGATGAGGCGATGGTGCATGGGCAGAACTACACCAGCGAGCCGCTCGACAACGGGTTCCCGGAAGTCAATGTCCGGCTGAACCTGCGGTCGGCGGATGCCGTCACGGCCAGCTTGTTCTATACGGCGGTTCAGGCGGGCACGGCCTTCAAGGCGCGGTTCACCTATACCGGCGCCTACATCAACAGCACCACGCAGCGCAGTTACCAGTGGGAGTTCCCGTATCTGGAGGCGCGCACGCACCAGTTCAGCGTCGAAGGCGCGGTGCAGGCACGGCCCGAAGTGACGTTCGTGGCCAAGCAGGCCAGCAGCACGCCGACCGGGTTCTCGCACACGCGGCCCTGCCGCATCACGCGCATCACCACGCAGTCGCTGATTGCGTTCTAACCGGGGGGAGTTGAGGGGACATGGCACTACGCCTGAACACGAGCGCCGAGCCGGTCTGGGTCACGGACGAACAGTTAGCGGCCATCGAGCCGTCGATTGTCGCCCCGGACCCGGATGCGGCCTATCTGCTGCGCCCGCTGGGCAAGTCAGACGCCCAGCGGATTCGGCAGCCGTTTGTCACGATGCGCTTTGACCCGCGCAGCCACCAGAAGGTCGAGGCCGACCTGACGCCCGAGCAGTCGGAGGCGTTGTCGGCCGACATCATCGACCACATCCTGGTCGATTGGCGCGGCTACGTGCAGGACGACGGCACGCCGCTGCCGTGCAGCCGGGAACACAAGCTGCTGTTGGCCGAGCGGGATTCGCTGCGGGTTAAGGCGTTGTTCCAGTTGGCGCGGTCGGTACAGGAGCAGCGGGCCGAGGACCGCGCCGCGTCCTTTCGCCGCGCTGAA
>CAYTGF010000040.1:0-1197 GCA_964437285.1 uncultured Gammaproteobacteria bacterium
GCTCGACCCGTCGACCCTGCGCGCCGATGACCACTTGGCGGATCCGAAGGTCGAATACAAAATGACAAAGATCAAGAAGAGCGCGAGCGGGACAACGATCATCAGCCGTTCGCTCGCGGCGGTCAAATTCTCGAACTGACCGCCCCAACCGATGCGATAGCCGTCGGGTATTTTTAATTCCCGATCGATGGCGGCTTGCGCATCGGCGACGAAGCCCGCGAGATCCCGTCCGCGGATATTCAACTCGACGGTCAACCGGCGGCCGATATCCTCGCGGCTGATCTGGGCAGGTCCGTCCTCAATGGCGATCTTGGCCACCTGGCCCAGGGGCAACATCTTGCCTCCGGTCCCCAGAACCGGGAGGTTCTCGATCATATACGGATCATCCCGATAACGGCTATCCAGCCGAACCTGCAGGGCAAAGCGCTTCTGGCCTTCTAGGATTTCTCCGCTCGGCCGGCCGCCGATCGCGCGAATCGTTTCAAGGACATCACTCACGTTAAGACCGAAACGGGCAATCTGGTCGCGGTCAATCTGAATCCGAAGCACCGGGAGTCCGGCGATCTGCTCGGCTTTGACTTCGGCGGCACCCGGGACCTTGCCGACAATCTGAGTGACCTGGTCTCCCAACTTCTTCAAGACGTTCAGGTCATCGCCATAGATTTTAATGGCAACGGCGGAGCGTGCACCGGAGATGAGCTCGGAAACTCGTAACTCAATGGGTTGAGAGTAGCTGAACACAGTGCCGGCAAGGTTTGTAGTCAGCGCCTCGTCGAACTTCGCTACCAGCTCCGCTTTAGTTTTTGCCGTGGCCCACTCGTCGTGGGGTTTTAGCATCACGAAAATATCGCTGATCTCGACGCCCATCGGATCCGTCGCGATTTCGGCGCGTCCGGTTTTGGAGACCACGGTAATCACTTCCGGAAACGATTTGAGGATTTTCTCAATCTTCGTCGTTTGGGCGATCGACTCCTCAAGGGAGACGCTGGGCACGCGCCAGGCCTGCAGGGCAATCGCACCCTCGTCGAGCTGCGGGACGAATTCGGCGCCCATGAACGGAATCAGGCTGAGGCTGGCGAGGAAGATGCCAACGGCGAGACCTACCGTCGCTTTGCGGTGCGCGACCGCCCACGACAGGGCTGGCAGGTACCCGCGCTTGGCGACGCGAATCAGCCAGGTGTCCTTTTCCTCATGCGT
>CAYTGF010000040.1:1207-2106 GCA_964437285.1 uncultured Gammaproteobacteria bacterium
ATTCTCCTCCTCGCGTCGCAGCTTCCCACGCAGGAAGAACGTCGCGAGCACCGGCATAATCGTCAGCGAGACGAGGAGAGAGCCCGCCAGGGCAAACACGACCGTATACGCCATGGGCTTGAACATTTTGCCTTCGATTCCGGTGAGGCTTAAAAGCGGAAGATAGACGATAATGATGATACCGACGGCGAACAATATGGGCTTGCCGACCTCAAACGCCGCTTCGCGAATGATCTGAATACGGTCCTTGCCTTCGTTCTTCTTCTCGGAAAGCAGGCGGATAATGTTTTCGATCATAACGACAGAACCGTCGACGATCAGACCGAAATCGATGGCGCCCAAGCTCATGAGATTTCCGGAAATACCGGTTTTGACCATGGCGGTAAACGCGATCAGCATGGAGAGCGGAATGGCTGTGGCGACAATCAGGCCGCCCCGCAAGTTTCCCAAAAGCAGGAATAAAACCGCGATCACCAGCAAGCCGCCTTCGATCAGGTTTTTTTCTACCGTGTGAATGGTTTTTTGACTGAGTTCGGTGCGGTCATAGAACGTGTCGATGGTTACGCCTTCCGGAAGGGTTTTCTTGATCGCTTCGACTTTATCTTTGACGCGGTTGACCACTTCCCGTGAATTCTCGCCCCACAGCATCATGACGATGCCGGTAACGGCTTCGCCGCGGCCGTCGCGGGTAACGGCGCCTTGGCGGATCAGCGGCGCGAAATGGACGTCGCCCAGGTTGCGAATAAAAATCGGAGTGCCTTCATCCGTCGTGGCAACAATAATATTTTCGATGTCCTTTAAGCTCTGAATAAGCCCTTCGCCCCGGACCAGGTATTGTTCGCTCTGTTTGGCGATATAACCGCCCCCGGCGTTGGTGTTGTTTTTCTCCAGGGCCTCAT
>CAYTGF010000041.1:0-2070 GCA_964437285.1 uncultured Gammaproteobacteria bacterium
TACGATGCAAACCTAAAAGACATCCCGCTCAAAGCTATGGAGGATGTGAATTTGATCATTGGTCCCGAGGGCGGTCTGAGCCCTGAAGAACTCGCCGCCATTCGCCAGGCTGGAGGAAAGCTATTTTTGCTGGGCGAAAGCGTGCTTCGTATGGAGACAGCCGCTCTTGCCAGCCTGGCTCTCATCCAATATGCTTAGTCCATCTCATTCACACCCTATGCGCCACATCACCTTCGTCAGCCTTGTTCTTGTTTTGGCTTCTTGTACCTTGGTTTCTCCTTACACCATCACCTTTACTACACAAAATAAACAAGTAGTTGATCCTGCGGTAGATACTTTGGATTTCGTTATCAGTTCGGCGGCTCTGGCTTACATATCTGAAATTGACTGCGATGGTGCTGATGAAATTGAACTTTTGCCCGTAGTGACTGACGAAATGGAGGTAAAGACGGCGCACAATCTTGCTCTCACCGCTTTAAATGGAGCTCCAGGAAGTGAATGTGAAATCACCGTTACCGCTTTCGATCAAAGCACAACGACCAGCGCTCAGGCTGAAATTCGTTTAGTGATTGCTGGAGAAGCTGTAAGTGAACCTGCTGAAGAGACTGAGGAAGAAAGTGTTACAGAAGAAACTCCTGTGGAAGAAAGCTCTACAGAGGAGGCTATGACTGAAGAGACTCCCACTTCAGAAGAAGTGCCCATGGAAACGCCTGTAGACGTGCCCGTTGAGGCAACTCCAAGCAATGAATGATTTTAAACGCATCGCAGATGTTCTTCAAAAAAAGAGTGAGGAGCTCAATCTCTTTTCTGCAGGGGATCGTTTGAAGATTGCTGACAAGCATATTCCTGACGCCTTGGCTGTTTTGGATTATTGGAAAGAAGATGGCGTGGAAACGGTTGCTGACATTGGAACTGGCGGTGGCATTCCAGGTTTAGTTTTAGCCGTAGCTCGCCCAACGATGAAGTTTACACTCATGGATGCCACGGCGAAAAAACTTGAAGCCATTGAAGAGATGGCGGAAGAACTTGATTTAAAGAATGTTCATACACTTGTGGGTCGTTTTGAGGAATTGGCGCATCACAAAAATTACCGTGAATGTTTTGATGCCGTCACTGCTCGAGCCGTGGCAGACCTACCCGTTCTCCTAGAGTACGCAGCTGGATTCCTTAAACCCGAAGCTTATTTCTTTGCCTGGAAACAGGCGGATTATGCTGCTGAGCTTGAAAGTTCTGAAACGGCACAGTCTTTGCTGGGGCTCGAATTCACCGGTGCATACGAGTACACTTTACCCACGGGAGAAGCGCGCAGCATTCTAGCGTTTAAAAAAATCAAACCCTTGATCAACGCCTACCCCAGACGAAATGGTATGCCTAAAAATAAACCTCTTCTCTAAATGCCAAAACCCTACCAAGTTCAAGACAAATACTTTCAACTCGCCAAAGAGCAGGGGTATCGAGCTCGAAGTGCTTTCAAGTTGCTTGATAATCAAGAGAAATTTCACCTTATCAAGCCGGGAATGACCGTGGTGGATTTAGGAGCGGCTCCGGGAAGTTTTCTGCAAGTAATCGCTCAAATTGTGGGGCCAAATGGCAAAGCAGTAGGCTTTGACTTGCAGGAGATTGAACCCTTTCGCGAGCCCAATGTTCATGTTTTTGTCCAAGATATTATGGAGAAGGAAGCCCTTTTCTCAAGACTTGAAGAACTGGGCGTGAAACGAGCGGACATCGTGACCAGTGATCTTGCCCCAAAAACTAGCGGCATTCGAGACCTCGACCAAGGGCGCAGTGCAGAACTCACCGACCAAGCCTTTTACCTGGCCACTCACATTCTAAAGCCCGGCGGTCATTTCGTTGGTAAAATTTTTGAGGGAGAAGAAATGCAGATTTTGATCAAACGTATGAAAACTCGCTTCCGAAAAGTATCTGTTTATAAACCACCTTCCTCACGAGACCGCAGTTTCGAAACTTTTATCGTAGGACTCCATAAAAATTCATAATCTCTATTCTTACTCATGAAAACACGAAAAGAAACGGATGCATTGGGGCCTGTAAATGTTCCGGCCGAGAGTT
>CAYTGF010000042.1:0-1991 GCA_964437285.1 uncultured Gammaproteobacteria bacterium
CGGTCGCGGCGGGTCTCAAGACGGTCTTGGTCACCGGCACCTTGACCCAGGGCGAGGTCGACAACCTCCTGGCCGCTCTTGTTTCGGCAGGAGCGACCGGCGGTTCGCTCATCATCACTGGCGGCTGCGCCTCCCCATCCGCCACGGGTCTAACCAACAAGGCCACTCTCCAGGGCCGTGGCTGGTCGGTGACCACCAACTAGCCCTAGAACCCCCACCAGCCCTTCGCTGACCGCAGCATCGGCCCGTGGCCACCCAGACCAAGACCGTCGTCGCGCTCCCCGCCGCCCTGCTCGGGTCGGGCCAGGTGTCCGACACGGCGGGTGCGGGAAGCCCTGAAGGCGCGGTGACCGCTCCGGTCGGGTCGCGCTACACGAACACCACGAACGGCACGCTCTGGACGAAGACCTCCGGCACCGGCAACACCGGCTGGACGCAGCTCTCGGCCGACCCTGCGGTGGGCGGGGATCTATCGGGCACGGTGTCCAACGCCCAGATCGTGGCCAGCGCGGTGGGTACCGCGGAGCTTGCCGCGTCGAGCGTCACCGTGGCCAAGATCAGCGCCACCGGCACAGCGAGCGCCACCACCTACCTGCGCGGTGACGGCTCGTGGTCCACCCCTGCCGGATCGGGCTCTGTTGCCACCGATGCGATCTTCGATGCGAAGGGTGATCTCCCGGTGGGCACGGGGGCTGATACGGCTTCGAAGCTGACCGTCGGGGCGAACGACACGGTGCTGATCGCCGATTCGGCCCAGGCGACGGGGCTGAAGTGGGGGCAGGTCAACACCGCCCAGATCGCCGACGACGCGGTCACGGTGGCGAAGATCCTCGACCCCGAGCTGAAGGCCCTCGCCGGACTCACGAGCGCAGCGGACACCCTGCCGTACTTCACCGGCTCGGGCACGGCGTCCACCACGACGTTGAGCGCAGCGGGCCGGGCGCTGATCGACGACGCGGACAACACGGCGCAGCGCACCACGCTCGGCTTGGGCACCATCGCCACCCAGGCCGCGTCGGGCGTTGCGATCACCGGCGGCTCGATCACCGGCATCACCGACCTCGCTATCGCCGACGGGGGTACCGGGGCTTCGGACGCCCCCACGGCGCTGTCCAACCTCGGTGCGGTCCCTCTGGCCACCGTCACCACGAAGGGCGACATCTACGCCGCCACCGCGTCGGCGACGGTCACCCGGCTCGGGGTGGGCACCGATGGCCAAGTCCTCACCGCCGCCTCCGCGCAGGCCACCGGGCTGGCGTGGACCTCGATCACTTCAGCCAACCCGCCGGTGCGCACCATCACCGCCTCCGACACGCTCGATCCGGCAACGGACGGGCTGATCATCGCGTCCGTGTCGAACGCCTCGGACCGCACGCTCACCCTCAATGCCCCGACCGCCGGGCAGCGCACGTTGTTCTACCTTCGCCGCTCCGATGCGGGGGGCAACAACCTGATCCTCGATCCGGCCGGCGCGGCGTTGATCAACGGGGTCACCACCATCACCTTGAACGGCCTCAACGCGACGGCCACCCTCATCTTCGAGGGAACCAACTGGACGGCGCTGCTGTGAGGAACGTGATCGACGCCGCCGCCGACTTCGGCGTGAGGGGCGACAACACCACCGACGACACCGCCGCGCTGCAGGCCGCCATCGACGCGGTCCCCGTCGGCGGGACCCTGATCGTCCCCCCGACCCCTTCAGCGATCCGCATCTCGTCGCCGATCAGCCTGCGGGAGCGCCGCCACTACATCTTCGGCGTGAACACGATGTGGCCGTACCGCTACACCTCGCCGATCGCCGGCTCGATCAAGCCGACCGCCGGGTTCACGGGGGCTGCCGCGATCCTGATCCAGGAGAACTCGATCACCGCCCGCACCGACGCGGAGGACGGCATCCACCTCGAAGGGCTCGTCGTCGACTGCGGCGCGGCGGCGGGCAACGTGCACGGCATCTACGTCGAAGGGGTGTGCCGCGACCTCCGTTTCGAGCG
>CAYTGF010000043.1:0-1230 GCA_964437285.1 uncultured Gammaproteobacteria bacterium
AAAACAATGGTATTATTATTTGTCAAATAAACACAAAACACATTTTCTTTCAGTTATGAATACTTAAGGCAGATTTTTTTGGGCTTAAAAGTACCTACCGATAGCAAGCTTGAAGAAATTTCCAAACAATTGGGGATTGATACTCAAAAATTGAAAAAGCAGGCCTTGGAGAGCCGTTTGGATAGAAGTATTCTGAAATATTACCACCGAGCCAAAGGTTCGGATAAAGAGCTTTCTAAAAAGAAAAAAGACCTCACTGCAAAAAGTAAAAAAGACGAAAAAATTATCGGCCTTCTTTTTACTTTAAACGACAAGCAAAAAGACCAGGTAATAAATTACATTAGGTCTTTATAGTAATGGTTCGATCCTCCCTCCGGGAGGCCTCACCATGTCCTATTTAAATTATAAGAGTAATTCCTGTCATTTCTTCGGGCTTTTTTATACCCATCATATCAAGCAAGGTTGGGGCAACATCGCATAACCTACCACCAGTTTTGAGCTTATTATTTTTGAAGCGGTTTGAGGCCAAAATAAAAGGAACGGGGTTTAAGGTGTGAGCTGTGTGAGGGTTGCCCTGGGCATCTACTGTTTCTTCGGCATTGCCGTGGTCGGCTGTGATCACCACATCCCCTCCTCGTTTTTGAACTTCACTGACAATTTGAGAAAGGCAAGCATCAACAATTTCAATACCCTTGATGATAGAAGGTTCGTTGGCTGAATGCCCCACCATATCGGGGTTGGCAAAATTCATGATGATAACATCGTAGTTTTGTATTTTTTTTAAAACTTCCTCGGTGATTTTTAGGGCACTCATTTCAGGTTTGAGATCATAAGTGGGCACTTCTCTTGGTGAAGGGATTAAAATTCTGTCTTCACCCGGAAACACCTCTTCCCTTCACCCGCTAAAAAAGAAAGAGAAATGGGGAAGAGGTCTATCTGTGGGGATATTCCATGTATGTACCTCATACCCTCCTAATCCCCTCGGCTGACCAATGAGCATGCTTTATCCTTTTACGTGCACATTTACAGTCATTTGCGTACGTGCGCATTTTCCTCATCATACGTTCACTTTATTTAATTCCAGCTTGGTTCGGCCTTTGTGAAAGCGTGCCGGTTGCATTAGATCTGTTGTTCAATATTAGAACAGAGCACGCAAACGAGGAAGAGGGGAACTTCTAGTCCTACCAGTCAATTGGACACGTAGACCGAGATATCTCTTCCTCCAGAAGT
>CAYTGF010000043.1:1240-1988 GCA_964437285.1 uncultured Gammaproteobacteria bacterium
GATTCTTAATTGGCGCAGTTTGTTTTCGCTGACAATTTCTCCGAAAACTCTTTTGGGAAAGACAGATTGAAAAGCCACGGGCAAATTGAATTTTTCGTCGTATAGCGACATGCAAACATAAGCCCCAAGGTTCGGAAAAGTTTTTCGGTTAAAATGGTTAAAAGATTTTTCTGTTAAAGCAAAAGTGATTTCGCGAGCTCTATCAGCCCTGAAATTAAAAAAGATGACGGCATCACCATCACAGATAGGCCCGATGGGGTTATTCTTTTCATCCACAACCATTGAGGGCACAATAAATTCATCAGTCACCCCGTGGGCGTAAGATTGTTCAATAATTTCATGAGTGGATTTTTCTTTTTTTTCTCCACAACCAGTCAACACATCGTAAGCTTTTTCTATTCTATCCCAGCGTTTATCCCGATCCATGGCGTAATAGCGGCCACATATACTGGCTATTTGGCCTATCCCTTTTTGTTTCAAAATCTTTTCAAGCTCTGTGATGTAATGTGCCCCACTTGCAGGAGGTGTATCACGCCCGTCTGTAAAGACGTGGATAAAAACTTTAGAAACCCCTTCTTTTTTGGCAAGGTCTAAAAGCGCATAGAGATGATCTTGGTGAGAATGAACAGCCCCGTCAGAAACCAGCCCCATGAGATGAAGGCTTGAGTTGTTTTTTTTGGCAATACGGCAGGCTTGAAGAAGAGCCTCATTTGAAAAAAATGTTTTGTCACTAATGGCCTGATAAATC
>CAYTGF010000044.1:0-1980 GCA_964437285.1 uncultured Gammaproteobacteria bacterium
GGCAATAATACTCGTCACACTGACACGCGCGGATTGGCGACAAACTTTGTATACAACAATCTAAATCGATTGGTGAGCGAAGAAAATCCGCTTCACGTCGTTACGACGTACGTATACGATAATAATGGCAATAAACTTTCAGTAACTGCAAACGGAGTTGCGACGGCGTACCAGTACGATGCACTGAATCGAGTTACGCGTATTACGCACCCAGGAAACAAAGTTGAGACGTTCCACTATGATGCGAATGGAAACGTCGATTCTCGTACCGATGGTGAACAACGACTAACTACATTTGCTTATGATTCACTTGATCGTTTAACGAATAAACATTTTTCAGATAATACTGATATCGCATATTCATACGATAACTGGGGTAATCAGCTCACTATTACTGAGCCAACAGGTACCGTAACGAATACCTACGATGCACTTGGCCGTCAAAAAACACAGATAAGAACACTTGCTGGAGTTGCAGGGCAAACCTACACCGTCAGCCGTGATTACAACGCCGATGGCCAGCTTGCTTACCTTGAAGATGCGGCGCAAAAACGCGTTACCTATGCCTATAATAATAACGGCTTATTACAGAATGTTTCGTATCAAGCACAGCCGCTTGTTACATACGCGTACAACTCAAACAACAATCCATCGACCGCAACCTTCCGTAATGGAATTGTGCAGACCTATGGATACGACGGCCTTCAGCGAGTGCAGGATTTAAATATTACGAACGCTCAAAACCAATCATTGTTCCATCATGTGTACTCGTATGACGCTACATCGAATCGTACGCAGACGGTTGAGACAACCGCGATCAATGGAGTGAATACCAATAGAACTGTTGGCTACGGGTATGATGATCTACATGAACTCACGAGCGTAGATTATTCAGATGTCGCGGGGAACAGTGATCTTCGTTTCTCATACGACTCGCGAGGTAATAGACTCACGCTTGGGGCTCCTCATGCTTCAACTCGATATACGTACGCAAATGGTACCGAAGAACTCGCTTCGATCGTTGGTAATGATCGTGTGAATGTTGCATTGAGCTACGACGGTAACGGTTCTCTTACTCGTGAGGCATACACTCGTTTAGGTAAGCCGGTTAAAAATGTTGAGTACGCATGGAGTGCGCGAAATCTTCTTTCACAAATTCGTGTTACCGATACGACTCGTCCAGAATTCTTGCCGGCACTTCCGGTAAATGTACTCGACTTTGCCTATGACGATGCAGGTAACCGTGTCAAAAAAACAGTCAACAATACCGATACAACCTACTACTTGAATAATGGTCTTGTGGTTTTGAACGAGTTGTCTGGTCAGGGTGCGGTTAGTAAAACTGTTGTTCAAGGATTAAACGGTCAAATCGCTGAAATAAATGCGCAAGGAGTTATTACCTTTACGCACACCGATGTTCTCGGTTCTCCTGTGCTGCTCACCAACGAGCAAGGGAGCGTGACACAACAATTTGACTACGATGCCTACGGTAGTTTGATTGGTGCCGATGGCAGCGCGAGCCAGGCGGTCAACTCGACGAAATATTTATTCACCGGCCAAGAGTTCGATGTTGAGTCTAATCTCGCATACTACAACGCTCGTTACTACAACCCACTCACGGGTCGCTTTATAGCACGCGATGATTATGTAGGAACCACCGGCGACAGTTTGTCTCGCAATAACTATATCTACGCTAATAATAATCCACTCCGATTTACCGACCCAACGGGACACAATGCAGATGAGCAGCATGTGTCGTTACCAGAGGCAGGGAATAAGGTGGCGTATGTTTCATTACCACAGCAGCCACAGATGCAGGTGGCCGGTTTCTTTGGAGATGCCGCTAAAACTACTGGAGGTGTTTTTGTTGGTGTCGGAGAGGGTGCGTGGGGGACTCTTAAATTTATTGGTAACGGTATCGTACATCCTATTGATACAACCGTTGATATTGCAAAAGGAACCTATCAAATGGGCAAAGAG
>CAYTGF010000045.1:0-1974 GCA_964437285.1 uncultured Gammaproteobacteria bacterium
AGTTATCGTAATAACGCTTGCTATCAATGAGGTTATAGCCGTGGGCATCCAGCCATTCGAATCCGCTCGTGCTGGCGTTGGCGTTGAATTGGTTGTTTAACCACGCGGCGTAACTGGTTTGGCGCAGGGCTGCAATATCCGCCTCTGAAGCAGAAAACTGCGCTTGCAGCAGAAAACGTGCGGCCTCGGCATCGGTTGAAGCCATGCGAATATCGTAGGGCGGAGAAACCAGCGCTGCAAAATCCGCCAGCGTACCGACTTTTAACAGTTGGTTGCCAGAGATTGCGCCATACACATACACATCACTCCCCCACACGCCCAAATAATTGGCGGTAGCGGGGTAATAACGGTAAATCAGGGTGTTAGCAGTTTGGCTATTGACGTGGCTGGGAAACCAGATGGGGTAACTGCGTTCCGCCCAATCCATAAAAGCATCGGGACTGGGGGGGGATGCGGTGGTCGCGGTGGACATGGTGAGACCTCTTGGTGACAAGGAGAGCTACAGCCTACTGCAAACAGGCCCCACAAACCATCTGCATGAACCCCAAACCGTGAACTTTATGGCTTAATTTCGTACTTCATTTCGTACTTCATTTCGCACCAAGCGAATATAAAAGATATTGCTACGCAAAGCGTTATACGAAAAACCGTAATCAAAACTAACCGCCGATGTCTGGTGCGATGCGCCCGCTACGATGCTGGAAGTCCATACATCTCCACCCACCCCAAAAAAAGCACGGCGATGAATCATGGGTTTAACACCGCTGTGATCCAAAATACCTTCCAGCTCCGTCTTGCTGGGAAGACGCCAACCATCGCCCTCCTGCCTTCTGGCTTGGGCGAAAGTGAAGCGTTCAGGGCTTCCAACACAACGTGCCCCATTCCATTCCTTCCCCACTAAACAATGCTGCCAGATGAGTTTGGTTCTCAAATCAAGCACTTCATCACCCGTCGGCAGTAACTGATAGCGATCCTCAAAAACCGGCATACCTGCATGGGCTGATGCCGAGGCGAATAGCATCAAAATAACAGCCAACCCGATTCCAACACGATGTCTGAAAACCATTTTTACTATCATTTTAATAGCACACTATGCTGTATTCATCAGCATGAGAGGGTGATTTCGTTAAAAATAAACCTATGAACCGCCATGCTCCAAGGTAAAACCTGCATTGCTATCCTGCCCCAGTGCAGCGACCATTTGCGGTAAAGCCAATTGCAAGGCTGGTTTCAAAGTATAGGGTGGATTGATGATAAACATACCGCTAGCGGGCAAGCCCGGGCGCACGGTTTTGCCCTCTTCATCTTGCCGTAATTTACTGGATTTGATCGTCAATGTGGCAGAAAGCCAGCCTTTTCCGGCTTTATTGGCAAGGGTTTTCAGTTTTTTGGGGACATCATGCGCTTCGGGGCGCGGAATAATGGGATACCAAACGGCATACGTTCCGGTAGAAAAACGCTGTAGTGCATCACCCGCCATTTCCACTACGCGGGCATAATCGCTCTTGATTTCATAGCTAGGATCGCAGAGCAGGAGCGCACGGCGCGAGGGTGGAGGCAAAAATTTACGCACGCCTTCAAACCCATCTTCGCGCAATACCGTCACCTGCCGACCTGCTTCTAACTGGGCGATATTGGCCGCCAGTGTTTTGCTATCGGTTGGATGAATTTCAAATAATTTCAGTTTATCCCGCCCACGTTCTTGCAAAACCCGTTGCACAATGAAGGGCGAACCCGGGTATACCTTGTGATTGGTGGTGGTATTGAAGGATTCCACCATCTCCAGATAGTCCTGCAACAGCGGGGCCAAGGCTTTGATCTTGGCTTTATCACCCGCTATTGCGCTGCATAAGCGCAAATAACCTTCGCTGGCTTCGCCGCTGGTGTTGGCATAATCACCATCCAGTCGGTAAAGACCCGCTCCGGCATGGGTATCGAATACCATGAGCGGTGCTTCTTTTTGCGCCATGTACC
>CAYTGF010000046.1:0-1463 GCA_964437285.1 uncultured Gammaproteobacteria bacterium
ATTTGAGATGCAAAGTTTATTTAAGGTACACAGTTCTGCTTGGGCAAATCTACAGCTTGATCAAGATTTTATTGCTGCTTATCAAAGCCAAGCCCAACCAAGCGATGTAGTGCAAAATTACATCCGTAGCAAAACTAAGCAGATTAGAGATCTAAATATTTATATCCAGTATCTAGAACATGGTTGGTCACAAAGCACTACTCATCTCATGGAAACAGTGGTTCTTCCAACTATCATCACCACGGTAGCCAGTGTCTGGTGTGCTGTACTTACGCGCTACGAATTGCCCCGTCGCTCGTCACTACCCATTTATAAGTAGTTAGTTCTGTTAGGCCCATTGGTCCACGGGCATGGAGTTTTTGCGTAGAAATTCCAACTTCAGCCCCTAAGCCAAACTCAAAGCCATCTGTAAAAGCAGTGGAGGTATTCACGTACACAGCAGCAGCATCAATCTGTTGAGTAAATTGATCAGCTAGTTTTCGTGTAGAAGTAATAATAGCTTCAGAGTGACCAGAGGTGTGTTCCTGAATAAATGGTATAGCCTCTTTGAACTGAGCCACTGTTTTGATGGTTAAGTTCAAACTCAACCATTCTTTACCAAAATCTGTTGCGCGAGCCTTGTGCAGCAAGGGTGTAGGGTATAGAGTTTTTAGTATTTCATAGCTGTCAGAGTCAGCGTGTAGTACCACTTGTTTTTTGGCGAGCTGTGGAGCTAGTCTGGTAAAGAGTTTCTTGCTAATAGCCTTATCTACCACTATACAATCTAAAGCATTACAGACACTAACTCGTCTCGTTTTAGCATTCATCACTACGTCACTAGCAATAGTTAGGTTGGCACTAGCTTCAACGTAGGTGTGGCAGACTCCCGCCCCGGTTTCAATCACTGGTACTGTCGCGTGTTCGCGCACATGTTGAATTAACCGATTGCTCCCACGAGGAATCAACACGTCAATCAAACCATGTGCTCTTAACAAAGCGTCGCCAGCCGCTCGATCATTTGGATTAACTAAGTAAATGAGATTCTGCGGCAGTGTGTACTGGCTTAAAATAGTTTGAATAACTTTTACGAGTGCTCGGTTACTATAATAGGCATCTCTACTACCACGTAGCACTACGGCATTACCTGTTTTAAAAGCTAAGCTAAAAATCTCTGTAGTGACATTTGGCCTAGCCTCGTAAATAACACCAAGCACACCTAGTGGTACGCGGACTTTCTTTAACTTCAAACCAGTTGGGCGTTGGTTAGTTGAAATGATGTCACCAATTGGATCAGCCAGTTTCGCGACCGCTTCTAGGCTATGAGACATGTGTTCAATGCGCTGAACAGACAAACTTAACCGATCTGTCATGCTATAATCAGCGGGTACGGCGGCCAAATCTTTTTGATTCGCTCGTAAAATCACTTGAGTATTTTTACGCAACGCTTTTGCTAAAGCTTTCAGAACTACGTTTTTTTTCTGAGT
>CAYTGF010000046.1:1473-1926 GCA_964437285.1 uncultured Gammaproteobacteria bacterium
GCTAAACGATAACTAGCTTGCCTTGTAGCGTGTAAGTGCTGATTGAAGGTCATTGCGATAATTCTTGGGCACGCTTGTATGCTGTTTGAATGGCTTCTTCCCATATGCCATCAAGCTGCCGTTTTTTAAATACCGCCAAAGCACGCTCGGTAACACCTTGAGGCGTTACTAATTGCTGAATAAGTTTAGGAAGATCAACTTGATCTGATTGTAGTAAGGCTAATGTGCCGCGTAAGTTTTGTTCAACCAATAGTTTACTTTGTTCAGCCGTGAAACCTAGTTCTTGAGCAGCGTTGATGAATGCCTGTAAGGTAGTTAATACATAAGCCGGGCCACAACCACTAATGGCAGTAGCTTTATCGATCCAATCATCATTGACTACTTCTAATAACTGAGTTTCATTAGATAAACTCTGAGTAAACCAGTTGATTTGGTCGATAGATACCTGCGGAG
>CAYTGF010000047.1:0-1410 GCA_964437285.1 uncultured Gammaproteobacteria bacterium
TTTGCAAATGTAAAACTTGGGGTTATTGCTGTAGATACTTGTCCATCCGAAGTTTTCCACTCATGCTTAATAATAGAACCATCTTTATCACTAGAAGTATTTTGAGTTTCAACAATTAAAGGAGCTATTCCTGTTGTTTTACTCAAAGTGAAAGAAGCTACTGGTGATTGATTGACGGTAGGTGTTGTTGTTCCTGAATTCTGCTCAGCCGCCCCAGCCACATTATTCAAAGGCGGACTTGTACGACCATTTCCATCATATCCCCAACAAGTAAAAGATTGGTCAGTTGCTTTAACGGCACATAAATGATAGCTACCAATACCAATATCACTTAATTTATCAGTAGGTGTTCCGCTAATTTGATTTTCTTGATTCCGTCCCCAGCAAACTGTCGCGCCACCCTCTTTTATTGCGCACGCATTATCACCGCCACTTTCAATACGGCTAAATGCACCAGTAGGAGGAGTGGTTTGACCATAATAATCATACCCCCAGCATTTTATTGAGTTATCCGTTGATTTAAGTCCACAACCAAAGAAATCCCCCATACTAATCTGAGAAAAAGTATCATCTACAGGTAAATTTTCCATTTGATGATTACCGCGACTGCCCCAGCAAGCCAGTTTACCGTCCGTTTTAAGACCACAGGCGTGGGAATATCCCAAACTAATTTGCTTGTAAGTAGTGGGTAAAGGAGAATTGACACCAGAGTCTTTATCACCCCAACAGACAACATTACCTGAAGTGTTTAAAGCACAAGTGTTATAACCTCCTGCACTAATCTGTAAAAATGTTCCTGTAGGAGGTATTCCAGTCAATTGACTGTTTGCATTATCTCCCCAGCAGACAATCGTTTTATCTGATTTCAAAGCACAACTATGTTTTGCACCTACACTCACTTGAATAAAATTACCTGTTGTTGGTGCATTTAATTGTCCAAACTCATTACTTCCCCAGCATTTTATGCCTAAATCCGCTTGCATTGTAATTGCGCATGAGTGCCGACTCCCTCCACTAATAATTTCTTTATATTTCACTTGAGCAGCGGAAAATGCGGTTGTAGATTCTTGGTAGTCAGGTAAAGAAAAATTGGGTTTTAAACCAATAACACTTTGTGTTAATTGAAATTGACATGTCCACCCGTCACTATTAACTTTAGGGCAATTTGACCAATTTTTAAAAACATATCCTGATGCAGGCTCTGGACTTAAACTCACTTCTCGAGAACCTGTTATGTTTACATTACAGTTGGTGTATTCTAAACCACATTTAATTTGTTCCGAACCAACAACGCCAGAAACCACTCCTTTGTCTGTTGGGGTAACAGCAACAGTTAAAGTGGGTGAATCTTTCCATTCAAACGTAACAGGATTGCGTGAAGATAATGGGGTTTCTTTTACTCCATTAGAA
>CAYTGF010000047.1:1431-1918 GCA_964437285.1 uncultured Gammaproteobacteria bacterium
CAACTTGAACGCTGAGTTGTCCTTCTGCTAATTTTTGAGAAGGAGATACTGACGCAGTGCAACTCCCCACAGAATATTCCATCTCTCCCGATAAAGAAGCACCATTTTTATCTTTTAAAATAAAATTACATCCTTTGATGCCGTCTAAATCAGATACTTTTGCACTAATCGCAAAACCTTTAACTTGATACAACTCACTTGTTACAGGAAAATTGATTTTAACAGTTGATGGATTGCTAGAGGTATTGTTGCTTGATGTTGATGGAGAAGATGTTGTGCTTGTATTAGAAGTGCTGGACGTAGTAGTTGGATTGATAGTAATTTGCTTTCTATCATAAGCAACATAACCCAAGCCATCTCCCATCATGACTGATATAGTTACTGATGTTGTAGAGCTAACAGATGGAGCAAGATAAGATATTTCACTATAATTCTTGTTATCAACTAAAAAAGATCCTTGACTAGCACACCAATAAAAAAAAGGGGT
>CAYTGF010000048.1:0-1915 GCA_964437285.1 uncultured Gammaproteobacteria bacterium
GTGCGGGCGCTGGCTGCGCAAATCGCGCAACAGGCTGGAAAGGTAGGCGATGCCGCCGGTTTGGGGCGGTTCTTTGGGCGCTTCGAGGTAGCCGTGAAAATCGTTGATTGAAAAAATGCTGATTTCCGCCGTTTCCGCCCAAGCCGCCGTATTCCACGCGCACAAAACCGCCAAACCGACCGAAGATAAAACGGAAGATAAAGCCGAAGGAAATAATTTCATCATAATAGCCAGATTGAAAAGAACCGAAAAAATCAAAAAACCGCGAACAACAAAATGACCGAACCTACCATCACCTGCCCGCAATGCCAATCGGAAATTAGACTAACCGAATCGTTGGCGGCTCCGTTGGTCGCAGAAAAGCTCGAAAAATACAAATTGCACTTTCAGCAGCGCATCAAAGAAGAGCGGGCGCGCATCACCCAAGAAGAAATCGACAAAGCCCGCACCGCCGCTGCCAACGAATTAGACACCAAAAACCGTGCCCTGCAAGAATTACAAGAATTGCTGCGCAGCCGCGATGCCAAGCTCGCCGAGGCGCAAAAAACGCAAGCCGAACTCCTCAAAAAACAACGCGCGTTGGACGATGAAAAACGCGAATTGGATTTGACGATTGAAAAGCGCGTGCAATCGGGTTTGGCCGAGATTCGCCACGCCGCCAAGCGCGAAGCCGAGGAAAGCGCCAAATTGCGCCTCGCCGAACGCGACCAAACGATTGCGTCGATGCAGCAAAAAATCGAGGAGTTAAAGCAAAAAGCCGAACAAGGTTCGCAGCAACTCCAAGGCGAAGTGCAAGAATTGGAATTGGAAAATATGCTGCGCAGCAAATTCCCGTTCGATGCGATTGAACCCGTGCCCAAGGGCGAATTTGGTGGCGACACCGTGCAGCGCGTGCATTCGCAAAGCGGTATGCCGTGCGGCATGATTTTGTGGGAATCGAAACGCACCTTGCGTTGGAGCGATAGCTGGCTCGCCAAACTGCGCGAAGACCAGCGCAACGCCAAGGCCGAAGTGTGCGTCATCGTCAGCCACGCGCTGCCCAAGGGCGTGGAAACCTTCGATTTCATCGACGGCGTGTGGGTTACGTCGCCCCGCGCGGCGCTGCCCGTTGCCACGATGTTGCGACAAGGATTATTGCAAATCACCAACGCCCGCGCCTTGAGCCAAGGCCAGCAAACCAAAATCGAAATGGTTTACCAATATCTCACCGGCCCGCGTTTCAAACAGCGCGTGGAAGCAATTGTGGAAGCGTTTTCCTCGATGCAAGAAGATTTAGACAAAGAACGCAAAGCGATTTTGAAACAATGGGCGAAACGCGAAGAACAAATCCAGCGCGTGATGAATGCGACCGTCGGCATGTACGGCGATTTACAAGGTATTGCGGGAAAATCGCTGCAAGAAATTGAAGGGCTGGAGTTTTCTGCTTTGGACTCTTCTTTAGACACGCCCCTGTTATGAGATTACCGCCCACTTTATCCCTTATTTTTATCGTTTTCTGGAAAGAACTCATCGACGCATTGCGCGACCGCCGCACCTTGCTGCGTTTGCTCGTGCCAGCGGTGTTGATGGGGCCGCTGCTGCTGTTGGCGATTTCAGGGCTGATTGGTTCGATGCAAGAACGGGTTGAAAAGCGCGAATTGCTGGTCATCGGCATCGACAACGCGCCCACGCTGCGCAATTATTTGGAACGGCAAAGTTACACCCTGAAACCCGCCCCGCCGGATTACGAAACGCGGTTGCGCAATACCACCTTGCTTGAACCCGTGCTGGTCGCGGTGTCCGATGCCGAGGTCGAAATCGTCACCGACAGCAGCAACCAACGCGCCCACGCCACCGTTCCGGTCGTGCAACGCTTGCTGATGGGTTTTAACCAAGAACGGGCGACCATCACGCTGGCGCTGCGTGGCGTGTCGAT
>CAYTGF010000049.1:0-823 GCA_964437285.1 uncultured Gammaproteobacteria bacterium
GTCACCGTCGTGTAGCCCATCACTTGCAGAGCGGATAAAAAAGCCTGATACGCCATGGCCTTCGACATAGGCTTTTCAGAAATAATCGTGATTTTGCCTTTAAGCTTATCGTCGATTAAAAAATTTGTGCCTGTGGCCTTGGAAATTTGTTTGATGATATCGGTAATATCCGCATCGGCGGCGTTTAAATAAATAAGGTCGCCAGCATTCTCATCATCAGCACTTGGATTCTGCACAGGAGCATTAACTGACGTGCCACTAGGAGCCGGAAGAGTTGGCTTAGTTGGTTCTGGGGAGCCAAACTTATCGGCATCGATGGGAGTTAAAGCCATGGCTGGATTTTTCTTGGCAGTCTTTACTGCATCGGCAGGCGCCTCACTATCAAGTGCCGCCGGAGAGGTATCAATTTTTTGATCATTTTTCTGATCATCGGGAGGCAAGGCTTGTTCCTGGCTCCATAAAAAAGACGAGCCCGAAATTCCTCCGATTAGAAAGATCAGAATAAATGTAAGAAATTTTATTTTACTTAATTTCATATTCTAAAGTTTGTGGAGCTCCCTTGCGTTCAATCACCATGACAATATTATTTTCCGATTTAAGTTGATTGAAAATTTCTAGCCCTTTCTTAATATCTAAATCCATTCCGTTGATCTTCTGCAAAATATCTCCACGTTGCAATCCTAATTTTGAAAATAAACTACCCGCTCGTACCGACAACAACTTTAAGCCATTGGGATTACCGTCTTTAAAATGCGGCACCGCGCGCACTTGCGTGTACAATTTATCTAAGTTCGCAATGGCACTATCAATTTCGGCACGGTCG
>CAYTGF010000049.1:833-1878 GCA_964437285.1 uncultured Gammaproteobacteria bacterium
GATTGTATATTTGCCTTCATCATTTTTTTCCACCTTGACATCTAACTTAGGTTCCTCGGTCGGCGGCGTATCATCCGCCCGCGGCGGCACATTTAAATTAACACCCTTGGCAAAATCTTCAATCATCGCGTACTCAAGGCGTTTTTTATTTATAAACTCAACACGATCAAAAAGGATCTTGGTAATTTTAGTGTCGGGAGCAAATTGTTTCGTGTCGCTCACCGTGTACACATCGTCCTGCTTACCGCCCCCACCAGAAATCACACAGCTTGATCGCTTATCCGTTCCGTCGCCTACTGCGAAAGTCGATATTAATTTAATACCGAGCGTCGTTAGTACGGCAACACCACCTACTGGCACTTCTTCTTCGACGCTATCAGAAACTACAGGCTCAGGCGTAACACCGGGCACAGCTTTGGAATCGAAAATATTCCTTGAGTTAATAACCTGATATTTCTCTGTATCTATTTTTGATTGACCATCTACCCGTACCTGAGAAGGAGCGTTTCCCTTAGAAACTGCGGGAGAAAAACTCCCTTCAAATTTAAGCTTAATCAAATCAGTCACCATGGACGCTAAAAAATACGCGCAAATAACAACAGCAACCAAACTGATCAGCCACATGTATTTTTTGAGATAGTAGCTCAAATTTTATTGGAAACGTAAAAGAATCCCCTCACACAAAAATGCGTTACGGGAACGAATGGGAATTTTTGGAATTTAGCAGAATTACAAAGAGTTGGCAAATTTATTTAACATTTCGAACGCGTTTTCCATATTCTTGTAGTGACGTAACTTCCATCGGATGATTTTTCAAACCTTCAATACCAAAAACCGCCGCCTGCGCCAGAAGATTGAGAACGACTCCTACTTCGAGGTCAAGCTGCCCAAGAGCTCTAAGTTCAAGGGCTTCAAGTCGATGAGGATCCTGGAGGAGAACGACCACCTAGCCGAGCTGGAGCAGGTCCACCACGAGCACCTCAAGCTGGAGAACCGGCGTATCCTCCAGACCAACGGCGACTGGTCCCAGGACCTGCTGGACCCC
>CAYTGF010000050.1:0-1813 GCA_964437285.1 uncultured Gammaproteobacteria bacterium
CCCGCAACTTCTGCCGTGACAGGGCAGTGCTCTAACCAGTTGAACTACCGACCCATAAATTGTAAGCATGAATCTCGAAGTACGAAATTCGAAAGAATTATACGCCAACTAAAAACACTTGTCAATAATCAATAATTAAAAAAGGCCCTTAAAGTGTTCAGCAGTAGGCAGTAGTAAAGGAGGGGGATACTTCCACCTGGCTACCAAACACATTTCAGGGCCTTTTAGCTTTTTTATACTAGCAATTTACAGTGCTTTTGTCAATGATTTCGAATGTGGATAATGCGTTATTTGGCGGCAGCAAGCACTTTTTCAAAAATAGTCTTGTGTTTTGCGGCCAAAGTCGAAAGAATTTTGCGATCAAGCGTGATGTTGTGCTTTTTGAGTGAGCCCATAAATTCGCTATAGGACAAACCAAGTTTTCGAGCAGCTGCATTGATGCGAATCTGCCAGAGGGAGCGATTGGTGCGCTTTTTCATTTTACGGGAATCAAAAGCGTATTGTTCGGCCTTTTTGGTTGCGGTGCGAGCAAGTTTCAGTTTTGATTTGCGGCCCCAGCGGAATCCTTTGGTAAGTTTGAGAATGCTTTTACGACGTTTGGAATGGATGAGACCACCTTTAATGCGTGTCATAGTATGTGAATTAGCTTGTAGGAAGTAGTTGGAAGAGGTGTGGTGATTAGAAAAATTCTAATTCCCAACTCTTTTTAATTCCTGGTTAGTTCGGTAAATTAATTTGCATGATGCGGTTGAGTGTTTTGCTCATAATCATGTCTGATTTTTTGTTGCGGCCTGTGTTGCCATTTTCACGACTGTTAAAATGATTTTGGCCACTCGTACGTTTTTCGATTTTGCCAGTCTTGGTTACTCGATAGCGTTTTGCTGTTGCTTTGTGGGTTTTCAGTTTTTGCATAATTATTAACTAAAGGATCAAGGAATATGGAACAAAAAGTCTTGGTTTGTTCGTTATTCCTTGCTCCTTAATTTAAGAATTTAGGCTTTGGCAATAATCGTTGTAACTTTATTACCTTGTTTTTCGGTTGGTTGTTCAACGCGAATAGGGGTTTCACTATTAACCGTTTCAATAAATTTTTTAACATTATCAAAAGCTAAACCAGCTTGTTGCATCTCGCGTCCGCGAAGCATGATTTCAATTTTAACTTTGTCGCCATTGTTGAGAAATTTGAGTGTTTGTCCGCGACGAATTTCAAGGTCGTGTGCGCCAATGCGGAGTGACAAACGTACGCCTTTAATTTCAACAACGTGCTGATGGGCTTTGCGAATTCGCTGCTCTTTTTCTTGGGCGTAGCGGAATTGACCAAAATCAATGATTTTAGCAACTGGTGGATCGGATTTAGGATTGATTTCAACAAGGTCAAGCTCTTTTTCTCGCGCCAAACGAATTCCTTCCGCAGTTGGCATAACGCCTAGGTTCGAACCATCAGTATCAAGAATCAAAAGCGTGGGGGATTTGATGCCCTCATTATAGAAATAAATTCTTTTTGGTTCTTCTTTTTTTCCGCGACGGGAAATTCGCATAAGTCTATATTTTAAAATATTTTCCAGTGGAAGTGGCGAGAGTTGAACTCGCGTCCAAGAGCACGTTGCTAGAGTGTCTACGATATGTAGTTCGCTTGGGAAATGTCCTAAGCACCTTAAAGAGAACGAAAAGGTTCTTAGTAAGCCGAAATAGAATTCGCTTTACAACCAATCAGCAGTGGTTATACAGCTACGTCTGGTGGGTTTACGCCACACATTTGTTACCAGATATGACAAATGGTGACGGGCAGCGGCCTTAGGCCATTGCCGGCGCA
>CAYTGF010000051.1:0-1809 GCA_964437285.1 uncultured Gammaproteobacteria bacterium
CAATCACGATGCCAGACGGCAGAGAAAGCGGGGCGTGATTTGGCAATAACTCGTTATACATGCGGAACTCGACGACGGCGTTCGGGTCGGTCGAATTGACCACGAAGCCAACGGTATTGTTCTCGGGAACGAACGTGTCGACCGTCCATTCTGTCGGCGAGACCTGTTGCAGGTTCGTCCATTCCTTCCACATATTCGACTGGCCAGTCGGATAGCGGAGTTGCGGCGGATTCGAGAAGAATTGCTGCTGCACCATCGCTTGCCAGTCGGGCGAGCCATACCCGTGAATGCGGACCGTCTCGGGGAATCCGTCGCCCCCCACGAGGTCCAATTGTTCGATGGCGATGTTGCGGTATGCGACCGGGTCAATCGGCTGCAAGTAGACAAAGCCGGTCCCGATGTTCTGATCGCTCGGGTCGCGGGTGATGCGGATGCCGCGCGGGGCCTTGGCGTGTAGCGCCCGGTCACGAGCGCCGAGTAAGGCCGACTGCGCGTTGCGGCTGGCGGACCGAATTTTCTCGGACTCGTTTGTCCGCAGGGCACCGACAACGATCGCCGTCAACAGGGCCATCAGCCCGACCACAACCAGCACTTCGAGCAGCGTAAACCCGGCTCGACGTCGCATTGTCTTCTCCCAAAAAATACGGCCCGCGAGTGAATAACGTCCATTCTTGGCTCGCGGTTCACGAAAACGCAAGAGAATTCATTCGGCACCTGCGGCTTTTAGGGCGGCGTCGAGCTTTTCCCGCACTGCCGGCCAGCCCTTCAGGTCGGCGGCATATACGTTCCACTCGTCGCCGTCGAGATCCTGCTGGAAATCGACGAACTGCTCGTCCCATGCGAGCGCGGCGCTAATCGCCTCCACCAGCGGCCGCACGCGGGCGTCGATGATGGCAATGTCATGCTCCAGCGCGCCAGTTTCGCCGTCCCACATTCCGCGCATTTGGGCGGCAATATCACGGCTGATCGGAAGCGGTTCAGGCATGAGTCGGAGTTGACGTCTCGTAAAAAGTCGATACGGTATATCTATACCCGTGTCACCGAAAGGAATCAAGATGCCCAAAGCGAAGCAACCCGCCAAGCCGACCGAATGGCTGTCGCCAATCCGCTGTTCCCCCGCGCTATTGGCTGCGATCGATCAGTACGCCGCCGAGCATAAAATCACCGTCTCGGCCCTGATTCGCGGGGCCATCTGCGAAAAAAACGGACGAAAAGACCTAGACGCAACTCCAAAGCCGGGATGGCCTTCCGGCAGGTCCAGAAAAATTTCCTGAATTCTTTCCATAAATGAGTCGATATTGTATTGACAGATTGCCGATGGATGGTAAAATAGAACCAACGCGGGACACGAACGACAACCGAACACGAGGGGATGGATGATGATGACGCTCGCGAACGTAATTGCTCGCACGGACGATCGATTGACTGATTCCCACAGCCGAACCCGAAAGGAAAGATCCTGCGGCTAGAGTTGACACATTACGGCGGAGAATTCTCGGCAGAATGGACCTATGGCCTCGAATCAGGATTCGCGTCCGGGAAATATACGGTCGACGACACTGAGAGCGGTCCGGCCGTCCATTTGGCGGTATCAGAATCGAGAGGGAGTGAGCTTCCCAGCTTTGTGCGCGAAGAAATCGAACTGGAACTTGAAGCGAGGGAGGCTCGCACCCGCAAGCCCACGTAGTCTGGTACGCCGAATAGCCGGCGCTGATTCGTGAGTCACCCGAACCCGAAAGGAAAGATCATGGCTAAACGATGCCAGCTGGTTACGGATGGCGTGTCTGTGGTCTGTCCCCATTGCGGCGA
>CAYTGF010000052.1:0-1808 GCA_964437285.1 uncultured Gammaproteobacteria bacterium
TTTTGCCAAATCTCGAAAAATATTTTGACGATATTCACGAGCAAACATTGAAGGGATTGGTCCGTTTTTAAATTGTTCAATATTTAATTGAAACATTAGATCCAGATCCTCCCAATTATTATATAGAATACGAATTCCTGTTTCTTCTATTTTTTTAAGTCTTTTTTTAAATTTTTTTTTGGTTTCGCCATGATAATTTTGATCAATATATCCTTCTGCGCTTGTTAGATTATTAAGTGCTAGAATGTACTTGTAATCAACGATTGGAAAACTTTTGGTAAACGGGTCAGACGCTCTAATAAATTCAAGTTGTGCCGCTGTTTTTATTTGATTGTAAAGTTTGGGGACGCAGTTTTCGTGCCCAGGAAAAAAAAATACTCGATTGTCTTCCATGTAATCACCCCCAAAAAATTCAAGTACATCACTGTCGGAGGCAATCTGCAAAGGCATAAGACCAACAACGGATCCGCTTACTTCGGCCACGAAGAATCGGAGTTTGTTTTTGTAATATTTATGAAAAGTTTGGCGAAAATTCCAATCATCATAAATTGTTTCTTCCGGAGTAAATTTTTTCCAAAGCATCTCAGCTTCCTTAATATCTTCAGTGACCCTTATATTAATCTTGTCGTGGTTCATAGATTATTCCCATAATTTCGCGTTTTCCGAATTTTTTTGTTTAAGTCGTTTAACTGATAGGCTAATAATTTCTTCTAGTAATTGACTATAATTTAGTCCTATCATTGCGGCAGATTTTACAAGGGCAGAATGACTGTCAAGAACTGGATTAGGATTAAGTTCGAGTACATATGGGTTATCGTCTTTATCAACGCGAATTTCAACACTGCCATAGTCGCGACAACGCAATATTTGATAGGTATCAAGTGCGATTTCGGTCAGAAGTGATTCGAGTTTAGGGCTGATATTTTTAACAGGAAGTTCAACAGTGATTTTTTTATAAACAGAATTCGTTTGTTCCTTAGCTTCTTGGGAATAAATATGCCAATAACGAGGAGGAAGTTTTTTGAAGATTGAACGGGAAAGAGGAAGGACTTTAAAATCAGACGGGCTGCTTCCTAAAATTGAAACGTAGTACTCGTCACCCTCGATGTATTCTTCGACAAGAGCAGGTTGTCCCATATCAACAATAATATGTTTGAGTTGGTCCCGAAGCTCGTTTTTATTTGTTACAACAGAGTCGTTGGTAATACCACTTGAGTTGTCTGCGGTGCCTGGCTTAACTATTAAAGGATATCGCAGATTTTCATCAATAGTGTCATTAAGTGAATAGGCATAATCCCAAGCAGGTGTCGGAATATTGTGAAAAGTAAGAAGTTTTTTTGTTCTGATTTTATCACGAGAGAGAGCGAGACTGAGTGAGTTTGAGCCGGTGAAAGGTAGTTGAAGAGCTTCAAGTACGGCTGCTGCTTGAGGGTGTAATTTAAGATCATTGTTAATTCCTTGGGTAGCATTGAAAACCAAGTCAATATTAGTGCGTTTGAGCTGACTTAAAGTTCTTTCAAAAGTATTGAAATCAAAGATAGTAGTTTTATAGCCAATGCGGTTGAGTTCTTTTGCAACATCAATCGCGCCCGCTGTTTTACTGCCTCGTGGTTGTAAAATTTCTGGAAAATTACCTGCAATTCCCACATGCAAATTGCGCTGATTATTGAGCGATGTATGTCGAACACGCTCCATTTTAGCTGCTTTAAGTAGGAGATTTTTATTCATGACTGCAGCAGAAAGACGGTCTTTGCGAGCAGTTTTTCCAAGCACTGATTCGCTGTCAAAACCAACTACTTTGTAGTGAA
>CAYTGF010000053.1:0-1774 GCA_964437285.1 uncultured Gammaproteobacteria bacterium
GGATGCCTCGCTACGCCAGGCCAAAGCGCTGGGAGCATTGACGCACCGGATCGTGCATGTCGACATGAATCAGTTTGGCGGGTCTGCACTCACCGATTTTAGTATCGACGTACCCGAAGCACACAGCCAACCCGGCATTCCATCCACGTACGTTCCAGCCCGCAACACCGTGATGCTCTCCCTGGCGCTGGCACTAGCCGAGACTTTGAACAGCCGAGATATCTTCCTTGGCGTCAACGCCGTGGATTACTCAGGCTACCCGGATTGCCGTCCGGAATATATTGCCGCCTTTGAGCACATGGCGAATCTGGCGACCAAAGCCGGCGTCGAGGGAACGCGCTTTCGTATCCATGCCCCACTGATTGACCTGAGCAAAGCCGACATCATTCGCGAAGGTACGGCACTGGGCGTTGATTACAGCCTGACGGTCTCCTGCTACCAGGCCACCCCTGAAGGCCTGGCCTGTGGCCACTGCGACTCGTGCGCGTTACGGGCCGAAGGCTTTGCCGCGGCCGGCATCGCTGATCCGACCCGGTACACGGCCCGTTAATACAAATTTAGCGACGTCGCTCCCAGCAGCTGAGCTGGGCAACCGTGTGCTGGAATTTACGCGCCGTTTCACGGATGACAAAGGGCACATCACGCGGCTCACCGACTGGCACGAAATCTCGGACCAGCTGTTCACGCAAGGCATCCAGCGTGGTGTAACGCTCCCCATCCCGTTTAAAACCGCCCAACCACTGCGCTCTTGGCGTGTGTTCAGCCAACCAGGTGTAGGGCGACGTCAAGACCAGCAGCCCGCCCGGCACAATCCGCTGCCCGATATCCGAGAGGAACTTCATCGGGTCGTACAGCCGGTCGATCAGATTCGCGGCAATCACCAGATCATAATCTCGAAGCGTCTCCTTGAGGTTACAGGCATCGCCCTGCCAAAAAGCCACGCGATCTGCACAGTCGCTAAAACCAAGGTGCTTCAACGACACCTCTCGGAAAGACTGCAATTCACCTTCATCGGTCAGGGCATAGCGCACGAGCCCCTCACGAACGAGCTCATCGGCCAGGTTGATAAAACGCGCCGAAAAATCGACACCCGTCACTGATTCAAAACCCCTGCACGCTAGCTCAAAGCTGGTACGCCCCACCGCACAACCAATATCCAACGCACGGCGTAACGGACGATCACCCATCTGTGCCACCGCCATTTTTGCCACCGCGGCAGGAAAGTTCGGCACATCGAAGTAGGATGTACCGAAATGGAACTCGGCATATTGCGCCAGCAGTGCATCATCTTCATAGCGTGACACCTGCGGCACAATGGGCGTACCGCCAACGACGTATCGGAACCCGGCATGCTGGAAGAAATGGCGTCTAAACGCATAGCGTGAGGCACGCAACGCCTCATTACCACAAGAGATCCAGCTGCCACCCTTCATCAAATTGTGACGCTCGTCGAACGTTGGAATCGAGAAATCGTCATACAGCGGATGTGCCTCGAACCCGGCAAAAGGATAAATCGGTGTACAGGTCCATTGCCATGCATTACCCACAACATCGTAGAAATCGCCGTGTACAAACGTATTAACGGGCACGGCACAGCGGCTACCGGACAAACGCCGCTGTGCAGGCGTATCCGCAGCAATCCCTGCCGTGTCATAAAGTCGAACCCACTCATCCTCCGTTGGCAAACGGAACAACAGCCCCGTCTCTGCCGCCTTCCAACGACAAAAAGCCTCGGCCTCCAGGCAATTCACGTCAACCGGCCAATCCCACGGCA
>CAYTGF010000054.1:0-1737 GCA_964437285.1 uncultured Gammaproteobacteria bacterium
AGGTAAAAAACATGAAACGAACATTCAAAAGCCTCCTGGCTGCTGCCGGGCTGGCTTTCATCGGCTTGGGCGCAGCCTCTCCGGCCTTCGCCGTCCCCACAAACGGTGTTCCTGTCATTCAAAACGGCATTACTTGCGTTCCTCGTATCAACGGTAACTATCCAGAGAATGGCCACATCAATAGGTGTGGAACAGCCACCGCTGCCAAGCTCGGACAAATGGTTACTGCTACGCAGGGACTAGCTGTTACTGCCCCCAATGCTTTGACACAGCTTACTAACTTCCACACTCAGGCTCCACAGCAAATATATCTTTTCGGTACACAAGCTGAATACAATACCTTCTTCGGGGCGCAGCCGCACCCACAACCAAGTTCTGTAAACTCAGTCGGGTTAAGCTCTTACACTGCAGGAGGTATTCCGGTATTTATTGCAGTTTTCGAGACCGTTCCTGCTGGAGTGCCGGATGTACGAAACACTACGATTCATGAACTAGGACACCATTTGGACTATCTGTATCGCGTCCAATCCGGCATTGCCAACCCCACGGATCAGACAAGATACTCAGATGGTGTTCTTGTCAAAGACCAGGTTTACTTTGATAAGCAGAAAATCGATTTGCTGACTCCGTGTAATGCTACAGCAACCGGATACTTCAATGGCAGGAAGGATGCCAATCTTGCATGGATCTGTACCACCAATGGTACCGGGGCTACTCTGTCTGCCAGTTATGTAAATCGCTTCAATAAGCAAATCCTAGAGATTGCGCAGGATTACTACTTCGATACGACCGTGGTCAATCGTCGCTACAAGGAGCTGTTTGCAGAGACTTTCGCTAACGTCACTAACAACCCTGATCCAAACGCCCCGGAGGCTGTCAATCCATATTTTCAGGGTAATTCTTTCGCCTGCACTCGCAAGGCTGTAGACGTTCTTGTCAAAACGGGAGTGCCTGCCACTGCGGCAGACCTTGAATCAGTTGGTTGTTACAAGAGACCAACAACTACCTTTGCCGGGTGTTCTCTCTATACGAAAGCAGGTTTTCCCTTCCCGTATTTGAGTAGCTCTGCTCAGTTCGTCTACTGCGGAAACACGCCTGCCAGCTATAGAGAAAGAGCTGGAGATAAATGGATGAATTTGCCCAATGCAAATCCCAGTACCTCTCTCATGCGCCAGCGGTTTGAAACGCAAAATATCTCGCTTTATGTCTTTCCCACTGCTGATATCGCTAAGGCTCAAATGGGCGCAGCGCTTCCAGCCAGCGTGTTGAATCCTGGCGTTATCAGCTACACTCAGCTCAATGTTGTTGCTCCTGCGCGTACTCGTTTCATCGTTCTCTTTGAACAGGTGAAACAGCCTAACGGTACCTACCTTGCTACCAACACTACTTTGTTCAGCGCCTACCATAACCAAGAAAATGGACGTGTTGTAGATTTTCTTTTCGGTGGCTTCGCTTCGGATAGCAGTGTTTTCAAAACCTACTACCAGAAGGATTTCACAAACTACAACAATGTCACTCTGAATCCGCCTTGTGTTCTTTACTCAGCGCAGAACATTTGTTCTGGTGGCGTTCCCGCTGGCGTTTATGCCGGAAAGACCAACTTCCAAATTCTGCTCATGCTCTTTCCACAGATGTCCACCTACGTGAAAGACCCAGCAACCTACGCTGTCGGGTCTTATCGTGATGCCTTTGCGGAAGAGTTTGCCATTAAGGCAGGTGGTGGGATAGATGCAAGCG
>CAYTGF010000055.1:0-1111 GCA_964437285.1 uncultured Gammaproteobacteria bacterium
CGCATCAATCTTTCCAGTATTTTAATTCTTTGGAAGATTTAAAAGACACGAAAAAAGTCTACCAAAGTTCGGTTTCCCTTTTTGAAGAAATCCAGTACAATACCAACGGAAGCATGGCCCGCAAAGCCCGTACCATTGTAGACGAGGCCTTTCGGTACCTTCAAAAAATAAAGACCGTGGGCTTTTTAGAATCGTTAGAACAAGGGTTGATCGCCGGTAAATCAGCCAGCCGTGATGGGGGCCAAGGGTTGGATGGTGTTTTTGAAAAATCGCGACGGTATTTCAACCCGTTTTTGGAAAAACTGGAAGTAAAGGAATAAAACATTATGCCAGGAATTGGAGTCATCCTTAACCCGTATTCCAAGAAGTTCAAAAAAGACCCGAACCGGGCCAAGCATATGGGTTTTATTGTCGGCGATAAAGCCTCTTGCAAAGAAACAGAAGATTTAGACGACCTTCGCCGGGTTGCCGAAGAATTCAAAACCCGCGATATTGATATTTTGGCCATCAACGGGGGAGACGGAACCAACCACTGCACTCTCACCACCTTTCTTCAGGTGTATGGCGAAAAACCCCTTCCTAAAATTGCCCTTCTTCGAGGGGGAACTTTAAACACGGTGGCCCGGAGCGTTGGCGTTAAAGGAAGATCCGAAGACATTTTATCCAACCTTTTGGTAAAATACCACGAAGATATCCCTTTTGAAACCCGTGATCTTTTGATCATGAAAATCAATAACGAATACGGTTTTATTTTTGGAATTGGGACAGCCTATAGCTTCATGGAGCTTTATTACAAAAATACTTCTCTTTCCCCACTTTTAGCCGCCAAAACAGCATTTCACGCCATTGGCTCTTGCCTCATTAACGGAAAATTGGCCCGCAGCATGTTCGAACGCTTTAATGCCGAAGTTACTGTAAACAACCAAACATGGCCGTTTAAAAATTATTCCTCTTTGCTAACAGGTTCCATCAATCAGTTGGGGCTGGATTTTAAGGCTTTTTATCTGGCTGAAAAATTCCCGGGAAAATTTCATGCCCTTGGGGTAAGCTGTACACCGCGCAGCCTTCTTAAATATCTCCCTGTCATGTTTATGGGTAAAACCTCAGGCAA
>CAYTGF010000055.1:1121-1725 GCA_964437285.1 uncultured Gammaproteobacteria bacterium
GATTGATGGGGACATGAAAAAAGACCCTGTGGACCATTTTCACATTTCCTGCGGGCCTGTTTTAAAAGTTCTTGTCAAATAAAGGAGGATTTTTTACTCTTTACCATTAGACAGAATGGTTACAAAAGTGACCTTCCGTCTAAACCTTACTTAACAAAACACCAATGAAAAAAATATCTCTTTCACTTGTTTTTCTCTCTCTCCTGTTTTTAGGCTTTCAATCCCAGGCCAAAGAAATAAAAAGTGTGGACGGAAGTGTCAGTATCAACACACCCGATTCATGGTCTCCACAGGCTGATCTTAACAAAGACGCTGATCTTCAGGTGGCAGATCCGAGTAGTGAGCTTTACCTCATTATTTTAAGTGAGAAAAAAACCGATTTTGATGCCGGGATGACTCTTCAAAAACATTCCGATACAACCAGAAATGTTTTTTTACAAAATACAGGGATTGCAAGCACAGCTCAAGTAACTGGCCCCACCCCTCTTGTCATCAATGGGAAACAGGCCATTCAATACACCATCACAGCCAATGTCACTGTCAAAAATGAGAAAAATGAAGATGTCACTTACAGTGTTGTTTACTGGCACACCACAGTTGAAAC
>CAYTGF010000056.1:0-347 GCA_964437285.1 uncultured Gammaproteobacteria bacterium
GCGGACGCCGTTAATTATTTCCGGGCCGGCCGAAGATAATGTTGATATTTATCTCAAAGTCAATGAACTGATTCCTTATTTGACAAAACAAGATTATCCAGAGGGCAAAGAAGGGACGGAAGATCTCCCGAAAGGCGATTATACTATCGATGAAAAGGCCCATTCTGTTTTGTTGACAGAACAAGGTCATATTCGCGCTGAAGAGCTTTTAGCTAAATCCAGTTTGCTGCCAGAAGGATCGAGCTTATATGATCCCGCAAATATTAATTTAGTGCATCATCTTTATGCGGCTTTGCGGGCGCATGCCCTCTATCATCTTGATCAACATTATGTGATTCAAGAGGGCT
>CAYTGF010000056.1:357-1679 GCA_964437285.1 uncultured Gammaproteobacteria bacterium
GTTTGATGTCTGGTCGGCGATGGTCAGATGGTTTACATCAAGCGGTAGAAGCCAAAGAAGGCGTGGATATTCAGCAAGAAAATCAAACATTGGCTTCAATTACGTTTCAAAATTATTTCCGGATGTACCAAAAATTAAGCGGTATGACAGGAACGGCTGATACCGAAGCGTTTGAATTTCAAGAAATTTATCGCCTCGAAACAGTTATTATTCCAACACATCGCGATATGATCCGTAAAGATATGATGGATCAAGTATTTCGCACGAACAAAGAAAAATTCCAAGCAGTCATTAATAATATTAAAAGCTGCTCGGAGCGCGGACAACCTGTGCTCGTGGGAACCACTTCAATTGAAAATTCTGAGTTGCTTTCTTCGTTACTCAAAAAAGAAAAATTCAAACATCAAGTCTTGAATGCAAAACAGCATGCGCATGAAGCAGAAATTATTGCGCAAGCAGGCCGTCCCCATGCGATTACGATTGCAACCAATATGGCAGGACGGGGAACAGATATTGTGCTCGGCGGCAATATTGAGAGTCAAGTGGAATCGATTCGTCAAGACGCTTCATTGTCTGACGAAGAAAAACAAAAGCAAATTGATAATTTAAAAGCAGAATGGCAAGAAGTTCATCAAAAAGTGATCGAACTGGGCGGATTACATATTATTGGGACAGAACGTCATGAATCACGCCGGATTGATAACCAATTGCGCGGGCGTTCTGGACGTCAAGGCGATCCCGGTTCCAGTCGTTTTTACTTATCACTAGAAGATCCTTTATTGCGGATTTTTGCTTCTGATCGTGTGGCAAATATTATGGATAAACTCAATATGCCAGAAGGCGAAGCGATTGAACATCCATGGGTCACACGCGCCATTGAAAATGCACAACGTAAAGTTGAGGCCCGCAATTTTGACATTCGTAAACAGCTTTTAGAATATGATGATGTGTCTAACGAGCAACGAAAAGCCATTTACGCGCAACGGAATGAATTACTTGAATCAAAAGAAATTGCAGAAACCATTGCGGCAATGCGACATAGTACGTTTAGTGATATTTTTGATCAATATATTCCTGCCGAGAGTATTGTTGAAGAATGGGATGTCGGCCAAGAGGTAAAAACTGATTCTCCCAATGAAAATGGAATGTTTTAATTTTTCTTTATGAAAAAGCCTAAGACATTGAAGGAGGAAGGGGTAGTTTGTAGTAGGGGTCATAAGTTTCAGAAAAGTAAGATAACTCCCGTTTGCCCGGTTTGTTGGCCTAGAAAGTATAAGAACTCTTCAGCGGCTAAAAACTAGTTTTTCATTTATCCAATAAAT
>CAYTGF010000057.1:0-1655 GCA_964437285.1 uncultured Gammaproteobacteria bacterium
GGATCAGACTGAGCCGCGCGACACCTGCCGGCCTGGCCTTCATGATGCGGGGGGAGCCCCTGGGGGCGGTGGTGGAGGCGGGGGATGAAGAAGCGACTAAGGGATGGAAGGTTCTTCCTTCTTGGCCTTCGATTCCGCAGGGTGCGTATTTCGGTGGACCTCTTTCAACTTTTGGATCGAGACGTGGGTGTAGATCTCCGTCGTCTCAAGACTGGCGTGCCCCAGGAGCGCTTGCACATAGCGCACGTCGGCTCCACCTTCAAGCATGAGCGTCGCGCAAGTGTGCCGGAAGACATGGCACGATCCCTTTTTGCCGATGTCGGCATCCTGCAGGTACCACTTGACGCTGTTGGTCAGGTAGTCGGGGTGCAGGGCCTGGCCCATGTTGCTTAAGAAGAGAGCGCCCGTGTCCGGCCCCGACACGAAGAGAGGCCGCACTTCAGTGAGGTACTTCCTGAGCCAGAGCCCTGCCCTATCGCCCAGGGGCACCACACGATCCTTCTGGCCCTTCCCCTGCCGGATGAAAACGCTGCTACGCGTGATGTCCACCTCGTAGGTCTTGAGGCGAGAGAGCTCCAGGCGGCGGATGCCGGTCGAGTACAGGAGCTCCAGGATGGCCCTGTCGCGTATGCCGTGGGGTTTCATGACATCGGGCTGGGCGAGGACGCGCTCGGCCTCCTTGGCGCTCAAAACGGTTCTAGGCAGGTCCTTGGGCAGGCGGGGCATTTCCATTTCCGAGGCCGGATTGTAGAGGATGATCCGCTCCCGCGTGAGCCACTTGAAGAAGTTCTGAAGCGCCAAGAGCCCTTGCAGTTGACCCGTCACCGAAAGCGGCGTGCCCTTCTTGGTCACGGTGTGGAAGAGATGCCGCTGGTAGCGCTCCACCAACTGCCGCGAGGCATCTTGCGGCCGTAGAACGCCGCGCTCCTCGCAGAAGGTCAGGAAGCGTAGGAGCTGGTAGCCGTAGCGCCCGATGGTGACGGGCGAGTAGCCCTTGATGCACTGCCACTCCTGGAACGGCGTCACATAGAACCGCATGGTTCCCGGCGTCGCGCCTTCCGAGGGGTTCGAGGGGCGGCGCTTGCGCGGCATCAGTGCGTCCCGCCAGCAGCTTCAAGAGCGGCTAAGGGAAGAGAGGTACGATTACGACGCGCGGCGGATTTCTCTCCGGGATATGCTTTTTCAGCAGCTTCAAGAAGAGAAGGGCTAGAAGCCTTGTCGTTATGGGCTGGGAGCGCGCTTTCCTCTTCCCGACCACCCCCCGACATGGGGCCGACTTGGGCCCGACTTGACCCCGACTTCTCGCCCTTTACCCCCGACTTGGCTGCGTCGTAAGCATGCGCCAGCTTCTTCACATCGAGCAGACCCAAGGCGAAGCGCTCGCCTTCCTTCCCTTCCCCATGATAGAGAAGCTCGTATTCGAAGGAGACGCCACGCCGGCCGCGATGTACGCCCAGGTATTCGAGATCCTGCAAGCGGGAGAGGTGCAGCTTGAGCTGCGTGTTGCCCCAGCCGGTGGCGAGGCGGATATCCCACCTTGTGAAGCGGAAGTCTTCTTGCGGGATCTCGCGCTTCTTGCACTCCGCCTCCACGAAGGCGCGCACCAAGCCGAGGAGCCGCCGCGTCTGCGGGGCGAGTTCATCGAGCGACCGGCC
>CAYTGF010000058.1:0-1652 GCA_964437285.1 uncultured Gammaproteobacteria bacterium
GGCGGACCAGGAACTGCGCGCTTTGGAAGAGAAGTCCGCGGCCGATTTGTCCGGAATCCAGGGCCGGCTGGAAGCGGTGGAAGCAGAAATTCAGACGCTTTTGGATACGAAGCGGATCCCGATCTGGCGCGGTTTCGTTCAGATCCTGTCTTGGACCACTATTCCGGCGGAAGAGAACTTCAACGCGTTGACGGCGGAGCGGGAGATTCTGACGGCGGAGCGGGAGCGGATCTCAACCGAAACGCAATCCCGTCACGCGCGGTTGACGCAACGGTTCAATGCGTTCATTTCAGGAGATATCCTCCGGTTAAAGTCGGAGAAGGACGCGGTGGCTCCAATCGTGGACCGGTCCCGCACTTTCCCGAGCGTTTATTGGAAAAACGCGGAAGCCAAAAAGCGCTACGAAGATTTGAGCCGCGAGATCGCGCAGATGGAAGCGGTCGCGGCCGGCATGGATCGCCGCGAGGCGCGCGCCGGCCATGTCGAACAGCTCCGTCTGGCCTCCGTCAAAAGCTACGAGGCGCTGGCCGGAATCAAGGCGGAGTCGGAAGCGGTCCTGGTCACGCCGGAGAGCGCGCGCAAATCGCTGTTGGCCGGATTGCAGGCCGTGAACGAAGCAGAAGCGTCCGCCGTCGTTTCCCATCTCGGGACAGTGAACCGCGCCGAATCCCGGGCGACTTTGGCCGCCGCGGCGAAGGCTCTGGGTTTGGCGGAGGCGATGGACGTCGTGCTGAAGGTCGCGGCGCGCCGCGCGGCGCCGAGGATGTCGGCCCGGGCTCGGCGGGCGCTCCGCGTCATCGACCACGCCGACTGGAAAGCCGTTTCCGAAGGGATCTCTCCCGCGCTTCTCGATGTATTGACCGCGGAACGCGCGGAGCGGATGCTGGATCTTTGGAGAGCGCTTGAACCGGCCGAACGCGAGGCGATGATCGAGGCGATGAAGTCCTTGTCGGCGGACGGCGCCGAATCGATCGCGCGGGCCTTGGACCTTTTGGACGGCGAAGCGGGCGAGGATGAGATCGCCCGCGCCGTGTCGGCTTTGGGGCTGTCAGCCTCCTCCCGCGCCGCCCTCGCGCGGGTCGCCGCCCTGCGCCCCGTGAAACTCTCCAAACGGGCGCAAGCCGGGTGGGAGATGATTGCGGGCCGTTTCAATCGCGACGCCGAGTTTGCGGACGTTGTCTCCGGAGCGCTCCTGGAGGCGATGACGCCGAAAGCCGCTCAGTCTCTGCGGTGGATCTGGGACAGGCTAAATCCCGCCGATCGGATCGAATTTGTCAAGACGCTCAAAATCAAACGGGGCGAGGAGAACAGGGCGGCGCAGGTCATCGCGGCGTTGGAAAGGATCGACCTCGATTCCGATTCCGAACAGTTCAAGCAGGCGATCGAAGCGCTCGGGCTGATCGCGAAGGCGATCGTGGCGGAGGATGCCGCAGGGTTCAATCCCAATCCTTCCGATCCGCGCACTCCGCGCATTGTCCGCGAAGAGTATCGGGCCTTGGACGCCGCATTGGCGAACCGCCTGCCGATGCGTTTCTTCGTCGGAAAATTTGCGGAGGCAGCGTTGCGGCACTGGCGCGGCGTGCTGGCGCGCAATAAAGCGGACGCGCAAGCCGCCTTTGAATCCGCAGCAGGCGCTCTGGAAACGGCTCGGA
>CAYTGF010000059.1:0-1640 GCA_964437285.1 uncultured Gammaproteobacteria bacterium
TTGGCGTAATCGTTTACTAAAGGTTTTAACAAGAAAGGCAATAATTGGAGTAGTGGCGAGAATAATTAAACTGAGTTTCCAATTGAGATAAAAAATCCATCCAAGCAGGCCAATAATTGTAAGACTATCCTTGACAACAACTGTAATAACTGTTGTGGCAGCATTGGTGACTTCAGTAACATTAAAAGCAATATTTGCAATTAAATTGCCAGAGCTGGTATTATCATAAAATCGTGTAGGAAGCTGGATTAAATGGCGAAACATAGCTTCACGTAAATCCGCAACAACTTTGCTGGCAATCCATGCCATCGAGACAGAACTGACGTATGAAACAATCCCTCGTATGACAAATAATAATATTAAAAGAAGTGGCATTAATGTAATAAGTGTTTCATCTTTTTTGATGAAACTACCATCGAGTAATGGTTGCAGTAATGCAGGAAAAGCGGGCTCAGAAGCCGCTGCAATGGCCATACTCATAATGGCGAGGGCAAACACACGCCAATAGGGAACAACATATTTTAATAGACGCAAATATAACGCGCGACTACTTCTTTCAGAAGAGTGTTTTTGATCGTTCACAATACTTTCAAACTCAATTTGATTAAACTTTAACTACAAAAAAGACTTTATTTTAATGCAATTTAGTGTTAGTTTTCAGAATTTATTCTTATTCCGCGCTGAGCGGAGGTTTCAACCGTGTTAACCACTCAATATTTAGCTACACAGATTTTAATGCAAGTCTTTGAAAAAGGCAGAAATCTGAACGTTGTTTTTTCCGAACAATTTAAAAAACGAGATGCCTTAACTGCACAACAACGTGGGGCCATTCAAGATATTTGTTATGGCAGTTTACGTTATTTTGGTGAGTTAAATAGCATCATTGGTCAATTGAGCGAAAAGGAAATCAACCCAACGCTCTTACGCTACTTACTCGTTGCAGCATTATATCAATTACGTTATACAAATGAAACAGACTATACTGTTGTCAATTGTGCTGTCCAGACTGCTGTTGAAAAACTCAAAATGCCACAAGTAAAGGGCTTTGTAAATGCAATTTTAAGACAGTATTTACGTAATAAAACAGATTTTTCGCGTTTTTCGGCACAAGAAAATTATCCACAATGGTGGGTCAGACAAGTAAAAAAAGATCATCCTAATCACTGGGAGCAATATCTTTCACTTGGGTTAGAACGCCCAACATTTACATTACGAGTGAACACGTGTCGGATTTCTCGAGAGGAATATGTTGTACTTTTAAGACAAAATGGTTTTCAAGAAGAGGAAATTATTCTTCTCGATAAAAACGCTATTTTGTTGAAAAAACCAGTTTCTGTTGCAAAATTACCAAAATTTGAAGAAGGTTTTGTTTCAGTTCAAGATGCAGGCGCCCAGTTTTCTGGTCATTTATTACCAATTAAACCCAATGATTTGGTTTTAGATGCCTGTGCTGCACCGGGTGGGAAAGCCACACATTTATTAGAGCGTTGTCAGAAATTGCGTTTGGTTGCAATGGATAATGACAAAGAGCGATTAAAACAAGTACAGAGCAATCTAGATAGGTTAGAATTAGAAGCAAATATTATCTGTGGTGATGCGAGTGATTCGCAAGTGATTCGAAATGTTTTGACAGAATATCG
>CAYTGF010000060.1:0-1110 GCA_964437285.1 uncultured Gammaproteobacteria bacterium
TCGGAATATTTTTTTTGTATGCAGCATATGTCCAACAATCTTCGGGGTTAGCCGCAGCATCGGGTTTAATAAGTCCTTCCGCAAATAAGCGACGGAAATATTCGTGAGGGAAGTAACGCTGTCCTTTTTTTTGCGCCTCCAACCACATTTTCAAAAGGTGCGGTTCCATAATGCGCACACTTTCATCTTCGGGTAAAAACGTGTCCGTGATGCGACGAAGACCGGCATCGCGAAGCTCTGCTTCTTGTTCCGGCGTAAGCTCGGTGTAGCGTGGAATATAGGCGTAGTGTGAGTGTGCAACGTAACGGTAGTATGACTCTTCGTGATTTGCCCCGGTAGCAGATACCAAGTGTACTTTTCCTTCACGAATCAACTGCGCCAACATAACACCAACCTGAAACGAACTGAGTGCACCAGCGAGAGTGACGACGAGTTTACCCCCGTTTGCCAAATGCTCTTTGAGCCAGAGTGCTGCTTGAAGAGTTGAACCTCCATTACAGTGATTCAAGGTACGAGCTGCAAAAGCGCTCACAGGATTTTTGCTCTTTTTGACGAATTGGCTCACAGTTCCGCTTGTTGTTGCGGTTCCGGCTCCACCACCTTCGTTTGCAATAATTAGTTTCTTTATATCGGGTGAAAGCTGGCTGAATTTAGTCTTTTTCATACGGAATTGGTTAAAATACAGGGCTATTTTGATGTCATTTTCTGTAAAACGCAATGCTCGCTTATCAGATTAAATTACAATGTAACACTTTGATTTGTTTACTGTATAGATAGTCATGAAAATAATTATCTCTACTTTCGTTGCCTTTTTTATTCTTACCTACGGCGCTATTGCGCAAGCCGCCTATTTTGCGCCAAATGACCCGGGTGTAAATATCGGTACTCATCTCGATGCTGGTTTTGAACCAAGTGGGATTGTGTGGCATAGCCGTTTGCAAAGTTTTTTTGTCGTTTGGGATAATGGTGGTGTTGCACAAATTGATGCGAATGGGACGGTGCTTTCTCCAACGGTTTGGGTGGGTGGCGACTTAGAGGGTATTACCATCATTGATGATCAAACAAATTTCTTATATCTACTTGTTGAATATCCTCAGCAAATGAAAGAGT
>CAYTGF010000060.1:1120-1637 GCA_964437285.1 uncultured Gammaproteobacteria bacterium
CGTTGGCGCTCAGCTCGATGGGCAAATCTATGTATATAACATCGACATGAATACGCCGGGAAACGTTAACTTCTCACGTATTATCCGCACTGGAGTGAATCGAGATATTGCAGGAATCACCTATTCTCGCGACACAGGACATACCTATGCGGTATTCGATGCGTCGAATATTCTCCAAGAATACGATGCTCAAGATGTACTAGTTCAACAGTACGATGCTCCTGGCGTTGACCAAGAGGGAATAGCCTTTATGCCGGCTGCTTGTCCTTCGCAAACAGCGACGATCGTTATCGCTCAGGATTCTGGTGGAGTATTAAAGTTCAATTCGTATCCTATGTCGTGTCCAGAACAGTTAGCTCGTGTGCCTGGTATTCCACTGCCAAATGGCGGGTTTGGAACCTTGAAAGATATTCGTTCTAGTCTGCAATCAAAGAAAATTACACCTGACATGCTTAAGCCACGTTTACGCTAGGTGAACGTGTTGCCTATGGTGCTTTGCGATTGATCAGTCGTGGGA
>CAYTGF010000061.1:0-976 GCA_964437285.1 uncultured Gammaproteobacteria bacterium
ATTCGATCAGTACGAGGTCGAGATCGGGAAATTTTTTGCGCATGCTTTTTAAGAAAAGCGAACGAAAATACAAACCCAACCCGGTATTTGAAAAAGCGCTCGATCTTCTCTTTATCTTGCACGCCGATCACGAGCAAAACTGTTCTACTTCAGCCATGAGAGGGGTTGCTTCATCCCAGGTGGACCCTTTTTCAGCGATGTCAGCCGCCACAGCCGCTCTCTACGGCCCATTACACGGTGGGGCCAATGAAGCCGTTCTTCGCATGTTGCAAGAAATCGGAACTGTCGAAAATATTCCTTCCTTTGTTGAAAAAGTAAAAAGTGGGGAGGGAAGGCTTATGGGTTTTGGTCACAGGGTTTATAAAAATTACGATCCCCGGGCCAAAATTATCAAAAAAATGGCCGATCAGGTTTTGGAAGTACGAAAGAAAAAAACCCCACTTTTAAAAATTGCCCAGGAGCTTGAAAAAATAGCCTTGAACGATGATTATTTTGTTTAACGCAAACTCTACCCCAATGTCGATTTTTATTCAGGTATTATTTACCAGGCCATGGGCTTTCCCATGAACATGTTTCCTGTTTTATTTGCCATAGGCCGCATGGCCGGTTGGGTGGCTCATTGGAGAGAAATGATTGCCGATAAAGAACAAAAAATCGCCCGCCCACGGCAGATTTATCTGGGAAGTGAAGAAAGAAGTTACGTCTCCATGGAAAAACGCGATAACAAGTAGGTGTTATGGATACTTCTTATTATTTTTATATTGGCTATGCCCTTTTTTGGGTTATTCCATTGGGCTATCTTTTTTTTCTGGGAAGAAAAGTCGGAAAAATCGAGAAGCAATTATCAGAAAAACCTGATCGTGCCTGATCATGGATGAAAAATCACAAAACCAGGTTTTACCCTCTCAACCAAACGGTTTTACTTCAAACCCTTTTTACAAAATTGCAAAAAAGGTTTTTATTTTTATTAAATATT
>CAYTGF010000061.1:986-1628 GCA_964437285.1 uncultured Gammaproteobacteria bacterium
TTTCGGGTGCATTCTCTTTTTTACACCAGGGCCGGCCCTTGTTGTCATCCCCATTGGGCTTCTTATTTTAAGCACAGAATTTCTCTGGGCCAAAAAAATTCTTCAATGGCTTACTAAAAAAGTGGCGTCCCTCAAAAAATCTGTTAAGAATAAATAAATTGGTTTTTAAATCAGGTTTGTTTCTTTGTAAGTAATTACATTGGGATAAAACAAAAAAAAGGAAAATATGCATTTTAGAAATATTTATATGTCTTTTGTTTTTGGTTTCATTTTTGCAGCTCTCACCGGTTGCGGCTTAAGCCCTGAAAAGCTTGCCTTATACAAATGCAACGGTAAAAATTTTGAACGTGGAGTCGGCCACTTCATTATGGTCATCAAAAACCGGATCTATTCTCAATGCCCCAAAGGGGAAAAAATATCTTGTTCTTTCTTATGAAATAAAAGCAGCCTCTGACATGGCCGCTACTGATGTGGGTTTGGGAATTTATAAAAATGATACAGAAAAAGGAATAATGTATGAAAACACACAACTCACCGGAGCTTATTCAAGTAGCGATTACCTAGATCAGGGATATTTTTCTTACTTATCTAATATCAAAGCTGGTGAAGTAAAAAAGCTGCAGCAGTTTTATGAAGTGAATG
>CAYTGF010000062.1:0-1626 GCA_964437285.1 uncultured Gammaproteobacteria bacterium
CTCCCGTACGATATTTAATTCCTTTGCCTATCTGACCGCTTGTACCAAATGGACAACCAGTCGAAGAACCTGGATTACAGATTAAATTTGTTTTACCAAGTTCATCACGGAAGACGGTGTCTTTAGAATTTGTAATAACATCCTCAAAGCGCCACCAAGCAACCGGACCTCCGCTCTCGTTTTTAAATGTACAGTCTTTATTGCAGTAGCGCACACCTTTTACCCCATTGACTTCACAAGTTTGGTCGCCATCACACTGCTCGCCATACTCAGCTTGCACTTTACCGTCACCACAATATCGGCCGTATTGAAGACAAGTAGCACTACATGAATCAACTTTATTAAAAGCGTAAGTTCCTTCAGGATTTGGAGCCAAACCAATACTACATACAGCTCCTGACCAAACCTGAACATTATTTTTAAAATTGCATTCGTTATCTGTATTACAACCACTACCAACAGAAGGACCACTGGTACAAATACCTTTTTTATTGAGCGCACCTACTTTATAATCACAAATTTCAAATTTCGAATCATATACTCCATCACCACAAAAACCAGCTTTTGTACCAAAACCTTTACAGTCAGCTGCGCAGTGATTATACCGGCCATTCAACGCTCCATCGTCACATGCTTCGCCGTTTTCTACTTTTGCATTGCCGCATTTACTCAAAAATGAGCAGTCTACGAAAGGTTCGGCCGCAGTTTTCCAATGGCAACTATTATCACAAACATCAACTTGAATTTTATTCGCTTGTACAGCCGAGCAGGCCCCATAGCGAGTTTGTCCAACAGGATCACATTCTTCGCCACGCACACTATTTACAACACCATCACCACAAACACCCGTATTCAAAGTAGCTATTTCTTGATCTTGATTACAAATACCACTTGGGGCACCTGTAATAAATTTCTCTGGATTTATGAAGTCTTTAAGGAAAGCATCGAAATTGGCAATTGGAATTCCCGGAGTTTCAAATCGCGCACGAACCACGTAGCTAGCGCCTGCCGGCAAAGCCATGTATCGATAAGCATATGAAGGTGGCGGACATGCAAAACTAAATCGACGATCCACAGCGCTCCAAGCAGTAATCGGATCATGCAAAACACAGGTTTCACTTCCACCACAATCTTTATCGACCATACAAAATTTATTTGTACTCACCGAACATGTTCCAGCCGTAGAAAGTTGGTTGATTGGATCAACCGGAATACGCTGACCTAAAACATTTCCTAACGTATCCCACGATGGCCATGTACTAACTGTTTGACCAGTTAAATAACTACCTTCTTGGAGATCGGGGAATTTTTTATTATGCGCATCGGCATACCCAGCAAGGAGAGTCTGAAAACGACTAAGTCCGCGCAAACGATCATAATTTCTTTTTAATTTATCAACGGTTGCTGAACAAATTTGACCACCTGTACAGTCAAGGTCACTTTGACAACGTGCTTGGAAACCAGGATTGTCAGCGCTTATTCCACAGTAGCCGTAATTATTTAAATTAGTATTAAAGGTCAAATTAGTCACTAACTGCTAAAAAACTTTTCTTGACTCCGGCTGAGCATTTGAATTAATGCTAAACAAATAAATATTTCCGTAAATCTTATTATCACCATCTTTGT
>CAYTGF010000063.1:0-1620 GCA_964437285.1 uncultured Gammaproteobacteria bacterium
ATGCAATCAAGATATTAATGAGCACTAACCAAGTAGTGTTGGATAAAGTATTTTTTTGTTCAATAACAAACTTAGCTACTTGTACCTGATCACCTTGGATACCATTCACTTCAGCTGCAGCATAAACCTCATGCGTACCAGTAGATAATAATTCGGCTGGTATGGTCATAGTCCAGTGGCCATGAGTATCAACTTCAGCAATTTTTACAATTGGTGTAGAAAAAAATGACACTACAACATAACTTGGCAATGTACGCACCACTTCTGGTAAGGTAATGTCTCCGTACACTGTTAGAGTAGTAGCATCTTGTTGCTCACTAGATCTACCAGTGAACCAATCAATAATGTTCCATTCGTGATGCCTGGTGACAACATTGGCTTGGTCCTGAACTCCGGCTGTAAAAACAGTGGCGCGAGCGATGCTATCTGTCAGTGCCATTGCTACTTGCTCACGTTGTTCGGAAGATAGTGTGAGTGTAGTTGTAGTAATAGCGGGATAGTGTAAATCTTCAGCTTGAGCGCCAGCTTGCAGTGTTTGTTCGATAGTATGTAAATCAAGAATTGGTTGCAACGGTACACTAGGAGTACTATTTTGGTCTAATGGGGGTAATGTAGTAGTGATCGGCTTAGATACAGAGGTAGTAGTAGTTGACCGATATATGGAAAAAGAAAATGTTGTATCAGCTGAGGGTAGACCAATACTATTATGATTACGTAATCGTATTTGATAGCTGCCAGGCGTTTTAAACCACTGACTTAAATTAGGCGCTGTACCACCATTGTTGAAACCAGTAGTGAATAAAACGGCACCAGCACTATTCATAACATCTAGTGAGTGATCAGTTGGGCCAATCACTTGTATAACTGGTGCAACATCAGCAAACCTTTGATTATTATCTGGTGTAATAACAGCTGGTTGTACAGCCCGTGGGGTCCGAAGCACTGGGTAACGCATTTGTGCAGCAACGCTACCGTCAGCTCTTCGATCAATGATAGTAAATGTAGTAACACCATACGGTAAGGTGGTAAGTCGCAGTGTAAATTGCCATGGTGTAGCTGTGCCAGTTGCAGCTGATGCCACGTCAGCCAACATAGCGCCATTAATTTGTGGAACATGCACTTCAATGCTATGGCCAGCTGTAGTAATACCAGTGAAGGTAGGATTGCCGGTGTAGATAATGCGACTAGTGAAGTGGCTACTACGATCATCGGTCACTAACACACCGCTTGGCACAGTGGTACTGATGTACAAATCTTGGCTGATGCTACCACCAGCGGCATCAACTAATTGAACAACGTAATGGCCTTGAGCCACACTAAATGGTGGCTGACACTCTCCAATACTGTCAGACATTTTTGCCACACAATGGAACACTTCCTGGCCAGTAGTAGTTTTCAAATAGACTGTCACTTGGTCGGTTTTGGAAGTGACCACAAAGCTACTAGGCATACGATAGTTAATGAGACTAGGTGATAGTAATTGTGGAACAGCTTGAACAGTAAAAGTAAAACGCTTCTTTAAGCCAGATGGATTGAGATAATTACCCTGTTCATCTACTAACCCAGTTTTTACTTTATAGGTAGATGCGGCGGTTAATTGATCCTGATCTATTTTAAACT
>CAYTGF010000064.1:0-1614 GCA_964437285.1 uncultured Gammaproteobacteria bacterium
CTGCCACGCAAAACGGGCCCTATTCACTGACTCTCGACGCCGTGAATGGTATTACCAAAGCCACGGATATCGCGCAGGTGCGCGTTTCGCAAAACAGCGATCCGTCGGTAATCTCGACTTCGGGTCAATTCATGGTCAAGCCTTTCTTGAGCATCACAGCTCCCGCCGCAGCCAATGATGTCTGGACAGTCGACGAAGTCCGTAATATTACTTGGACCAAAAAAGGTTCGAACATTACCAACGTCCGCATCGATTATTCGTCAGACAATTTTGCCAACTCCGATCTTCTGACCGGCGGTGAGTTTACCAACGGTGATACGCCCAATGACGGAACCGCGGCTTGGACGGTTCCGGACAATATCCGCGCCGGTAAAGATTTGAAAATCCGCATCCGTACGCTGAGTTTAGCCGATCCCTATGCCGTGAGCGCCACTTCCGCGCCGTTCCAAATCATCGGTCAACTTACGATGGATACGCCGGATGATGTCACGCCCGTGGTCTGGCGCATCAATTCAACGAATACCGTGGCTTGGACCAATACGCACGGCTCGATCGCCAATGTCAAACTCTGGTATTCATCGGCAGGGGATGGCGGTCCGTGGACGCAGCTGCCGGGTACCGGCAATATTCCTTCGGGCGCCGCCCAACAGCAACATACTTATGACTGGGCTATTCCGACCAACTTCCCGATCGTCAAAGACAATTTCCGCATCAAAGTCACGGACGCCACCAATGCCAACGTTCTGGATATTGCGCAGGCTGCCAGCTCGACTATCGCTTCATTTATTTTCACGCATCCGATTTCCACCGATGTTTGGGTGGCGGAAAACACGCATAACATTCAATGGACTTCGCCGCAGGCCGGTGTGCCGACCACGGTTAAAATTGAATACAATCTGGGTGGCGGCTGGAACCCCATTGCCGAAACCGATGGCACGGTGAACGACGGTATTGTCACGAATTCCGGCACTCGCTCATGGCTGATTCCGAGTACGCGTTCGTTGGCTGCGAAGGTGCGTATTTCCGATCCGAACGATGCGAATAGTATTGTTGAAAGCGATCCGTTTAAAGTGCGCGGCGATCTCTCTGTAACCTCGCCGACCTTGGGCTCCGAAGCGTGGGTGGTGATGACGCAGCAAAATATTACCTGGACGAAAAAAGGCAATATTTCGTCGGTAAATTTACAGCTCACCAAAGACGCTACGGCCGGTACGCCGGTTTGGGAAAACTTAGTGGACGGCGATTCAAACCAAACGCAGGGCATTGATGTCACGGGCTCGGCAAACGGACCTTATACTTTCACGTGGCGCATCCCGAACGATGCGACAATTCTGACTTCCAAAGCACGTATCCGCGTGGTCGACGCTTCTGACCCGGCCGTGTTCGACGATTCCGACGCCAATTTCACAATCCAAGGCCGCTTGACCCTGAATGCGGCGGTGCCCAACCCGCTTTATGTGGCGGATATTTACACCATCAATTGGACCAGGGAAGGTACGATCCCGACCGTAAAGGTGGATTACTCGGTGAACGGTGCGCCTTTCACCTATTGTTTGAACAACGTAGCCGCGCCGGCCGATACCGTGGCGGCCAACTCCTTTGCGTGGAAAGTGC
>CAYTGF010000065.1:0-1595 GCA_964437285.1 uncultured Gammaproteobacteria bacterium
TAATATCTCTTGAGGAGATTTTGATACGATGCCAGCAGCGCTCCAAGTCATATCATGCCCATCAATATTTCTCGTTTCTGACATGTTTTTATAAATTTTATCTATGTGTTTAATATCTAGCATAAATTGTGGGATATGAATTTTTAAATCATCAAAACTGAAAAACATTAATGCACTGGGAGTTTCTGTATCAAAATCATTAATACTTACTTCATCAAATTCAATACGAGACGCCGATATATCTATTCCAAGATTTTGCATTTGTTGAATATGAAGATTTAATGACTCAGCTGCTCCAATGTCTACGTCTTTAAGATTTATGAAACTATTATCATTGTATTCTACAATTTCACCTGTATATTTATTATATGCCGTGCGTTTTGCTTCTGTTTTCAGATTATAATTACCATGTTCGTTGGTGAATTTAGTCTTTGATATTACTGATTTGAAATTCGGGCTGGTTTTAACTTTTAAAGTATTTAAATACTCTAAAATATCTATTCCTTTAAAATTTTCAGAAAAAACTTTATTTTCACCATCTAAATTAATTGCCCTTCTAATCATAGAAGTGAATAATTGTATTTTTTCTAAGTCTTTTTTGACTTCAGAGCCAATACTTATATCCTTTGTGTCTGCAACAACAATTACATGAAATTTTCCTAAATTATCTTGAGTATTTTTATTAGGATTTGCCCATGTATATTGATGAGTTAATACACATAAAAAAAAGCTTGTAATAGTTTTAATAATAAGAGAATTCATATAATGTTTCATTTAATATTAAATATGATATTTTTTAATTTTTCTGATAAGTTAAGTGAGAAAGCAGGTATTATATTTAAAGTATTTGGAGTTAAAAAGTCATCAATAATATTTTTTTTGATAAATAGTGTTTTTAATAAGAGATTTAATTTTTCTGACATAGGATCAAAATTTTTGATTATTTTTTCATTAGTTTGAATTTTATTAAAGGATAATATATTACAGCTAAACGAAAACTGAATATTGACATTTTTTTGATTTTTTTCAAAACTTAATTCTATTTCTGGAGAAAAACGACATTTTTTCTTAGGCTCATCTGCCCAATAATTTTCATCTTGCAATAACAAAGTCTGCATTTGCACAAGTGCATCACCTGTTAAATCCTCTCCTTTTTTCAAAAGTTGCTGAGAATCACCATCAAATAAAACACTTTTAGCGACTTCAGCTTGTTTGATAACCGTAGCAAATGTGCCTAATTTCTTTTCTATACTAGAAGCAGCATAAACATTGGAAACGAATAAAATCCCCGTTATGCTTGCACAAATAATTTTTAGCATAAATAATCCTTTAAAAACAAAAAAAGCCCGCTGCTGTAAAATACAACAGAAGGCTATTTAAAAACGAAAAATATATATAGTAAGCTTATAAACATAATAAAAATAGTAAGATAAGGTTTTACTTATTATCTAAAATAAAAACATCGAAAACAATAGGGATTATTAAAAATAATATATGATATTAGCTTAGGTTAAACATTGAACAATAAGGAAAATTAATTATGGACAAAAAATTATTAGACATTCTCGTTTGCCCTGTTACTAAAGGCAGTTTGA
>CAYTGF010000066.1:0-1594 GCA_964437285.1 uncultured Gammaproteobacteria bacterium
CCAGCATCAACGACAATCAATTTCGAGGAACCATTGAAATTCGCATGGTGGACGAAGAAGCAGTCATCATCAATGAATTGCCATTGGAATCCTACTTGATGGGCATGGCGGAAGAAACCAACAGTACTCCCGAAGAAAAGTTGAAAACCATGGCGATTTTGGCACGCAGTTATGCCTATTATTATTTGACCCAAGATGAAAAGTTTCCGGGCATGCCTTACGATGGAGAAGATGATCCCAATACCTTCCAAAAATATTTAGGTTATGGTTATGAATTGCGCCATCCAAATGTGGTGGAAGCAGCACAAGACACCGAAGGAATGGTGGTGACGTACAAGGGTAAAGTCATCAAAACGCCCTACTTTAGCAAGTCTGATGGAGTGAAAACCAAGAGTGCTCAAGAAGTGTGGGGTTGGACCAATACTCCTTACCTAGTTTCTGTTCCAGATACTTATTGTAAAAGCACCACTTTTGCCGGTCATGGAGTAGGACTTTCAGGTTGTGGGGCCAAGGCCTTGGCCGAGCTTGGGTGGACATTTGAGGAAATCATCAAATACTATTACACTGGAGTGGAAATTGATACGCTTGAATAAAGCTCCAAACCATGATTTTAGCCATCAATACCGCCCAGCGAGAGCATGAATTGGCTTTGCTGCGAGAGAACCCATCCAATCCAGGGGAGTGGGAGCTTTTGGCGGAGCGCATGTGGCCGGATGATCATGACCATAAAGACGTGGACCAGCTCGTGCCCAAATTGCAGGAAATTTTAGATGAAACAGGTGCTACAAAATCCGATATTACCGCTATTGTTGTGGTTAAAGGTCCAGGTTCATTCAGCTCACTGCGCACCGGCGTAGCGTTTGCTAATGCTTTGGCCAGCGGGCTCGAGGCACGCCTTTTTACACTCACTACTTTTGAACTCCTGCAGCGCAAAGCGGCCGTTTCTGATCCCATTTTAGCGATCTTGCACGCCGGACGTTTGGACTGCTCCGTTCAATTTCAAAATGAGCCGGTTCGGGTGGGTGCTTTGGCGGCACTTTTAAATGATTATCCGCACGATCATGGCATTCAAGTGGTGGCCGAGCTCCCGGAAACCTTGGAAGAGGAGCTCAGCCCGCTCATTAGGGAAAAACACTGGAAACGAATCATAGGACATGAACTTCAAAGCATGGGAGAAATGCTCATGACCTACGGTCTGACTAGTGCCACACCAGTAGAGATCGTTGAGCCGTATTACTTGAAAGGGCCACATATCACCAAATCTTCTGACCCTTGGAAACAATGAAACTGTATTTAGTGGCCACACCCATTGGAAATTTAGAGGACATTACATTTCGTGCCGTACGTATTTTGAAGGAAGTGGATTTGATTGCTGCGGAAGACACTCGCCATTCTCATGTGCTGCTCAAGCACTACGGCATCACCACGCCATGCACCAGTTTTCATAGCCACAGCAGTGACGCAAAAGCGCAAGCTTTGGTAGAGGAAATTCGGAGTGGGAAATCCGTGGCACTCATCACCGATGCCGGTACGCCCGGTATCTCCGATCCCGCCTGGGCGCTGGTGCAAGCGGCATTGAAAGCGAACATCCCCG
>CAYTGF010000067.1:0-341 GCA_964437285.1 uncultured Gammaproteobacteria bacterium
CGGCCGTTGGCATCCACGCCGACATTGATCTCTGCCGGCTTGTCGGCCGCCTGTTCGGCATCAGCCTGCGGCAGGTTGATCTGCAACTCGGCATAACGCGAGTAGGTGGTGGTGACCATCAGGAAAATCAGGATCACCATCAACACGTCGATCAGCGGAATGAAATTGATTTCTGGCTCTTCGTGCTGGCTGCCGCGGCGGAAGTTCATCTGTCTGCTCCGGGGTGATTACAGCTTGCGGTCGCCGTGAACAACTTCAACCAGCTTGATTGCCTGTTGCTCCATATCGATCAGCAGCGAATCAACACGGGCGCGGAAATGACGATAGAAGCCCATGGCCGG
>CAYTGF010000067.1:381-1000 GCA_964437285.1 uncultured Gammaproteobacteria bacterium
AATGCCGAAAGCAGTGTTATAGAGTGCCACCGAAATACCGTGCGCCAGCACTGCCGGGTTGTTGCCGGTGGGCGACTGCGAGCCGAAAATCTCGATCATGCCGACCACGGTGCCGAGCAGGCCCATCAGCGGCGCCAGCGAGGCAATGGTGCCAAGGGTGGTCATGAAACGGTTCAGGTCGTGCGCAACAGCAGAGCCGGTTTCTTCAATCGATTCTTTCATCACCTCACGCGGGCTGTTAACGTTGCGCAGGCCAGCGGCAAGAATGCGGCCCAGATGGGATGCGTGTTGTACCTTGACCAGGGTTTCCTGCGTCAGGGTGCCGGCACGGTATTCCTGAACCACTTTTTGTAACAGGCCGGTTGGCGCAACCACCGATTGCCGCAACGACAGCGAACGCTCGATAATAATGGTAACGGCTGCAATCGAGGCCAGAATCAATGGCCAGACCGGCCAGCCGGCTGCTTGAATGATGGAGAACACGCGAAACACTCCGTGATGGCTATATCCAGAAGGAATGAACTTTAGCTGTTCGGGTGCGGTTCGGCAAGTATGCCGCTGTCACATTCGCCGATTTGTCGCGGCTTGCCGTCAGGCTCTGTTGAGATTGGTTTCGCAG
>CAYTGF010000067.1:1010-1550 GCA_964437285.1 uncultured Gammaproteobacteria bacterium
ATAATTTTGTGCATAATGCCCGCCGACAAGCGCCAATTTTGTTCCCGGTCAAGTATCTTGTTTTGGGAATATAAAGTGATTTAATAAAAAGTCTTTAAATATCAAAAACATAAGAATATGCTTAAATTCGAGTTAATGCTCTGTTTTGATTGTGGCATTTTTGTTGCAACTGTGGATTAAACGCATTTTTTGACGCAGATGGATTGACTATGGTTGCAGATCGTGTTCTGAGTGTGTCCGAATTGAACCGCTCGGTTCGCCTATTGCTGGAGCAATCGCTGCCACTGGCATGGATTAGCGGAGAAATTTCCAATCTCACCATTGCCGCATCCGGCCACTGGTATTTTTCGCTCAAGGACAAAACGGCACAGGTGCGTTGCGTGATGTTTCGCGGCCGCAGGGCAGCACTGGACTTTCGCCCGAGCGAAGGGCTGCAGGTGGAAATCCGCGCCACAGCCGGCCTGTATGAGCCACGTGGCGAGTTCCAGCTGAATGTGGATTTCATGCGCAAGGCGGGTTTGGGCGCCTTGTTCGAGCAAT
>CAYTGF010000068.1:0-1536 GCA_964437285.1 uncultured Gammaproteobacteria bacterium
GTTCCCTGTTCCCTATTCCCTGTTATCTATCAAATGCGATGAATGACATTGCTAAACAAGCCCATAATGGTCGTGTTGCAGCCATCATTCAAGTCATTAATGAACAAATGATTGATTTAGGGGTAAGAACTCGTGCAGTTTTTATCCATGATGTTTTGCAACTGCTTTGTGAGGCTAAAAATCCTGAATCCTTAGAACAATCCATTATTGTTAGTAAAATTCGGGATATTTTAGAATCTATTTCTCCTCGGAATATTCATCGAGTCCGAATTCACAGCCGGATTTTGAAAGAACAACAGTTACTTTGGTTAGAAAATATTATCCAAAATCCTGAAGAACAATTGTTGTGGTCAGAAGAGATTATTCTCAAAAAATCTAATTTTTTAACACATTGGTTTAAGCCAACTTCCTCTCAAAGTTCTATTCCGAATCAACCGATTGTTAATCATTCTTCCTCAACTTTCGTTCCCCAAAAACCTCCATCTACCCTGAGTTTAATCGTGGGGGTTGGTTTAAGTATTGTTTTAGGATTAATAGGATTTTGGTGATACAGCGAATTACAATTTCAATTATTTAATGCCTTACAATCTAACCGAAAAACTCCGGTTGACGTTTCTCCTCCTGTTGAACCTTTATCGTCAACAGAACAATTTAGTCAAGGAGTCAAACTTGCCACTGAAGCAGCCGCAGAAGGAAAAGTTGCTGATACCCGTCAGGAATGGCTAGAAATTGCTCAAAAATGGCAGCAAGCCGCCGATTTGATGGCCGCAGTTTCTCCTGATTTTGAACGATATCCAACAGCCCAAAATCGCGCAGCATTATATCGTCGAAATCAAGAACAAGCCCAACAAAAAGCTGATGCTCTGAACAATTAACCATCTTGTAGAGACCTTCCATGGAAGGTCTCTACGTGGGGTTTAGGGGATCATATTATTTCTTTTTTTTGAAATCACACGAGTCATCCCCTCATAAGCAAGATCAAACTCTGGTCTAAGATTAATTGCTTTTTGGAAATACGTTAGAGCATCTTGGTAATTTCCTTTCTGTTCTAAAGCTTCTCCCCAATGTAAATAAATATCGGGAGAAAGGGAATAAATTTCACAAGCACGTTGATAACAGCAAATAGCTTCATCCCACTTTTGCAACATAGCAAAGGTATGACCTAAAAGGTGATAAGCAATTGGAGATCCAGGGTTAAGAACGCAAGCGCGACGTAAGGCGACAACCGCATTTTCAATATTGCCTTGCTGTCGAAGAGTTTGTCCTAAATTTTGATAAGATTCAAAGGAATCAGGAATAAATTCTTGGGTACGACGATAAGCCGTAATTGCTTCTTCAAATTGACGTTGTTTACTTAAAATTTGTTGTAAGCGAACTTCAATTTCACCTTGGTTTTCTGGGTTCAATTCTAAAGCTTGACGATAAACTGAAATCGCTTCCTCCCATTGATAAAATTGTGCTAAAGCTTGTGCTAATTCATCATATAACTCAGCAGAGGGTGCTTCTAAATGACAAGCTTGACGATAAATTGAAATC
>CAYTGF010000069.1:0-1526 GCA_964437285.1 uncultured Gammaproteobacteria bacterium
ACGGTAACCCCAGACGTGTGCCGCGGAGTTGACCAGCCAGGTGCAGTGATAGACAGCAACAAGGCGGACAAAAACGCCCCATACAACGAAAGACCAGCCGCCCCAAAGGTAAAGAGCACCCGCCAGAACAGCAGTCCAGAGAACGTGAGTTTTATCGAAGAAAATCATGCCCGGGTCTTTGGTCAGATCCGGCGAAATCCGGTTTTGGACTTCCTTGTCATCGATATAGCGGTTTTTCATTAGACACCAGCCCATATGGGACCAGAAAAAGCTTTTCAGCGGGCTGTGCGGGTCATATTCCTTATCGGAGTATGCATGGTGAATGCGATGGGCTGTGACCCATTTAATGGGGCCAGACTGGCATGCCAGGGTGCCGCAAAACGCCAGAAAATATTCCATCCATTTGGTGGTTTTGAAGCTGCGGTGAGTGAAAAGGCGATGGAAGCCAAGGGTGATTCCCAGACCACCGGTAACAAAGTGAAGGACAACAAAAAGCCAGAAAGCCGGCCAGGTGAAAGTCTTCCAGGCAAATATAACCGCGACCACGTGTACGGCAGTGATAAAAAGTGCGGCAGGCCATTCAACCAGGTTTTGACCAGCGTTAGCCAGCAGTTCGGGCTTAATGGACGTTTTAAGCGCCGTTTTTTCTGCTGTTGCTATATCTTCTTTAGTTTCAACGATTTGTGTGTTCAAAAGAATCTCCTTGGAAAAGCGATTGAAATACCCGGAATGCGAATTTAATCAATGTAAACCCTTGATTTTAAATGGGTTACATCGAAATTGCCGAAAAACCAAAATCCCCACTGCATTAAAGATAAACGGCAAAGGCCGGGAAAACAATAGTATAGAAAGTAGCATGTTAAAGCAAGGAATAAATTAGCCTTTGACGCTGGCTGCTCCGCGTCATATAATGATGAGCATTCAAGCGTCCCCCGTAAATTTTCTTGGATTTTCTCAAAAAAAGAATATTGACAGGGTGTTTTTCATACGTATAATTCGGTCTTTACCTTTCCATCCAGGAGAGGACTGTCTCTTTTTTTAGCTTCAGCTGATTTAAATGCTGGAGTAGCTCAGTTGGTAGAGCACGTCCTTGGTAAGGACGAGGTCATGGGTTCAAACCCCATCTCCAGCTGAATCAATTGGAGACAAGTTTAAAACGTTTTCGTTTTCAATATAAAGATAATTCCAATCATCAGGAGAAACCCATGGCGAAGGAAAAATTCGAAAGAAAAAAACCGCACGTTAACGTTGGAACCATCGGTCACGTCGACCACGGCAAAACCACTTTAACCTGCGCGATTACCAAGGTCCAGGCTGCCCGCGGTATGGCGACCATCAAGGAATACGCTGAAATCGCCAAGGGTGGTACGGTCCGTGACGATTCAAAAATCGTAACCATCGCTGTTTCTCACGTGGAATATGAATCTGACAAGCGCCATTATGCGCACGTCGATTGCCCTGGCCACGCTGACTACATTAAGAACATGATCACTGGTGCTGCGCAGATGGACGGCGCTATCCTCGTG
>CAYTGF010000070.1:0-891 GCA_964437285.1 uncultured Gammaproteobacteria bacterium
TTTTTATTAATTTTCAACACAACTTCAGGACGGTCTGAAACTAAAACAGATTGAAAAAGGTGCCCCTCCCCATCTGTCAAAGTCACTTCCTCCCCGATTTTAACGCGCAATACCCGGGTTAAGTGACGTGCGTCATTTCCGGTGAGAATAACTGAGTCACCATCCTGATCTTTTAGATTGAATTTAAAAAGAGGCATGTATAAATGCGTAGGGGCGCGATTCATGAATCGTCCCTACAATTATGACCGATTATCTTCATATAGCCAAAGAAATTGCAAGAGAAGCAGGAACCTACCAAAAAGAAAAACTCTTAGACCCTCATACCATCGAATGGAAAGGGGAAATAAACCCCGTTACCGAAGTGGATAAGTTCTGTGAAAAAATGATTGTTGAAAAACTTCAGGGGACATTTCCGACCCACGATATTTTAGCCGAAGAAGGCGGGGGAATGAGAAAACATTCTGATTACAAGTGGATTATTGACCCCCTGGATGGAACCATCAACTACTCTCACGGTTACCCTCTTTTTTGCGTTTCAATCGCCCTGGAATACAAAGGCCAGATTGTTGCCGGGGTTATTTATGAGCCCAACCATAACGAACTTTTTTACGCCGAACGAGGAAGCGGAAGTTTTGTGAACGACAAAAAAATTTCGGTCTCTCCGCAAAAAATTCTCCGTCAGAGTTTGCTTGCCACAGGTTTTGCCTACAACATCCATCAAACCCAAAAAAACAATTTCAACAATTTTGAAAAAATGCTGCTCAATGCCCAGGCTGTAAGACGTGATGGTGTGGCCGCTGTCGACCTCTGCTACGTGGCCTGCGGGCGTTACGACGGGTTTTGGGAGCTCAACCTGTTTCCGTGGGATGTGGCCGCAGGCCTCTTGATTGT
>CAYTGF010000070.1:901-1516 GCA_964437285.1 uncultured Gammaproteobacteria bacterium
GAAGCAGGAGGCAAGGTGACAGATTTTATGGGCCGGCCTTTTTCAATTTATGCCAAAGAAATTTTGGCAACCAACCAGAATATTCACCTTCAGGTGGTGGATCTTTTAGGAAAAAAATAAATGCTTAATCAGGGCATCAAACAGGCTGTCCAGCTTCTCCAACAAAAAAAGTTTGAGGAAGCAAGCCAACTTTTGGAAAAATTCCTGGAAGAAACCCAGAATGACAACGAACTGGGGCTGGCTTATTCCCTTCTTGGGCTTATTTCCAAACACAAAAAAGATTTCAAAAAAGCCTGGAAGCACTACGATCAGGCTGAAAAAAAAATACCAGACGACCCGGCCCTCAAAATCATTTCAGCCCGTTTGCTAATCGATTATTTCGGGCAATATGAGACGGTTCTTCATAAATTATCCCGTTTTTTAAAAAAACAGGAACTCCACCCGGTTTTTTTACAACCCATTAAAACAATGATGGGGGTCTGCCACTTAAAGCTGGGGCAAAAAAATGAGGGAATCCAGGTTTTCAAAGAAACACTGGATCTTCTAGATACAATAAAAGGGGAAGCCGTTCTTGATTTTTCTCTTGTTGAAGAAATGGCCAGAAAAAAACTGGAA
>CAYTGF010000071.1:0-1507 GCA_964437285.1 uncultured Gammaproteobacteria bacterium
TTTGTGACAACAGCAGTAACGGATACAACAGTGGCGTATCCACGTAATCGTTGGTTGAACTTACTTACTAGCACTACGAATCTGCGAACATCATTTTGGCGCCCTGATGGAGCAGGCAATGCCGATGTCAATACCAAATATTGGCAGGTCATCGCTTTTCCGCAAGGCCATGAAGCGATGGGCTGGGGTTGGATCGGAGCGAGTGTTGATGGCACCAGTGGCTCTGGTTTGATTAGTTTTAATTGTGAAAATTTAACAACATATTACAGTACAGCTTGTGGCGATGGCACAGCTGGCACGCGCCATGATTATGCCGTAGTACTAGAGCAAGGCGGTTGTGCTAGTGATTGCGACATTACTGGCCAAGCCTGGATCGGCGCATATGATTCAACTGATTCTAGTATTCAACCTTTAGGTATGATTGATTTTGACCCTATAATCACTGGTAGTGTCACTGAACCACCTAATATTGCAGGGAACGATCCCAGTACGCATAACGAAGACGAAACCAAAGATGCTCATTGGAACGAACAAACTGGCGAATTATATGGTTGGGCACGATTTCGTACCTTACGTGATTACGAAAGTAGTTTAGGTGGTACATCCGCCAATGATTGGGGCTGGATCCAATTGCGTGGCACGCCCACTAGTGGTAGTGGAAAATTTGGTGTTTTGTTTGATACAGTTGCGCAAACTTTCTCTGGTTGGGCTTGGAATGCTAACGGCACAGATCCAGCTAGTGGCACAGTGGTAGATGGCAGTGGTTTCGGTTGGGTACAGTTTGATCTGAATAATTATGGTTCTTCTGTGGCTGATGCTTGGCTCAAAACTACCCAAGGAGACATCTACAGTAAGGGTGGTATTAATTTCTCTCAAGCCGCTCCAGCCGGGCAATACAATGCCACATATCTCATTCAAACCGATGGCTCTATTACTGCGGGAACAGTTTCTACCAGCCCAATTGGGAATACGAATACCACCACCAACTTAGGTGGCGTTCCAACGAATAACACCTATCAAGTGTATCGAGGTGCTTTAGGCTCTATTCATGTAAATGAACTTATTACCTCGGCACAGGCTAATGGTACAAGTCAGATTGGGAATTGTACCGATAGTTTATTATCTACCCATACAAATCCATTAGGTGGAGATGTGTACTATTGTAGTGGTAATCTTACTATCAGTAATAATTTGGTATTTTATAACGCTACGGCCAATGCTTTAGGTAGCGGTACAGTGGTAGTAGGTGGTGATTTGATCCTTAATGATAATATGAGTTATTACAATGATGCTATTGACCAGCATATCAATAATTTAGCCTCGGTAGCCTGGATTGTATTAGGTAAGGTCACTATTAACCCATCCGTAAGTAAACTAGTAGGCGCTTATATTGTATTGGGTAATACCGGCAGTGACTTTTCTACTGGCACCAGCACATTACCTTTTACTCTCAATGGCTTGGTCATGGCCCGCAATGGTTCATGATCATTGTACCATTCATCGAAAT